>NZ_JAAALA010000023.1 GCF_009905535.1 Caulobacter sp. SLTY | reverse complement strand
ATTCTGCCCTCCTGCCCCTGCGTCCGCCCACCCCTTTCCTGCGAAGTTGTCCGCCAGAGGTCCCCTTCTCCCCTCGCGGGAGAAGGTGTCGCCGTAGGCGACGGATGAGGGGGCGCACCGGCCCCCAACACAGCCTGCAGCCACTCTCGCGAAGCAGCTTTGAGACCTATCGACCCCTCATCCGGCGCTTCGCGCCACCTTCTCCCGCAAGGGGAGAAGGGAGCCCCGAGGGGCCTTCACCAGAAGTTTGCCTGCCGCCACGACAACCGCCTAGCCTGTCCCAAAGGCCGCGACACGACGGCTGGGAGGACAGATGGCCGACGACAACACCGTCCCCGAGGGCGTCGACCTCGCCGTGCTGACCGCCTTCATGGACGCGAAGGGTCTGGGGTCTGGCCCGCTGACCGACCTCACCGTCCTGACCGGCGGCACCCAGAACATCCTGCTGAAGTTCACCCGCTCGGGCCGCGACTACGTCCTGCGCCGCCCGCCCCCCAAACTGCGGGGCAATTCCAACGAGACCATGCGCCGCGAGGCCCGGGTGCTGGCCGCCCTGGCTGGGTCCGACGTGCCCCACCCCGGCCTGATCGCCGCCTGTCCGGAAGAGATCATGGATGGAGCGGCCTTCTACCTGATGGAACCGATCGACGGCTTCAACCCGACCGTCGGCCTGCCGCCGCTTCATACGCGCGACCCGGCGATCCGCAACCGCATGGGCTTCGCCCTGGCCGACGGCATCATTGCGCTCAGCAAGATCGACATCGCCAAGGTCGGGCTGGAGACCCTCGGCAAGACCGACGGCTGGCTGGAACGCCAGGTCCCCCGCTGGCGCAAGCAGTATGAGAGTTATCGCGAGTTCCCGACCTGGACCGACGAGGTCCCCGGCGTCGAGGCCGTCGGCGCC
The DNA here is from genome assembly GCF_009905535.1 of Caulobacter sp. SLTY. Lineage (GTDB taxonomy): Bacteria > Pseudomonadota > Alphaproteobacteria > Caulobacterales > Caulobacteraceae > Caulobacter. Next base: position 63,710 of record NZ_JAAALA010000023.1, on the reverse strand, counting down.
TGGCTGGACGCCCATCGTCCGCCGTCCATCCGCCCTGGCCTGATTCACGGCGACTATCACCTGGCCAACGTCATCTACCGTCACGACAGCGGCGAGCTGGCGGCCATCGTCGACTGGGAACTGGCCAGCACCGGCGATCCCCTGCTCGATCTCGGCTGGCTGATGGCCATGTGGCCCGAGGACGGCCAGGCGGTGATCACCCCGGTCACCCCCTGGGACGGCTTCCCCACCATCGCCGAGGTCATCGACCACTACGGCCGCCACAGCGACCGGGACCTGACCCACATCCGCTGGTACGGCGTCCTGGCCTGCTACAAGCTCGGCATCATCCTGGAGGGCAGCCATGCCCGGGCCGGCGCCGGCCTTGCGCCCAAGGCCATCGGCGATCGCCTCCACGCATCGACCCTCAACCTCTTCCAGCGCGCCCTGCGCTGGATCGACGGAGCCGCCCCATGAAGGCCCTGCGCTACTTCGGCCCCCGCGACGTCCGCTACGAGAGCATGGACGATCCCGTCCTGCACGATGACCGCGATGTCCTGGTCAAGGTCACCGGCTGCGCCATCTGCGGCAGCGACCTGCACATCTATCATGGCGAGGGGTTCAGCGAGGACCTCGGCTTCTGCGTCGGCCATGAGGCGGTGGGCGAGGTGGTCGAGATCGGCCGGGGCGTTCGCCGCCTGAAATCCGGCGACAAGGTGATGATCTCCGCCGCCGTCGGCTGCGGCGCCTGCCCCGCCTGCCTGCGCGGCGACGTCATCCGCTGCGAGACCGGGTCGGCCGGCTGCTACGGCCTGTCCTCGAAGCTGCAGGGCTCCCAGGCTGAGGCGGTGCGCGTCCCGGCAGGCGACTTCAACGCCGCCCTGATCCCCGAGGGGATAACCGAGGACCAGGCGCTGCTGATGACCGACGGCATGGCCACCGCCTGGTACGGCGCCCGCAACGCCGACATCAGCTCCGGCAAGACCGCCGCCGTGGTCGGCCTTGGCCCCATCGGCCTGATGGCCGTGGAGCAGGCCTTCGTGCTCGGCGCCGCCCGCGTCTTCGCCATCGACCCGGTGGCCGAACGCCGCGCCATCGCCGAGACCCTGGGCGCCACCGCCCTGCACCCGGACGACGCGGTCGAGACCATCCGCGAACTGACCCGCGGCCGCATGGTCGACAGCACGGTCGAGGCCGTCGGCCATGCCCGCACCATCGACCTGGCGCTGAACCTGGCCGCCCGGCGCGGCACGGTGTCGGTGATCGGGGTCAACCAGGATCGCCGGTTCGACTTCCCCATGGCCCGCGCCTTCATGATGGGCCTGACCTTCCGGATCGGGACCTGCAGCGTCCAGGAAACCTGGCCCGAACTGATCCCCCTGGTCCAGGCCGGCCGCCTGAAGCCCGAACGGGTGATCAGCCACCGCCTGCCGCTCAGCGATGGGGCCGAGGCCTACGCCATGTTCGACGGCCGCAAGGACGGGGCGCTGAAGATGATCCTGACGCCCTGAGGGGGGCGGCGGTCGGAGAGCTAGCGCGATCTACGCCCGTACGAAGTCCAGCCAAACCGGCGGGATATCGCCGAGCTTCTTTTCTTCGTAGCGCGTAGTCAGGTGGTCAGCCGGGGGGACGCGCCAGTCATCGGCCTTGTCGGCGGGCCAGGCGAACAGGCCGCTGGCCAGGACGCGCTCCAGGGTCCAGTCGGCGTAGTCGGCCCAGTCGGTGGCGAAGCGGAATTTTCCACCCGGCTTCAAAATACGGTGTGCCTCGGCCAGGAACTCGGGGTTCACCAGCCGACGCTTGTTGTGCCGCGCCTTCTGCCAAGGGTCGGGGAAGAGGACGAACAGGCGGTCGACGCTGCCGTCCGGCAGGTTGGCCAGGACCTCGCGGCCATCGCCCGGATGGATGAGGGCGTTGGTCGCGCCGGCTTCCTCCAGGTGGCGCAGCGCGCTGGCCACGCCGTTCTGGAACGGCTCGGCGCCGATCAGCAGGACATCGGGATTGTTCGCCGCCTGGCCGGCCAGGTGCTCCCCGCCCCCGAAACCGATCTCGACCCAGACCGCCTTGGCGCCCGGCTTGAGGGTCAGGGGATCGAAGGCTGTTTCCGGCACTATGATGGCGGGCAGCAGGCTGTCGAACAGCGCCGCCTGCCGCGCCTTGATCGGGCGCGACTTGATGCGGCCGAAGGACCGCAACGGGCCGTGGGGTTTTTGAGGCGTCGGCATGGGAGGCGGCCTTTACCGCCCCCCGCTGTCGAACGCTAGGCCAGGGCCTTCTGCAGCTCGGGGACCAGGTCGGTCTTTTCCCAGCTGAAGCCGCCCTCGTTGTCCGGCGTGCGGCCGAAGTGGCCGTAGGCGGCGGTGCGGGCGTAGATCGGCTTGTTGAGCTGCAGGTGCTCGCGGATCGCGCGCGGGGTAGCGCCGCCGATCAGGTCCGGCAGCAGCTTTTCCAGCTTGGCCGGATCGACCTCGCCGGTCCCATGGGTGTCGACGTAGAAGCTCAGCGGCCGGGCCACCCCGATCGCATAGCTGATCTGGATGGTGCACTTCTTGGCCAGGCCGGCGGCGACCACGTTCTTGGCCAGGTAGCGGCAGGCATAGGCGGCCGAGCGGTCGACCTTGGTCGGGTCCTTGCCGCTGAAGGCGCCGCCGCCGTGGGGCGCCGCGCCGCCGTAGGTGTCGACGATGATCTTGCGGCCGGTCAGGCCGGTGTCGCCGTCAGGCCCGCCGATCAGGAACTTGCCGGTCGGGTTGATGTGCCACTTGGTCTTCTTGCTGATCAGCCCGTCGGCGAACAGCGGCAGGATGTAGGGCTTCAGCGCAGCCAGCATGCGCTTGGAGGTCGGGGCCCCGCCCTCCATCTTCTTGCCGTGCTGGTGGGAGACGACGATCTCCTCCACATGCACCGGCCGGTCGTTCTCATAGCGCAGGGTGACCTGGCTCTTGGCGTCCGGCTCCAGGAAGTCGAGCTCGCCCGAATGGCGCAGCTCGGCCAGGCGCTTGAGGATGTTGTGGCTGTACTGCAGGGTGGCCGGCATGAATTCCGGGGTGTCGTCGGTGGCGTAGCCGAACATGATCCCCTGGTCGCCGGCGCCCTCGTCCTTGTTCTCCCCGGCGTCGACGCCCTGGGCGATATGGTCGGACTGGGCGTGCAGGAAGCAGCTGTACTTGGCTTTTTCCCAGTGGAAGCCCTTCTGGGCATAGCCGATGTCCTTGACCGCGTCGCGGACCTTGGGCTCCAGCGAAGCGATGATCGCCTTGTTGCGATCCTTGTTCTCCTGCTTGGAGAGGCCCGGCTTGCCGGCCCGAACCTCGCCCGCCAGGACGATGCGGTTGGTGGTCACCATCGTCTCACAGGCAACCCGCGCCTGGGGCTCCTCGGCCAGGAAGGCGTCAACGACCACGTCGCTGATCCGGTCGGCGACCTTGTCGGGGTGCCCCTCGGACACGCTCTCACTGGTGAAGATGTAGTTCTGACGGCTCACGGATGGCTCCCGGCTTGAGGCTGGGGGAACCTATAAAGATATCCTTATATCCCGCAAGGCTGTTGGCCGATTGAGGACGATCACGCCTCGTCCTCGACCATGCTGCGCACCAGTTCGACGATCCGCTTGCGCAGGCGCGGGTTTTTCAGGCGCGAGAACAGCTCGGCCAGCTCCAGGCCTTCGCTCGACATCAGGAAGGCGTTGACGAACTTCTCGGAGGCCGGCTCGGCGTCGCCGCCGCCTTCCTTCAGCGAGGCGGGGTCGGCCAGGCCTTCGAAGAAATATTCGGTGCTGGTCTGCAGGGCGACCGCGATCTCGTACAGCTTGGAGGCCGAGACGCGATTGGCGCCGCGCTCGTACTTCTGGACCTGCTGGAAAGTCAGGCCCAGGTCATCAGCCAGCCGCTCCTGCGTCACCCCCATCGCCTTGCGGCGTTGCCTCACCCGGCGCCCGACATGGACGTCGATAGGATTGGGTGAACGGCTAACGTCTTCAGTCATCAAGGCCCTGCCCAGTAAGGAGATGAGGGTTCCGGCTAGCGCCGCCGAAACAGTCTGGGCGGTTTTTTCATGCCTCGCCAGTGAAAGACCAGGGTTAGGCCGATGGATACAATCATGAATAACGAAAATATTGTGTCACCCAACCTGCGGTAGGGGGTAATATCTACCGTGGGTGGAAGCCCGACATCGATCACAGCCTCCGCGCCCTGCTCAATCCTGGCGGAGGGAATCACTCGACCATAGGCGTCGATCATGGCCGATACGCCCGTGGGTGTGACGCGCGCCATCGGGACGCCTTCCTCGATGGCGCGATAGCTGGCCAGGTTGAGGTGTTGCAGGGGGCCGCTGGTGGCGCCGAACCAGGCGTCGTTGGAGATGTTGATCAACAGCTTCGGCTGCCGGCCGCTGGCCTTGGCCCCTTCGCGGGTGAAGCCCGGGTAGAGGCTCTCGTAGCAGATCAGCGGCTGAACGATACCGAGGCCGGGCAGGGCGATCGGGGCGGGCCTCGGTCCGGGGCTGAAGCCGTCGCCGATCTTGACCAGCTCCTTGAAGCCGAGCGGGGTGAGCAGGCCTTCCAGCGGAAGGAACTCGCCGAACGGCACCAGCCGGTGCTTGTCGTATCGGCCGATCAGGGTCAGGTCGTCGCCATCGCGGCGCAGGGCCAGCAGGCTGTTGAAATAGCGGACGCGGCCGCCAGCGGCTTCCGGCGCCTCGGCCACCGCTGCCCCGACCAGCAGCACTTGACCGGGGACGAGGGCCTCGGTGATGGCAGTGCGCTCGAAACTGTCCGGAGCGAGGTAGTCGTTGGCCAGCATCGGGATGGCGCCCTCGGACCAGATGACGATATCGGGGAGCTGCTCGCCCGGCTGGCGGGTCAGCTTCAGATGCTTGGCAAGGATGCGGCTGAAGACGATCGGGTCGTACTTCACCGTCTGGGGCACGTTGGGTTGGACGATGCGGATGACTGGCCTTTCCGCCCCGACCGCGGCAACGGGGGCGTTGGCGGTCCGCGCCATGCCATAGCCGGCCATCCCGACCACCACAGCCGCCGCCGCACCGACCGCGATCAGATCGGCCCGGCGGCGGTCGCGGAGCAGCAGGGCGGGGGCGGCGGCCACGCCGACCGTCAGCACCGTCAGCCCGTAAACCCCGACCACCGACGCCATCTGGGAAATCGCCGAGCCGGCCCGCCAGGTCTCCCCCGGCAGGTTCCAGGGAAAGCCGGTCAGGATGTGCCCCCGCAGCCATTCAGCCGCTCCGAAGGCGGCGGCGAAGACGACCACCCGCCAGGGGCCGTCGAAGCGAGCCAGCCGGTAGAGCCAGGCCGCCAACCCCCAAAACAGGGCGATACCGCCCGCCATCAGGGTTACCGCTATGGGGGCCATCCAGCCGTGGGCGGCGATATCGACCAGGAAGGCCTCGGCCACCCACCAGGTGCCGACCGCAAAATACCCCAGGCCCGCCAACCAGCCGCGCAGGAAGGCCGAGCGCAGCGGCCGGTCGGCGCCCGATCCGTCGATCAGCAGCATGAGCGCGCCGTAGCTGAGCAGGCCCGGCAGCAGGCCGAACGGCGGGTGGGCCAGGGCGGCGGCGATCCCGGCGAGCAGGGCCAGCAGGCGCGGTCGCCAGATGGCCCGGGCGGATCGGACCGGCGGGATGGCATCGCCCGTCAGGGTCACGCCTCTTGCGCGACGGCCGCCGCCAGCCGGCGGACCCGCACCCGCTTGACCCGGCGCAGATCCCCGTCGGTGATCTCGAACGCCCAGCCGCCCGGATGGAAGATCACCTCGCCGGCCTCAGGCACCCGGCCGGCCAGGGCGGTGACCAGGCCGGCGACCGTGTCGACGTCCTCTTCAAGCTCCTCCGGAACAAGCCCCTCGACCTCGAGCGCCGCCTCCAGGTCCTCGATATCGGCGCGGGCGTCGACCTCGAAGGCGCCGTCCGGCCCTGCAATCACGGTGCTGACCTGGGCCTCGTCATGTTCGTCGTCGATCTCCCCGACCACCGCTTCCAGCAGGTTCTCCAGGGTGGCCAGGCCGCTGACCCCGCCATGCTCGTCGATGACCAGGGCCAGGTGGGCCCGGCGAAGCTGCATCTTCTCCAGCAGCACGGTGGCCGGCATGGATTCCGGCACATAGAGCAATTCGCGCTTCAGCGTGCGCAGCAGGACGCGGGTCGTGGCGCTGCGGCCCGAGGCCAGCAGGCGGAAGATGTCCTTGATGTGGATGACGCCCACCGGATCGTCGAGCGTCTCGCGATAGACCGGCAGACGGCTGTGCTCGGTTTCGACGAAGCGGGCGACCACCTCCTCGAACGGTGTGGAAATCTCGATGGCCTGGATGTCGGACCGGGGGATCATCACGTCGCCCACGTCCAGCCGGGCGAACTCGCGCGCGTGATTGGCCAGATCCTCGGCGCCGGGGGTGGCGGGGGCGTCGGTGTCGAGCGTCTCGCCGAAGGCGCGGAGCACCTGGCGCAACATGCCGCCCAACCCCCCTCGCCTTCGCTGGGGAGGTTCTGGCGGCGGGTCTGAATCGGGGTCGGTCATCTAGCTCTGTTCATCGGCATAGGGGTCGGCAACGCCCAGATCGGCCAGCACACGCCGCTCCAATGCTTCCATGGCCTCGGCCTCATCATCGGTCTGGTGATCGTATCCCGCAAGATGCAGCACGCCATGGACGGTCAGATGGCGCAGATGGTCGGCCAGCGTCTTGCCCTGCGCGGCGGCCTCGCGGGCGCAGACGCCGTAGGCCAGGGCGATGTCGCCGAGGTGGTTCTCGGGATTGGGCGGGGCGGGGAAGGACAGGACGTTGGTCGGGCCGGGCTTGTGGCGAAAGCGGGTGTTGAGGTCGGCGACTTCATTGTCCCCCGTGAGCAGCACGGTGACCCCAAGCTCAAGTTCCGCCCCCAAGGGGGGCGGAACTGGAGCATTGCCGCTTTCGCCGCAGCCTGCACGACAGCCTCGACGTCCGGCACAGCCGTCCAGGCCGGATCCTCGACCTCTATGTCGATGTCGCTCATCGGCCGCGCTTGGCCGCGTCTTCGTCGTAGGCCTTGACGATGCGCTGGACCATCGGGTGGCGGACCACGTCGGCGGCGCTGAACCGGGTGACCGCCACGCCCTCGACGCCTTCCAGGATGGCCACCGCATGGGCCAGGCCGGAATCGGCGGCATTCAACAGGTCGATCTGGCTGGGATCGCCGGTCACCGCCATGCGGCTGCCCTCGCCCATCCGGGTCAGCACCATCTTCATCTGCAGGCGGGAGGTGTTCTGGGCCTCGTCCACGATGATGAAGGCGTGGCTCAGCGTGCGGCCGCGCATGAAGGCGATGGGCGCGACCTCGATCTCGCCCTTGTCGCGGCGGCGGCGCAGCTGTTCGGTCCCGACGATCTGGGTCAGGGCCTCCCAGACCGGGGCCATGTAGGGATCGACCTTTTCGGTCAGGTCGCCGGGCAGGAAGCCCAGCTTCTCGCCCGCCTCGACCGCCGGGCGGGTGACGATCAGCCGGTCGATCTCGCCGCGCATCAGCATGCCGGCGCCGTGGGCCACGGCCAGGAAGGTCTTGCCGGTGCCGGCGGGGCCGAGCCCGAACACCAGCTCATGGCGGCCCAGCATGTCCATGTACTGGGCCTGGGTGGCCGTCTTGGGCGAGACGGGACCGCGCCGCGCCGCGCCGGGGGCCACGGGGCCGGGCTCGCCGGAGCGGGCCTGGCCGACGGCCACGCGGACATCGGCCTCGGCCACCTCGGCGCCGGCGTCGGCCTGGGCGGCCAGCGCGGCGATGGCCCGCTTGGCCAGGGAGCGGGCGCGGGAATCGCCGCTGATCGACACCCCGCCGCCGGGGGTCTCCAGCAGCACCTTGAAGGCGTCCTCGATCAGGGCGGCGTGACGGCTGCCCGGTCCGGCCACCGCCCGGGCGGCGGCGTCGGAGAGGGTGATGAACTCAGGGGGACGACTCACGCGGGCTCCAGCGCCTGGACCAATTCGCCCGTCAGACTGCCCTTGTGGCCAGTGACGATCCGTACCGGAACGATCTCGCCGACCAGATGATCCGGGCCGTCGAGATGGACCGGCTGCAGATAGGGGCTGCGACCGCCCAGCTGGCCTTCGCGGCGGCCGGGCTTCTCGATCAGCACGGGGAGGACCTTGCCGGCCTGGGCCTCGTTGAAGGCCTGCTGCTGCTGGGAGAGCAGGGCGTTGAGGCGGGCCAGGCGCTCTTCCTTGACCGCCTCGTCCACTTGGCCGGGCATGGCCGAGGCCGGGGTGCCCGGACGGCGGCTGTACTTGAAGGAGAAGGCGGAGGCGTAGTTCACCTCGGCGACCAGATCGAGGGTGGCCTGGAAGTCCTTCTCCCGCTCGCCAGGGAAGCCGACGATGAAATCGCAGCTCATCGCCATGTCCGGCCGGGCCGCGCGGATCCGCTCGACCAGCCGCAGGTAGCTTTCGGCGGTGTGGTCGCGGTTCATGGCCTTGAGGATCTTGTCCGACCCGGCCTGCACCGGCAGGTGCAGATAGGGCATGAGTTCCTCGACCTCGCCATGGGCGGCGATCAAGGCCTCGTCCATGTCGCGCGGATGGCTGGTGGTGTAGCGGATGCGATCGATGCCATCGATCTTGGCAAGGGCGCGAACCAGGGCGGCGAGCCCGCCTTCAGCCCCGTCGTAGGCGTTGACGTTCTGGCCCAGCAGGGTGACTTCGCGCACGCCTTTCTCGGCCAAACCCCGGGCCTCGGCCAGGATGGCCTCGGCCGGCCGCGACCATTCGGCGCCGCGGGTGTAGGGCACCACGCAGAAGGTGCAGAACTTGTCGCAGCCCTCCTGCACGGTGAGGAAGGCGGTGACGCCGGTCACGTGCCGCGCCTCCGGCAGGGCGTCGAACTTTTCTTCCGGTGAAAACTCGGCGGCCAGCCCCTCGCCCTTGGCCCGGTGGGCGCGGGCGATCAGCTCGGGCATCTGATGATAGGCCTGGGGTCCGACCACCAGATCGACGGCCGGCTGGCGCTTGATGATTTCGGCGCCCTCGGCCTGGGCGACGCAGCCGGCCACGGCGATGGTCATCTGGCCGCCGGCCTCGGCCTTGCGGGCCTTCATCCGCTTGATCTGGCCCAGTTCCGAATAGACCTTCTCGGTGGCCTTCTCGCGAATATGGCACGTGTTGAGCACCACCAGGTCCGCGCCTTCCGGATCGTCGGTCATGCCATAGCCCAGCGGGCGCAGGACATCGGCCATGCGCTCGCTGTCGTAGACATTCATCTGACAGCCGTAGGTCTTGATATAGAGGCGCTTTACCGGCGCGGAACTCGTCATGCGGGCGTTATGGGGGCGCGGGCCGGGACTCGCAAGGTTTCCGGCCTTTGCGGGACGGAGGGGTCAGCCCCGATCCTCCCGGTCCCGGCCTTCGCGATTGCGACGCGGGCCCTGCTCAGCCCTGACCTTGGCCTCCTGCCAATAGCTGGGGCCTTCCTCGGGCTTGAACATGGTGCGCGGCACCCCGTCCTTGGTGGCCACGGCGAAGACATTGCTCTTCTCGTCATAGATCAGCTTGTCGCCGTTGCGGCGGGTGATGGTCTCCGCCCCGGACGGCGGCTTGTTGACGAAGGCGCGGGCCTGGCGGGCGTAGTCCTCGACCGACTTGGCGCCGAAGTCGGCGCCGTTGCGGGTGAACTGGCGTTGGGCGGCCTCCTCGGCGGTCAGCCGGCGGTTGGCGGCCCAGATGGGCGCCCCGTCCAGCATCCTGGCCGGCTGGGTGCGCGGATCGGTCTTCGGCGCCTCGCCGTCGATGGCGCTTGAGGCGGTCTCGACTCCCGCGTCGCTGGGCGAGGCGGGCGAACCGCCGGCCTCCGCCTGATCACGAGAGGGCTTGCTGGCCGGTCCACCGTCACAGGCGGCCAGGGCGAACAGGGCGGCGACCGCAGAGGCGGCCATAAGAATGCGGGACATGGCGGGTTTCTCCCCCAGCTGGATCGGCGTTCCATGAAGGCGATTATGCACTTTAGATACCAAGTTGCAGAAAGAACGCCAAGTGAACAGAAATATGTATGACCCCCACTTCCCCAGGGGCGGGGCATATGGCATGAGTCCCCCATGGCCGCGATCATCTTACCCGACTCGCCCGAGGGGCGCGTCATGTTAGACAAGGACGCTGAATTAGCGATCCGCGAAGCGCGCCTAGTCGCCGAGTTGGCCGAGGTCCGCGCCGACCGGAGCGCAATTGCCCGGCTGCTTGGCACCACCGCTGTAGAGGCGGTTCCTGCCAATGAGCCCTTGGCTCCAGCTTACGCAGGCAAGGTCAAGCGAGAGCCCCGAACGTGGCGGGAGTTCATCAGCACCGCCCTTCGCACCAAGCAAGGCTACCTGACCAAAGCGGAGTTTGTGGAGTTGGCACAGGGGACGGAGTTCGGAGAGCGCTTCGAAATCTCCCCTAACGGCTACTATAACACCATCAAGGCGATGGAAGTTGGCGGGGAGCTTGTGAAGGTCGGGAAGCGCTTTTACGCGCCTGAGACTTACGCCAAGATCCAATCCGGCGAGATCGACGAAGCCGCCCCTCCCGAAGAAGAGGGGCGGATCAGCATGCCGAAGTACATCTTGGAGGTTATTGGGGCGCACGGCGGTTCGCTCTCGCCGGCAGGTGTCATCTCTGCGCTACAGCGTCATCCGGACACTCGGGAGGTGGCCAACCGCAACCCGGCCCTGGTCCGCACGCACCTGTCCAAGATGAAGCAGCGTGCGTTGCTGGTCGCCGAAAACGGTCGCTACAAGTTGCCCGACATGGCCAGCGACCTTCCATCCGAGAACATCACGCTCTTTCCGGGGGCGTCGAATGGCTCAAAGTAATTCGGCCTTTGCCGATACAGGTTCCGCGAAAGCGGAAACCCCCGACCATGAGGCCGGGGGTCCCTTCAGCTCTAATTCCCCAGAGGGCGGCTCCGTTGGCGCGGCGCCGGAGGCAGGTGGCACATGAGAATATGACAACGGGCCTCTGCGCTCCCGCCTAGCGGCGGGGGCGTAAGCCTCTTAGCATGGGGGCCATGAAAATGGAATCCACACCGCCCGATGACCCCGAAATCTTCTCGGAAGAAGAGGCCGCTAGACGGCGGGACCAAGTCACCCGGATCATGCTTTCGAAGCCTCGCGAAACTCTCGCCGAGACAGCCAAGCGGAAGCGCGAAAAGGCTTCTCAGGAAAAAGCCTTGAGGACTTCTCCACAGAGTTAAGTTTCTACTGTGCGTTAGTCAGCTAGTAGCAGGTTGTTAACCCTAGACGGTCGCGAAAACGGCGCCGTAGGGTTGACCCACGGCGCCGGTGATTCGTTGTCGGTTTGGAGGGCCGTACTGAGGGGCAAACTCGGTACGGCTCGCAGTCGCTAAAAGTCCGGTGGCGGCATTCGGTGTGGGGAAGGGGTCGGGTCGAAAGGCTCGGCCCCTTTTCCTTGGCCGTATTTGCCGGTGCGTTGACGAGTCCGTCAAGCCTAAAGCTTTGCCCAGGCCTTGACCCTAAGCCTTGGTTCGCCACCGCGCGCTAAGCCGGTATCCCGGCCGTTTAGCTTGCCGTTTGCACTTGAGGTCTTTGATAAGTGAGGCGCTTGCCAACGACGTTGGACACCGCGATAGCCGCGCGCTGGGTGTCATTCACGCCAAGGGCGACACGGTAGCTGTAGCGGAAATCAAACTCCGCCAGATAGCGGTGCAAGTGCTTCTTGCTGCTGTGCTGATAGACGCCGCGCATGCCGCGTTTGAAAATCGAGAAGAAGCCTTCAATCGTGTTCGTGTGGACGGTCGGTTGATTGCGGCGGACGTATTCGCCTTCGTTGTGCTTGACGCTCTGGTGGTCGCGGACGGCCTTGCCCATTTCGACGTAGAGTTTGCTCTCGTCGGTCATCAGGCGGGCCTCACGGGAGAGGTTGGCTTCCACCACCGGCACAATGTCGTTGATGGTCAGCTTGTCCACGACGAAGGAGCGGGCGCGGCCAGTTTCGCGCTCCACCAGGGTCAGAACTTTCATTTTCCCGTGCACTGAACCGCGCTTGGCTTCCTGAACATAGTCCGGGTCGGTTCCAAGAAATGTCTCGTCAACTTCCACGGTCGCGCCGCCCATTCCGAACGGGCCAAGATCGCCTTCCCGCATAGCTTCGCGGATGCGGTGAGCCATGAACCAGGCCGTCCGATAGGAGCCAAACCCGAGCATCCGGAACAGCTGGTGAGCGCTGATACCCTTCTTGCTGGAGCACATCAGGTGCGTGGCCAGCAGCCACTTGTGCAGCGGGATATGGGACTTCTCGTACAGGGTCCCCATGGTGGCGGAGAAGGGCTTGCGGCACTCCTTCTCCTTGCACTTGTAGAGGCCGGGGCGAGTAGTCTTGCCCTGCATGAGAGTGGAATTGCCCTCTACGCCGCAATGCGGACAAACCCGCCCATTCGGCCAGCGAAGCGCCTCAAAGTGGGCGCGGGCGGCGTCTTCATCGTGGAAGATGGGGTCAGTGAGGGGGGCGGACATGGGTAGGCTCTCTCCAGTGAGAAAACCCTATCAAATCAATGATGGTATGTAAAGTGCATAATCGCCTCCATGAACGATAAGATCAAAACGTGAACATTGTCGAGTCCTGTTTGGCGCCGCGTGCAAACTGGTTAGGAAGGCCCGAGGATTGTTGGAGCTGGCTTTGACCGAACGGCGGGTTTTGCTGATCGTGGGCGGCGGGATCGCCGCCTACAAGGCGCTGGAGCTGACCCGGCTGCTGCGCAAGGCGGGGGTCGGCGTGCGGCCGATCCTCACCGCGTCGGGCGCCCAGTTCGTCACCCCGTTGTCCCTGTCAGCCCTGGCCGAGGACAAGGTCTATCAGGAACTCTTCTCCCTCACCGACGAGGCGGAGATGGGCCATATCGAGCTTTCCCGCTCCGCCGACCTGGTGGTCGTCGCCCCGGCCACCGCCGACCTGATGGCCAAGGCGGCCAATGGCCTGGCGGGAGACCTGGCCTCCACCACCCTGCTGGCCACCGACAAGCCGGTGCTGATGGCCCCGGCGATGAACGTCCGGATGTGGGAGCATGCCGCCACCCGTCGGAACCTGGCGACCCTGAAGGCGGATGGGGTGTCCTTCGTCGGGCCGGACGAGGGGGCCATGGCCTGCGGCGAATTCGGCTTTGGCCGGATGGCGGAGCCGCACGTCATCTTCCAGGCCATCATGACCCTGCTGTCGGACGGGCCCCAAATCAGTCGTCCCCTGACCGGCAAGCACGTCCTGGTCACCGCCGGCCCGACGGCCGAGGCTCTGGACCCGGTGCGGGTGCTGACCAACCGCTCCAGCGGCAAGCAGGGCTTCGAGATCGCCGGCGCCCTGGCCCGGCTGGGCGCGCGGGTCACCCTGGTGGCCGGGCCGGTCAGCCAGCCGACCCCGGCCGGCGTCACCCGCGTCGATGTCGAGAGCGCCCGCGACATGCTGGCCGCCTGTCAGTCGGCCCTGCCGGCCGATGCGGCGATCTGCGTCGCGGCGGTGGCCGACTGGCGCCCCGACGAGGCCTTCGGCATCAAGCTGAAGAAGGGCAAGGACGGCCCGCCCGCCATCACCCTGGTCGAGAACCCCGACATTCTCGCGACCCTGGCCGCCCACACGCCGCAGCGACCGACACTGGTGGTCGGCTTCGCGGCCGAGACCAACGATGTCGAAAAACACGCCCTGGCCAAGCTGACCCGCAAGGGCTGCGACTGGATCGTGGCCAATGATGTCACTCAGCCCGGCGTCATGGGCGGAACAGAAAATGCGGTGATGATCGTCTCCAGGGCCGGCGTCGAGCGCTGGGACCGGGCGGGCAAGGACGAGGTGGCGATGAAGATCGCAGACCGTGTGGCGAAGGATCTGGCGTGACACCTGAAATCGACGTCGTACAGCTGCCCCACGCGGCGGGCCTGCCCCTGCCGACCTATGAGACGGCGCTGGCCGCCGGCATGGACCTGCGGGCGGCGGTGGATGAGGACCTGACCCTGGCCCCCATGGCCCGCGCCATGGTGCCGACGGGCCTGACCTTCGCCCTGCCGCCGGGCTTCGAGGCCCAGGTGCGGCCGCGCTCGGGGCTTGCGGCCAAGGCGGGCGTCACCTGCCTCAACACGCCGGGGACCATCGACGCCGACTATCGCGGCGAGGTGAAGGTGATCCTGATCAACCTGGGCGAAGACGCCTTCGTCATCCGCCGGGGCGACCGCATCGCCCAGATGGTGATTGCGCCCGTCGTGCAGGCGACCTGGCGGCCGGTGGAATCGCTGGAGGAAACGGCGCGCGGAACCGGCGGCTTCGGGTCGACGGGCGCGGGCTGATCAGCCCTTGGCTGACCCCGCGACAGGTCTCTAGCCCGGCAGGCTGTTGAGGCCGAAGGCCAGGTAGCCGAGAAATCCCGTGGAGAAGAACAGGCCGGCGACCCACAGCATGGGCTTCAGCAGGCTGGAAGGATGATCTGCGGTCTGCATGGCGGCGCGGGTCCTACGAAGGCCGGGGTTCGTACGCAGAACTCACGGACGACCGTACGGTTGCGGACGCCGCATGAATGGATAGTGACATGATTCGCCTCCCGATTGACCAAGCCGTCGAACAGCTCGCCCTTCGGGTGAAATCCGCCGGCGGGCGACTGTTCATCCCCTTCGGACCGGGAGAGCCCCTGGTCCTGCGGGAGATGCTGTCAGCTACGCCCGGACTGGCCGAACGGATGTGCTTCGTCGGCGCCGCCATCCCCGGCATCAACCGTGCGGACTGGTCGGCCCTGTCGCCGACCGCCACGGCGGAAGGGACGTTCGCCTCGGCCGACTGGCGGCCCGGCCTAGACGCCGGCCGCTATGCCCTGCGGCCTCTGACCTGGTTCCAGACCTATCGCTGGCTTGGAGCGACGCCGCTGGATGGCGCGGTCTTCCAGGTCAGCCCGCCCATCGATGGCCGGGTGACCCTCAGCGTCGCCAGCGACCTGGCTCCCGCCGTTCTGGGCCGCGCCGACGTCTTCAAGCTGGCCATCATCAATCCGCGCCTGCCGACGGTGAACGGCCCCAGCTGGCCTCTCGACGCCTTCGATCTCGTCACCGAAACCGACCATCCCGTCCTCGACTACGACGCCGGCGACCTCGACCCGGCCTTCGAGACCATCAGCGGCCACATCGCTGATCTAACCCCCGAAGGCGCCAGCCTGCAGTTCGGGGTCGGCAAGGCCGGGGTGGCGGCGCTGAAGGGCCTGCGGGGTCGTCGGGGCCTGAAGATCCATTCGGGCATGGTCACCGACCCCTTGGTCGAGCTGCTCGACGAGGAGGTGGTCGACCAGGTGGTCACCGGCCTTGCCGCCGGCACAGCGCGGCTCCGCGAACGCCTCAGCGACCCGCGCATCACCTTCGCCGATAGCGGCCATACCCACCACATCGCGGTCCTGGCCCAGATCCCGCGCCTGGTGGCGGTCAACTCGGCGCTGGAGATCGACCTGCTCGGCCAGGCCAACGCCGAGTTCCAGAACGGCCGCCAGATCTCCGGTGCCGGCGGACTGACCGACTTCCTTCGGGGGGCCCGCCTTTCCGACGGCGGCGTGCCGATCATCGCGCTGCCGGCCTCGGCCAAGGGCGACAGCATCAGCCGCATCGTCCCCCGCCTGTCGCCCGGCGCGGTCAGCGTGCCTCGCGCCGACGTCGGGGTGGTGGTCACCGAGCACGGCGTCGCTGATCTGCGCGGCCGGACCCTGGACGAACGGGCCCAGGCCCTGATCGGTGTGGCCAGCCCGGCGCATCGTAACGCGTTGTCAAACGCCTGGGACGAGATGCGCCGCACCCTCTGAGCTTGCCGTCCGCCTGGATGCGCGCCACAAGGACGGCAGGGGGCCGTGCACGTCGGTCAGATCTTTTCGAGTTGTCCGATGCGTATCTTTGTCTTTGCCGTCTGCGGCGTCCTGATGACGGCCAGCCTGGCAATGGCCGCCCCGGCCGAGCGCGCCGCGCTGCTCGAGCGGCTGCGTGCGGCGTTGCCGAAGATCAGCGAGATCGTCCCTTTCGCCGAAACGATGTCGGCCGAGATGCGCCAGGAGCTTCTTCGGCAGAACCCGGGGAAGGAAGCCGTCGTAGGACCCGTGGCGGACGGTTTCGGCGCCTGCGTGGCAAAGATGTTCGCGGAGCGCGATTATGTGGGTGTGGCGGTGGCCGGCGCCGACAAGGCGGGGATGACTGAAGCTGAACTCCTGACGGTTGTCACCTTCTACGAGGACCCAGGGGTCAAGGCGATGTTCTCATCGGTCGGCCCAACGCTGCTGACGGACGAGAGGCCAGAGCTTGATCCGGCGCAAATCAAGCGGCTGGAGGCGGCCGCCAGGGAGCCGGCCATGCTCCGCTTCACCGCCATCATGCAAGAGAGCACGGAAGGCATGGCCGACGAGGAGGCCCTGATGGACGATGCGGTGGCCTGTGCCGCTGACTTCGACGAAGCGGTCGATGAGGCCGGTCTTGTCTATGTCCCGCCCGAGGATGACGAGGACGATCAATAACCCTGAACCGAAAATAACGAGCCCGTCCGGGGTCGTTCAGGCGCGCTGCGCCATAACCCTCCTCGACGGCCAGGGGATGTGCCCCTGGCCCGCGCTTTTGAAGAGGAGACATGACCATGCAAGCGCACAGCAAGATCGCGAAGACCGGCCTGGCCCTGACCCTCGTGGCCGCCCTGGGCGTCGCCGCGGCCCCGATGACCGCCGCCGCCCAGTCCAGCAACGGCCCGTTCGGCTGCTCGGCTTCCGGCAACAAGCAGGAAGGCGGGGCCATTATCGGCGCGATTCTGGGCGGCCTGCTCGGCTCCAAGCTGACCGATAACGAGCCGGCCGTCGGCGCCGTGATCGGGGCCGGCGCGGGCGCCGCCGCCGGCGGTGCCATCGGCTGCAAGGTCCAGAAGAACGACGCGGCCAATCGCGGGACCTATGTTTCGAACGGCTATCGCCTGGCGAACTATGTCCAGCCCGCCAACTTCCAGCGGGGCGGCGGCCGGTTCATCGCCACCAGCACGGTGAACCTGCGCGCCGGGCCGACCACCTCGGCCTCCAAGGCGGGCCAGCTGCGCCGGGGTGAGACCTTCACCGCCATGGCCTATGCCAAGCGCGGCGAATGGGTCCTGGTCGGCCAGAACGGCGTCGGCGTCGGCTACGTCTCGTCCGCCTACGTCCGGCCCACCGGCTACAGCAACGCCAGCTGGTAAGCCGCGGACCTGAACTGTGATTGGGCCGACCTCGAAAGGGGCCGGCCCTTTCGCGTTTTTCGCTCCGGAAACACCGCCAGCTTATGCCTTGACGTTGACGTAAGCGGGACGTAACGTCCTCCTCGAAGGGGCTAAAAAAGACCCTCACAGGGAGAACATCGCATGGCACTGGAATTGCGTCGTCCCGAGCGGACCTTCACCATCCGTCAGCTCTGCACTGAGTTCAAAGCCACCCCGCGCGCCCTGCGCTTCTATGAGGACAAGGGCCTGCTCACCCCCGCGCGCGACGGGATGAACCGGGTCTATAGCTACAAGGACCGGGCCCGCCTGATCCTGATCCTGCGCGGCAAGCGCGTCGGCCTTTCGCTCCAGGAGATCCGCGAGATCCTCGAGCTCTATGACGAGGGCGACGAGGCGGCGCACCAGAACGCCCACAGCCTGAAGAAATTCCGCGAGAAGATCGTCGTGCTGGAGCGCCAGCGCGAGGACATCGACGGGGCCATCCAGGAGCTGAACCAGGCCTGCGAGCGCCTGGAGAAGCACCTCTCCGAAAAGCGTCCCGACCTCCTGCCCAAGGCGGCCGACTACGACCAGATGCTCCGGGCCAGGCTCGACGGACACGCCGACCTGGCCCTGGCCAAATAACCAGCTTCCGATACCCGTAGACAGGGCCGCCTCGACAGGGGCGGCCCTCGTTTGCGTCCTGCTCCCAGATCCCAAACAAGGACCAGAAAATGGCCTACCAACCGCCGGTGCGCGACCACGTCTTCCTGCTCGAGGATGTGTTGAAGATCGACCAGTATGCAGAGCTGCCGTCCTTCGCCGACGCCTCGCTGGATGTGGTCAAGGCCATCATCGAGGAGGCCGGCAAGTTCACCGGCGAGGTGCTGGCGCCGCTGAACAGCGTCGGCGACAAGCAGGGCTGCACCTGGCATCCGGACAACACGGTCACCACGCCGGCGGGCTTCAAGGAGGCCTACAGGCAGCTGTGCGAAGGCGGCTGGACGGGCCTGGGCTCCGACCCCACCTACGGCGGCCAGGGCCTGCCCCACGTGGTCAACCTCAGCTTCAGCGAGATGTCGTCCAGCGCCAACATGGCGTTCTCGATGTATCCGGGCCTGGCCCATGGCGCCTATTCGGCCATCCACACCGGCGGCACCGACGAGCAGAAGCAGACCTACCTGCCCAAGATGGTCACCGGGGAATGGACCGGCACCATGAACCTGACCGAGCCCCACTGCGGCACGGATCTGGGCCTGCTGCGCACCAAGGCGGTCCCGCAGGCGGACGGGACCTACCGGATCACCGGCCAGAAGATCTGGATCTCGGCCGGCGAGCACGACATGGCCGACAACATCATCCACCTGGTGCTGGCCCGTATCGAGGGCGCCCCGGCCGGGGTGAAGGGCATCAGCCTGTTCATCGTGCCCAAATACTTCCCCACCGCCGACGGCGGCGTCGGCGCCCGCAACGAGGGGGCCAAGTGCGCCGGCCTCGAAGAGAAGATGGGCATCCACGGTAACGCCACCTGCGTAATGGCCTACGATGACGCCGTCGGCTACCTGATCGGCGAAGAGAACGCCGGCCTGCGCATCATGTTCGTGATGATGAACGAGGCCCGCATCGGGGTGGGCCTGCAGGGCGTCGCCCAGGCCGAGGCCGCCTACCAGGCCGCCGCCGAATTCGCCAAGGACCGCCTGCAAGGCCGCTCGCTGACGGGCCCGAAGAATGCCGATGGGCCCGCCGATCCGATCATCGTCCACCCCGACGTGCGCCGCATGCTGCTGGATTCGAAAGCCATCATCGAGGCCGGCCGCGCCTTCCTGTTCTGGACCGCCCTGCAGGGCGATCTCGCCCACGGCCACCCGGACGAGGCGGTGCGCCAGAAGGGCAACGACTACATGGGCCTGCTGACGCCGGTCCTCAAAGGCTACCTCACCGACAAGGGCTTCAAGGTCTGCGTCGACGCCATGCAGGTGCACGGCGGCTCGGGCTTCACCGAACACTTCCCGGCCAGCCAGTACCTGCGCGACTGCCGCATCGCCCTGATCTACGAGGGCACCAACGGGGTGCAGGCGTTGGACCTGGTCGGCCGCAAGCTGGCCGCCAACGGCGGCCGAGCGGTGATGAGCTTCTTCGCCGAGATCGACGCCTATGTCGAAGCCCACGGCTCCGATGCGCAGATGAAGCCGTTCACCGACGGCCTGGCGGGCGTGAAGGCCCAGCTGCAGGAGGCCACCATGTGGCTGATGCAGAATGGCCTGGCCAATCCGGACAACGCCGGCGCCGCCTCGACCGACTACATGCACCTGTTCGGCATCACCGGGCTGGCCTTCATGTGGGCCCAGATCGCGGAAGCCTGCATCGCCCGCGCCAAGGCCGGCGACGCCGATCCCTTCTACGCCAACAAGCTGGTGGTCGGCCGCTATTTCGTCGAGCGGATCATCCCGGAAGGGACCTCCCACCTGGCCAAGCTGAAGACCGGCTCAGCCACCCTGATGCAACTCCCCGCCGAGGCCTTCTGATCATGCCCGCCGCCCTGCAAGTCGAACGCACTCCCTCGCTGGCCGACGAGGACATCGTCATCTTCGAGAACGCCGTGGCCAAGTTCTTTGAGGACCACGCCCCGGAGTCCCGCGTCGCAAAATGGCGCGAGGACGGCATGGTCGAGCGCGTGATGTGGAACGAGGCGGCCGAGGCGGGCCTCTCCTGCCTGTCGATTCCAGAGGAATACGGCGGCATGGGCGGCGACTATCGCCATGAGGTCATCCTGATGGAGCAGCTGGGCCTCAAGGGCGTCGACGGGTTCGGGCTCTCGCTCCACAACTCCATCGTCGCCCCCTACATCTATCACTACGGCACCGAGGAGCAGAAGCAGCGCTGGCTGCCGCGGATGGCCAACGGCGAACTGGTGACGGCCATCGCCATGACCGAGCCCGGCGCCGGGTCCGACCTGCAGGGGATCAAGACCACCGCGCGGCTGGACGGCAACGAGTACGTCATCAACGGATCCAAGACCTTCATCACCAACGGCCAGACCGCCAACCTGATCTGTGTGGTGGCCAAGACCGACCCCACTCAGGGCGCGCGCGGCACCTCGCTGATCATGGTCGAGACGGACACGGCCGAGGGCTTCGAGCGCGGCCGCAACCTGGACAAGCTGGGCCAGGAGGCTGCCGACACCTCCGAGCTGTTCTTCAACGACGTCCGCGTTCCCACGGCCAATCTGCTAGGTGAAGGCGAAGGTCATGGCTTCTTCCAGCTGATGGGTCAGCTGCCGCAGGAGCGGCTGAACATCGCGGTCCAGGGGATGGCGACCATCGAGCGGGCGCTGGAACTGACCATCGACTACGTCAAGACCCGCAAGGCCTTCGGCAAGGCGATCCTCGACTTCCAGAACACCCAGTTCGTGCTGGCCGAGTGCAAGACCGAGGCGACCGTCGCCCGCGTCTTCGTCAACGACTGCATCGAAAAGCACCTGAAGGGCAAACTCGACGCCGCCACCGCCTCGATGGCGAAGTACTGGGTCACCGACCTGGAGAACAAGATCATCGACCGCTGCCTGCAGCTGTTCGGCGGCTTCGGCTACATGGCCGAATACCCGATCGCCCGCATGTACCGCGACAGCCGCGTCCAGCGGATTTACGGCGGTACGAACGAGATCATGAAGGTGCTGATCGCGAGGACGCTGTAGGGCCGTGCCCCGCACTCCACCCCCTTGCGTCATCCTCGGGCTTGTCCCGAGGACCCATTTGTCCGCTCGCACGACCGCGCGGGGCTGGTCAGCATGATCGACCACCTCTCCCTCTCGGTCCGCGACCTCGCCGCCAGCGCCGCCTTCTATGAGGCGGTTCTCGCCCCACTCGGCTACCGCCGTCTCGTCGAGCGCGAAGCCACCATCGGCTTCGGCAAGCGTTATCCAGAGGTCTGGCTGAACCATCGCCCTAACCGCACGCCCGAGCCCGGCGACACCGGCCTCCACATCTGCCTCCGCGCCCGCGACCAGGTCAGCGTTCAGGCCTTCCACCAAGCCGCCCTCGACCATGGCGGCTGCGACGATGGCCCACCCGGCCCACGCCAGGCAGCGATGACCGGCTACTACGCCGCTTTCGTCCGCGACCTCGACGGAAACAAGATCGAAGCCGCAACCTTCCCACCGGAGACCACCTGATGGGCAGCTACACCGCCACCGTCGACTGGGCCCTGCAGCCCGGCGAGGACTTCATCGCCGGGCGCTACAGCCGCAAGCACACTGTCGCCTTCGACGCCGGGATCACCATCCCCGCCTCCGCCTCGCCACAGGTGGTGCCGGCCCCCTGGTCGGCGGCCGACGCCGTCGATCCGGAGGAGATGTTTGTGGCGGCCATCTCCAACTGCCACATGCTGAGCTTCCTCTACATCGCCTCCAAGGCCGGCTTTTCGGTGCTCAGCTATCGCGACGAGGCCGAGGGCGTGATGCGCAAGACGGCCGAGGGGAAGATCGCGGTGACCCGCGTCGCCCTGCGCCCGGCCATCGCCTTCGAGGGCCGCCAGCCCACGCCGAAAGAGCTCGATCACCTCCATCATGAGGCGCACGAGGTCTGTTACATCGCCAACTCGGTGAAGACAGAGATCGTCGTTGAACCTCCGAGCTTGCCTGCCCAGGCCGAAAGCTCGGCCCGAATCCCCGATTCGGGTCATTAACCATATCGGCGACCCGCGTTCTTTCACTGAGTGTTAGGACGCGGCGCCGCACTCTCCCCCCATGTCAGGGGAAACAGCCACGTCGGCCAGCAGGGCCGCGGACCGGTTTGGGTTGGCGACCGTGGTCGCCACTCGCCGCAAGCATATGCCCGTGCGGCTCCTCACCGCCTTCGGGGTGGCGCTGGCCTTGCAGCTGACCTTCGGCTGGACCTGGGCCTGGCTGTGGGCCGGCGCCTATCTGGCGACCCAGTTGATCGACCACTGGACCGGCATGGCCCTGACCCGCCGGCCGATCGACGGACCGTTCCAGGCGGCCAAGGTCGCCCTGATCTCCTTCCTGCCCTCGTCCATCGCTTTCGGCGCCCTGGCCCCGGCCCTTTGGCAGGGGGTGGACCGCTACGGCCCGGCCCTGGCGATGATCGTCGTGGCCACCGCGATGACCAACCTGATCGCCATCTGCCGGGGCAGCCGCATCGCCTTCGCCGCCGCCTGCGTCCCCTATGGCCTCTACCTCCTGACCCTGCCCCTGATGGACCTGGCCACCGCGCCGGGGCCGGTGCTGTCCACGATGATGATCGCCGTAGGGCTGGTGATGCTGAACATCATCGGCGCCTGGCTGACCACCGAGGAAGCCCGCCGCGCCCAGGACGAAGCGCACGCCGAGGCCGAGGACCGCCGGGCTGAAGCGGTCGCCGCCACCGAGGCCAAGAGCGCCTATGTGGCCATGATCAGCCACGAGCTGCGCACCCCGATCAGCGCCATCCTGGCCGGCGCCGCCGAGACCGAACGGGCCGGCCACGCCCAGGGCCGGCTGATCGGCGAGGCCGGGCGGATGATGACCGTCCTGCTCGACGACATGCTCGACCTGTCCAAGCTGGAAGCCGGCCGGATGAGCGTCGAGGCGGTCGACTTCAACCTGCGCCAGGCGGTGCTGGACGCGGTCCATGCCTGGCGGCCGCAGGCGCGGGCGAAGGGCCTGCACATGCGGATCCAGGGCGCCCGCCACCTGCCCGCCTGGGTCAGCGGCGACCCCACCCGCATACGCCAGGTGATCAACAACCTGCTGTCCAACGCCCTGAAGTTCACCAAGGAAGGTTCGGTCACCCTGCGCCTAGGCGGTGGGACGACCGAGGCCGGCGACCACGCGGTGACCATCGCCGTGTCCGACACCGGCCCCGGCATGCGCCCCGACCAGCTGGAGCGGCTGTTTACCCCCTTCGAGCAGCTGGGCGCCCACACCGCCCGCACCCATGGCGGCACCGGCCTGGGCCTGATGATCAGCCGCGAGCTGGCCCGTCTGATGGGCGGCGACCTCAGCGTCGCCAGCGCGCCGGGCGAAGGCGCGGTGTTCACCCTCAACCTCGTCCTGCCCGCCGCCGAAGCCCCCGCCACGGCCCAGGCGCCCCAGGCCGTCCAGGCGAGGGTGATGGTGGTCGACGACCATGCGGTCAACCGCCAGGCCATCGCCCTGGTCCTGGCCCCGCTGGGCATCGCCCCTGCCACCGCCGCCTCCGCCGAAGAGGCTCTGGAGCGGCTGGCGCTGGAGCCCTTCGATGTCGTGCTGATGGACGTCTACATGCCCGACATGGACGGTCGCGAAGCCACCCGCCAGCTGCGCGCCATGAAGGGCCCCAACCAGCATACCCCGGTCATCGCGATAACCGCCTCGGCCACCGCCCGCGACTGGGAAGCCTGCCTCGCCGCCGGCATGAACGGCCACGTCGCCAAGCCGATTGAACCGAGCCAGCTCTACGCGGCGCTGGAGACGGCCCTGGGCGAGGGCGCGGAACGGGCGGCGGCTTAGAGCGCGTTCCGATTAGCGGGACCCGGTAGTCGGATCAAACGCGCGACCAGCACGAATCTAGAGCAACGCCCGCAGGCGCTCGGTGAGCGCCGCCTCGTCCTTCATCTCGCATTCCCACACCGTCTCGACCCGCCAGTCGGCCGCCTCCAGCGCAGCCCGGTTGACGACGTCCCGCTCCCGGTTGCGCCCCACCTTCCCCAGCCAGTAGTCGCGGTTCGCCTTGGGCACCCGCGCCCCCCGCGCGCAGTCGTGGCCGTGCCAGAAACAGCCGTGGACGAAGATCGCCAGCCGCCGGCCGGCCATGACGATGTCCGGCTTGCCCGGCAGGTCCTTGCGGTGCAGCCGGTAGCGGGCGCCCAGCGCCGTCAACTGACGCCGGACCTTCAGCTCGGGCGTGGTGTCGCGGCCCTTTACGCGGCGCATGACGGCCGAGCGCTTCTCCGGGCTGTAGACGTCGGTCACCGGCCCCGCTGAGCCAGCCGCTCGAACTCGGCGCGCGGAAACTGCGGCGCCGAGCAGCTGTTGGTGCGCCACCGCCCTTCGTTGCGATAGGCGATGACCAGATAGGTCCGGCCGCGCTGGAAGCGGATGCCGCACATGCCGCCGGTCGCCTCGCCATGGACGATGCGGCGCATCTTCTGCGGCTCGCCCTTCAAGGTCCGCTGGACGACAAAGCGCGTAGCGGCCGGGGGCGGCCCGCCGTCGCGGCTCAGGACTTCACGCCCGTCCGCCCGACCGATGAAGATCAGCTGCCCCTTGGCGTACTGCTCGGCGGCGCTCTTGTAGCGCACGCAGCTGCAGGCCCAGGCGGCGGAGGCGGAAACGGCCACCATGGCGAGGGCCCCGATCAGCAGGGTCGGTGCGCGTTTCATCGGGACCTTCGGGCCGCCTTCTCGTACTCGATCAGGGGGAAATGCGGCGCCAGCATGGTGGAGGTTCCCAGGCGACCCTCGTTGACCATTGCCAGGACCAGCGTGGTTTGACCGGGTCTGTACCTCACATAGTCGCAGGTGGTGGGGGTGTACTGCTGGACCACCCGAACCTTGGCGGGGCGGCCCTTCAGGGTTCGCACGACGTTGAAGCGGGTTTCGATCCAACCCTCGCGCCCCGGCAGCGGCCGAGTGCCGATCACCCGCCCCACGAAGGCGACATCCGCCCGCGCCAGATGCTCCGCAGGGTTCTTGGGCGGCGCGAAACGGCAGGCCAGGGCTCCGCCGGCGCCTGTCGCCCACAGCGCCAGCGAGGTCGCCAGGACGATCCAGCCCCTGCGCATCACAGCCCGTCGAACAGCGCCGTCGACAGATAGCGCTCGGCGAAGCTGGGGATGATGGTCACGATCAGCTTGCCTTCGTACTCCGGCCGGCTGGCCAGTTCGAAGGCGGCGGTCAGCGCGGCGCCGGAGGAGATGCCGACCGGCAGGCCCTCGACGGCGGCGGCCTTGCGGGCCATGGCGAAGCTATCGTCGTTGCTGACCTGGACAATGTCGTCGATCACCCCCCGGTCGAGGATGCCGGGCACGAAGCCGGCGCCGATGCCCTGGATCTTGTGCGGCCCGGGCTGGCCGCCGGACAGCACGGCGCTGTTCTCCGGCTCCACCGCCACCATCCGCAGCGACGGCTTGCGGGCCTTCAGCACCTGGCCGACGCCGGTGATGGTGCCGCCGGTGCCGACGCCGGAGACCACCGCATCGACCCGGCCCTCGGTGTCGTTCCAGATCTCCTCGGCGGTGGAGACCCGGTGGATCAGCGGGTTGGCGGCGTTCTCGAACTGCTGGGGCATCACCGAACCGGGGATCTCGTTCAGCAGTTCGGTGGCCCGGGCCACGGCGCCGCGCATGCCCTTCTCGGCCGGCGTCAGCTCCAGCTTGGCGCCCAGCAGCACCAGCATCTTGCGCCGCTCGATCGACATGCTCTCGGGCATCACCAGGATGAGCTTGTAGCCCTTGGCCGCCGCCACGAAGGCCAGGGCGATGCCCGTGTTGCCGCTGGTCGGCTCAACGATGGTCGCGCCCGGCGTCAGGGCGCCCTCGGCCTCCAGCTGCTCGATCATCGATACCCCGATGCGGTCCTTGACCGAGGCCATCGGGTTGAAGAACTCCAGCTTGGCGACCACCTCGCCGCGCGGCTTCAGCTCGGCCGACAGGCGGGGCAGGGCGACGATCGGGGTGTCGCCGATCAGGTCGAGAACGGACGGAAAGATCTTGCCGCGCCCGGCGCGGGCGTAGCGGGCGGCGTCGAAGGACTGGGTCATCGCGGTCTCGCGGGGTGGGGATGGGACAAAGCTAGGGCGCCCGGACGGCAATCTCAATCCCGACTGGTTTGATCGTATTTTATCAGGCCGCCGCGCGGGCGCTGCCGGCCAGCAGCGGCTCCAGCAGATGCTCGGCCAGCCAACGCACCACCGGCACGGCCACCCCATCGCCGACCACCTGCAGCGCGCCGGTCTGGCTGGGCGGCAGAATGTAGTCGTCGGCCAGGCCCATCAGCCGGGCCCCCTCCCGTCCGGTCAGCAGGCGGGAGCGGATCTGCCCGCCCTCGGCGACGATCAGCATCTGGCGCGAGGAGCCCCCACGCGGGGTCCGCAGACAGCCCGCCGCCCCGTCCAGCCGTATCTCGGCGCGGGGGACGCCGGCGCGGGTGCGGCGAAACACGGCGGCCACGCACCGCCCCGGCCCGGCGGCGTCCAGCCGGCGGCGGTGCAGCGGCGCCATCTGGGCCAGCAGGGCGCCGGTCTGGGCCTCGCTGCGCCAGGCCACCGCGTCATCAGGCTCCAGCAGGTCGGCGAGGGCGGTGTTTCGGGCCGGTGGCGGCGGCAGTCGCCAGTCGATCCAATGGCTGCGCAACCCGGCCGGCAGGCGGTCGCGAGCGGCCAGCACGGCGGGGGTCTGGAACGGTCCCGTCCCGATCAGGACGGCCGGCGGCGGCTCGCGGGTGGCGACAATGAACACCCGGGGCCGCGACTGGGGGGTGAAGGCCGCGGCGTCGATCTCCAGCGCTCCGAACCGGTAGCCTTCGTCCGCCAGCGCCTGGGCCAGGGCGGTGAAGTCCGCACCGCCGTGCGAGGTCAGCAGGCCGACCACATTCTCCACCACCACGGTGCGGGGCGCCCGGCCCTCGGCGTTCAGCGCCCGCATCAGCGACCAGAAGCCGAAAAAGGCGCTCGACCGTCCGCCACCCAGGCCGGCCCGCGCGCCCGCCAGGCTGAAGTCCTGGCAGGGGCTGGAGGCCCAGGCGAGGTCGGCCCGGCCCGGCAGCGTCTCAGGCGTCAGGCCCCAGACATCGCCCTGGCGCAGGTGATGTACGGCGTCGGCGAAGTTGGCGCGATAGGCTGCGGCTTTGACCCGGTCGAAGTCGTTGGCGAAGGCGCAGGCCCAGCCCGCGCCCAGGCCCAGGCGCGCCATGCCGCCGCCGGCGAAGAACTCGTAGAAGGTGAGGCCGTTTCGACTCATCGGACTTTGAGTCTAACCTGCGTCGCGCGGGCGCAAAGCCCGAACAGGAAACCGCCATGCGCCGCTTCGTCCCGCCCGCCCTGATCGCCGCCTTGGCCTTGGCCGCCTGCGCGCCCGAAGCGCCCGGCGGCGGCGAAGCCGTGCCGCCCGCCGACGCTCCGCCGCCCGCCCAGGCCCCCGGCCAACCACAGGTGGTCGCGCCCACTGACCCGGCCGCCCCCTTCCGCCAGGACTTCGTGCTGTCGGGGACCGAGCCCTTCTGGCGGGTGGACGTGAAGGGAACGACCCTGGTGCTGACCCGGCCTGATCCGGAACCGGCGGTCACCGGCGCCAACGCATCCCTGGCGGCCAGCAGCGGCAAGGCGACCTGGACCACCCCCGCCCTGACCGCCACGGTCACCGCCAAGACCTGTTCCGACGGGATGAGCGACCGGGTCTATCCCTACGAGGCGGTGGTCAAGGTCGGCGACCTGGAGCTGAAGGGCTGCGGCATCTCGGCCGAGGACTGGGCGAAATTTAAGCCGCAATAATCTGCGTCATCCCGGCCGGAGGCCCGAAGGGCTGGAGAGCCGGGACCCAGGAGGGCGTGATCTCGCTGTTCCAGCCGCCTGCGCCTGTGGCCCTGGGTCCCGGCTCTCCGGCCTTCGCCCTGCGGCCGGGATCACGGCCGTTTAACGGGCTGATCTGTGCATTCGCACCGGGATCGACTTATAGGCCGGCGTCCCGCTGCGCTTGTCGCGGTCCGACAGATCCACCAAAGGATTGGCCTCCGGATAGTAGGCCGCCAGGCACCCCCTCGGCAGGTCGCGGGCCACCGCCGTGAAGCCGCGCAGCACCCGCTCGATGCTGTCGTCGCTCACCCCTTCCAGGTCTATGACATCCCCGTCAGCGATCCCCCGCGCCGCCAGGTCGGCCGAGTTGGCGAACACCACGTCCCGGCGGCCCTTCACGCCTCGATAGCGATCGTTCAGCCCGTAGATGGTGGTGTTATACTGATCGTGACTGCGGAGGGTGGTCAGCAGCAGGACGTCCGCTTTCCCGCGCGTCGGGTCGTCCTTGCCCGCCTCGTCGGGGGCATAGGGGATGAAGGCGGCGCGGCCGGAGGTGGTGGTCCACACCCGCTCGCCCGTCGGCACGGGCAGACGGAAGCCGCCGGGGGTGCGGATGCGGGCGTTGTAGTCCTCGAACTGGTCGGGGAAGACCTGCTCGATCATCTCGCGTACCCGGTCATAGTCCCCGGCCAGCCCTCGCCAGTCGATGCCGCTGCCCTCGCCCAGGCTGGCCAGGGCCAGTTCGGCGACGATCCAGGGCTCGGACCGCAGGTGCTCGGACGCCGGCGGCTTCATGCCCCGGCTGGCGTGGACCATCGACATGCTGTCCTCGACGGTCACCGACTGGCGGCCCGTGGCCTGGACGTCGATCTCGGTGCGGCCCAGGCAGGGCAGGATCCAGGCCGCCTTGCCGGCCAACAGATGGGTGCGGTTGAGCTTGGTGGCGATGTTGACCGTCAGGTCCAGGCCCTTGACCGCCGGATAGGTCTGGGCCGGGTCCGGCGCGGCGACGGCGAAGTTGCCGCCCAGACAGACCAGCGCCTTGGCCTCCCCGGCCAGCATGGCCTCGATGGCCTCGGGCACCGTGTGGCCGTGGGCGGTCGGCGGGGAAAAACCGAACACCTTGGTTAGACTGGCGAGCAGGGCCGGCGAGGGCTTCTCCGAGACCCCGACCGTCCGGGCGCCCTGGACGTTGGAATGGCCGCGCAGGGGACAGATGCCCGCCCCCGGCCGCCCGATATGGCCGCCGAGCAGCAACAGATTGACCAGCTGCTGCACCAGGCTGGAGGCCGAGCGATGCTGGGTCAGCCCCATGCCGTAGCAGAGGATCACCGCCTTCGACCGCTGATAGATGTCGGCGGCCTCCTCGATCTCGGCGCGGGTCAGGCCCCCGCGCGCCTCGATCCAGTCCCAGTCGGCCGCCGTGACGGCGGCCTTCAACGCCTCCAGGCCGGCGGTGTGCTGGGTGATGAACGCGTGGTCGAGAGCATCCCGTTCGATCAACAGCTTCATCAGCCCGGTCAGCACCGCGACGTCGCCGCCGACCTTCAGCTGGTAATAGCGGCTGGCGATGTCGGTCCCGCTCAGGGTGGCCATCTCGACCGGGTCCTGAGGGCTGGCGAACGTCTCCAGCGCCCGCTCCTTCATCGGGTTGAACACCAGGATGGCCGCGCCCCGCCGGGCGGCGTCGCGCAGGGTGGCCATCATCCGGGGATGGTTGGTGCCGGGGTTGTGGCCGAAGCTGAGGATGCAGTCGGCGTGGTCGAAATCCTCCAGGGTGACCGAGCCCTTGCCCAGCCCCAACTGTTCGGCCAGGCCGACGCTGGTCGGCTCGTGGCACATGTTGGAGCAGTCGGGGAAGTTGTTGGTCCCGAACCGCCGGCCCCACAGCTGGAACAGGAAGGCCGCCTCGTTGGACGCCCGGCCGGAGGCGTAGAACTCCACCTGGTTGGGATCGAAGGCGGCGATCACGCGGCCGATGGCGGTGGTCGCCTCGTCCCAGCTTGCCCGCACAAACCGGTCGGATGCCGGATCGTAGCGCAGCGGCTCGGTCAGCCGGCCCAGATCCTCCAACGCATGGTCCGTCCATTGCCAGAGCTCGGAGACCGTATGGGCGCCGACCGCCTCGGGCGTGGCCCGTTTGCTGGTGGTCTCCCAGGCCACCGCCTTGGCCCCGTTTTCACAGAATTCGAAGCTGGAAGTGTGTTTGGGGTCCGGCCAGGCGCAGCCCGGACAGTCGAACCCGTCCGGCTGGTTGGCGGCCAGCAACGCCTTGCCGCCCTCCGCCACCGTCTCCTGGTCGGCCAGCGCCCCAGCGACCGCCTTCAGCGCGCCCCAGCCGCCGGCCGGCGGTTTGTAGGGTTTGACACCCTTGGTCATTGGATCCGCTCCCCGCCGGTGAAGACCGTGAACCCATCGGCCCGCGCCAGGGCGATCAGGGTCAGGTTGGATTCCTCGGCCTTACGGATGGCCAGGGCGGTCGGCGCCGAGATGGCCACCAACACCGGAAACCCGGCGATGGCCGCCTTCTCGACCATCTCGTAGCTGCACCGGCTGGTCACCAGGCAGACCGGCGCGGTGACCCCGGCCCGGGCGGCGGCCCCGATCACCTTGTCCAGCGCATTGTGCCGCCCGACATCCTCGCGGACCAGCAGCACCCTCCCCGTGGCATCGGCCAGGGCGGCGGCGTGGCAGGCGCGGGTCAGCCGGCCGAGGTCCTGCTGCGCCTCCAGGGCGTCGAGGGCGGCAGCGATGGCGGCGCGGGAGACCGGGGCGATGTTGCGCACCGGCTCCAGCGGCCGCACCGCGGCGGCCAGCCGCTGCACCCCGCATAGGCCACAGGACGACCGTCCCTCCAGGGTGCGGGCGCGGGCTTTGGCCCTGGACGCGCGGGCGGAGGCGGTCAGGCGGACATCGACCTGGATACCCTCGGGCAGGGTCTCGACCCTGACGCCGGCGATCTGCTCGGCGGTGGCGATGCGCTCGGACAGGGTGAAGCCGACGGCGAGATCCTCGACGTCGGCGGGCGTGGCCATCAGCACCGCGTGCGGCCGGCCATCGTAGAGGATACCCACCGGGGCCTCGTCGGCGAGGGGGCGTTCGATAGCCTCCGAGGCCCCGCCGGTGCGCCACTGGCGTCCGGGGCGGGTCTCGACGGTCGGGAGAAGCGGGGACATTCGCCAAGGCTACGCCTGTACCCGGCAGAGGCAAGCCTTCGCTCTCCGCTCCCGAGAGGGGGCGGAGGACGGTTCGGAGCGTGAGCGACGGACCAGGAGGCGGGGCAGCGCCGGCGTTTGGAGGTTTCTTCTGAACTGGCGGTGGGGACCCCCTCGGTCTGGCTCGCTTGCAGCGCTCGCCAGAGCCTCTCCCCCATCTGCGATGGGGGAGAGCGAAGAACTACGGCTTCAGCAGGTCTGCCGTATCCTCGCCAAGCTTCGGCGCGCGCTTCCCCGGCATCCGCTCACCGTCGATCCGGATCGGCGCAGCCAGCATCTGCAGGCCTTGTGGCATATCCGGGTGCTCGACGACGTCGCGCATGCCGACCTCGGCCACGAAGGGGTTGGCCAGGGCCGCCGCCACGTCGTTGACCGGCCCGAATGGGACGCGGCCCGCCAGCAGCGTCGCCCATTCCGCGCTGGTGCGGGTTGCGAACAGGCCGTCGAGGGCCTCGCTCAAGGCCGCGAGGTTCTTGTGGCGGGCGGACAGGTCCTCGAACCTCGGATCGGCGAGCAAATCTTCCCGCCCGGCCACGACGCACAGTTCCCGCCAGAACTTCTCGGTCATGCACATCAGCTGGCCATAGCCGTCCGCCGTCTTCACCCGCTGCACTGGGGCCAGCGACGGGTGAGCCCCATTGGGCAGCCGCTCGGCCGGGTGGCCGGCGTTCATCGCCCAGATGGCGGGGTAGCTCAGCTGGTGCAGGGCCACGTCGAACAGGCAGACGTCGACGTCGCAGCCCACCCCCGTGGTCCGCGCTGACAGCAGGGCGCTGACCAGGGCGAAGGCGAAGGTGGTCCCGCTCATGAAGTCGATGATCGAGACGCCCATCCGGGCCGGCGGGCCGTCGGGCTCGCCGGTCAGGCTCATCAGGCCGCACTCGGCCTGCATCGGATAGTCATAGCCGGGCCAGGCCTCCCGGCTGTTGCCCCGGCCATAGGCCGACAGGTGGCCGCAGACGATGGCGGGGTTGATGGCCTTCAGCGCCTCATAGGTGAGGCCGAGCTTGGCCGGCTGGTCGCCGCGATAGTTGTTGACCACCAGTTCGGCGCCGGCCACCAGGCGCTCGAAATCGGCCCGGCCCTTCGGGTCTTTGAGCTCCAGGGCGACGGACTTCTTGTGGCGCGAGAAGGTCTGGAAATACTGGCTGTCATGCTCGCCGAGGCGATACGGCCCGGTCGGGCGGGAGGCGTCGCCGCCGAGGCTGGGCGATTCCACCTTGATCACCTCGGCGCCCAATTCGGCCATCAGCAGGGTGGCGTAGGGGCCCGCTCCGAAATGCTCCAGGGCGAGGACGCGCACCCCCTCGAGAGGCCGCCTCACCAATAGGCCTCCATGATTTCGCGGGCCCAGGCCGGCTCGCGGACCTCGCCGCGCGGCAGAAAGCCGGTCAGCACCGGCTTGATGTCGAGGACCGGCGTGCCGTCGATGGCGTCCAACCCCTCGACGATCAGGGTTCGGCCCTCGACCGCGACGATGGAGCAGACGGTGACCCCCAGGCGGTTGGGCCGGTTCTTGCCCCGCTGGGCGAAGATGCCGACCAGCGGCCAGTCCTTGCGGCCGCGCGGGTGGCGGGCGCCGGTGACGATCTGGTCGTCCGTCACCTGATCGAAGACGAAGATGACTTCGGCATGGGAAAAATCGCCCAGGCTGGCCAGCGCCTCTTCCGGGATGTGCTCGGCCAGTTCGATCCGGGCGCGGCTCTGGCCCCAGTCGTCATCCGTGGCCTCGCTGCGGCCGCCCCGCACATGGGCGACAGGGGTGAGGGTGAATGTCATGGCGCGCTCCCACGGCTTGGCGGGGATCGCATACGCCCACCGGGCGGGGGCGTAAACGGAACTTGGCCCCGGCGGGCGGGATTAACGGAGGTGAGGAGAAACCCCCATGCGCCTGTTGATCTGCGCCGCTGCCGCCACCCTGTCCCTGGCCGCCTGCGCCACCCCCACTGCCTACGGCCCCGCCCCGGACGGGCGAGCTGTGGGCTTTTCCGACTATCGCATCGCCACCGGCCGCTATCGGGTCACCTTCCAGGGCGGCCCCGGCGCTCCGCCGGAACAGGTCAGCGACTTCGCCCTGCGCCGGGCGGCCGAGATCGCGGTGCGGGACGGCTACGACTGGTTCCGGGTGGTGGACCGGATCGGCGATCGGTCCGGCTCGCGCGGCGGGACCAGCATCGGGATCGGCGGCGGGACGGGCGGCTATCGCTCGGGCGTCGGGATGGGGGTGGGGACCACCTTCGACCTCTCCGGCGGCCCGGCCTACCGGATGACCCTGGAAGTGCTGGCCGGCAAAGGCGCCAAGCCCGAGGACGCCTACGATGCGCGGGAAATGGCTGGTTAAGCTGATTGGCCCGCAACCCAGCCGGACGCCCAGGCCCACTGGAAGTTGTAGCCGCCGAGCCAGCCGGTGACGTCCACGCATTCGCCGATGAAGTAGAGGCCGGGAACGCCGCGAGCGGCCATGGTCTTCTGATCCAGCGCGGCGGTGTCGATGCCGCCCAGGGTGACCTCGGCGGTGCGGTAGCCTTCGGAGCCGACGGGCTTGAAGCGCCAGGCGTTGACGGCATCGGCCATGGCCTTGAGGGCGCGGTCGGGCTGGTCCGCCAGGTTGCCGGGCGCGGCGTGGGTGTCGGCGATCAGCACCGCCAGGGCCTTGGGCAGCTTCCACGCCAGGGCGGTGTGGGGCGCGGTCTTGGGGTGGGTGCGCTTGGATTCCTTGAGGAAATTGAGCACGTCGAGGCCCGGCGCCAGGTCGGCGGCCAGTTCGTCGCCCTCGCGCCAGTAGGACGAGATCTGCAGGATGGCCGGTCCGCTGAGGCCTCGGTGGGTGAACAGCAGGTCCTCGGTGAAGCGGGTCTTGCCGCAACCGACCACGGCCTGGTTCACCGCCACCCCGGCCAGGGGCTTCAGCTGGTCCAGCACATGCACCGCGAAGGTCAGGGGGACGAGGGCCGGGCGGGTGTCGAGCACGGGGACCTCGAACTGCCGGGCGATCTCATAAGCAAAGCCCGTCGCGCCCATTTTCGGAATCGACTTGCCGCCACATGCTGCCACCAGGCTCTCGCAGGCGATGCGCCCGCCGCCGACGGCGATCTCGAATCCGCTGTCGGTCTGTTCGATGCGGTCGATTTCGACGTTTAAGCGGAGGATGGCTCCGTTTTCCCGCATCTCGTCCAGCAGCATGGCGACGATCTGTTTGGCCGAGCCGTCGCAGAACAGCTGGCCGAGCGTCTTCTCATGCCAGGCGATGCCGTGCTTCTCGACCAGGGCGATGAAGTCGCGCGGGCGATAGCGGCTGAGCGCCGAGCGGGCGAAGTGGGGGTTGGCCGACAGGTAGCGGTCCGGCCGGTCACCCTCCAGGTTGGTGAAGTTGCAGCGGCCGCCGCCGGAGATGCGGATCTTCTCTCCGGGCGCGGCGGCGTGGTCGAGGACGAGCACCCGGCGGCCGCGCTTGCCGGCCTCGATGGCGCACATCATCCCGGCCGCGCCGGCGCCGACTATCACAACATCGAAGGTTTCAGCGGTCCTGGCCATGGCCGCTTCGACCCCAGGGGGGCGGGGAAGTCAACGGGATAGGGGATTTCCGCTTTCTGCGAACGATTCTCATTGCAAGGCTGAAATGCTGCGATTAAGAACGCTTCGCAATCGCATGCGGCCGGTCGCCGCAGGGGTTAGTTGGGGATAGATTTCGTATGAGCACCATCAAGCCGCTGGGCGTCAGCGCCCGCGCCAAGCGCGCCCTGTCCGTGGCCGCCGTCGCCGGGATCGCCGGGTTCGGCCTGGCCACGGCCACCATGGCCGCCGACGAGGCGCCGATGTCGGCCGCCGGGGCGGACGCCGACCAGCCGACCGACGTCAGCGGCGTGGACATCACCGGCGAGACCGGGGCCAAGCCAGCCTCGACCAAGTACACCGCCAAGCCAGTGGACACCCCCCAGACCATCACCGTGGTCTCCGAACGGACTCTGCGCGACCAGAACCTGCTGACCCTGCGCGATGTGCTGCAGACGGTGCCCGGCATCACCTTCGGGGCCGGCGAGGGCGGCGGCGGCTATGGCGACAGCATCAACCTGCGTGGCTACAGCGCCAACAACGACATCACCACCGACGGCCTGCGCGACTCGGCGCAGTACAGCCGCACCGACACCTTCAACCTGCAGCAGATCGAGGTCGTCAACGGCCCGAACGGCGCCTATTCGGGCTCCGGCGGGGTCGGCGGCACGATCAACCTGGTCAGCAAGACGCCGTTCGCGGCCGACCGCACCACGGTCACCGGGGGCCTGGGCACCGACAACTACAGCCGGCTGACGGTCGACTCCAACCTGCTGCTGACCGACAGCATCGCCATCCGCCTGAACGGCATGGTCCACCAGAACGACGTCCCCGGCCGGGACGTGGAGGTCTATGAGCGCTGGGGCTTCGCGCCCTCGATCACCTTCGGCGTCGGCGGCCCGACCAGCTTCACCCTGTCGCTGATGCACCAGGAGGACAAGAACACCCCGCGCTACGGCGTGCCCTATGCGTCGAACGCCTTCCTGAACGGCCCGCTTCCGGGCGTCGATCCGTCGAACTACTACGGCTATCGCAACATCGACAGCCAGGAGACCTCGGTCGACAGCGCCACCCTGCGCTTCCGCCACGAGTTCACCGACGACCTGATCCTGACCAGCACGAGTCGGTACCTGAAGGTGAACCAGGACCTGACGGTCAACCCGCCGCAGGGGACCTGGTGTCTGTCCAGCGGCTTCAACGCCCAGACCGGCGCGGTCTGCGCCACGCCGGGGATCTACACCCCCTCCGGCCCTCGCGGCACGCGCCGCGACTCCGAGAACACCCAGATCGTCAGCCAGTGGGACCTGAACTGGACGTTCAACACAGGTTCGGTCAGCCACAACATGGTGGTCGGCGTCGCCTTCTCGAACGAGACCTATGACCTGGTCAGCGGCAACGTGCAGCGTAGTCCGCTGGGCGCCACGCCCAACCCGGCCCTGCCGCCGATGAACATCGCCAACCCGAACAACGTCTACACCGGGCCGATCAACTTCGTCCGCACGGGTGTCAGCGACGGCGAGCTGAATAACCAGGCGATCTATCTGTTCGACAACGTCGAGTTCGGCCCGATGTTCGCCGTGAACTTCGGCGTCCGCTACGAGAACAACGAGGGCGAGTTCACCTCGGCCACCATCGCGACCCCCTATCCGGCCCCGCCGGCCAGCCCGGTGATCACCACCGCCCCGACGGCGCGCAACGAGGAGCAGCTGTTCTCCTACCGCGTCGGGGCGGTGTTCAAGCCGGCCGAGAACGGCTCGATCTACCTGGCCTATGGTGACGTCAGCACGCCCAGCCAGGCCACCGTCAACAGCGGCTGCTCGACCACCGGCACGGCCCAGAACTGCGACCTCGAGCCGGAAGAGGGCGAGACCATCGAGTTGGGGACCAAGTGGGATCTGTTCGACGGCCGCCTCTCCCTGACCGGTGCGCTGTTCCAGAACACCCGCAGCAAGATCCGCCTGGCCTCCAACGACCCGGCCATCCCGGTGCAGCAGCAGGACGGCGAAAGCCGGGTGCGGGGCCTGACCCTGGGCGCCAGCGGCCAGATCCTGCCCAACTGGACGGTGATCGCCAACTACACCTATCTGGACAGCGAGATCCTGCGGAACGTCGCCAGCACGGCCCTGCCGCCGAACGATGTCGACTTCCTGAAGGGCGACCCGATCCCGTTCACGCCCAAGCACGCGTTCAACGTC
Source organism: Caulobacter sp. SLTY (assembly GCF_009905535.1). Lineage (GTDB taxonomy): Bacteria > Pseudomonadota > Alphaproteobacteria > Caulobacterales > Caulobacteraceae > Caulobacter. The sequence goes on along the minus strand of NZ_JAAALA010000023.1, from coordinate 27,106 downwards.
TGGACCAGCTACCAGATCAACCCGGACTGGCTGGTCGGCGTCGGCGCCAACTATGCCGGCGAGTACGGGTTCCAGCGGCCGAATGCCGCCGCGCCGCAGCTGTATTCGGATGACTACTGGGTGTTCAACGCCGCGGTCACCTGGAACATCAACGATCGGATCGGCCTGCAGCTGAACCTGAAGAACCTCACCGATGAGGACTATTACACCAACATCCGCTCGTCTTCGGGCTTTGGCTGGGCCGTACCCGGCGACGCCCGCTCCGCCGTGCTGACCGCTACCGCCAGGTTCTGACCCCCTCCTCCTCCGGGTTGGACACTGGCCCGCCCCGTTCGCTCCCCGGCGGACGGGGCCTTGTCTTCTGCACCTATCACGCGTGGCAAGATGCCGCGCACACCATGTGGGCGTGTAAACCTTCCTTCATCGATCCGAGCGCAGGCTACGGTTCATGGTTGGGGAAGAACTAAAGGGGAGCGCGCCAAGCTGCGCGCCAGGATGCGCGCCGGGGGGCGACGCGGCGCGGTGGTTCTTCGAGAACGGCCGTGACCTCTTCTGTGTGATCGATCGCCAGGGCCGCTTCAAGATACTCAATCCCGCCTGGACGCAGGCCACCGGCTGGACCAGTGAAGAGCTGATCGGCGCCTCGCCGGCCGACTACATCCATCCCGACGACCGGGCCGATTTCGCTCAGATGGCCAAGCGGCTGGCCGCCACCGGCGAGGCGCTGAACTTCGCGCGGATAAAACTGAAGAACGGCGCCTGGCGCTGGTTCGAGGGCCGCAATCGCCGGACCGCCGAGGGCGAGGTGGTCGGGGTGCTGCGCGATGTGCAGGAGGAGCGGGTCCGCGAGGCCGAGCTGGCCGCCGCCCGCCGCGACCAGGCCATGCTGTCGGAGGCCGCCGGCATCGGGACCTGGACCTATGAGCCCAAGGAGGACCGCATCGCCTGGTCGCCGGATGTGCTGGCCCTGTTCGGCTGGCAGGCCGAGGATATCGACACCCCGGCCAAGTTCCTGGCCATGCTCGATCCCGACCAGGTCGAGGAGACCAACAGGGCCTTCACCCGCGGGGTGGAGCTGGGCGAGGGATCGACCATCGAACACCGCCTTCGGGGCGCCGACGGCCGCTGGCTGATCATGCGGGCCACCTTCCGCACCGAGCGGCGGGGCCGGCTGTTCGCCCTCAAGGGCATCTCCCAGAACGTCACCGAGCTGGCCACCGCCCGCGACGCCGCCCTGAGCGGCCAGCAACGGGTGACCGCCCTGGCCGAGGAACTGACCGCCAACGCCGTGCGCCTGAAGCTGGCGCTGAACGCCGCCGAGGCGGGCGCCTTCGAGATCGACCATGCGGGCCAGACCTTCTGGGCCTCGGACCGCTTCTACGACCTGGTCGGGCGCCGGATGACCTATGCCGAGATCAACGTCCCGGTCTGGCCCTTCGTGCATCCGGAGGACCAGGCGGCGGTGATCGCCGCCAACGTGCGCTGGGCCAGCGGCGACACCACCGAGCCGATGGAATTCCGGATCATCCACCTGGACGGCCGCGAGCGGTGGGTGCGGGCCTTCTACGCCATCGACACCGCAACCCGCCGCGCGGTCGGGCTGGTGCTGGATATCGACGCCCGCAAGCGCCAGGAGCTCGCCCTGGTGGCGGCCGAGCGGCAGGCGCTGGCGGCCAGCGAGGCCAAGGCCCGGTTCCTGGCCAACATGAGCCACGAGCTGCGCACCCCGATGAACGGGGTGCTGGGGGTGATGCACCTTCTGGAGCGCGAGCCGCTGTCGGACGACGGCCGGCGGCTGCTGGACGAGGCGCTCGGCTGTGGCCGGATGCTGACCACCCTGCTGGACGACGTCATCGACTTCTCGCGCATCGAGGCCGGCAAGCTGGAGCTCAGCGCCGAGCCGATCGATGTCGCCGGCCTGGTCGATGGGGTGGCCCGCGTGCTGGGTCCCCAGGCGGAGGGCCAGGGCATCGAGCTGTCGGTCGAGGGCGCCGCGGAACTGGGCTGGGCGCTGGCCGACGGCGTGCGCCTGCGCCAGGCCCTGTTCAACCTGGTCGGCAACGCGGTCAAGTTCACCTTGCATGGCGGGGTGGCGGTGCGCTGCGCCCGCCAGGGCGAGGCGCTGGTCTTCGAGATCCAGGACACCGGCGTCGGCATCCCGCTGGAGGCCCAGGCGGGCCTGTTCGAACGCTTCCACCAGGCCGACGCCTCGACCACGCGCCAGTTCGGCGGCTCGGGCCTGGGCCTGGCCATCACCCATCGGCTGGCTGAGATGATGGGTGGGGGGCTCACCTTCGTCTCCGAGCCCGGTCACGGCTCGACCTTCACCCTGACGGTGCGCGCCCCGGCCGCCTTGGCCCAGGCCCCGCCGGCGGCGCTCCCGGACGGCGCCCTGGCCGGGCTGTCGGTGCTGGTCGTCGAGGACAACCCGACCAACCGGATGATTGCCGTCAAGCTGCTGGAAACCCTGGGCGCGGCGGCGACCACCGCCCATGACGGGCTGGACGGGGTCGAGCGGGCCCGGACCGGCGCCTATGACCTGATCCTGATGGACATCCAGATGCCCGGCATCGACGGGGTGGAGGCCACCCGCCGCATCCGGGCGCTCACCGGGCCATCCGCGACGACCCCGATCATCGCCCTGACCGCCAACGTCATGGCCCACCAGGCCCGCGCCTACCGCGAGGCCGGCATGGACGGGGTGGTCGCCAAACCCCTCTCCCCCGCCGCCCTGATGACGGAGATCGTCAGGCTGTCGCAGGACGCCGAGGTCGAGAGCGACGCGGCCTGATCGGTCGCGCGCGATCTGGCGCCCGCCTTCTGGCGTCCACGATCTGGCGTCCTGGCAAAGTTGGGTGCTAGACCTTGCCCCTTGTTCACCTCGGGGGAGGATGCCGATGACCGACCAGACCACCGACGCCGCGCCGGAAGACGCGCCTGTTTCCATGCGCACGGTGGTGGCGGCCTCATCGGCGGGCACGGCCTTCGAGTGGTATGACTTCTTCATCTTCGGCAGCCTGGCCGGGGTGATTTCCCAGGTCTTCTTCACCGGGCTGAACGAGACCGCCGGGCTGATCGCCGCCCTGGCTCTGTTCGGCACCGGCTTTGCGTTCCGGCCGCTGGGGGCGCTGATCTTCGGGCGGATGGGCGACAAGGTGGGGCGCAAGGCGGCCTTCCTGATCACCGTCACCCTGATGGGCGGGGCGACCTTCGCCATCGGCCTGTTGCCCACCTACAACCAAGCCGGGATCATCGCCCCGATCCTGCTGATCGTGCTGCGCATCCTGCAGGGCACGGCCCTGGGCGGCGAGTACGGCGGGGCGGCCATCTACGTGGCCGAGCATGCGCCGGCCAACAAACGCGGGCTGATGACCGGCTGGATCCAGACCTCGGCGGCGCTGGGCCTGCTGGGCGCGCTCGGCGTCATCCTGGCCACCCGCACCCTGGTTGGCGAAGAAGCCTTCAAGGCCTGGGGCTGGCGCGTGCCCTTCCTGCTGTCGGCCGGTTTGCTGGCCATCTCCATCTTCATGCGGATGAAGCTGTCGGAGAGCCCCAGTTTCCAGAAGCTGAAGGAAGCGGGCGAGCAGTCGCAGCATCCGTTCCGCGAGGCCTTCGGCCAGTGGAAGAACCTGAAGCTGGTGCTGGTCGCCCTGGTGGCCATCATGTTCGCGCAAGGGGCGGTCTGGTACTGCGCCTTCTTCTACAGCCAGGTCTTCATGGAGAAGTTCCTGAAGGTGCCGCCGGCGACGGTGAACGGGCTGATGATGACCGTCACCCTGGCTAGCGCCCCGCTCTATGTCTTCTTCGGCTGGCTGTCGGACAGGTACGGCCGCAAGTGGGTGATGTGGTTCGGCATGGTGCTGGCCCTGCTGGCCTTCTTGCCGGGCTTCCACCTGATGACCCAGTTCGCCAATCCGGGCCTGGCCGAGGCGGCGCGCAACACCCCCGTGGTGGTGGTGGCCGATCCGGACGCCTGCTCGCTGCAGTTCGATCCGGTGGGCAAGACCGCCTTCGTCACCAGCTGCGACATCGCCAAGAGCTACCTGGCCAACGCCGGCATCAACTATGACAATGAGGCGGCTCCGGCCGGGTCGGTGGCCAAGGTGCGGATCGGCGAGGTCGAGGTGGTCAGCGTCGAGGGCGGCGGGCTGGACAAGGCCTCGCTGAAGACGGTGAAGGCGGGGGTCGAGGGGCGGCTGAAGGCGGCGCTGACGCAGGCCGGCTATCCGGCCGGGGCGGACCCTGAGCGGATCAACATCATCGGTCTGTTCTGCGTGCTGATGGTGTTCACCATCGCGGCGACGGCGCTGTATGGGCCGCAGGCCTCGGCCCTGGTGGAGATGTTTCCGACGCGGGTGCGCTACACCGCCCTGTCGCTGCCCTATCACGTGGGCACGGGCTGGGTCGGCGGCTTCGTGCCGTTCAGCGCCTTCGCCATCGTGGCGGCGACGGGGAACATCTACGCGGGCCTGGCCTATCCGATCTTCTTCACCGGCATCAGCGTGCTGACGACCCTGCTGATGCTGAAGGAGACCAAGGGGCGGTCGCTGGATTTCTAGGGGACTGGTTGCCCGCGCCGGGCGATCGAAGAGTTCGCGCAGCGGCGGACGGGCAACCTGTCCCCGATAGGCCACGGAGTGTCGGGGACAGGTACGCCGGGTGCGGGTTGCGTATCGCCAGATGCTTCGGCGCGGCGGCGAACCAGTCCCCTTATTTCCCCAGCCGCTTCAGCGCCCAGCGGGTCAGGGCGTCGGCGCCCATCACCGCCGCGACGGCGATCGCCGCGGCCAGCAGGCAGAGGGCGGCGGCGCGTTGTTCGGCGCCGGGGGTCTGGATGGCCTGGTAGATGGCCGAGGGCAGGGTCAGGCTGACGCCGGGGATGGCGGCGGCGAAGGTGATAGTGGCGCCGAACTCGCCCAGGGCCTTGGCGAAGCCCAGCACCCCGCCGGCGGCGATGCCCGGCAGGGAAAGGGGCAGGGTCACGCGGGCCAGCCGGGACCACCAGCCGGCGCCCAGCGTGCGGGCGGCCTGGTCGGCGTGGGGCGGGGCGGCCTCGATGGACAGGCGAATCGGGCGGACCATCAGCGGGAAGGCCATGACGGCGGCGGCCAGGGCGGCGCCGGTCCAGTCGAAGGCCAGCACGATCCCCAGCCGCGACAGGGGCTCGCCCAGCAGGCCCTGGCGGCCGAGCAGCAGCAGCAGGGCGTACCCGGTGGCCACGGGCGGCAGGACCAGGGGCAGGTGGACGGCCGCGTCCAGCAGGGAACGACCGGGGAAGCTTCCCCGCGCCAGGGCGTAGGCGGCGGCGAAGGCCAGGGGCAGGGCGCAAAGGGTCGCCACGGTGGCCACCTTCAGCGACAGCAGGACGACGGCCAGGTCTTCGGGGGTGAGGCCGGTCATGGATGCGGGCCTTCCGGTGGAGGGCCCATCGACGTCCCACCGGCGGACCGGACCATCTTGCCCCTCTCCCGCGAGGGAGAGGGAGGGACCCGCCGCGAAGCGGTGGGGGGGAGAGGGTTTACGGTGTCAGACCTTCGGGCGCCGTAAACCCTCCCCCTACCCCCTCCCTCAGGGAGGGGGGCGCCAGGATGTTCAGCCGCCTGTGGTCGCTCAGCCTTCAACCCGGGGCGGCCAGCATGACTTCGACCGCCACGCCCTCGGCGGCCAGGGCCTTGAGGTCGGTCAGGGTGGGGGCGCGGGTGATAATGCGGACGACCTGGCGGCCGGCGCGGGCCAGGGCGGAGAGGGCTTCGGGGGTGGCGTCGGCGGGACTGAGGCGGCCGGCGTCGCGGCGGGCCAGGGCCAGGACGGCGGGGTCGGTGTCGGCGTCGAAGGCGATCACGTCCGCCTCGGCCAGGGCGCGGGAGGCGCGCAGGGTGAGCAGGTCGGCGGGGCCGCGTCCGGCGACGAAGGCGATGCGGCCGACGGGGCCGCCGCCCTTGGCGATGGCGGCGCGCAGCAGAGCCTCGGCCCTGTCCATGTCGCCGTCCAGGGCCGCCTGGGCCGCCTCGCCGCCCAGCACCCCGCGCAGGAAGGATCGGCGGGCGACCAGGTCCGGATAGGCCTCGCGGACCTCGCCCTGCAGCTTGCGCAGCAGCACCGCCACCCGGCCCGCCCCCGGCGGCACCCGCGCCTCGATATCGTTGCGCAGCAGGCTGGCCAGCATCGGCGCCGCCCCGGCCGTGCCGACGGCGGCAACCACCGCGCCCCGGTCGATCAAGGCGGGGGTGTTGAAGTCACAGAGGTCCGGCCGGTCGACGACATTGACCAGGGCCCCGGCCGCGCGCGCGGCGCCGGCGGCGGCCTGGATGAACAGGTCGTCGCCGGCGATGAAGGCCAGCAACGCCCCGCCGTAGGAGCCGACCAGGAAGGCCTGGGGGCCTTCCAGCCGCACCAGCTGGGCCGGGGAGCCGTCGAACAGCCGGGCCTTGGCCTCGGCGGCCTCGCCGGTCCCGGCGATGACCACGCGGCGCCCCTCCAGGGGGAAGAAGGCGGGAAAGGCGTCCACCCTAGCCGGCCACGCAGCTTGTGTAAGGTCCGCCGGGGAAGCCCTCGAGCATGGCCGCCTCGCCCTTGCCCCAGATCTGATAGGTCCCGTCGCCGTAGCGGGCGCCCGAGGCGCTGGGCAGGTGGGGCAGGGTGCGGGAGACGCCGCCGGCGTTGACCTGCACCTTGTCGCCCTCCAGGCCCCAGGCGGCGGTGAACCGCTTGCCCCCGGCGCATCGATAGAGGATGGCGTCGGATCGCGCGCCGGGCGCGGCCTGCGGCCGGGCGCTGGGCAGGGCAGGGCGCTGGGCCGGCTTGGCGGGCGACGGCGAGGCCGCCGAGGCAGGCGCCGGCGGCAGGGTCTGGCGCGGCGCGCCGGCGCAGGCAGCCAGGGTCAGCCCGCCGAGGCCGATCGCCAGGAGGACCGTCGTCTGCTTCACTTCTGGGCCTTCAGGTAGGCGATGATCGCCGCCCGCGCCTTGGGGTCGGCGACCTTGTTGAACATCTTGCCGCCGGGCGCGAAGGCGCCGGGGTTGGTCAGGTAGGCGTCCAGATTGGCGTCGGTCCAGGTCCCGCCCTTGGCGGTCAGGGCCTTGGAATAGGCGTAGCCCGGCGCCCCCGCCACCTTGCGGCCCGAGACGCCCTTGAGGGTGGGGCCGGCCGGGCTGTTGGTCCCGGTCAGGGTGTGGCAGCTCTTGCACTGGGCGTTGAACAGGGCGGCGCCGTCCTGGGCCTGGGCGCCCGTCGCCGGAGCCAGTGCGATCAGGGCCAGTGCGATCAGGGCCAGTGCGATCAGGGCCGGGGCGGCGGCGGCGGGCTGGGCGGTGCGCATCGGGGCTCCTCGTGTCGGGTCGCCCATAACCTAGGACAGGAACGGCCCGGCGCGAAGGGCGCAACGCCTGATGGGCGAGGCGAATGCGCCGGCGCCGGCATTAAGAGCCGGTAACTAAGTTACACGAGTTTAATATCGTTAAACGATATGTAATTTGATCGAAAAGCGATGCGGCCCTATCCCTCTCCTCACGGACGGCGCAGCGCGGTCCGGGCCTGATCCCCAAGGGGACGGGCGAAATCTGAAAGAGAGGGACTACCAAAATGACCTTCGGAAAAGTGACTTCGGTCGTCGATCGCCTGGCCGTGGCCATGGTCTACACCGCCTTCGTGGTTGTCATGCCGCTGGCCGCCTACGCCTTCGTCGCCCAGTCCGTCTAAGTGGCGGACTGTTCGTGAGGCCGCCTGGCAAGGCTTGCCCGCCGGGAAGTTCCGTGGGAACCGGGACCGGCGGGCGCCTTTAGCGGCGCTGGGCAGATAACGACTTTCGGGCGCTGACCGTCATGAGAACCCTAGGACCCGGCTCGGTTTCGAGCTTCCTGAAGATCATCCTCGACGTCACCTGGTTCGCCCTTTGGGTGTTGATCGGCATCTTGGCGCTGGCGGGGCTCGCCGCGCTGCTGCTCAGTTTCAACACCGAGCTCATCGAGCAAATTCAATTCCGCACCGACATCGGTGAAGATCCGGGCAGGATCGGCCCGATGATGGCCGCCGCCCTGTTCGCCGGGGCGCTGTACATGGGCGGGGTGCTGCTGATCGTCGGCAACCTGCGCCGCATCTTCCAGACCCTGACGGCGGGCGATCCCTTCCATCCCGACAATGTCGGTCGGCTGCGGTTCATCGGCCTGGCCCTGGCGGGGCTGGAACTGGGCCGCTGGGTGTTCTGGGGCGCCACCGCCATGCTGTTTCCGGACGTCGACCGGGGCAACGGCGCCCTCAACCTGACCACCTGGTTCTCGGTGATGGTCGTCTTCGTGCTGGCCGAGGTCTTCCGCGAAGGCGCCCGGCTGCGCCGCGAAGCCGAACTGACGATCTGAGGAGACCTTAAAGCATGGCCATCCTCGTCCGCCTCGACCGCGTGCTGCTGGAGCAGCGCATGTCGCTCACCGAACTGGCCGATCGCGTCGGCGTGACCATCGCCAACCTGTCGATCCTGAAGACCGGCAAGGCCCGGGCGATCCGGTTTTCGACCCTGGATGCGTTGTGCCGCGAACTGGGCTGCCAGCCGGGGGATATCCTGTCGTTCGAGCCGGGGCCGAGCGACTATGCGGATGATGAGGATTCGTACGGAGGGGCGTGAGGGCGCTGCTCGTTCCTCATTTCCCGTCATCCTAGGCCTTGTGCCTAGGATCCATGGTTCAGCCGCCGCGAATGCCTGCCCTGGAGGCGCGGCCGCGCCTCCACCCTGCCGTCCGTGTGAGCGGAAAAATGGATCCTAGGCACAGGGCCTAGGATAACGGGTTGTGGGTGGCGAAAGGCGTGGATCAGAGGCCCACCGCCGCCCGCTGCATCGCGAACAGCTCGCCGATGCCCTTCTCGGCCAGGCCGAACAGCGCCTCGAATTCTCCCCGGGTAAAACCCCGCTTCTCGCCGGTGGCCTGGATCTCGACGATGTCGCCGTTTCCGGTGAGGACGAAGTTGCTGTCGGCCTCGGCGTTGGAGTCTTCCTCGTAGTCGAGGTCGAGGACGGGCACGCCGTCGAACACGCCGCAGGACACCGCCGCTACCTGGTCGAGGATCGGGTCGGTGGTGAGCACCCCTTCGTCCAGCAGGTATTTGGTCGCCAGCCGCAGGGCCACCCAGGCGCCGGTGATGGCGGCCGTGCGGGTGCCGCCGTCGGCCTGGACCACGTCGCAGTCGAGGACGATCTGGCGTTCGCCCAGGGCCTTCATGTCGACCACGGCGCGCAGGGAGCGGCCGATCAGGCGCTGAATCTCCTGGGTGCGGCCCGACTGCTTGCCCTGCGCGGCCTCGCGGCGGCCGCGGGTGTGGGTGGCTCTAGGCAACATTCCGTACTCGGCGGTGACCCAGCCGGCGCCCTTGCCGCGCATCCAGCCGGGCACGCCGGTCTCGACGCTGGCGGTGACCAGCACCTTGGTATGGCCGAAAGTGACCAGGCAGCTGCCCTCCGCATAGCGGTTGACGCCGGTCTCGAGGGTGACGGCGCGAAGCTGGTCGGGTACGCGTTGGGACGGGCGCATGACGGTCTCTTGTCTGGAAGGGTCGCGCGCTTATCCTAGATGCCGGTCCCCGCGTCCACAGGATGAGATGAGCCCTCTGATCCCGCCTTTCCCGAATTCCGGCCTTTCGCAGACCCCCAGCCTGTCGGACCTCGACGGGCGGGCGCGCGATATCTTCCGGCGGGTTGTGGAAAGCTATCTGGAAACCGGGGAGCCGGTGGGTTCTCGCACCATCTCCAAGGGCGGGGTGCATCTGTCGCCGGCCTCGATCCGCAACACCATGCAGGACCTGGCGCAGCTGGGGCTGCTGAACAGTCCGCATGTTAGCGCCGGGCGTATGCCGACCCATGCGGGGTTGCGATTGTTCGTCGACGGGCTGCTGGAGGTGGGGGATGTGGGCGAGGCCGAGCGCAACGCCATCGAGGGTCGGCTGAAAAGCCGGGGCCAGTCGATGGACCAGGCCCTGCAGGAGGCCAGCGCTATCCTCTCCGGCCTGGCCGGGGGGGCGGGGGTGGTGGTCACCCCGGCCCGCGAGGCCGGGGTCAAGCATGTGGAGTTCGTGGCGCTGGGGCCCGACCGGGCGCTGGTGGTCATCGTGCTGGAGGACGGGGCGGTCGAGAACCGCATCATGCGGCTGGCCCCCGGCATCACCCCTTCAGCCCTGAACGAGGCCTCGAACTTTCTGGGCGCGCGGCTGCAGGGTCGGACCCTGGGCGAGGCGCGGGGCGAGATGCGGGCCGAGCTGGACCTGGCCCGCCGCGAACTGGACAGTGTCGCCTCCCGCCTGGTCGAGGACGGGCTGGCCGCCTGGGGCGGCGGGACGGAGGACGCCCGGGCCCTGATCGTGCGGGGCCAGGCCAACCTGATCGAGGGAGCGGCGGCCGAAGACCTGGAGCGGGTGCGGCGCCTGTTCGAGGACCTGGAGCAGAAGGAACAGCTGATCGGCCTGCTCGACGGGGTCAAGGAAGCCGAGGGGGTGCGGATCTTCATCGGCGCGGAGACGCGCCTCTTTTCACTTTCGGGTTCCGCTGTGATCGCGGCTCCCTATATGTCGGGCCGGCAGAAGGTGCTGGGCGCGATCGGGGTGATCGGCCCGGCGCGGTTGAACTATGCCCGCGTGATCCCGTTGGTGGACTATACCGCCCGGGTCCTGGGCCAGATGATGGACGGATGAGACCGGTATGAGTGACGACACGACTTCGAATGGCTATGACCACGAGGCCGAGGACGAAGCCCTGGACTTCACCGAGGCCGACAGTGAGATCGAGGCCCTCCGCGCCGAGGTGGCCGCGCTGAAGGACCAGGCCCTGCGCTTTGCCGCCGAGGCCGAAAACACCCGGCGCCGGGCCGAGCGGGAGATGAACGACGCCCGCGCCTTCGCCATCACCAAGTTCGCCCGCGACCTGCTGGAGGCCGCCGACAACCTCGGCCAAGCCACGGCCTATGCCCCCAAGGACGTGACGGACCAGGCGGTGAAAAACTTCGTGGTCGGCGTCGAGATGACCGAGAAGAAGCTGCTGGAAGCCTTCGAGCGCAACGGGCTGAAGAAGGTGGCGCCGGCCGCCGGCGAGAAGTTCGACCCCAACCTGCATCAGGCGATGATGGAGCAGATGTCCGACGAGGTCGCCGCCGGGGCGGTGATCAAGACCCTGCAGTCGGGCTATTCCCTGTTCGGCCGGCTGGTGCGGCCGGCCATGGTTGTGGTGGCGGCCAAGGGCTCGGGTGTCGGCGCGCCGGAAGCGACGGCGGGGGGCAATCCCTACGCGGCCGGCGATGATCACACCGGCGAGGCGTTGGACACCAAGGCCTGAGGGCTACAAAAACCGGTTGGCCACCGCCGATTGGATCGGCCTCCACAGGGTGATGCCTGTTGCAGCGGCGATAAGACATGCGCCGACGGCCGATGTTAGGACGGCTGGTTCAAACCCGAGCGTCAGCCTGATCAACGCCAGTAGCATGAAGTAGGCGAATATCCCGACCTCCAGCAACAGGGCCAGGGCCTGGGCTCGCATCACGGGCGGGGAAAGCGCGACGCGGCGGGGATCGAGGCCCCTGCGCAGCAACTCGGCCGCCGCCAGCGCGAGCCCACCGCCGACGCTCACGACCAGGCCAGCGATTGGAAAGGACCAGAGAATTTGAGCTTCGGTCCAGCCGATGGCTTGCGCTGATTTGGCGGGACCGGAGAATAGGGCATCCCAACTTACCGCGAGCACTAGGCCCCAACTCGTGGTTGAGCCTGCTTCGTTGGAAGGCTCGTCCGATCGACTGTCGACTAGGATGTCCCGTACTAAAGAGGTCAGGTGCCAGCCTAGCAGGCCCGCTGCCAAGACGCCGACCACGGGCGTCATCCAGGGCCCCAGATGCACCAGATAGATCGCTGTATAGTAACCGACCACGGGGAACAGAATGTGGGTGAATGTAATCTTCCACAGCCAGGACAAGCCCGGTCTGTTCAGGCCTAGGATTCGGACGCGCGCCAGTGTCGCCAAGACGACATCGATAGCGATGCCAGCGCCCATCAAAATGCAAGCAAACAGATAATCCAAACCCATCCTCGCGGCCGGCCCCGAGGCTAACCTTGCACAAATTCCCGCTTGCATCGAGATGATGAACGTCGTTCTCTATGTTAGATTGTATTCGCCGGTCCTGGGGGGAACTGGAATGGTTGAGACGGCAGGGACTGCCGGGCAGGCTACCGCCGTGGCCCTCTTCGATATCGCGACTCGGGTCGTGAAGCGCTCGTTGACAGCACCGGTTTTTCTGATTTTTTGGCTGTACGTGGCGATCTACATCTTCGTGCATGTCGGGCTGAACATTTGCGACCCGCGCGCCCTCGCCTGCGACAAGCCGTTCAGCTGGAGATACATCGCGGGACCGATCAAGATTGGCCTCTGCTCTGGCCTTCTGACACTGACGATGGGTTTGTTTCTGGAAGAGAATCTCAGCAAGATTGGTCCTGTTGTACCGACAGCTTTCGTAAAGTTTTTCCTTATATACACATACGGCCAGATAACCGTGCTTATTGCTGGCCACATAGAGATCTTCTCTTATCTCGGCAGCTCCGAATATGCGGACACAACAGTGGGAATCGTGAAGTCCGCACTGTTTGGTGTCGGGAATTTCAGTCTTGTCTTATCCTTGTTGTGCCTCCTATGGATGGAGATATACACGAGTAAGATTTACGGCAGGGTCAGAAATTATATTCCTGAGGATTTCGAAGAGCACAAGGAAATCTCGCGACACCTCTCCGTCTTCGTGGCGTTTTCTATCGCCGTCGCTGTTGTCAAGACCGCTGCGGTGCTGACCTCGCCCGCAGATCACAAGGAAACGATTTCGATCATCTGTCTGATCTTGGAGGTACTCGTAGTCGTGGCCACGCTCTTGGCCACCAGCCTCAAGGGGCTGTCGGCTGAATCATTGGTGACGCGCAAATGATCCTAGAAACGCTGCGGGGCGCAGAGGTCGAGGACTTCGCCGATCCCGACCCGATCGCCTTTGGGGACGGCGTCAATCTTCTGCGGGGTGATAACGGTGTTGGGAAGACCCAAATTCTCGAAGCCCTATCGTTGGTCGGGCACCTGCCGATCCTGCGACAAGACACCCTGTCCTTAGGCCAGCCCGTAGACGCGGACGTCACTCTGCTGGTTTCCGAGCGCGAGGTGAACTGGCTGGAGCAACTTGTTGCGGAAAACTCGACGATGCTGAGCGCGGCCCGGACGGCGCTGATGGATGCGCCGATCTCGCATCGGCATTTTGCCGAGGATAAGATCGAGGCTATCCGCGGCTGGCTCGCCGCAGTGAGGTCGGGTCGGGGGGATGACCATGCGAAGCCGGCACCGTTCTCGGGCGAAGGTGAAGCTGTGGCGGACCCGCTCCGACCCTACCGGGTGCGCCTCCAGTTCATCAAAGACACGGAGGCCGCAAGCCTCAAAGAGGCGCTGACCAGCGACGCGCGCTTGAGAGCGGACTGGCGTGTTGTTTTGGATCCGGCGGAGAACGGCCTTGCGGCGGTGGCGGCGCTGCTCGCTTGGAACCGGCCGGAACTAATGGGCCTCCGGGAATTGGAGGCCGCTGGTCGACTGCGGGAGCATCGAGCCGGCGAGGCTGACGAGTGGTGTCGGACCCCCCGGACCCATTGCCGTATGACCAAATTTTCCACGCCGACGGCGCCGGGGGTGGTCTCCTACATCAATACCGACATGTACGACTGGGGAACGGGCCTCGACATCCGTGAAAGCCCCAAGGACTTCTCCGACAGCCTGACCCGAGTCCTAATCGCCCGCCTTCAGGCCCTGAATTTCGACAGTCAGGCGCGCCGCGGCCCGGTCGGACTGCCAGAGGCAGGTCCAAGGCTGCTTATCAACTATGTGCAAGAGGGTGGAGCGCCGAACGCTATCAAACCTCAATGGGACTATCTTTTCCCGAGTGTCGCGAAGCGGCTCAGGGATGACGCCTTACATAACGACGAGATCAGAGATCGCAAATTGCACCTAGTCTATGGGAGCACTGGCTGGGAAGTTAAGATTGGGACACAGGACAGAACCTTCCTAAGTTCTGGCGAGAATCAGGCACTTTTTCTGCTGACCATGCTGTTTTCCGTAGCGCCCCCTGGGTCGTGCCTGCTCATCGATGAGCCCGAGCTGCATTTTTCTGTTAGTGTCGCCGCCCGCATGATTGACCTGATCCGCGTCTGGTGTCGGTCGACCAACTCCCAAGCGATTATCGTTACCCATGCCCCTTTCCTGTTCACTCAAGAGATTCGTGAAGAGCCTCGGCCGACCGTCGCTCTCACGGCCTTGACCACAGTCGCCCACGGTTGGGGTGAGGGAGCCGAGCGGGATCGGATGACCGTGATCTATCTCCCCGCCGGGGACGGCAAGGAGGTCCTTTACAGCGGTCTGGCCATGGACGCCCTGGCGAAGCTGTACAATCGGTACCTGTCGCTGGTCGTGCGTCACATCCGGATTGCGCCAAAGGCGGTGTATCTGCACGAGAAATGGTTTTGGCCGATCTGGGCGCCGCCTGTGGCGATTGTTTCGCTGCTGGTGGCCGTCTCAGCCCTCTTGGCCTTCGCGACCGCTCAGGCACCGAAAACCGCAATCGACCGAAAGCCGCCGGCGAAATGTGCGCCTTGTGCCGAGGGCGCCCGCGGCGGCCTGAAACCGCAAGTCTGACGCCTCCACAGGCTCCGCCCCTCTTCCCCGGCGCGCCGTTTCCTCTAATGTTGGCGGTCACCTTATGATGGCGGCTCGGGGGATTGTTTCCGAATCGCCCGTGACGCCGGACAAGACATGAAGCTGACCATCGAGCGGGCCGCGCTGCTGAAGGCCCTGGGCCACGTTCAGAGCGTCGTCGAGCGGCGCAATACGATCCCGATCCTGTCGAATGTGCTGCTGTCGGCCGACCGCGAGCAGGTCAGCTTCTCGGCCACCGACCTGGACATGGAGATCGTCGATGAGGCCGCCGCCCACGTCGATCAGCCGGGCCAGATCACCGCCCCGGCCCATACCCTGTACGAGATCGTCCGCAAGCTGCCGGAAGGCGCCGACGTCTCCCTGACCTATTCGGGCGAGGACCCGCGCCTGCAGATTTCGGCCGGGCGTTCGCGCTTCAACCTGCCGGTGCTGCCGGCCGGGGACTTCCCGGTGATGAGCGCCGACGGCCTGTCGGCGCATATCCAGGTCGACGCCAATGACCTGATCCGGCTGATCGACAAGACCCGGTTCGCCATCTCGACCGAAGAGACCCGCTATTACCTGAACGGCCTGTACGTCCACACCGTGATGGACGGGGGCGAGGCCAAGCTTCGCGCCGTGGCGACCGACGGCCACCGCCTGGCCCTGGCCGAGATGCCGGCGCCGGAAGGCTCGGCCGGCCAGCCAGGGGTGATCATCCCGCGCAAGACCATCAACGAGGCCCGCCGCCTGCTGGAAGACGCCGGCGAATCGGTCGGCTTCCAGGTCAGCCCCCAGAAGGTGCGGTTCGAGTTCGCCGGCGCCTCGGCCCTGACCAGCAAGGTGATCGACGGGTCGTTCCCCGACTATCTGCGGGTGATCCCGCGCGACAACCAGCGGGTGATGACCGTCGACGCCGAGCTGTTCGCCAAGGCGGTGGACCGGGTGGCGACCATCTCGGCCGAGAAGAGCCGCTCGGTGAAGCTTGCTATTGAAACCGGCCGCATGACCCTGACCGTGCGCAACATGGAGGCCGGCCAGGGCGTCGAGGAGCTGGAGATCGATTACGACGGCGAGCCCTTCGAAATCGGCTTCAATGCGCGGTACCTGCTGGATGTGGCGGGGCAGATCAACGGCGAGACGGCGGAGTTCCGGTTTGCCGATCCGGCCAGCCCGACGCTGGTGCTGGACCCGACCGACGCGGGCGTGAAGTACGTCCTGATGCCGCTGCGGGTCTAAACGCCCACAAAATTCCGCTCACCCCAGCCTTCGCGGGGATGAGCGGAAGATGGGGCAGCCACCCGCCCTTCGTGAGCTGAGCCGCCCGGCCTTGTCCGGCGGCCCTTTCGCTCCAGTTCCCGGTCAACGCCCGGGAGCCGCCGATGATCGCCCTTTTCCTTGCCCTTGCCCTGACTGCCGAGCCCGCCCTTGCCGGGGAATGGACCGTCGACCTCTCCGGCAAGCCGGACGAGCCCTACACCAAGCCCATGACCCTGACCCTCAAGGCCGACGGCACGGTCACGGGCAGCTTCTACGACAGCGAAATCCTGGCCGGCCGGTGGAAGACCGATCGCGGCCGCACCTGCGCCAGCTTCCGCACCACCGACGGCGCGGGGCCCTATCACAGCAGCGTCTGCCTGGTCGGCGACAAGGCGGTCGGCCAGACCTGGGCGGAGCACCGCAGCTTCCTGTTCAACTGGAACGCCGTGCGCCGCTAGCCGAACTGGCCTAAAGACGGCCGGTAACGTTGCCGGACCGCCTTGCCCACCTCCGCCCTCGCCTCCCTCACCCTGACCAACTTCCGCTCCTATGAGCTGGGGAGTCTGGAGCCGCGTGGCCGGTCGGTGTGGCTGGCCGGGCCGAATGGGGCGGGGAAGACCAACCTGCTGGAGGCCATCTCCCTGCTGTCGCCGGGCAAGGGGCTGCGCGGGGTGTCGCTGGCCGAGGTCGGTCGGCGGATGCCGGGGGAGGCGGTCGGGCGCGCCTGGGCGGTGGCGGCGAAAGTCTCCGACGGCGAGGACGAAACGCAGCTGGGCACCGGCACCGACAGTCCGGGCTCGTCGCGGCGGCTGACCCGGGTCGAGGGAACCAGCGTGCCGCCCGGCCGGCTGACCGACCATATCCGGCCCGTCTGGCTGACCCCGGCGCAGGACAGATTGTTCCTGGAGGCGGCGGGCGACCGGCGCCGTTTCTTCGACCGGCTGGTGTTCGCTGCCGAGCCCCTGCACGCCGCCCATGCAACAGCCTACGACAAGGCCCTGCGTGAGCGGATGCGTCTGCTGACCGACGAGGGGGCGGCGCCTGATCCAGTCTGGGTGACAGCGTTGGAGGCGCGGATGGCCGAGCATGGCGCCGCCCTGGCCGCCGCGCGGGCGCGAACCCTTGCCGCCCTTCAGTCGGAGATCGATTCCCGCACCGACCGGCCCTTCCCGCGAGCCCGGCTGGCCCTGACCGGCGAGTGGGAAACCCTGGCCGGACAAGGGGTGGGGGAGGCCGAGATCGCGGCTCGCCTTGGGCCCGCCCTCGCGGCGTCAAGGCCGCGGGACGCCTCCGCCGGACGGGGCCTGACGGGCCCGCATCGGGGCGATCTGGCGGTGGTCCACGCCGAAAAGGATCGTCCGGCCGCGGAATGCTCCACCGGGGAGCAGAAAGCCTTGATTCTGAACCTGGTTTTGGCCCAGGCGGCGCGATTAAGCGCTGCAATTTCCGCGCCGAATCCTATATTGTTGCTGGACGAAGTCGCCGCCCACCTGGACCCGTTTCGACGGGCCGCCCTGGCGGATGAAATCGCGGCGCTGGGGCTCCAGGTCTTCCTGACCGGGACCGACGCTTCGCTCTTCGAACCTTTCAAGGGCCAGGCCCTGGGTGTCCGTGTGGAGCCCACCGGCCTGACCGTTCTGGATGATTGAATGACCGACGAAACTGCTGGCGACGTTCCGGAAGCCAACCCGGACAAGACCCCCCTGTCGCAACAGACCGCCGAGGAAGGCGCCGCCGCCTACGGCTCCGATTCCATCAAGGTTCTCAAGGGCCTGGACGCTGTGCGCAAGCGGCCGGGCATGTACATCGGGGACACCGACGACGGCTCGGGCCTGCACCACATGGTCTATGAGGTGGTCGACAACGCCATCGACGAGGCCCTGGCCGGCTGGGCGACCCGCGTCGAGGTGATCCTCAACGCCGATGGTTCGGCGACGGTCAGTGACGATGGCCGCGGCATCCCCGTGGACATCCACGAGGGCGAAGGCGTCAGCGCGGCCGAGGTCATCATGACCCAGCTGCACGCCGGCGGGAAATTCGACCAGAACAGCTACAAGGTCTCCGGCGGCCTGCACGGGGTCGGCGTCTCGGTGGTCAACGCGCTGAGCGACTACCTGCTGCTGAAGATCCACCGGAACGGCAAGCAGCATGAGATGCGCTTCGAGCGCGGCGATGCGGTGACCTCGCTGGCCGTTACGGGCGACAGCCCCAAGCGGGAGAACGGCGAGCCGCTGACCGGCACGATCGTCACCTTCTTCCCGTCGCTCTCGACCTTCAGCCACATCAATTTCGACCGCAAGACGCTGGAACACCGGCTGCGTGAGCTGGCCTTCCTCAACAGCGGCGTGACCATCTATTTCCGCGACCTGCGCGACGCCGAGCCCTACGAAGAGATCATGCACTACGAGGGCGGCATCGAGGCCTTCGTGCGCCACCTCGACAAGGCCAAGGCCCCGCTGGTCAAGACGCCGATGGTGATCCGGGGGCAGCGCGAGAAGGTCCAGCTGGACCTCGCCCTGTGGTGGAACGACAGCTACCACGAGCAGATGCTGTGCTTCACCAACAACATCCCGCAGCGGGATGGGGGCACCCACCTGGCCGCCTTCCGGGCGGCGCTGACCCGGGTGGTCGGGGCCTACATCGAGAGCTCCGGCATGGCCAAGAAGGAGAAGGTCTCGGTCACCGGCGAGGATGCCCGCGAGGGGCTGACCTGCGTGCTGTCGGTCAAGGTGCCGGACCCGAAATTCTCCAGCCAGACCAAGGACAAGCTGGTCTCGTCCGAAGTGCGGCCGGCCGTCGAGGGCCTGGTGCAGGAGGGGCTGTCGACCTGGTTCGAGGAGCACCCCAACGAGGCCAAGATCCTGGTCGGCAAGATCGTCGAGGCCGCCGCCGCCCGCGAAGCCGCCCGCAAGGCCCGCGAGCTGACCCGCCGCAAGAGCGCGCTCGACATCACCAGTCTGCCCGGCAAGCTGGCCGACTGCCAGGAGCGGGACCCGGCCAAGTCCGAACTGTTCCTGGTCGAGGGCGACAGCGCCGGCGGCTCGGCCAAACAGGCCCGCAACCGCGAGAACCAGGCGGTGCTGCCCCTGCGCGGCAAGATCCTCAATGTCGAGCGGGCCCGGTTCGACCGGATGCTCAGCTCGGACCAGGTCGGCACCCTGATCACGGCCTTGGGCGCCGGCATCGGCCGCGACGACTTCGACATCGAGAAGATGCGCTACCATCGCATCGTGATCATGACCGACGCCGACGTGGACGGGGCGCACATCCGCACCCTGCTGCTGACCTTCTTCTATCGGCAGATGCCGCAGGTGATCGAGCGCGGCTACCTCTACATCGCCCAGCCGCCGCTCTACAAAGCCGCCAAGGGTCGCTCCTCGCGCTACCTGAAGGACGATGCGGAGATGGAGGTCTTCCTGATCGACGAGGGCGTCGACGGGGCCGAGCTCGATCTGTCGAACGGCGAGCGGATGACCGGCGCCGACCTTCTGGCCCTGGTCCAGACCGCCCGCCAGGCGAAGGCCAACGTCGAGCGCCTGTCGGCCCGTGCCCCGGCCTTCGCCATCGAACAGGCGGCGCTGGCCGGCCTGTTCGGCGAGACCCCAGACGTGGCCTCCGCCGCCGCCCGGCTGGACCTCTACGCCGAGGAAGGCGACGGCCCCTGGGCCGGCGAGCCGGCCGTGGGCGGCGGCTTTACCTTCAAGCGGGTCAAGCGCGGCGTCTCCGAGACCATCGTCCTCGACGACCAGACCCTGCACGCCGCGGACGCCCGCCGACTGGCCGAACGCGCGGCGGCCCTGGCCGAAACCTTCGCCGCCCCCGCCACCTTCCGGCGCAAGGACCGCACCACCACGGTGCGCGGCCCGCGTGACCTGATGAACGCGGTGATGGACGCCGGCCGCCGCGGCCTGACCATCCAGCGCTACAAGGGCCTGGGCGAGATGAACCCCGACCAGCTGTGGGAGACCACCCTGGACTCCGAGGCCCGCACCCTGCTGCAGGTGAAGATCAACCACGCGGACGATGCGGACGACATGTTCAGCCGGCTGATGGGCGACCTAGTCGAGCCACGCCGGGAGTTCATCCAGGCGAACGCGCTGGATGCCGAGGTGGACGTTTAGGCTCCGCTGATGGCCTGAGACCTTCGCTCTCCCCCATCGAAGATGGGGGAGTGGCTTTGGCGAGCGCTGCAAGCGAGCCAAACCGAGGGGGTTCCCACCGCCGGTGGACCGCTAATCACTGACCGCCGGCGCTGCCCCGCCTCCTGGTCCGTCGCTCATGCTCCGAACCGTCCTCCGCCCCCTCTCGGGGGCGGAGAGCGAAGAGCGCCAAGCCCGGCGTCAGCCTCGGGCGGCGACGTAGATTTGGTGCAGCACCTCGGACATGTCGTCGAAGACGTCCTGTGCGGGGATGCGGAGCGTCCGGATGCCCTGTTCTTCGAACCAAGCGTCCCGACGGCGGTCTGCCTCAGGGCGCTGGCCGTGGCTGTGGCCGATGCCGTCGACCTCAACCGCCAACTTCACCTCAGGACAGTAGAAGTCGAGCACGTAGATTCCCATCGGGTGCTGGCGGCCGAACTTCAGCCCATCCAGCTGGCGCGACCGCAGCCCGGTCCAGAGCAGCGCTTCCGGTGAACTCATGGACCTGCGAAGGACCCGGGCGCGGGCCGCCGCTTCGGGCAGTGCGTCTGCGCGACCGGCGACAACATCGAGCACCGGCTGACCATAGCGCTCCAGCTTGCCTTCGCCGACGCCGCTGACTGCCGCGAGCGCCGGGAGCGTGCTCGGCCTACGCACCGCAATCTCCGCCAGCGTCGCGTCGTGGAAGATCACGTAAGGCGGCACGTGCTGTCGCTGCGCCTCCTCCTTGCGCCAGGTGCGCAGTCGCTCGAAGACGACCGACTGATCGCGCGATAGCGTCGCCAGCACATCCTTGCGCCCCTTGCTCGTCCGGGTCTTCCCGGCCGCCGCCACCCGCGTGGAATCCTTGCGGATCAGCACCGACCGCTCGGACTTCCACACCGCCCGCACCCCGTCGATGTCGCCCAGCCCGATCAGCGGACGCCCATCGTTGGGGTCTTCCTTGAGCAGCCCCTCGAACAGCAGCTGGTCGATCAGGTCGCGCCAGGCGTGCTGGCTGAGCTCCGTGCCGATGCCCCAGGTGGACAGCCCGGCCTCGAAATCGGAGACATCCTTGGTCTTGCCCAGCAGGTGATCGACCAGCCGTCCGCGTCCGAACCGGCCGCCCAGCCGGTGGGTGGCCGCCAGGGCCTTGGAGGCCGACTGGCTGACGTCGATGCTGTCCGGCGGCGCGAGACACAGGTCGCATTGGCCGCAGCGCTCGACCCGCTCCTCGCCGAAATAGCGCCGCACGGCCGCCGCCCGGCAGGCGGTGCCTTCCAGCATGGCGTAGAGCTGGCGGATCTTGCGGGCCTGCACCTGCTTGACCTCGGCGGCCATGTCGCGGCCGTCGAGGCGCCGGAAGGCCCAGGCCATGTCGGCGCTGGAATAGAGGGTGATGCCGTCGGCCGGCTGGCCGTCACGCCCGGCCCGGCCGATCTCCTGCCAATAGGCCTCGATGCTGCCGGGCGGGTCGGCGTGGATCACATAGCGAACGTCCGGCTTGTCCACACCCATGCCGAAGGCGATGGTGGCCACCATCACCGCCGCGTCGGCCTCGAGGAACTGTTCGAGCCGCCGATTGCGCAGCTCCTTTTCCAGCCCCGCGTGATAGGCGATGGCCGGCGCACCCGCCTCGCGCAGCTTCTCAGCCAACTCATCGGCCTTGTCGCGGCTGCCGACATAGACCACGCCCGACTTGCCGGGCCGCTGGGCAACCAGTTCCAGGACGCGCTTGTGGCCGGAGCCGACCTTGCGTTCGGCGTTCAGCGCCAGTTCGGGGCGGGCGAAGCTGTCGACGAACTCGGCGGCGTCCTCAAGCCGCAGTTCGGTGCGGATGTCTTCCCGCGTCCGGGCGTCGGCGGTGGCGGTGACCGCGATGCGCGGCACGCCCGGGAAGCGTTCGGCCAGCCGGCCCAGCATCCGGTAGTCGGGCCGGAAGTCATGCCCCCATTGGCTGACGCAGTGGGCCTCATCGATGGCGATCACCGCCAGCTTCAGCCGGGCCAGGCGGTCGAGCATGCCGTTCGACGACAGGCCTTCGGGTGAGATGTAGAGCAGGTCCAGCTCGCCCCGGTCGATCGCCTCCCATATCTCCTGCCGTTCGAAGGCGGCGATGTTGGAGTCCAGCCGCGCGGCGGCCACCCCCGCCTGACGCAGGGAGGCGACCTGGTCGCTCATCAGGGCGATCAGCGGCGAGACAACCAGGCCCAGGCCCGGCAGGATCAGGGCCGGGATCTGGTAGCAGACGCTCTTGCCGCCGCCGGTCGGCAGGACGGCCACGGCGTTGCGGCCGGCCAGGACCTCCTCGATCACCCGCGCCTGCAGCCCCCGGAACTCGGCATGGCCGAACACCCGGCGAAGGGTCTCGCGGGCCTGGTCGAGCGGGGGAAGGGAATCGTTCACCGGCCGCTTATGCCATGGCGAAGCGGCGGCGGGCACGGAAAGGGCGGGGCGCGACGACATGGCGTTGGGGCGAGGGTTCAGGTTACAATGTTCGCTTTTTGTTCAACTCGCAAGTGGCGGGTTTCGGCTTAGGTTAGCGCCATGGCCGCCACCCTCTACATGGACGCCGTGATCGCCCCTAACCGCTCGCTCGGAACCTTGGGATTCAAGGTCGTGCTGGGCGCGCTGGCGGTGTCGGCCGCGATGATCAGCATCGTCTTCTTCATCATCGGCGCTTGGCCGGCGCCGTTGTTTCTCGGGCTGGACGTGGTGCTGGTCTATTTCGCCCTCAAGGCCAGCTTCCGGGCGGCCGAGCGGCGAGAACGGCTGCGGGTCAGCGCCGAGCAGGTGGAGGTGATCGAGGAGCATGACGGAGTCGTTCGCACTGTCTGGACCTCTCCTACCGCCTTCACCAGCGTCGACATGGAAGCGCTCGGCGAGCATGAGGTGCGGGTCCGGCTGCGGCTGTCGCGGCGGCGCCGCAGCGTCGGCAAGGCGCTGTCTCCGCCCGAGCGGGAGGCCCTGGGCCACGCGCTGCGCGAGGCGATCCGCCGGGCCAGGGCGGAGCGATATTGAGCTTCGCTGCCGCGCATTAGGGGAATTCTTACGATCGAATGCTCAAATCGGGTAGTCGCAGTGTGGGATCCTCCATGTCCAGCGTTCCGTCCGGCCTCTTCCGCCTCGTCTACTACAGCCGCAGTCAGGTGGCGCCTGGGGCGTTCGAACCGACGATCGACAGCATCATTCGCAAGTCTATCGCCAATAACCGGACGGACGGAATCTCCGGCATGCTGTTCTGCCACGACGGATGGTTCCTCCAGGCTCTGGAGGGCTCGCACAAGGCGATCAGCGCCACCCTGGCCCGCATCGAAGCAGACCACCGGCATGAGGCCGTCCTGCTTCTGGGCGCCGCCCAGGCCAGCGGGCGGCTGTTCCGCGAGTGGGACATGTGCGCCCGCACCCTCAGCATGGTCGACGCCAAGGTCGCCGAGGCTATCGCCCGACGGGGCGCTTTCGATCCGGGACGCCTGTCTTTGGAGACTGCAACGCGGCTGCTGACCCGGCTGCGCGCCGTGCGGGACGACGCCCAGCTTCGCTACGTCGCCTAAAGAATGAACCGGCTGAGGTCGGTGTCCGCCGCCAGGGCGCCGATCTTCTGCTTCACGTAGGCCTCGTCGACCGTGAAGGCCGTGGCGCTGGTGTCGCCGGCGGTGAAGCTGATCTCCTCGACCACCTTTTCCAGCACGGTCTGCAAGCGGCGGGCGCCGATGTTCTCGACGCTGCCGTTCACCGCCACGGCGGCGTCGGCGATCGCGTCGATGGCCTCGTCGGTGAAGGTCAGGTCGACGCCCTCGGTGGCGATCAGGGCCTTCTGCTGGACGATCAGGTTGGCCTCCGGCTCGGTCAGGATCCGGCGGAAGTCGTCGCGGGACAGGGCCTTCAGCTCCACCCGGATCGGCAGCCGGCCCTGCAGCTCGGGCAGCAGGTCCGACGGCTTGGCGACATGGAAGGCGCCGGAGGCGATGAACAGGATGTGGTCGGTCTTCACCGGCCCATGCTTGGTGGAGACGGTGGTCCCCTCGATCAGTGGCAGCAGGTCGCGCTGCACCCCCTCGCGGGAGACGTCGGCCCCGGCCCGGTCCGACCGGCTGGCCACCTTGTCGATCTCGTCGAGGAAGACGATCCCGTGGTTCTCGGCCAGCTCCAGCGCCTCCTGGGTGAGAGCCTCCTGGTCGAGCAGTTTGTCGCTTTCCTCGGCCAGGAGGGGGGCATAGGCGCCGGCCACGGTCGTCTTGTGGGTGCGGGTGCGGCCGCCCATGGCCTTGCCGAACATGTCGCCAAGATTGAGCATCCCGACCGAGCCGCCCGGCATGCCGGGGATGTCCAGGCCCTGGAAGGGGCTGGCGGTATCTGCCAGCTGCAGCTCGACCTCCTTGTCGTTGAGCTCACCGGCGCGGAGTTTCTTGCGGAAGCTTTCGCGGGCCGCCGTGCTGCCGGGGCCGGTCAGGGCGTCGAGGATGCGTTCCTCGGCGGCGGCCTCGGCCTTGGCCTTGACGGCGGCGCGGCGCTTGTCGCGGACCATGCCGATGGCGGATTCCACTAGGTCGCGGACGATCTGGTCGACGTCGCGGCCGACATAGCCGACCTCGGTGAACTTGGTGGCCTCGACCTTCAGGAAGGGCGCCTGGGCGAGCTTGGCCAGGCGGCGGGCGATCTCGGTCTTGCCCACGCCCGTGGGGCCGATCATCAGGATGTTCTTGGGCGTGATCTCGTCGCGCAGGGCTTCCGGCGCCCGACGGCGGCGCCAGCGGTTGCGCAGAGCGATGGCCACGGCCCGCTTGGCCTCGGCATGGCCGACGACGAAGCGGTCCAGTTCGGAAACGATCTCGCGGGGAGAGAATTCGGTCACTTAAGGGTCCTGGTAGTCAGCACGAAGCACGCACATAGGCGCCGCGAGCCCCCGCGTCACCCCTCCGGTCACCCCTTGCGAAGTTGCGGCGTCCGGGGCGGAGCCGGGACGATCTGGTCGAACACCAGCTTCCAGCCCTCGGCCCGGTACTGCCAGACCCTCACATAGAAGCCCCGCCGCTTCTGGCCCAGATGGGCCCAGTCGGCCTCGCCATAGGTCCAGGCCAGGTCCCCGGACTGGGAGGCCTCGCCGCCCAGCGCCTTGAAGGCGATGAACTTGCCACGCGTGGCCAGCTCGGCCTTGAAGGCGGCGCAGCCCTGGGCCGGGGCGTTGGGCGAGCCCTGCACCCGCGCCTCGCAGACCAGCACCGATTGGTAGGCGGCCGTGGCGTCGCTGGCGGCGGCCTCGTTCAGGGCCGTCTCGGCGGCCTGGACCCCGGTGAAGGCGGTGGCGGGGTCCCCGGCCGACAGCTTGGAGACGGGAAGCAGGCCGGGGGTGGAGTCGGGGCCGGGGGCCTCCTTGGCGCTGCTGGCCGGGCCGCCGTCGTAGAGCCACTTCCAGCTCCCGTCGGCCTGCTTCTTCCAGACCGTGAAGTAGAAGCCGCGCCGGGTTCCGTTCACCGCATAGGGGCCGGTGGTAAAGCCCATGTCCCCGCCGGCCGAGATGCCGGCCCAGATCGGCCACCACTCCAGCTTCGGCCCCGGGGTGTCGGGCTGGGCGGAGATGGCCTGGCGGGCGTTCACGGGCTCCGGCTGAAAGACGATCGCGTCATCGGCCATGTGCTTCAGGAAGCTCTGCTTGATCCCCATGCTCAGCCCGTCTGCGGCGAAGGCCCGCTCGGCGGCGATCACCGGGGCGGGGGTGACGGGCGCCGGCGCCTTGGGCTTCTTGGGGGCCGCTCCGGCGGGAAGAGCGATGAGCAGGACGAGGCCGAGCGAGAGCAGAGGACGGATCATGGCGCCTATCCACGGGGTGACGGCGGCAAGACTAAGGCGATCAGCCCCGCCGCGCCATCAGCAGGCTGCGACCCCAGTCCGTGTCCACCGGCCCGCCATAGGTGGCGAACCCGGCCTTCTCATAGGCGCGGATGGCGCGGGCGTTGCCCGGGTGGGGGTCGGTGCAGACGACCGGGGCGCCGGCGGCGATCAGCTGGTCGCAGAACTGGCGGATGAAGGCGGGGCCGTGGCCCTGGTTCAGCAGGTCCGCCTCGCCGATGTACTGGTCGACGCCCCGAGCGCCCGGCGGCTGATCGCCAAAGTGGTGGCCGGGCCAGGCGTGGGGATTATAGGCCTGGATGTAGCCGATCGGCCGATCGCCCAGGTGGACGATGTATTGCCAGGTGTCGGGGTCGGCGTAGGCTTCCTCAGCCTCGGCCAGCCCCTCGTCGTCTTCCCACCACTCGCGCACATGCGGCGCCTTCAGCCAGCGATCCAGCAGCGGCAGGTCGGCGGGCGTCAGGGCGGTGAAACGATAGGTCACAGCACTTCGACGGTCAGCGAGCCGTTGGTGTAGACACAGATGTCGGCGGCGATGGCCATGGCCTTTCGGGCGATGGCTTCAGCGTCCTGGTCGGTGTCGATCAGGGCCCGCGCCGCCGCCAGGGCGTAGGAGCCGCCGGAGCCGATGGCGGCCACGCCCAGGTCCGGCTCCAGCACGTCGCCCACCCCGGTGACGGTGTAGATGGCGGTCTTGTCGGCCACGATCAGCATGGCTTCCAGCCGGCGAAGGTAGCGGTCGGTGCGCCAGTCCTTCGCCAGGTCCACACAGGCGCGGGCCAGCTGGTCGGGATACTGTTCCAGCTTGGCCTCCAGCCGCTCCAGCAGGGTGAAGGCGTCGGCCGTGGCCCCGGCGAACCCGGCGATCACCTTGCCGCCGGCCAGGGTGCGGACCTTGCGCGCCGAGCCCTTGACCACGGTGGCGCCCATCGACACCTGTCCGTCGCCGGCGATCACGGTCTTGCCGTCCTTGCGCACCGCGAGGATGGTGGTGCCGTGCCAGTCGGGGAAATTGCTCATGCGGGCGATGTGGCCATGGCATGTCAGGAGGTCAAGGTTGGCGTTCAGCCCGGAAGAAGTCGATCGCTATGCCCGCCACCTGGTGCTGCGCGAGATCGGCGGGCCGGGGCAGCAGAAGCTGGCGGCCGCGAAGGTGCTGATCGTCGGGGCCGGGGGGCTGGGCGCGCCGGCCCCGACGATCAGCACC
>NZ_JAAALA010000022.1 GCF_009905535.1 Caulobacter sp. SLTY | reverse complement strand
GGCCCAGGCCGCCCCCGCCCCGCAACAGCCGGTCGATATCGAGGCGGTCCTCGAAGACATGGCCAAGGACAATCCCCAGAAGCTCAACTGGCGCACCTCGATCGTCGACCTGATGAAGCTGGTCGGGATGGAGAGCAGCCTGCAGGAGCGCAAGGACCTGGCCGACGAGCTGGGCTACACCGGCGACAAGTCCGACAGCGCCTCGATGAACATCTGGCTCCACAAGGCGGTGCTGAAGAAGCTGGCCGAGAACGGCGGCAAGATCCCGGCGAGCATGCTGGACTAGGGTTGCGCCGGTGCGGGTCGTGATCCACGATCCGCACCATGGATGAGCGCGTACGCCGACTTCACGGCCGCTTCACTGCCACACGGATGGCAATCCTCGCCATTGCCTTGCTGGTGATCGGACCGCTGCTCTGGTTCTCGCCGCCGTCCTGGCAGCCTTGGTTGATGTTCGTGATTGGGCCGGTCTGGCTGGGCTGCATGGCGTGGGCCTATTGGGTGCGTGGTGATCTCGTGAACCGCGCACCCGACTCTCCGGATGAACTTCACGCGCGGCAGAGCCGCCGGTCGATATTCGACGAGAAAGCCTGACCCGGTCAGTAGCTGACGTCGGTCAGGTACAGCCCCTCGGCCGGCGCCACGGGGCCGCACGCCCTGCGGTCCCGCGCCTCCAGCGCCTTGACCACATCCTCCCCCGTCCACCGCCCGACCCCGACTTCTACTAGGGTGCCGGTCATCGAGCGGACCTGGCGATGGAGGAAGCTGCGGCTGGCGAAGTCGAGCAGGACATAGTCGCTCTCGCGTCGCACGACGGCCAGGTCCAGCGTCTTCATCGGCGACTTGGCCTGGCAATGCAGGTGGCGGAACGTCGTGAAGTCGTGGTGGCCGACCAGAGCCTGGGCGGCGGCGTGCATGGCCGCCGCATCGATCGGCTTCTTCACATGCCAGACCCGGCCCTGGTCCAGGGCCGGCGGCGCCTCGCGGTTGAGGATGCGGTAGAGATAACGGCGCTCGGTGGCGCTGAACCGGGCGTGCCAGCCCTCTTGGGCGATCTCCGCATCGAGCACCACGATGGGCTCGGGGACCAGGTGGGCGTTGAGCGCATTGCGCACCGTCGTCGGCGGCCAGGCCTTGGTCAGGTCGATATGGATCACCTGGCCCGTGGCGTGGACCCCGGTGTCGGTGCGGCCGGCTGCGTGGATGCGCAGTTCCTCGCCGCAGAAGGCCTTTACCGCCCGCTCGATCGAACCCTGTACGCTCGGCAGATCGTCCTGGGCCTGGAAGCCGCGATAGGGGCTGCCGTCATACTCGATGGTGAGGCGATAGCGGGGCATCAGGCCAAGGCCGTGCCGGCCGGCAGGGGAAAACCGCGCAGGAAGACATCGGCCGGCTGGCGACCCTTGCCCTCGCGCTGCAGCTCCAGCAGCCGCACGGCGCCCTCGCCACAGGCGATCAGCAGGCCATCGTCCAGCGCCGCACCGGGCGCGCCCGCCTCGTCCTCGACCCGCGACATCAGCGCCTTCACTCGCACCGGACCCCGACTCGACGGCGCCTCGAACCAGGCCCCGGGAAAGGGCGACAGGCCCCGGATGCGGCGATCGACCTCCTCGGCCGGTTGGGTCCAGTCGATGCGGGCCTCGGCCGGGGTGATCTTGCGGGCGTAGGTGACGCCCTCCTCGGCCTGCGGCGTCTCGACGGCGGTTCCCGCCTGGATGGCCGGCAGGGTCTCGACCAGCAGCCGGGCGCCCAGCTGCGCCAGCCGGTCGTGGATCGTGCCGGCGGTGTCGTACTGGCCGATGCGAGTGGTCGCCGTGGCGATCACCGCCCCCTCGTCGAGACCCTCGCTCATCCGCATGACCTGGACGCCGGTGATCTCGTCGCCGGCCATCACCGCCCGCTGGATCGGCGCCGCGCCCCGCCAGCGCGGCAGCAGCGAGCCATGCAGGTTGAAACAGCCCAGGCGCGGGGCCTCCAGCACGCCGGACTTGAGGATCTGGCCGAAGGCGACGACCACGGCCGCGTCCAGGTCGAGCGCGGCGAAGGCGGCGATTTCCTCCTCCGGCTTCATCGACTTCGGCGTGCGGACCGCAAGTCTGTGGTCCAGCGCGAACTGGTGCACCGGCGAGGGTTTCAGGTCCTGGCCCCGGCCGCGCGGAGCCGGCGGCTGGCTGTAGACGCAGGCGATCTCATGGCCGGCCTCCAGGAGGGCGGCCAGGCTGACGACGGCGAAATCGGGGGTGCCGAGGAAAGCGAGACGCATGGCGCCAGCCTGTAGCGGCTCAAGCCACGGGACGGAAGGGAACCGGCGTCATCACAGCTCGTTGAGCGCCTGGAACATTCTTGAGGAGACCGCCCATGCGCTCGATCGCTCTCGCCCTCGCCGCCGTCGGCGCCCTTGCCCTCACCGCCTGCGATGCCTCCGACCGCGCCGAGCTGAAAGAAGGCGCCAAGGCCGCCGGAGCCGAGGTCAAGGAAGCCGCCAGCGACATCGCCAACGACCCGGACGTCAAGGAAGCCGGCGCGGCGATCAAGGAAGCCGGCGCCGAGGCCGCCGACGCGGTGAAGGACACCGCCGCCAACGCCCAGGCCGACCTGGCCGACGCGGCGGCCGAGGACAAAGCCCAGGCGGCCGCCGAGCAGGGTGAGAAGCGGTAGGGGCGCCATCCCGCTAATTTCAGTCATCCCGGCCGGAGCGCGCAGCGCGGAGGGCCGGGACCCAGGCGGGCATGAACTGGCTATCGGACGCCGCGTTTCGGTCTGTGCTCCGTCACCCCTGGATCCCGAATAAGCGCTGCGCGCTTCCCGGGATGACAGGGTCAGTGATGATCCGCCACGGCCGGCGCATGCCCACCGCCCGCGTGCGCGGCCGGGGCCGGAGCATGCCCATGCGCCGCGTGGGGATCCGCCGGCAGCGGAGCCGCCTTCGGAAACTCGCCCGACTGGCTCCAGCTGGGCTGTTCAAAGCCCTGGTCGGCGATCTGCCACAGCAGCTGGACGTAGCGCTTGGCCATCTCGTGGGTGACGGCGGCCGCGTCGATCTTCTCGGTCAGCACATCGGCCATGCCCGATTCCTTGGCGGCCGCGGCGGTGCTCTTCAGCAGGTAACCGGCCTTTTGCAGCTTATCGATCCGCTGGGCGGCGGTGGGCTTCTTCTCTTCCTTCCGCCCTCCGAAGAAGGACCAGCCGCCCCCCGACGACCTGGGCTTGTCGTCCTCGGTCTTCTCGGACTTGGCCTTGGTCTCCAGCTCCTTGAGCAGCACGCTGAGCAGCTTGTTGCAGCCCGAGACCACCACGAAGGCGGCCTTCTCCGACTGCGCCGCGTCCCACAGCGGCTTGAAGCCCTCGCGGAACACCTCCGGCGTGGCCTTGCTGAAGCGCGGCGAGGGCGGCGGGCCGTGGTGACCGTGGTCGTGGGGCTTGGCGGCCGCCGGCTCGCCCAGCGGCTTGCCGCACATCGGACAGGGGCTGCCGGCGGGCGGCGGGTTGTTGATCACCGTGATCCCGCCCATCGGCGTGCCGATCAGCGGCTGGGGCATGACCACCATCGGGGGCGTGCTGATGGGGCTGATCACTGCGCCCGGAACGACGGTGGTGGTCGTGGTGACCGGCACGACATTGGCGCCGCTGGTCACCGTGGTCGGGGTGGTGAAGACGGTCGGGGCGGCGCCGGGCAGGCCGACGGACACAGCCTGGTGCGGGGAATAGGCGACCGGCGCGGCGGCCGGGGCGGCATGGGCCTCATGCCCATCCGGTTCGCGCTCATAGCGGCTGTCGAGGGAACAGCGGGGCGCGTCGCTCACGGCCTCGTCCCCCGGCTCACCATGGCCAAAATCGCACCCATGCCCACCATACCCCCGGATACCTATGGTTAACGAAACCCCGGAAGCGGTGTTTTGGCAAGAGGATTGGCGCCGCGCGGGCGAGAAGAGTAGAGGATGCGACCCTTTCGTATCGGAGTGTCACCCCCTTGCGTCTCCCCCAGGCCCGCCTCGACCAGGTGCTCGACCGCTTCCATGAGGTCGAAGCGCGCATGGGCGCCGCGACCGACGGCGCCGAGATCGTCAAGCTGTCGAAGGAACACGCAGAGCTGAAGCCCGTGGCCGATGCCGTGGCCGGCCTGGAGAAGGCGCGCGCCGAGCTGCCCGAGCTGGAGGCTATGGCCGCCGACCCGGACCCGGACATCAGCGAGCTGGCACGCGCCGAGTTGGAGGCGCTGGAGAAGCAGCTGCCGGAACAGGAAAAGGCGCTGGCCCTGATGCTGGCCCCCAAGGACAAGGACGAGAACGCCAGCGCCATCCTGGAAATCCGCGCCGGCACCGGCGGCGACGAGGCGGCCCTGTTCGCCGGCGACCTGTTCCGGATGTACGCCCGCTACGCCCAGCTGCGCGGCTGGCGGGTCGAGATCGACAGCGTCTCCGAAGGCGAGATGGGCGGCTACAAGGAAATCATCGCCTCGGTCACCGGCGACGGCGTCTTCGGCCGGCTGAAGTTCGAGAGCGGCGTCCACCGGGTCCAGCGCGTCCCGGCCACCGAAAGCCAGGGCCGCATCCACACCAGCGCGGCCACCGTGGCGGTGCTGCCCGAGGCCGAGGACGTGGAGATCGAGATCAACGAGAGCGACCTGCGGATCGACACATACCGCTCGTCCGGGGCGGGCGGCCAGCACGTCAACAAGACCGACTCGGCCGTGCGCATCACCCACATCCCGACCGGTGTGGTGGTGACCTCCTCTGAAAAGAGCCAGCACGAGAACCGCCGCAAGGCGATGAAGAACCTCAAGGCTCGGCTCTACGACATGCAGCGCCAGGCCCTCGACGACGCCCGCTCCGAGGCCCGTAAGAGCCAGGTCGGCAGCGGCGACCGCTCCGAACGCATCCGCACCTACAACTTCCCGCAAGGCCGGGTGACCGACCACCGGATCAACCTGACCCTCTACAATCTGGAGCGGATCATGCCGGGCGACGCCCTGGACGACGTGGTGAACCCGCTGATCGCCGAGGATCAGGCGGCGCGGCTGGCGGCGCTGGAGGACCTGTAGGGCTGTTGGCGAGACGCCGCGAGTGTTGCTAGGCTCCACGCAACCGGAACGGGATGGATCGTCATGCGGGGGCTATGGCTTGCCCTGTTGCTGCCGCTGATCGGTGGATGCGCCACCGGCGTGCCGGGCTATTGCTACGCCGATCGCTGGCGGGGGTGCGAGGAGCCGCTTCGTCGGGCAAAGGCGGGCGACGTGACCGCGATGATGCAGGTCGGCCTGTCCTATGAGATCGCCCGCAAGAACCGCGCCGCCATGGCCTGGTACCGGCGCGCCGCCGACGCCGGCCACCACAGGGCGATATCCCCCTACGCCCGCCTTTTGGGACATGACCGGCCGGCGGAGGCGTTGGCCTGGCTCGAGCGCGGCGCGGCCGCCGGTGACCGGGACTCGCGCTTCTCGCTGGCAATGACCCTGGCGCAAGGCCCCGACCCCGCACTTCATGACGCGCCCCGTGCCAGGGCCATTCTAGATGCCCTGGTGGCCGAAGGGGACACGGCGGCCACCCTGGACTACGCCCGCTGGCAAGCGCGCCTTCCTGAAGGCAAGGCCAAGGCCCGCGAACTCTATGAAAAGCTGTCGGCGCAGGAGGGCTCTTTTGGCATGTATCCCCCCCTGGCCCGAATGCTGGTGGCGGGGGAAGGCGGGCCGGCGGACCCGGTGCGGGGCCGGGCCATGCTGGAGGCCTATGTCGCGCAGGTTCCGATCGACACGCCGGTGGTGGAGGACCTGATCGTCCTGCTGGAGAAAGGGATCGGCGGTCCGGCCGATCCCGAACGCGCGGCCGGGTTCCGCAAATACATCGACGAGAATACGCCCACGCTGGAGGAAATCCTCTAGCGGCCGACCCGCTTCAGAACATCCTTGATCGCGCCGACGCCGCCGGCGATCTCATCGCTCAGTTTCAGCGCCTCGCCGACGGTGTCGGCCATCGCCGCGCCCCGCTCGCCCATGGGGGCCGGCGGACCGGTCGTCGAATCGTGCGCCGTCTGGTGCTCGATCTCGGCGTTCAGCTCGGCGCCGATCAGGATGGTCAGCACCGAGAACCACACCCACATCATGAAGGCGATCACCGCGCCGAGCGGCCCATAGGTCGCATCCAGGTTAGACATCGAGCCGACGTACCAGCTGAAGATCAGCGAGCCGACCAGCCACATCACCGAAGCCGCCACCGCCCCCCAGGTCAGCCAGCGCCAGCGCGCCTTCGCCCGCGACGGCCCGATCCGATAGATCAGGGTGAAGGCCAGGGCGGCCAGGGCCAGCACGAACAGCCAGCGCAGCGGGATCCAGACGACCAGCAGCAGATCCAGGCCCGCCGCTTCCATCGCGGCCGGCAGGGCGACCAGCAGGCCAGCCACGCTGGCCAGGAACAGCAGCGCACCGAAGGTGCAGACATAGCTGAGCGCCGTCTGGCGGAAAAAGGGTCGGGTCTCGGCCTCGTCGTAGGCGACGTTGAGGCCCTCGAACATCGCCTTCATTCCGGCGTTGGCGCTCCAGACCGACACCAGCAGGCTGATCACCAGCGCCACCGTCAGCTTGCCCTCGTGCTGGCCGGCGATACGCAGCATCTGGTCGCCGACGATCTGGACCACGCTGGCCGGGAAGACGCCGCTCATCTCGTTCAGCTGTTCGCGCACGGTCGCCACATCGGCGAACAGGCCATAGACCGACACGAAGGCCGCGATGGCCGGGAAGATGGCCAGCAAGGCGTAGAAGGTCACCCCGCCGGCGACGGTGGGCAGCTTGTCCTGACCGATCTCGCGGATCACCCGCCACAACACGTCCCGCCAGCCGATCAACGGGATGTGGCCCGGCCGCCGGGCGTCGCGGCCTCGGCCGGGCTGGGCGGTGTCGAAGGCCTCGACGCTCATCTGCCGTACGTCCGAGGCGCCGGGAGTGACCTTTTCGCCATGGCCGGCCGTGGTCACCGCGGTTCCACGCGGCCACAGCCCGATCGCCGCCACCAGGGCTATCCAGGGGACGAGACCGTAGGGCCGGCTCCGGGCGTAGTCGGACGCCTGGCCCGGCATCGCCCGCCAGTCGCGCCGCGCCGTCCAGCCCACCAGCAGCCCGGCGCCCCGGCCAAGCGCATAGGCGCCGCGACCGAGCGCGCCCGCCATCTTCCTCGAGGGCTGTTTGACACCCCCACCCTTGAACCAGCCCATCCATCGCCTCCGCCGAAGGCAAACACCGACAAGCGGGCCGGGGTTGCGGCGGCCCCCCGGCTTTGGCACTTGAGGCCCCATGCGCGCCACCGTCGCCAGCCTTTACCGTCATCCCGTCAAGGGCTTCACCCCCGAGCCGCTGGCCCGCGCCGACCTGGTCGCTGGCGGCCCGTTCCCCTGCGACCGGCTCTATGTCGTCGAGGACGGACCCAGCGATTTCGACCCGGCCGCCCCGGCCTACGTGCCCAAGATGCAGTTCGCGGTGCTGGCCAAGATCGCCGAGGTGGCCAAGGCCCGCACCGCCTATGACGAGGCCACCGGCGTCCTCACCGCCAGCGCCGAGGGCTGCCCGCCCTTCGCCGGCGATCTGCGCGGAGAGCCTGGCCGGCAGGCCTTCGCCGCCTGGCTGGCTGGCCTCCTGGGCGCGGCCGCCACGGGACCGCTGAAGGTGCTGCCCGGGCCGAACGGCCACCGCTTCATGGACCACCCCAAGGGCGACGTGTCGGTCATCAACCTGGCCAGCGTCCGTGACCTGGCCGAGCGGATCGGCCGCCCGCTGGATCCCCTGCGCTTCCGCGCCAACCTCTATGTCGAGGGCTGGCCCGCCTGGGCCGAGAACGACTGGACCGGGCGGACCCTGTCAGTGGGCGGGGCGCGGGCGATCGGGTTCAAGCCCATCGTCCGCTGCGCCGCCATCGACGTGGACCCGGCGACCGGCGTCCGTGACACCGAGCTGCCCGCCCAGCTGTTCAACACCTACGGCCACATCTTCTGCGGCCTCTATCTCCACGTCACCGACAGCGGGAGCATCGCCGTCGGGGATACCGTCGAACTGCTGCCGGACCCGCAATGAGCACCCTCCTCACCGCCTGGAAAGCCGCCCAAGCCACCCTCAAGGCCGCCGGTATCGACCAGCCCTCCATCGACGCCCGGCTTATGCTGGAGGCCGCCACCGGCGCCAGCCGGATGGACATCCTGACCGACCCTTACCGCGAGCTGACGGCCCAGCAGCAGGCGGCGTTGGACGACTTCGTCGCCCAGCGCGCCCGTCGCCGCCCGATCAGCCACATCCTCGGCCGCAAGGGCTTCTGGAAGATCATGCTGTCGGTCACCCCTGACGTGCTGACCCCCCGGCCGGACACCGAGGCCATCCTCGACGTGGTGCTGCCGGCCTTCCCCGAGCACATGGCGTTTTCGATGCTCGACCTGGGCGTCGGCTCCGGCGCCATCCTGCTGGCCATCCTGGCCGAACGGCCGGCGGCCAAGGGACTGGGCGTCGACACCTCCAGCGAGGCCCTTGCGGTGGCGCGGGAGAACGCCGCCAACCTGGACCTGAACGACCGCGCCGCCTTCCTGCGCGGCGACTGGACCGCCGGGCTGGGTGACGCTCAGTTCGACCTGGTGGTCTCCAACCCGCCCTACATCGCCACCGACGAGATCGAGACCCTCGACCCCGAGGTGCGCGACCATGAGCCGCGGCTGGCGCTCGACGGCGGGCCGGACGGCCTCGATGCCTATCGCGTGCTGGCCCCCGAGATCCTGCGGGTGCTGAAGCCCGGCGGCCTGTTCGCGGTGGAGATCGGCCATACCCAGTCTGCCCCGGTCGAGGCCCTGTTCCGTCAGGCCGGCGCCGACCAGGTGCGCACCACCCAGGACCTCGCCACCCGGGACCGGGTGGTGACCGGTTTCAAAAACCCCTTGGAAACGGGCGGTTGAAGCGCTACATCGAGAGTCGTTCCCACTCTAAACAAGCTGTACCGGGGTCACCTGAAGCAGCGGGCGCGCGGGCCTGATGGCCGCGAGCCGGGCGGGACGAGGATCACTCTTCGACAGGACTAGAGACGGACCGGGGGGTCCCACCAAGGTCTCAAAGACAGGCATTCGGGCCCATTGCGCCCGACGACAGGAACACCATGAGAGATTTCAAGGGCATGAAGCGGCAGCGTGGCCGCAACCGGAACACCGGTAACAAGCCCCAGCAACACAACGCCAACCGGGCCTACGATTCCAACGGGCCGGAGGGCAAGGTGCGCGGCACCGCCCAGAGCATCTTCGAAAAGTACCAGCAGCTGGCTCGCGACGCGACCACCGGCGGCGACCGGGTGCTGGCCGAGAACTTCCTCCAGCACGCCGAGCACTATTTCCGCCTGATCCGGGCCATCCAGCCCAATCGGCCGGTCACCGACATCATCGGCCGCGACCAATACAGCAGCGGCATGGACATCGACTTCGAGGCCGAGCCGGAGGAGACCCCGGAGGTCCCCGCCGCCGCCGAGAACGAGCAGCCGTCCGAGGGCGGCGAGGGCGAGGACCGCCCCCGCTTCGAGAACCGCCAGCAGAACCGCGACCGTTTCGAGGGCAACCGCCAGAACCGCGAAGACCGGCCCCGCGATGACCGGCCCCGCGATGATCGTGAAGGCGGCCGCCGCGACCGCTGGCGCGACCGGGACGACCGGCCCAGAGACGGGCAGCGGGACGACCGGCCCAGAGATGGGCAACGCGACGACCGTCCGCGTGATCGCGACGACCGTCCCCGTGACGGGCAACGTGACGACCGGCCGCGCGACCGCGATGATCGCCCGCGGGACGACCGGCCCCGCGAAGACCGCTTCCGCGACCGCGACGACCGTCCCCGCGACGAAGACCGGCCCCGCGACCGCGAAGACCGCCCGCGTGAAGAGCGCGAAGGCGGCCGCCGCAACCGCTACGACCGCGACCGCAACCGCGATGAACCGCGCGATCCGTTGGCGGTGATCGAACCCCAGGCCGCGCCCTTGGCCGCCGAACCGGCCGCTCCCTCCCCGCGCCTGCGCGGCCAGGACGGCGCCGTCTCCGAACTCCCCGGCTTCCTCTCCCGATCGGCCCCCGCCGCGACGGAAGAACCAGCCGAAGCCCCGGCCAAGCCCAAGCGCCGCGCCCGGGCTCCCAAGAGCTTCGAAGCCGAAGCGGCCAAGGGATCGGACGAGAACTAATAACGTCTCCCTCGCGCAAAGCGCGGGGGAGGACCTTCAGCCTACCCCCAGATCGCCGGCCGCCGATCCTTCCACGGCATCTCCTTCTCCAGCTGCCCGGCCAGCCGGAACAGCGTCCCCTCGTCGGCATACCGCGCGGTGAACATCATCGCGATCGGCAGCCCCTCCGCCGACTGATGCAGCGGCAGGCTCAGCGACGGCTGGCCGGTGAAGTTGAACGGCGGGGTGAACGGGAAGGTCGCGCTCTGCGCCTTGTCGAAGCTGCGCAGATCGTCGGTCAGGGTGTCGAGGAACGCGTGCTTCGGCGGCACGGTCCCCAGCACCGGGGTCAGATAGACGTCGAAGGCCTCGAAGTTGGCCAGGATCTCGCGGTTCATGAGCCGCAGCTGCTGCCAGCCCCACATCGCCTGGTCGCCGGTGATCCGCTTTCCCGCCTCGTAGCCGCGCCGGGCCAGCCCTTCGATCTCGCCCTCGCCGGGCTCGTGGCCGATCTTGTCGACCCAGCGCTTCATCCCCGCCGAGAAATTGCTGGCCGAGACCAGCGCCTGGGCGCGGTAGAGGGTGCGGTAGTCGACGCCCAGCCCCTGCTCGACCACCTCGTGGCCGAGCGCCTTGAGGGTGGCCACGGTCTCTTCCAGCTTGGCCCGCACCTCGTCGGCGATCGGCTTGCCGTTCGGCGTCTCGGCCGACCAAAAGATGCGCAGCGTCCCGGGCGAGCGCCCCACCTCCTCCAGGTACGGCCGCTCCTTGGCCGGATGGGCATAGGGGGAGGCCGGCTCCGGATAGCCGGTGGCGTCAAGCATGGCGGCGCTGTCGCGCACCGTGCGGCTGACCACATGATCGACCGAGAAGCCGATGGCCCGGTCATAGTCCTCGCCGCCATTGGGATTGCGGTCGCGGGTGGTCTTCATCCCGACCAGCCCGCAGCAGGCGGCCGGGATACGGATCGAGCCCAGACCGTCGCTGGCATGGGCCAGGGGTACCATCCCCGAGGCGGTGGCGCTGGCCGCTCCGCCGGACGATCCGCCGCTGATCCGGCTCGGATCCCAGGGGTTGGAACAGGGGCCGAGGCGCCGGCTGGTGGTCACCCCCGGAATACCGAACTCCGGCGTATTGGACTTGCCGACCAGCACCACGCCGGACGCCCGATAGCGCCTGACCAGCTCGCTGTCGTCCGCGTCCGCCGCCACCTGCGCGAACATCGACCCCGAACTGCGCGGCCAGCCCTTCACCTGGGCGCCCAGGTCCTTGATCAGGAACGGCACGCCCTTGAACGGCCCATCGGGCAGGTCGCCGGCGGCGGCCTTGCGGGCGTCGTCATAGGCCTTCCAGACCACGGCGTTCAGGGTCGGGTTATGCGCCTCGATCCGCTCGATGGCCGCCTCGACCAGCTCGCCGGGTGAGACCTTGCCGGTCTTGACCAGCTGGGCCAAGCCCAGGCCGTCGTGCTCGGCGTATTCGCTGAAGGCCATGTCTCTCTCCCGATGTGTTCTGATTTTTCGCAAGCTTTGCACACCACTCTCCCTCACGCGAGTGGGGGAGTGGCTTTGGCGAGCGCTGCAAGCGAGCCAAACCGAGGGGGTCCCTCTGCCGCTGGAACGCCAATCCCTGACCGCCGGCGCTGCCCCGCCTCCTGGTCCGTCGCTCACGCTCCGAATCGTCCTTCGCCCCCTCGCGGGGGCGGAGAGCGAACGCTAGCCCGCCATCAGCGCGCCGCCAGGAAGGCCAGCTTCTCCACCGGCCCGAGCGACCCGGCGTCCCGCCTCAGGTCCCCAAACGCCCCCTCGGCCGCGTCGAGCGCCATGGAGATGTCCTCCTCGCTCATCGCCGCGCAGAGGAACATGTTGTGCCAGGGGTGCACGTACACACCCCGCGCCAGCATGGCGCTAGACCAGGCGAAGCCGAGACGCAGGTCCGGGTCGTCATCGAACAGGAACAGCGGCATGGTCGCCGGTCCCGTCTGGCGGAAGCCGAAGCCGGCCGCCGCCGCCCGCTCCGACAGCCCGGCGCGAAGGGTCTCGCCCAGCCGCTGCATCCGCTCGAGATAGTCTGTCTCCCGCACCAGGCGCAGGGTCTCCAGCCCGGCCGCCATCGCCGCCCCGGCGAACCAGAAGCTGCCCGTCACATAGATCGAGGCCGCCGCCTTGCGGGCCTTGTCGTTGCCCAGAAGGGCCGAGATCGGATGGCCGTTGGCGATGCACTTGCCCCAGGTCGACAGGTCCGGCGCCACCCCGATGGCCGCCCAGCTGCAGTCGCGGGCCACCCGCAGACCCGCCCGGACATCGTCGACCACCAGCAAGGCGCCGCGTTCGTCGGCCAGTTCCCGCGCCCGGCGGGCGTAGGCGGCGTCCGGGGCGGCCTGGTCGATGAAGGCGTCATGGCGGAACGGGGCGGCGAAGATGGCCGCCAGGTCATCGCCCGCCGCCGCGACCGCCGCCTCCAGGCTGGCGATATCGTTGTAGGCGCAGAAATGCTGATGGGCCTTGTCGCTGGGGACCACTCCGGCCGGCCGTGGCGTGCACCAGGGCGCGGCCCCGTGATAGGCGCCCCGCGCCAGCACCAGGCCCTTAGCGCCGGTATGGGCGCGGGCGGCCATCATGGCCATGGTGGTGGCGTCCGTGCCGTTCTTGCAGAACATCGCCCAGTCGGCGTGGCCGACCATGGCCACCATCGCCTCGGCCAGTTCGACCATCAGGGCGGTGGGGCCGGTCAGGGCGTCGCCGGTTTCCAGCTGGCGGACGTAGGCGGCGTTGATCGAGGCGTGGCCATAGCCGAACAGGTTCGGCCCATAGGCGCACATCAGGTCCAGGTAGCGTCGCCCGTCGGCGTCCGTCAGGTGGGCGCCCTCGCCGCCGGTGAAGAACTGCGGATAGTCATCGGGCAGCAGCCCGATCGACTGGTGGCCGTACATGCCGCCCGGGATCACCGCCTCGGCGCGGCGGCGCAGGGCCTTGTCGACGGGTCCGGACATGGTGGGCCTCCCTTTTTGGCCCACGATATACCGGCGTCAGCGGAGCGCCAGCGCCTCGCCGAGGATGGCGACGAACAGCTGGATGTTGGCTTCCAGGTTCTTGCGGCTGACCCCCTCGTCGAGGATCACATACCGGCTGAGGCTGACGGTCCGGGGATCATCCCGCGTCGCCTTCACCGCCGGATAGTCGAGCCGTGTCAGCGCCGCCTGGGCCTTGGCTGGTGTGTCGTAGGTCACGAAGGCCACCAGGCTGACGCCCTTGCATCGCGTGGCGGCGCCCGCGCCGCTGCAGGCCGCGCCATAGAGGGCGAAGTTGGCGCCGCCGCTCTGGACGATCAGGAAGGGGTCGCCGTTGTCCAGTTTATCGACCTGGGCCACGGTCAGCCCGGCCATGCCGCCAACCAGCGACCGCATCTCCGGCGCGCTCCAGCTGGAAACGAGCGGCTGGGCCCACGCCGGCCCGCAGGCCAGCGCCGCCGCCAAGACGATCCCCGCCCCCAGCCGCATCAGTTGGGATGCCGCCGCAGCCAGGTCGCGGCATAGCCGCAGATCGGCACGATCGTCTCGCCCTTGGCCCTGGCGTCGGCCTGGACCCCACGCATCAGCCGGTCGGAGGTCCCCTTGCCCCGCAGCGGCACGGGCGAGAACACATAATCGATGATAAGCCGGCCGTCCTCGCGCCGATAGTCGGCGTAGGCGGTCAGCCCCTCCTCTTCCAGTTCGTAGCGGCCGGCGGCCTGGTTGTCGGTCACGTGGGTCATCATAACGAATATAGCGCCTCGCGCGGCCGGATGATCCCCGTTATCGTC
The DNA here is from genome assembly GCF_009905535.1 of Caulobacter sp. SLTY. Classification (GTDB taxonomy): domain Bacteria; phylum Pseudomonadota; class Alphaproteobacteria; order Caulobacterales; family Caulobacteraceae; genus Caulobacter. The sequence goes on along the minus strand of NZ_JAAALA010000022.1, from coordinate 53,108 downwards.
GGGAAAATCGCCACAGTGTCTCCAAGGATTCTCATGCGCCACCTCCTCGCCAGCGCCACCGTGATCGCCGCTCTGGCCCTGCTGGGCGCCTGCGACAAGGATCCGGCCAAGACCGACGCCAAGCCGGCAACGAAGACCAAGGTCACCGGCGGCGAGGGCCCGCCGCCTCGCGAACTGGGACAATGGCAGCATGTGGTCACAGCCCGCGGCCAGACCCGAACCATGTCCATCTGCCTGGACAAGGAAACCGAGCAGCGGGTCAGCTGGCTGAGCGTCGCCGATGCCGGCGACTGCAGCCAGCGGGAGTACAGCCGCCAGGCCGACGGCACCTGGACCTTCTACACCGTGTGCAAGACCAGCGTCGGCGGCGAGACGACCACCTCCGGCGCGGCAAAGGGCGATTTCACCAAGGATTTCACCGTGATAGCGACCCTGACCACGGTCGGCGCCAATCAAGCCGCGGCCAATGGCACCGTCGATATGGCCGTGCAACTCAAGCACCTGGGTCCCTGCCCCGCCGGCCACCGCGGCGGCGACGTCCAGATCGCAGGCGTGCCCGGTGTCCGCAACATCAACGACCAGGGAGCGGGCCGGTAGGCTCAGACCAACTCCACCGCCATTGCGGTCGCCTCGCCGCCGCCGATGCACAGGCTGGCCAGGCCCCGCTTGCCGCCGCGCGCCTTGAGGGCGCTGAGCAGGGTGGCGAGAATACGCGCGCCCGAGGCGCCGATGGGATGGCCCAGCGCCGTCGCGCCGCCGTTGACGTTCAGCTTGTCGCGCGGGATGCCCAGCTCCCGCTGGGCGATCATGGCCACCACGGCGAAGGCCTCGTTGACCTCGAACAGATCGACGTCCTCGACACTCCAGCCGGCCTTGTTCAGCGCCTTCCGCATGGCCGGCACCGGAGCGGTGGTGAACTGACCCGGCTCATGGGCGTGGGCCGCATGGGCCACCACGCGGGCGACGATCGGCATGCCCAGCGCCCTGGCCACCGACTCGCGGGTCATCACCAGGGCGGCGGCGCCGTCACTGATCGAGCTGGCGTTGGCCGCGGTAATCGTGCCGTCCGACGCGAAGGCGGGCTTCAAGGTCGGAATCTTGGCCGCGTCGCCCTTGGGCGGCTGCTCGTCCTGGCTGACCGTCTCGACGCCCTTGCGGGTCTTGACCTCGACCGGAACGATCTCCGCTTCGAAGGCCCCGCTGTCGATCGCCGCCTTGGCCCGGTTCAGGCTCTCGATGGCGTAGGCGTCCTGGTCCTCGCGGGTGAATTGGTAGCTGCGGGCCGAATCCTCGGCGAAGGCCCCCATCAGCTTGCCGGGCGTGTAGGCGTCCTCGAGGCCATCGAGATACATGCTGTCCTTGATCGTATCATGCCCGATCCGCGCCCCGCCCCGGTGCTTGGTCAGCAGGTAGGGCGCCCCGGACATGCTCTCCATGCCGCCGGCCACGATAATGTCGGCGCTGCCCGCGGCCAGGGCGTCGTGCGCCATGATCGCCGCCTGCATCCCGCTGCCGCACATCTTGTTGACCGTGGTCGCCTCGACCGACAGGGGCAACCCGGCGTTCAACGCCGCCTGCCGCGCCGGCGCCTGCCCCAGCCCCGCCGGCAGCACGCACCCCATGAAGATCTGCTCGACCTTGTCGCCGGAGATCCCGGCCCGATCCAACGCCGCCTTGACCGCCACGGCCCCCAGATCAGTGGCCTTCACGCCGGACAAAACCCCCTGGAACCCCCCCATCGGGGTACGCGCGAATGAGGCAATGACGACAGGATCGGCGGACATGTTGGCTTTCCCTCGAAGTTCAGGCCAGGTTCAGGCGCGGGCTGTCATGTGAGCCATGTATCGGCCCGCGACAAGACCCGCGGGAGCTTTGGGTCCCCCCACCCGTTCAGGTGGCCCCGGTTGAAGGAGTACCGCGATGTTCAAGCCCGCCCTGTTGGCGTCCGCCGCCGCCCTGGCGCTGACCCTGGCCGCCTGCGACCAGCCGGCCAAGACGCCGCCCGTGGCCGAGGGGCCAACCTCCGAACAGCTGGCCATCGACCTGACCGAGGACGTCGCCCCCCTGGCCGAGAACCTCCCCGACGCCCCGGCCGTACCCGTCCTGGCCGCCGCCGCCCCCGCCGCCCAGCGCGACTACTGGCAGGATGTCGCCGCCGCGGACGGCTACTACGCGGACGAGGCTCCGGACTATTATTACGAGTATGACGATGTCGATCCCGTCTACTGGGAGGACGAGAACGATGGCTGGCGGGTGATGGAGCCCCTGCCCTACGGCGGTGAGCGCTATTATTACTATCGGGCCGGCGAGGATGAGCCCTGGTTCGTTCGGGACCCGGATTTCGGCTACGCCTATGCCGGCGGGGCGCTGGCGGTGGTCTATGACAGCTATGGTCGGCCTCTGCCCTATGAGTATCGGCGCAGCCGCTCGAACTATGCCAGCCGCTACTATGTGCGGGCCGCCGAACTGCGGCGCGCGGCCCGGCGGGCCGAGCGCCGGCGGGTTGAGAACGCGACCTGGCGCCGCCGCGAGGTGATCGCGCAGCGCGAGCGCGAGCGCTGGAACGATGTCTATGACCGCCGGGGCGACGACTGGCGCCGGGCCGACCGGCGCGAGCGGCGGGACGACCTGCCCCCGCCGTTGGTGGTCGCGCGCCGCGCCGAGGCGCTGGAGCGCCGCCGCCAGGATCAGCTGGATCAAGCCCGCGCCGAGCGTGAACGGCGCACCGTCGAGGCGCGGCAGGAGGCTCAGCAACGGGCCGTGGAGCAGCGCCGCGAGGATCGCCGCGAGCAGAAGCAGGATCGGCTGGAACAGAAGCAGGAACAGCGCCAGGAGCAGCTTCAACAGAAGCAGGAACAACGCCAGGATCGGATCGAGCAGAAGCAAGGGCGTCGTCAGGACCGTCTGGAACAGAAGCAGGAGCAGCGCCAGGATCGGATCGAGCAGAAGCAAGAGCGTCGTCAGGACCGTCTGGAACAGAAGCAGGAGCAGCGCCAGGAGCAGCTTCAGCAGAAGCAGGAGCGCCAGCAGGAGAAGCAGGAGCGCCAGCAGGAGAAGCAGGAGCGCCGCCAGGACCGCCAGGAGCAGAAGCAGGACAACCAGGCCCAACGCCAGGCTCAGCAGCGCGCACAGCAGGAACAGCAGGCCGCCCGTCAGGCCCAACAGCGACAGCAACAGCAGGAGCAGCAGGCCGCCCGCCAGCGTCAGCAGCAGGAGCAACAGGCGGGCCGTCAGGCTCAACAGCGCCAGCAGCAGGAACAGCAGGCTGAGCGCCAGGCCCAGCAGCAGCGGCAACAGCAGGAGCAGCAGGCGGCTCGTCAGGCGCAGCAGCGCCAGCAGCAGGAGCAGCAGGCCGCCCGCCGCGCTGAACAGCAGGCGGCGCAGCAGGCCGCCCAGCAGCAGCGGCAGCAACAGCAACAGGCGGCGCAACAACAGCGCCAGGAGCAGAAGGCCGCCCAGCAGCAGCAGAAGCAGGAACAGAAGGCTGATCGGCAGGAAGAAAAGGCCAAGCGGCGCGAGGAGAAGGCCGCCGCCAAGGCCGCGCGCCAGGGCGACGGTCAGGAGTAGCCGGCTAGGCCCCTCCCCGCCTGGGAGGGGCCGCCCGTTCTCCGTCTTTAATCAAAACCCCCCTTGCCTTCCCTGCGGGGAAGGATCACTTTGACGGTTATGGGCCGAACCGCCGATTATTCCCGTCAGACCTGCCCCATCGCCGCGACGCTGGAAGTGGTCGGCGATCCCTGGACCCTGCTGATCCTGCGCGACGCCTTCAACGGGGTGCGGCGGTTCGAACAGTGGCAGGAACGGCTGGGGGTGGCACGCAACGTGCTGGCCTCGCGGCTGAAGGCGCTGGTCGCCCACGGGGTGCTGGAACCCCGGCAATACTCCGACCGCCCGCCCCGCCAGGAATACCTCCTCACCGCGCGAGGTCGCGATCTGCGCCCCGTGCTTCTGACCCTCTACGACTGGGGCGAGCGGCATGTGTACGGCGAGGGCAACGGGCCGTTCGTGATGACCCATGACGGCCATCCGTTCCGCCCCAAGATGGTCTGCGCCACCTGTGACGAGGCCCCCGGCGAGCGCGACCTGCGCCGCACCGACCAGGACGTCGCCGCCCCGACGGTGGGCGAGGCTCTGGCGCGGGCCGCCGGCTGAACAGGCCCCACAGGCTGGCCTGCGCCGCCCTGGCGGCGGCGAGCGGCCTGTTTTCCGTCCCCGCCCTGGCCGCCGACTGCTGGTTCGAGAACGGCGCGGTGGTGGTCCCCGCCGAGGTGGCCGGGATCGCCGGCGACTATCTGATCGACCCTTCCGCCCCCACCACCCTGATCCACGAGACCCGCGCCCAGACCGAAGGCTTCGCGGCGGTCGACCTGGTGGCGGCGGTGCGCATCGACGGGCTGAGGATCAAGGCCCTGCCGGTGAAGGTGGCCGACCTGGACGGCCGCGCACCGGGGTTCGACACCCCCATCGCCGGGGTGATTGGGGCCGACGTCCTGGCCGGGCAGGTGGTGGACCTGGATTTCAAGCCCTGCCGGGTGAGCATACAGCCGCGGAGCGCAACGCGCCTGGGCGGACGGACCCTGCCCCTGGTCATGGTCGGCGGAACACCGACGGTGCGGGCGTCGGCGTCGGACGATCGGCGAGCGCGGTCCGGCCTGTTCGCCATCGACTGGAGCTCCGCGGGCTTGGTGCGGCTGAACGACCGGATCGCCGCCCTGAAGCCGCCGCGCGATGCGCTGGACCCGCTGGCCCGCAACGCCGCCCCCGCGCGATTGCGAGCGCTGTCGGTGGCCGACGCCCTCTATGAGGAGGCCGAGGCGGGGCTGATCGCCGGGCTGGACCCGGCGCTGACCGGCTCGCTGGGTGCCGACTTCTGGTCGCGTTGGCGGGTTCGGCTGGACATGAGGCGTGGCGTGGTGGTCCTGTTCCCCAAAACTTGAGGGGAAACGGCATGAACCCGGTGGAGACGGCCCGGAGCTTCCAGGCGGAAGCGCGCGAGCGGGCGCGGGAAATCGAGGACGCTCGACGCATGCCGGCCGATCTGGCCGGCAAGCTGGCCGGCGCAGGCCTCCTCAGGATGCTGATTCCCAGGTCCCTGGGCGGGCTGGAAAGTGAACCGCTCGAGGTAGCCGGCGCCATCGAGGCGCTCAGCGAAGCCGACGCCTCGACCGGCTGGTGCCTGATGATCGCCTCGACCACCGCGATGATGTCGGCGCGCCTCCCGCCCGATCAGGCCGCCGAGGTGTTCGGAGATCCGGGCGCCATCGCCGGCGGTGTGTTCGCCCCCATGGGCCGGGCCATCGACGAAGGCGACTGCTGGCGGGTCACCGGCCGTTGGAAATGGGGCAGCGGGTCTCAGAATGCCGCCTGGATCGCCGGCGGGGCGATGCTGATGGGCGAGGACGGGCCCCAGCGTGACGCCGCGGGCCAGCCGCAGCACCGGATGATGTTGTTTCCCGCCGCCGAGGTGGAGTTCATCGATACCTGGCGCACGGCCGGCCTGTGCGGCACCGGCAGTCTCGATTTCGCGGTCAGGGACGTGCTGGTCCCCAAGGGCCGGTCGGTGGCGCTGCAGTCCGACCCGCCGCTGGCCGATGGGGCGGTGTTCCGCTTCCCGCCGTTCGGCATGTTGGCGCTGGGCATCGCCGCCGTGGCCCTGGGCAACGCCAAGGGCGCCCTGGACGATTTTTCGGCCATAGCCGCCGCGTCCTCCTCGCAGGGCTCTCGCCGAACTCTGGCCGAGCGCAATGTGGTGCAGGCCGAGTTCGCCCGTGCGGCCGCCGAGGTAGAAGCGGCCCGCGCCGGGGTATTCGGGGCGGCAGAGCGGGTCTGGACAGCGGTGCGGGACGAGGGCGGGGCGACGCTGGCCGACCGCGCCCGGCTGCGGCTGGCCTGCGCCCACGCCGCGCGGACCTGCGCGGAGGCGACACGGCGGGTTTATGATCTGGGCGGCGGGGCGGCGGTATTCCTGGACAGTCCCTTGCAGCGGCGCTTCCGCGACGCCCATGTGATCCCGCACCACATCATGGTCTCCTCGCAGATCTTCGAACTGGCCGGCCGCGCCCTGCTGGGCCAGCCGACCCGCGAGGACGAGCTGTAACCAACTCTGGGCGGTATTGCGGGGCGGCTGGCAACCCGCACCGCGTATCAGCGTTTCAGCAACCATCGGGTCCCGGGACGGGGAGGCCCGCGCGTGCGGCCGTCAAGGCCGTTCAATCGTTTGGGAGCTGAAAAACGATGAGACATATACTGACGATCACCATGGCCAGTGCCCTGGCCATGAGCGCGGGCGCCGCCCTGGCCCAGCAGCGCTATCCGGCGCCGCAGACCTACGAACAATGGCAGGACCAGCAGGAAGACTACCGCCAAGAGCAGCGCGAGTACGAGCAGGCCCGCCGCGAGTGGGAACGCCGCCAGGCCGACTATGAGCGCCGCCAGGCCAACTACCAGCAGCGTCGCCAGGACTATGAGGCCCGCCGCGCCCAGTGGGAGCGCGACCGCGCCGACTACGATCGCCGGTACGGCTACGGCGCCTATGTTCGCCGCTACGGCGAATGGCGCTACGACCCGAACGCCCGCGTCGACTATGGCTATGACCGCGGCGGCCCCGGCCGTGACCGGGACGGCTACGGCCTCGACCGCGATGGCCGCGACTACTATGCCGGCTGGCGGCACGAGGACTGCGAGCGTCGCGAAGACCGCGGCCAGGTGATCGGCGGCCTGTTCGGCGCCCTGGCCGGCGCGGCCATCGGCTCGAACGTCGTCGACAACGAAGCCCAGACAGAAGGCACCGTGCTGGGCGCCATCGTAGGCGGCGCGATCGGGGCCAACATCGGCGAGAAGTCGGCCGCCTGCGACACGGACGGCTACTATTACACCTACGCCCAGACCTACGAGTACCGTGAGCCGCGCTATCGGGCCGGTTCGCGCAGCGGTCGATATGACCGCGACTGGTACATCCGCAACCGCTGCCGCCTGGCCGTGGCGCCGACCGATTACCGCGGCCGGACCGACTATCGCTACGTGCGCGTCTGTCCCGACCGCCGTGGCCGCTACCGGATCACCAGCTAAGCGCTGGAGGAAGGTTTGAGGGAGGGGCCGTCCGTCTGGGCGGCCCCTTTCCGTTGGGGGTCAGTTGGCAGCCGCGTAGGCGTCGATCGCCTGGAGGTGGAGTGCCACCCGTTCCTCATCGAGGAAGCTGCCGGTGAAGCTGTTCTTGGCCAGAAGGATCAGGTCTTCCCTGGTCAGGCCCAGGGATCCCGTCACGGCCCGGTAGTTGTCGCCGACATAGCCGCCGAAATAGGCCGGGTCGTCGCTGTTGATGGTGGCGTGCAGGCCCAGGTCCAGCATGCGTTTGAGCGGATGGTTGGCCAGATCCTCGACCACGCAAAGTTTGTGGTTCGACAACGGACAGACGGTCAGGGTCATGTCCATCGCCGCCAGGCGTGCGGTGAGGGCGGGGTCTTCCAGGCTGCGGTTGCCGTGGTCGATGCGGTCAACCTTCAGCAGGTCCAGCGCTTCCCAGACATATTCAGGTGGGCCTTCCTCGCCGGCGTGGGCGACCTTCAGCAGGCCGCGTTCGCCCGCCGCCTTGAACACCTTTGCAAACTTCGAGGGCGGATGGCCGACCTCCGAAGAGTCCAGGCCCACCCCGGCGATGCGGTCGAGATAGGGCTCGGCGGCCTTGAGGGTCTCGAAGGCGGCGTCCTCCTCCAGGTGTCGCAGGAAGCAGAGGATCAGCTTGCTGGAGATGCCATGCTTGGTCTGGGCCGCCTTCATGCCCGACAGCAGGCCGTCGGCGGCGATGCTGAACGGCAGGCCGCGGTCGGTGTGGGTCTGAGGATCGAAGAAGATCTCGGCGTGCACCCCGCCGTCGGCAGACAGTCGGTCGAAATAGGCCATGGCCAGGTCGTGGAAGTCCTGTTCCGTCTGCAGCACCCCCGCGCCCTGGTAGTAGATGTCCAGGAAGTCCTGCAGGTTGGAGAAGGCGTAGGCCGCCCGGACCTCCTCCACGGTCTTGAACGGCAGGTCTACGCGGTTGCGGCGACCGAACTCGAACATCTGCTCGGGCTCCAGGCTGCCTTCGATATGCAGGTGCAGTTCGGCCTTCGGCAGGCCGGCGATGAAGGCGTCAAGATCGGTCATGGAAACTCCAGCAGGTCGGCCGTCGATTTCATGATGGCTCGGAGGCGGGGTCAAGAGCGCTGAATGTCGGGCAATCGACAAATAACCGCGGTCGCCGACCAGGCGAATTAAGAGTAGGCCAAAGCGCCAGCATACAGTATACTGTTAGCTATCGTCGGGATTACACAGTGAGCCACCGACGCCTGAGAGACAGATAGGAGCTCCCGCTTCAGAACTGACGGAGCTACCCGTGCGTATCTTTTCTTTTTACATCCATGATACCCGCTACAGCGTGCCGACGCTTCAGATCGTCAATGCGCCGGACGAGGATCAGGCCCGCGAGATCGCCCAACAGCGGCTCGACGAGTCGATGGCCCACCTCGCCATCGAGGTGGTGGAAGACGACAGGCGGTTGTTCGAGCTGACCCGGGGCTGAGCTCCGGTATTCGCCCCCTCTTGCCAAGCAACAGGTTCGGGACCACTATCTCCGCTCAAAGGCCCCCTGCCGGCGAAAACCGGCGGGGGCTTTTTCGTTTCTGGAGAGCCCACGGGCCAACTACGCATGTCACTCAATCGTCAAGGTCACATCCGGCTGACGTCCCACCCGGGCGTCGGCGGCGCCAGCCGCTTCCCCCTGAACTGGGGCGCCCCCACCGCGCAGGAGCGCGGCCCGGTGGTCGCCACCGTCAACGCGGGTGTCGACCGCAACGCCATCGGCGCCCACGGCGGCGCCTATAGCGTCTATCGCGCCCTGGCCATTTCCTCGGGGGCGATGAACCCCCTGGCCCGTCCCGACCTCACCGACACCTCGCCGGTGGTCGATATCGGCCCACACGATCAGTGGAAGAACGCCGAAAAGATCGTCAGCCTCGATCCCTGGGGTCACCGGGTGTCGGTCGATTTCGCGCGGGAGATCGCCGAGGGCGTCGATATCCGTCCTACCATCGCGATCACCAAGGCCCGGCTGACCCTGCCGGAGATTTCCGAGGCCATTGCCGCCGGCCGGCTGAAGGTGGACGGCGACATCGTCCATGAGGGCGGCGACGTGGCGGTGACCAAGGCGGCCATCGACCCGGTGTGGTATCTGCCCGGCATCGCCGAGCGGTTCGAGGTCGAGGAGACCCAGCTGCGCCGGACCCTGTTCGAACAGACCGGCGGCATGTACCCCGAGCTGGTCACCCGGCCGGACATGAAGGTGTTCCTGCCCCCGATCGGCGGCATCACCCTCTACATCTTCGGCGACCCGGCCTTCATCGGCCGCGAGGACAAGCGCCTGACCTGCCGCGTTCATGACGAGTGCAATGGGTCGGACGTGTTCGGCTCTGACATCTGCACCTGCCGCCCCTACCTGACCCACGGGATCGAGGAGTGCGTGCGCGAGGCCCAGAACGGCGGATCGGGCCTGATCGTCTACAATCGCAAGGAAGGCCGGGCGCTGGGCGAAGTGACCAAGTTCCTGGTCTACAACGCCCGCAAGCGCCAGCCTGGCGGCGACCAGGCGGCCACCTACTTCGAGCGCACCGAATGCGTCGCCGGGGTGCAGGACGCCCGCTTTCAGCAGCTGATGCCCGACATCATCCACTGGCTGGGCATCAAGCGGATCGACCGGTTCGTCTCGATGTCCAACATGAAGTTCGACGCCCTGGCGCAGGGCGGGATCGAGATCAAGGAACGGGTGCCGATCCCCGCCGACCTGATCCCCGACGACGCCAGTGTCGAGATGGAGGCCAAGAAGGCCGCCGGCTACTACACGCCGGAACCGCCGCCGAGCGCCGAGGACCTGACCAAGGTTGTCGGTCGTGGGTTGGACAAGTTCTAGGCACGAACCTGCTGGATGACCTTCCAACAATGAGCTCGGGCGCTGTTTCCTTGCCCCTCTCCCGCGAGGGAGAAGGTTTACGAACGCCAACCGTCAAACACCGTAAACCCTCCCCCTACCCCCTCCCTCAGGAAGGGGGGCGCTAAGATGCCCAATCAACTGAGATCACCCGACCCCATGGGCAGGGAAGACGTGAACATGACCGACACCGAAGCCGCCCTCTCCCTCCTCAACGCCGCCGCGGTCCGTCAACGCGCCCATGAGATGCTGGCCCTGGCCATCGACGGCGACCTCTCAGACTGGCGGGTCGATCTGACCCAGCTGGAGCCGGTCGCCGACCGGGTCACCGCCGTCATCCGCAGCCAGTATCCATCGCTGCAGGTGCCGTTCCACGCGCGCTGGCGCCACTTCGTGGTCGGCGGCCGGGACCTGTGGGCCGAGCTGGCCGGCCGCAACGACTGGGTCGACGCCGCGCACAGGGGTCGGGCCGCCTTCGACCTGGCGATCACCTCAGTGCTCCTCGACGCCGGCGCCGGGCCGGCCTGGCGCTATAGCGACGCGGCTACCGGCACGATCACCAGCCGCTCGGAAGGGCTGGCCGTGGCGTCCCTGCGGCTGTTCGAATCCGGCGCCTTCTCGACCTGCCCCGACCCCTTGCGCGCCGACAATCTGTCGGCCCTGACCACCAAGACTCTTGCCAAGGGCTTCCAGGTCAGCGACGCCAACCCGTTGCTCGGCCTCGACGGCCGCGCCGATCTGCTGCGGCGCCTCGGCGACCAGTGCGCCGCCCGGCCCGACCTGTTCGGCGCCAAGGACAGCCCCCGCCCCGGCGGCCTGTTCGACGCCCTGGCGGCGCGGGCGACCGACGGGCGGCTGCCGGCGCCGGTGATCCTTGAAGTGCTTCTGGAAGCGCTGGGGCCGATCTGGCGCAATCGCCTGACCCTGGGCGGTGTCGACCTGGGCGACACCTGGCGACATCCGGCGATGCGGCGGGACGATCCGACGGACAACCTGGTTCCCATCCACAAGCTCAGCCAGTGGCTGGCCTACAGCCTGATCGAGCCGCTGCTGGACGCCGGGATCGAGGTGTTCGACATCGATGGCCTCACGGGTCTGGCCGAATACCGCAACGGCGGCCTGTTCATGGACGGGGGTGTGCTGGTGCTGAAGGACCCCAGCCAGCAGCCGCTGAGCCAGGACGTCTCCCGCCCCCTGATCGTCGGCTGGCGCAGCCTGACCGTCGCCCTGCTCGACCGCATCGCCCCGATGGTGCGCGCGCGGCTGGGGGTGGCCGAGGCCGACTTCCCTCTTGCGCGGGTGCTGGAGGGCGGCACCTGGGCGACGGGCCGGATTTTGGCCCGTGAGCTGCGAGACGATGGCGGCCCGCCCCTGCAGATCGTCAGCGATGGGACGGTATTCTGATGTACGACCGCCGCACCGTCACCGTGGTCGACCATCCCCTGGTGCAGCACAAGCTGACCCGGCTGCGCGACCGCCAGACCTCGACCAAGACCTTCCGCGAGCTCATGCGCGAGCTCAGCACTCTGCTTTGCTACGAGGTCACCCGCGACCTGGAGCTTGAGCAGCACGCCATCGAGACGCCGTTGGAGGCCATGGAGGCCCCGCAGATCGCCGGCAAGAAGCTGGTCTTCGCCCCGATCCTGCGGGCCGGCGAGGGCATGCTGGAAGGGATGCTGAACCTGGTCCCCAGCGCCCGGGTGGCCCACATCGGCCTGTATCGCGACCCGACCACCATGGTGGCCGTGGAATACTATCTGAAGGTCCCCGAGACGCTGGCCGAACGGGAGGTGATCGTCATCAATCCCCTGCTGGCCACCGGCGGCACCGCCTGCGCGGCCGTCGAGCGCCTGAAGGAACAGGGGGCCCGGGATCTGCGGTTCGTCTGCATCCTCGCCTGCCCCGAAGGGCTCGGGCGGCTGCAGGGCGAGCACCCGGACGTGCAGGTCTGGTGCGCCGGGGTGGACCGGGGACTGGACGCTCGGGGCTTCATCGTGCCGGGCATCGGCGATGCGGGCGACCGACTGTACGGGACGCGCTAGCTCCCCCTCCCCCACACCCCGTCATCCTCGCACTTGTTGCGAGGACCCATGATCACGGACCCGTGCGGTGAGGATCACGACGGGGCCTACGCCAAACGCCTGCGCGTATGGGTCCTCGCAACAAGTGCGAGGATGACGGAAGGGGGGGGGTAGCGGCGCCTACAGCCGCCAGACGTTGACGCATCCCCCAGCGATCGCCGCCAGGTGCAGCCGCCCGTCGATGGTCGCGGCGATCAGGGTCGGCTTGCCGCCGGCGGCGCGGCCGTCGCAGGTCGGGGCGGGGATGCTGACGTCGACCGGTGCGCCGCCGGGCGCCACCCGCACCACGCGGTCGTCCTGAACCAGCAGCAGCTCGGCGCCGTCATAGGCCACGGAGGAAATCGTGCCGGGCGGCAGGTCGCCCAGCGCTTTGGCCTTCAGGGTTTCGCCGACCAGTTCGATACGGCCGATCCGGTGGGTCCCGGCCTGCTTGCCGCTGACGAACCAGACCGGGCCGCGCGGAGTGACGGCCGAGGCGATGATCTCGGTGGTGAAGGGGGTGAAGGCCTCCGGCAGGCAGACCGAGGGCCCGGGCGCGACCTTCAAGGCCGCATCGATGCGGGTCAGGGAGAAGCCGGCCCGGCGGCCGCACTCGCCCTCCTCGGCCAGCCGGGTGAGCAGGCTCCAGCCGCCGCTGCCGTCGGCCATCATCTGCGAGGGGCCGACCTCGGCGGGACCGCCCGGCCAATCGGCCACCTGCGCCTCGCGCAGGTAGGTACCCGGCTTGTAGCGGACCAAGCGATAGCCCGGTGTCTCGACGAACGGCGGCGCCTTGGCCCAGACCAGCATGGTCAGGGAGCCGTCGGCGTTCTCGGTCGCCGCCACAGGCCAAGCGGCGTTGTGCAGCACCTTGCTGTGCTCGGAAATCGGCAAGGCGGCGTCGAGATCGCCCAGCACCATCCTGCCCCGCCGCTGGGGCTCCATGAAGCCGCCGGTCTTGGGCTTCTCCACCGCCAGCAGCCAGCGGCCGCCGGTCTGGGCCGGTGTGACCCAGCCCTGTTTGGCCCAACTGACTACGGTCCGGTCGCCCTCCAGCGGGACCATCCCCTCCTCGCCGATCAGCGCCAGGCCGCCGGCCGTGCGCACCAGCCGCCCCTCGGCCTTGCCGGAGACCTGTTTGGCCAGCACCCGCTCGGGCTCGGCGGCCAAGGACGATGTCGCCAGGCCGGCCACGGCCAGAGCGGCGAGGATGGTCTTGAGCATGGGGCGCCTCCTGACCCTACTATGGAGGCGAAGCGGCTACAGCCGCCAGATGTTTAGGCAGGTTCCGTCCGGTTCGCGCGCCGCCAGAGTGGCGTGGGCGACGCCGTCGATGGTGTCGAGGTGCAGGATGGCGTTCTTCCCGGGCGGTCCGTCGCAGCCGGCGTGAGTCAGCGCGAACTCATCGGCCGCCCCGTCCGGCGCCACGCGATAGAGGCTCCAGCCGTCGATACGGTCGCGGGCCAGGTAGACCGTCCCGTCGGCGGCGACCGCGAACGGCGGGCGATAGAAGCCGCCGCGCCCGCCCGTGGTCCCCAGCAAGGCTTTCAGCGACGGGCCGGCGGGGCCTTCGGTCACCTGAAACAGACGGATCGACCAGGAGTCACGCGCGCTGACGAACCAGTCGCCATGAGCGCCGGCCTCAATGCTGACCCGCCCCAATTTGCTGGGCAGGCAGAGGTATTGCCGCCGGACGATCTTCAGGTCGGCGCCGATGGTGGTCAGCACCACGCCATCGACGCCCTTGCCGCACGCCTCGCCGGCCTTTCCATGGCTATCCAGCAGCGACAGCATCCGCCAGGAGCCGTCCGGGCGGGCCGACAGGGTGGCGTCGCCCATCGAGCCGATACGCCAGTCCTGGCTGGCGACCACGCCCTCGGTCGGCGACCACAGGACCATGCGGTGACCCCGCCCCTGGACCAGCGGCAGGCCCTTGGTCCACAGCACCACGCCGAGCCGGCCGCCCGCCTGCTCCGTCGCCGACAGCGGCCAGCCAACGGCCTGTACGGCTTTCGCCGGGCGGCCAGTGATCCGACGGGCGGGGTCGAGGGACCGGACAACGATGCGGCCACGCATCTGGGGATCGAAATAGCCGCCATGGCCCGCTTCGTCCGCGGCCAGTATCCAGCGCGGCGCCGCGACCAACACGCCCCTCCCCTCGCCGAGGTCGATGTCCTCGCCGCCTTCCAGCGCCTGCAGACCCCACGGCCCGGCCCAGCCCAGCCCCTGGCTGGTGCGGACCAGGCTGCCCCAGTGAGTCACCGGCTTGAACGCCACCTTGGCCGACAGCTCATGCCGGGGCTCGGCCGCCCGGCCTGGACCCGCCAGGAGCGCCATGGCCACGCCCAGGATCACCGCTATCGACCGCATTCCATGCCCCCCCAACTCCGATGCGCCCATCTCTATGAGCGAATATGGCCATCCTTGGCCCCCAGGGAACCGCCTGAACCGTTGCCGGAACGCCGCGGTCATCCGAACATTGTCTTCAGGGGCTCGCCTGACAGGAGTCAGGATGGCGCCTTGTTTGGGAACGTGCGTTAACCTTCGGGGCGAAAGCTATTCATGGGGTCTGGGTCTGTGACGACGGGGCGTAGGGTCGGAGCGGTCGCGTTTGCGTTGATGGGCGTGTTGGGCATGGCGGCCCTGGGGCCGGCCTCTGCCCAGCCGCAGCCCTATCGGCCCGGAGGTCCTGCGACGTCCGCGGCTACGGCGATCAATCCCACCCCCGAACAGGCCGCGCAGTTGCGCCGCGCGCTCGACAACGCCCAAGTCCACGGTTTTCCGGTCGGCGCCTTCACCCCGCGGGGAAATGACAACGCCGCCCTAGTGGCCGCCACCCTGCGCTATGCCAAGGCCGTGCGGACCGGCCGGCTGCCGACCTCGGGCTTCCGCCAGGACTGGGGGCTGCGGCCGGGCGCCTATGATCCGGCGCCGGGCCTGGCCCAGGCGGTGGCAAGCAATAGGGTGCAGGCCTGGCTGAACAGCCTGGCGCCGCCCTACACCGGCTATCAGACCCTGCAGAAGGGACTGGTCCAGTACCGCGAGATTCGCGATCGGGGCGGCTGGAGCCCCCTGGCCAATGTCGACCTGAAGCCCGGCGCCACCGGTCCAGCCGTCGAGGCCCTGCGCGAACGCCTGGCCATGGAAGACCCGGCTGTGCCGGAAGTGACCCGCGTGGCCCCGGCCGGCGCCCCCGCCGGCGCGGCCCGCACCATTGCCGTCTATGACGAGGCCATGGCCGAGGCCGTGAGCCGGGCCCAGCGGCGGTTCGGCTATCAGCCGACCGGGGTGCTGACCGCCGGCATCCGGGCCCAGCTGAACGTGCCGGTCCAGCAGCGGATCGAACAGATCCTGGCCAATATGGAGCGCTGGCGCTGGCTACCGCAGGTGCTGCCCGAGCACCGCATCCAGGTGAACATCGCCGACGCCCGCCTGACCGTGTTCGAGGGCGACCAGCCGACCATGTCCATGCGGGCGGTGACCGGCAAACCGGGGTCTGAGACCCCGATGCTTCACTCCACCATCCACAGCATCGTGCTGAACCCGCCCTGGAACGTGCCGGCGGGGATCGCCCGCAACGAGCTGCTGCCCAAGGGTCGGGGCTATCTGGCCGCCAACGGCTTCCGCATCCTGCCGGGCGGCGGGCTGCAGCAGGCGCCGGGGCCGGGCAGCGCGCTGGGCCTGATCAAGTTCGACTTCCAGAACCCCTACGCGGTCTATCTGCACGACACCCCCAGCAAGGGCCGGTTCGCCAGCTATAGCCGGCTGGCCAGCCACGGCTGCGTGCGGCTGGAGAAGCCGCTGGCTCTGGCGCGCCACGTCCTGGCCGGCGATCCCTACTGGACGCCTGAGCAGATCGACGCGACCATCGCCGGGGGCAAGACCACCCGGGCGCAGGTGCAGCGGCCGGTGGATGTGTTCCTGCTCTACTGGACCGCTTACGTGACCAACGATGGCCAGGTGAACTTCCGCGCCGACCCCTATGGCTGGGACGGCCTGTTGATGCAGCGGATCGCTGCCGCGGGCGGGGCCGTCGCGTGACAAGCCGGCGGACCCTGCTGCGGGCCGGCGGCGGAGCGCTGGCGGCTGCGTCGTTCGGGCTGACGGCCCTGGCTCAGGAGGAGCCGCCGGGCGAGCCGCAGAGCGCCGAGGACCTCAATCTCGCCCCGACCCCGCTTCGACCGCCGCCGGATGGGCCGCGCCGGCTGAAGTTCCGCCACCTGCATACGCTCGAGGAACTAGACGTCACCTACTGGGCCGAGGGCCGGTACGTCTGGGACGGGCTGATGAGCGTCAAGAAGCTGCTGCGCGACTTCCGGTCGGGCGAGGAGCATCCGATCGATGTCCGCCTGCTCGACATCCTGTTCACCCTGCAGCAGCAGTTCGGCTCGACCGAACCCTATCGCATCATCTCCGCCTTCCGCTCGCCGGTGACCAACGCCGCCCTGCAGGATCGCAGCGCGCAGGCCAACGGCAAGAGCGAGGTCGCCACCAAGTCCATGCATATGGAAGGCAAGGCGATGGATGTGCGGCTCAACGACGTGGCGCTGACCGCCTATCGCGACGCCGCCCTGGCGTTGAAGGGCGGCGGCGTCGGCTGGTATCCGGACAGCGGATTTGTGCACGTAGACATTGGCCGGGTGCGAACCTGGCAAGGGACCTGAGGAAGACTGGAATGGCTGAGAAGCGTGGCGGCGGCGGTTTCTTCTGGGGGATTGTCGGCTTCCTGATCGGGGTGGCGGCGACTCTTGCGCTTCTCGCTTTCATGAGCCGGGAGACCACCCTGGGCCCTGATCCGCGCACCGCCGCCGACGAAGCGGCCGAGGACGCCCGCGAATTGCCGGCCCCCACCGTCCCGGCTCCGGAAGTCGCCGCCCCGAAGGCGGAGACCCGGGCCCCGGTTCAGCCCCGCGTCGAACGTGGGATCGATCCCTCGACGGACGACCAGCTGGTCGATGATGCGGCGTCGGCCGGCATGACCTCGCGCGCGCCGCCGCCTGAGGAATAGGCGGACCCTGCGGAAGCAAACCGGCGCGCCGCGCCAGCGGTTCGCGAATGATTCTCAAGTGACCCTGAAGGCCTTGTCCCGTACCGACTCACGGGTCTAACGTCTGTTTAACAAGGCATTCTGTGCGGGCGTAGGGCGTGGTCGCCCGGTAGCGGCTTCGTCTCACCTCCCAGACACGGGAGCGGGGGAAGAGGAGCGTTCCGCAGTTGGAACCGACGAATATCGAGTCGCCTGATTACTTTCATAAAGTGGTCGATTGCCAGTGGGCCTGTCCGGCCCATACGCCGGTGCCCGAATACATCCGGATGATCGCCCAGGGCCGGTTCGCCGACGCCTACATGGTCAACTGGAAGTCCAACGTCTTCCCGGGGATCCTGGGCCGCACCTGCGACCGCCCGTGCGAGCCGGCCTGCCGGCGCGGGCGGGTCGAGGAGGAGCCGGTCGCCATCTGCCGCCTCAAGCGCGTGGCCGCCGACAACAAGGGCGAGCTGAACGGGCGCATGCCCAAGCCCGCCGAAGCCTGGAACGGCAAGACGGTGGCCTGCGTCGGGGCCGGCCCGGCCAGCCTGACGGTCGCCCGCGATCTGGCCCCGCTCGGCTACAGGGTCGTGGTCATCGACCGCGACGCCAAGGGCGGCGGCATGATCCGCAGCCAGATCCCCCGCTTCCGCCTGCCCGAGGAGGTGATCGACGAAGAGGTCGGCTACATCACCGCCATGGGGCCGGAGCTGGTGCTGAACCGGGAAGTCACCAGCCTCAAGGGCCTGCTGGCCGAGCCCTATGACGCCATCTTCGTCGGCACCGGCGCGCCGCGCGGCCGCGATCTGGACGTGCCCGGCCGGGCCGAGGCCGCCGCCAACATCCATATCGGCATCGACTGGCTCTCATCCGTATCCTTCGGCCATATCGAGAAGATCGGCCGGCGGGTGATCGTGCTGGGCGGCGGCAACACCGCCATGGACTGCTGCCGCACCTCGCGGCGGCTGGGCGGCGAGGACGTCAAGGTCATCGTCCGCAGCGGCTTCGACGAGATGAAGGCCTCTCCCTGGGAGAAGGAGGACGCGATGCACGAAGGCATCCCCATCCTCAACTTCCTGGTCCCCAAGAGCTTTACCCACGAGGCTGGAAAGCTGACCGGCGTCTGGTTCGAGAAGGTCGGCTGGCAGACTGGCGAGGATGGCCGCAGGTCGCTGAAGCCCACCGGCGAGCCGGACCAGCATTTCGAATGCGACGACGTGCTGGTCGCCATCGGCCAGGAAAACAGCTTCCCCTGGATCGAGCGCGAGGTCCTCGACTTCGACAAATGGGGCATGCCGGTGGTCGGCGAGACCACCTTCCAGTCGTCCAACCCCAAGGTCTTCTTCGGCGGCGACGCCGCCTTCGGCCCCAAGAACATTATCTGGGCGGTGGCCCAGGGCCATGAGGCGGCGGTCAGCATCGACCTCTACTGCCGCGGCCAGGACGTCGGCCTTCGGCCGCCGCCGGGGGTGACCCTGGCCAGCCAGAAGATGGGCATCCACGAGTGGAGCTATGACAACGACATCTCGCTCGACGAGCGCAAGAAGGTGCCGTTACTGGAAACCACCCTGGCCCTGTCCTCGGTGAAGGCCGAAGTCGAGCTCGGCTTCGACATGGCCCTGGCCTATGCCGAAACCCAGCGCTGCCTCAACTGCGACGTCCAGACGGTGTTCAGCGCCCCGGCCTGTATCGAATGCGACGCCTGCGTCGATATCTGCCCCACCGACTGCATCACCTTCACGGCCAATGCCGACGAGCCGGACCTGCGCGCCAGCCTCAAGGCCCCGGCCCTAAACCTGACCCAGGACCTCTATGTCTCCACCGCCCTGCCGACCGGCCGGGTGATGGTGAAGGACGAGGACGTCTGCCTCCACTGCGGCCTCTGCGCCGAACGTTGCCCGACCGGCGCCTGGGACATGCAGAAGTTCCTGCTCAACACCACGCAAGCGGGGGGATGCCGCTAATGCCCATCACCGCTGTGAATGATTTCGTGGTGAAGTTTGCCAACGTCAACGGCTCGGGCTCGGCCAGCGCCAACGGCCTGTTCGTCAAGTCGATCCTGCGCATGGGGGTGGCCGTCGCCGCCCGCAACATCTTCCCCTCCAACATCCAGGGCCTGCCGACCTGGTACGAGGTGCGGATCAGCGGTGAGGGGTGGCTGGGCCGCCGGGGCGGGGTGGATCTGATGGTCGCCATGAACCCCCAGACCTGGGACCGGGATCTCGCCGAAATCGAGCCCGGCGGCTACCTGTTCTACGACTCCACCCGGCCGATGCCGCCGGAGCGCTTCCGCAACGACATCACGGTCATCGGCGCCCCGCTCCAGCGAATCTGCAACACCGCCTACAGCGACCCGCGCCAACGCCAGCTGTTCAAGAACATCATCTACATCGGGGTGCTGACCTATCTGCTGGGCATCGAGAACGAGGTCATCGAGACCCTGCTGGCCGAGCAGTTCGCCAAGAAGCCCAAGTTGATCCCGGCCAACATCGAGGCCTTCCACATGGGCGTCGAGTACGCCCGCGAGAACCTCAAGCCGCTGGGGCTGCAGGTGCAGCGCGCAGACGCCGTCGGCGACCGGATCTTCGTCGAGGGCAACGCCGCCGCCGCCCTGGGCGCCGTTTACGGCGGGGCCACCGTCTGCGCCTGGTACCCAATCACCCCCTCGACCAGCCTGGCCGAGGCCTTCACCGACTGGTGCGAGCAGCTGCGGGTCGACCCGGTCACCGAGGAGGCCAAATACGCCATCGTCCAGGCCGAGGATGAGATCGCCTCGATCGGCATGGTGGTCGGCGCCGGCTGGAACGGCGCCCGCGCCTTCACCTGCACCTCCGGCCCCGGCATCAGCCTGATGCAGGAGTTCATCGGGCTCAGCTACTTCGCCGAGATTCCGGCGGTGATCTTCGACGTCCAGCGCGGCGGCCCCTCCACCGGCATGCCGACCCGCACCCAGCAGTCGGACATCCTCAGCGCCGCCTACGCCAGCCATGGCGACACCAAGCATGTCCTGCTGCTGCCCCGCGATCCGGGCGAATGCTTCGAGTTCGGCGCCCAGGCCTTCGACCTCGCCGACCGGCTGCAGACCACGGTCTTCGTCATGCTCGATCTCGACATGGGCATGAACGAGTGGCTGACCGAACCCTTCCAATGGGATGACGCCAAGCAGCTCGACCGCGGCAAGGTGATGACCGCTGAGATGCTGGAGGCGGGTCGCGACTTCGGCCGCTACCTCGATGTGGACGGCGATGGGGTGCCGTTCCGCACCTATCCCGGCACCCACGCCAGCAAAGGCGCCTACTTCACCCGAGGCACCAGCCGCGACCGCTACGCCCGCTACAGCGAGGAGGGCGCGGTCTATGTCGACAACATGGAACGGCTGCTGAAGAAGTTCGAGACGGCCAAGTCCCTGGTCCCCGCCCCCATCGAGGCCAGGGCCAGCAGGCCCACCCGCTTCGGCGTCATCCACTACGGCTCCACCGGCCCGGCCATGGATGAGGCGATGGCGGCGCTGGAGGCCAAGGGCCTTTATGTCGACGCTTTGCGCATCCGCGCCTTCCCCTTTCCCGGCGAGGTGTTCGACTTCATCGAGCGCCATGACTTGGTGTTCGTCATCGAACAGAACCGCGACGCCCAGCTGCGCACCTTGCTGATGACCGAGGGCGGGGTCGATCCGGCCCGGCTGGTCAAGATCCTGCACTATGAGGGGGCGCCGATTACCGCCCGCTTCATCACCAAGGAAATCTCGGCCCTGATGGGCGCGCCCGTTCAGAGCGAGATGGCCCAATGACCTACATCGCCAAGCCGAAATTCGCCCACCCCTCGTTGCAGCCCAACGCCGTCGGCTACACCCGCCGCGACTATGAGGGCCGGGTCTCCACCCTCTGCGCCGGCTGCGGCCACGACAGCATCAGCGCCGCCATTGTCCAGGCCTGTTTCGAGCTGGACCTTGAGCCCCACCGCCTGGCCAAGCTCAGCGGAATCGGCTGCTCGTCCAAGACCCCCGACTACTTCCTGGGGGCCAGCCACGGGTTCAATACCGTACACGGACGAATGCCCTCGGTGCTGACCGGCGCCAACCTGGCCAACCGCTCCCTGGTCTATCTGGGTGTCAGCGGCGACGGCGATTCCGCCTCCATCGGTCTGGGACAATTCGCCCATTCGATCCGGCGCGGGGTCAACATGACCTACATCGTCGAAAACAACGGGGTGTACGGCCTGACCAAGGGCCAGTTCAGCGCCACCTCCGACAAGGGCAGCAAGTCCAAGAAGGGCGTGGTCAACCACGACAGCGCCATCGACATGGTCAGCCTGGCCCTGCAGCTGGGCGCCACCTTCGTCGCCCGCAGCTTCAGCGGCGACAAGGCCCAGCTGGTCCCCCTGATCAAGGCCGCGCTTCGGCATAAGGGCGCCGCCTTCATCGACACCATCAGCCCCTGCATCGCCTTCAACAACCACGCCGGCAGCACCAAGAGCTTCGACTGGGTCCGCGAGCACAATGAGGCGGTCAACCGGCTGGACGTGATGATCGGCCGCTCGCCGATCACCGCCGACTACGCCGCCGGCGACACCGTCCGGGTCGAGCAGCACGACGGCACGGTCCTGACCCTGCGCAAGCTGGCCGCCGACTACGATCCCACCGACCGCATCCGCGCCATGGGCTTCCTGCAGGAACGCCAGGCGGCCGGCGAGGTGGTCACCGGCCTGCTGTACGTCGACCCGGAAGCCGAAGACCTGCACGATGCGCTGGGCACCACCAGGACGCCGCTCAACGAACTAAACACGGCCGACCTGACCCCCGGCTCGGCGGCGTTGTCTGGCATCAACGCGAGTTTGCGGTAACGTCCACCACGCTTGGAGTTTATCTATGGGAGGCCAAACACTAAGCGCTAGCGGGCCAAACCAGGTAGTGATCCACCGGGATGCACTATCATTGGCGGCGACGAAGGCCTTGCATAAGCTCGTAAATATCGAACCGTCAACTGTAGTCAATCTTGAGATATACGACAACTATCCCAATAAGATTGATCATGTGCCATTTGGCAAAATATGTGGATATAGACTTCCTGACGTAGATTGGGGAGGATTGATTCACTATCACCACGAAGAACGTTTTGATGATCCAGAATTCGGCAAAGGTTTTTTCATGGACATTGCAAGCACCTCACTCGAAAGGTTAAGCATTTTCGTTTTGGAACTATCAATACTTTGTTCGGCGACACATATGCTTGGCGGGATCAAAATATATGACTACGAAGGATCATTGAGCGATCTAGAGGGAATAGATATCAACGAACTTTATAGTCTGAAGACAAGGGAACTTTTGGATTTCGAGTCTGCGGCACAAGAATTCGTGCAAAATTTACCTTTGAAGCTCAGGCTTGATCTCCCGCCCAGCTCCAAACCTTAGGTCTCCGCCATCTCCGCCAGCTTGAGCACCGTGTTCCAGTTCCGCGCCGTACCCCTCGCTCCGAGCCGCTTCTCGATCGCCGCCCCGGCCAGCTTTGATTTCCCAGCCCCCTCCGGGAAGCAGATATAGAGCGCTCGGCCGACCAGCTTCATCTCCTCTCCCAGCGTGGCGATGGCTTCGACTTCGGTCAGCCGCTTAGGGTCCGGATCGGTCTTGAACACCGTCACCAGGTACTTGCTGGGTGACGCCTTGGCGAAGTCGGGAAACGGGCTGGCCGCGATCATCGCCATCCATTCGGCCGGCGTCCGCAGGATCCAGTCGGTCTTGAGCCCGAGTGTCTCGGCCGACGCCGCCTCCAACTGGGCGGAGATCGCATCGGTCGTCCGCCCGTCCCCCGTGAACACCAGATTGCCGCTGGCGATGTAGCTGGCAACATCGGCGAATCCCTCGTCGGTCACGAACTGCCTCAGACGCCCGATCGGCACGGCGTTGTGTCCGCCCAGGTTCATGGCCCTGAGCACGGCGATGATCTTTCCCATGCCGACAGCCTAGTCCTCGCATCCGCCTGTTCAAACCTTCGCGCGGCGCCCCGACGTCACGCTTTCCCCCGCCACGGTAAAGCCTACAGTGGTCCCGAAGAGCGCCCGCGAGAGGCGCCGCGAGGAGACTTGAGCCATGGACGGCGAAACCGCGCCCGCCACCCCCTTCGCCCTGACCGGCGAAGACCTCGACGCCGCCCTGGCCGAGGCCCACATCCCCAGCCTGATGGTCGCCCTGGTCCACCTGACCGGCAACACCGACCACCTGACCGAGGCCCGCAGGCCGGTCTATGAGGTGCTGGGGGACGGCCAGGGTGGCATCTCCGAGGCCGACACGAAGGCTATCCGGGATCTCGCCAAACAGGCCCTGGCCGACCTCGCCGCCGGCAAGCCCCTGCCCCCGCCGCCGACCGCGGCCCAGGTCCGGTTCATGATGGACTTCGTGGCCGGCGCAGAAATCCCCGAACGCTACGGCCCGATGCTGATGGAACAACTCGGCCTCGACGGGACCGACGCCGACCGTCCGGTCTGGACGCCGCAGGAGAAGGCGGCTGGGGCCAAGCTGAAGGTGATCATCATCGGGGCCGGCATGTCGGGCCTGCTCACCGCCATCCGGCTGAGTCAGGCGGGGGTGGGCTACACCATCCTCGACAAGAACCCGGATGTCGGCGGCACCTGGCTGGAGAACAGCTATCCCGGCTGCCGGGTCGACACCCCCAACCACCTCTATTCGCTCAGCTTCGAGCCCAACCACGACTGGCCCCAGCGCTATTCGACCCAGGACGTGCTGCTGGGGTACTTCCAGCGACTGGCCGACAAATGGGGCCTGCGCGAACACATCCAGTTTGGGGCCGAGGTGGAGGAAGCCCGCTTCGACGAAGGGTCTGCGAGCTGGACCGTGACCACCAAGGACGGCCGGTCCTTCACCGGCAACGCGGTGATCAGCGCTGTAGGCCAGCTGAACCAGCCCAACTTCCCCAACATTCCCGGCCGCGAGCTGTTCGAGGGGCCGAACTTCCACTCAGCCCGTTGGGACCATTCGGTCGACCTGAAGGGTAAGAAGGTCGCGGTCATCGGCACTGGCGCCAGCGCCTTCCAGTTCGTGCCCAAGATCGCCCCGGAGGCCGGCCAGGTCACCGTCTTCCAGCGCTCCCCGCCCTGGCTGGCCCCGACCGAGGACTATCACGAGACCGTCGGCGAGGGGAAAAAGGGCCTGCTGGAGCACGTGCCCTTCTACGACAAATGGTACCGCTTCTACCTGTTCTGGACGATGACCGACGGGGTCTATGAGGCGGTGAAGGCAGACCCCGCCTGGAACGGCCCGCAGGGGACGATCAGCGAGGCCAGCGCGGGCCTGCGCGAACTGCTGGTCATGAAGATCGGCGAACAGACCGGCGGGGACGAGAAACTTTTCGAGGCTGTGACGCCGCAATATCCCTTCGGCGGCAAGCGCGCCCTGCGCGACAACGGCGTCTGGATCGAGGCTCTGCGCCGGCCGAACGTCAACCTGGTCACCCAGCCGGTAACCGCCGTCACCAAGGGCGGGGTGGTCACCGCCGACGGCGCAGAACACCCTTGCGACGTTCTGATTTATGGCACCGGCTTCAAGGCCAGCCAGTTCCTCACCCCGATGAAGGTGGTCGGCAAGGGCGGGGTGTCGCTGCACGACGCCTGGGACGGCGACGCCCGGGCATATCTCGGCATGACCACGCCCGGTTTCCCGAACTTCTTCATGCTCTACGGCCCCAACACCAACATCGTGGTCAACGGCTCGATCATCTTCTTTTCGGAAGCCTCGGTCCGCTACATCGTCGAGGCCCTGCGGCTGATGGTCGACGAGGGCGCCAAGACCCTGGAGGTCAAGGCGGACGTCCACGACGCCTTCAACGCCAAGGTCGACGAGGCCAACGCCCAGATGGCCTGGGGCGTCGAAGGGGTGTCCAGCTGGTACAAGAACGCCAAGGGCCGGGTCAGCCAGAACTGGCCCTTCCCGCTGGTGGACTATTGGGAAGCGACGCGGGCGCCGAATCGCGGGGATTTCGAGCTGAATTAACCAGCACCGTCATCCCGGCCGGAAGCCCGAAGGGCTGGAGAGCCGGGACCCAGGGGTGCGTGAACTTGCTATCGGACGCAGCGTTGCGGCCCGCGCCCTGTCACTCCTGGGTCCCGGATCGCCCCTGCGGGTCGTCCGGGATGACGGGTGTGGTGGTGCTTCCGCTACGACACGCTTTCAAAGACCGCCGTTTCAGTTAGCGTCCCCTACCAAGACTCATCGCTTGGGAGGGCGAGATGACGTTCCAGGGACAATCCGTGTTCGAATCCGTGCTGGCGCCGGCGCTGGTGCTGGTGATCTGGTCGCTGCTGGTCTGGGTGTGGATGTACGCCACCCGGCTGCCGGCCATTGGCAAGGCAGGGCTGAAGCCCGACGACGCCCGCTTCCCGGGCAGCCTCGACGTGCTGCCGGACGGCGCCCGGCAGGTGGCCAACAACTACAACCACCTGATGGAGCAGCCGACGATCTTCTACGCGCTGGCGGTCATCACCTATCTGGTCGGGGCCCAGTCGCCGTTTACCGCCGCCCTGGCCTGGGCCTATGTGGGGATCCGGATCCTCCACAGCCTGGTGCAGAACACCATCAACCGGGTGGCGATCCGTTTCCTGCTGTTCAGCCTGTCGACCATCGCCCTGACGGTCTGGGCCGGCTGTCTGGCGCTGGAGACATTCGCCTAGACCTTCGCTCTCCGCCCCCGCGAGGGGGCAGAGGACGGTTCGGAGCGTGAGCGACGGACCAGGAGGCGGGGCAGCGCCGGCGGTTGGGGTTAGCCTTGAACCGGCGGTGCCCCCCCCTCGGCTTGGCTCGCTTGCAGCGCTCGCCAAGGCCACTCCCCCATCTGCGATGGGGGAGAGCGAAGCGCCTAATCCTCTTCGTTCGCCCAGCTCTTGAGCAGCTGGTGAGCAATGGCCAGCGGCGGGGGGCAGAACAGGCCCTCCAGCTCGCCGGCCAGCAGCTTGCGGGCCTCCTCGCGGGTGAACCAACGCACGGCCTCCAGCTCGGTCTGGTCGGGCGTGGCCTCGTCGCTGTCGACCTCGGCGATCAGCCCGATCATCAGCGAATTGGGATACGGCCAGGGCTGGGTGGAGTGGTAGCGCACCGACACCGCGTTGAGCCCGGCCTCTTCCTTCAGCTCGCGGGCGCAGCATTCCTCGATGCTCTCGCCGGGCTCCAGGAAGCCGGCCAGGGCCGAGAACATCCCCTTTGGCCAGATCGCCTGGCGACCCATCAGGCAGCGGCCGTTGTGCGTGGCCAGCATGATCGACACCGGGTCGGTGCGCGGGAAATGCTCGGCCTTGCAGGCCGGGCAGACCCGCTTCCAGCCGCCGTCCTGGGGCGCGCTCGGCTCGCCGCAGTTGGCGCAGTGGCGATGCTTGCGCCGCCACTCGAACATCCCCTTGGCGGTGGCGGCGATCGCCGCCTCCGTGCCCGGCAGCGCCATGGCCAGGCTGCGCAGATCCTGGAACCGGCCCAGCCCCTGCAGCGGCCCCTCGGCCGGATCGGCCCCGCCCTCGATGTCGAGGGCGAACACCGCGGTCTCCTTCCACAGCCCCATGAACAGCAGCCGCTCCCAGCCGCCGCTCAGCTCCTGGGCCATGTCGGCGGGGATGTAGGAGAGTTGGACCTTGCCGTCCTTGGTCTCGACCAACGGCTGGCCGTTCCACAGCGCCACGGCCAGGGAATCCCCCGCCTCCAGCTTTGCGTCCATCCAGGCGGCGTCGGGCCGCCGTTCGCTGGCCCGATCGAGGGGATTGCCGGTGAAGACGTTGGCGATGGCGGAAAGAGGCATGGCGCTGTTCTGCCACCGAGGCCGAGCCCGCGACAAGGAAGACCTTGCGTCAGCGACCTTCCATCGCGATATAGGCCTCGGAGATCGGCGATGGGCGGAGTCCTCGCCAACCTGGTCAGGGCCGGAAGGCAGCAGCCACAACGAGATTTGCTCCGGGTCGTTGTCCGGTCTCCACCTTCCCTTGGGGACCGGTACCTGTCCCCGATCAGCGCCGCCGATCGATCCAGGCGCGCTTCAGCCGCCTCTCCCGAACACCCGCATCTCGGTGAGACCAACTCTCCGCGCCATACTGGGGACAGGTACGCCGCTGTGCGGCGAACCAGTCCCCACCTTTCGGCATCGACGTCGGGGGACTAGAGTGGGCCTGACTGAGATTCCCCTTCCGTTCGTCATCCCGAGCCTCGATGTCCGACACAGCACCGCCCTGGGATGAAGATGAGCCCCGCGACGAGGCCCCGGAGCGCGATCCCGACACCGTGGACATCTTCGGCGATCCCGATCCCTCGCCTCAGCCTGCGATGCCGGAGCCGCCCCCACCGGCCCCGGATCTGGCCGAAATGCCGGCCTATACCGTGCTGGCCCGCAAGTACCGGCCGCGCACCTTCGAGGACCTGATCGGCCAGGAGGCGATGGTGCGCACCCTCACCAACGCCTTCGCCACCGGCCGCATCGCCCACGCCTTCATGCTCACCGGGGTGCGGGGGGTGGGCAAGACCACCACTGCCCGCCTGCTGGCCCAGGCGCTGAACTACGAGAGCGACACCGTCCACCAGCCCTCGATGGACCTGTCCGTCGACGGCGTTCATTCGGCCGCCATCCGCGAGGGCCGGCACATGGACGTGCTGGAGCTCGACGCCGCCAGCCGCACCAAGGTCGATGAGATGCGCGAGCTGCTCGACGGGGTGCGCTATTCGCCGGTCGAGGCCCGCTACAAGGTCTATGTCATCGACGAAGTGCACATGCTGTCGACGGCGGCGTTCAACGCCCTCTTGAAGACGCTGGAAGAGCCGCCGCCGCACGCCAAGTTCATCTTCGCCACGACCGAAATCCGCAAGGTGCCGGTGACCATCCTGTCCCGCTGCCAGCGTTTCGACCTGCGCCGGGTCGAGCCGGACGTTCTGGCCCGGCATTTCGAGCGCATCTGCGAAAAGGAAGGCGCCAAGGTCGAGGCCGAGGGCCTGGCGCTGATCAGCCGCGCGGCCGAGGGCAGCGTGCGCGATGGCCTCTCCCTGCTCGACCAAGCCATCGTCCAGACCGAGCCTGGCCAGGTGGTGCCGACCAAGATCGTGCAGGACATGCTCGGTCTGGCGGACCGGTCGCAGACCATCGAGCTGTTCGAACAGGTCATGCGCGGGGAGACCGGCGCCGCCATCCACACCTTCCGGACCCTCTGGGGCTTCGGGGCCGATCCGGTCCAGGTCGTGCTCGACCTCCTTGAGCACAGCCATCAGGCCGCGGTATCGAAGGCGCTCGGTCCGGACGCCCTGACCCTGCCCAAGGAGCAGGCCCAGCGGATCGCCGCCGTCGGCGCATTGGCCTCGGCAGGCAGCCTGTCGCGCCTGTGGCAGATGCTGCTCAAGGCCCATGACGAGGTCCGCCGGGCGCCAGACCCCAGCGCCGCCGTCGAGATGGCGCTGATCCGCCTGACCTACGCCGCCGACCTGCCCGGCCCCGAGGAGGCGCTGAAGGCCCTGCGCGACGGCGAGCCGATCGGCGGTGGCCCGTCGGGCGGCGGCGGACAGGTAGCGGCCGGCGGCGGGGCGGTGGCCCAGGCCCGCTTCGCCCAGCCGGTCATGCAGGCTGCGCCGCAAGCCGAAACCGTCACCCTGGCCAGCTTCGACGACGTGCTGGCCCTGATCGAGAAGAAGCGCGACATGCGCCTCAAGCTCGACGTCGACGGCTATGTGCGGCTGGTCAGCTTCCGTCCTGGCGCCATCGTTTTCGAACCGGCTCCCGGCACGCCGAAGGACCTGGCCCAACGCCTTGTCGCCCGGCTGAAGGAATGGACCGGCCAGCCCTGGCTGGTCGCGGCCGAGGGCGGCGGTGGGGCGGAGACCGCGTGGGAACGCCAGAAGCGCGAACAACGCGAGGCGCGGGCCGAGATCGAAGCCGACCCCTTCGTCCGCTCGGTGCTGGACGCCTTCCCCGGCGCCGAAATCCTGGCGGTGAAGTCCCTTGCCATTCCGCAAGGGGAAGCCGCTAGCGATCCTCCGGTGGAACCGGACGACGAGGACTGATCCTCCGGACACAGGGAGAGACGCCATGACCACCGCCAACGGCCGCAAATCCATCTTCATCACCGGCGCCGCCAGCGGCATGGGCCTGGAAACCGCCCGGCTGTTCTCCAAGGAGGGCTGGTTCGTCGGCGGGGTCGACGTGAACGCGGCGGGCCTCGATGCCCTCAAGGCCGAGCTGGGCGAGGCCAACATCCTGACCTGGGTGCTCGACGTCACTGACCGGGACGCATACGCCGCCGTGCTGGACGCCTTCGCCAAGGCCACCGACGGCAAGCTGGACCTTCTGTTCAACAACGCCGGCATCGGCCGGGGCGGACCGTTTATCGACCAGCCGTGGCAGGACGTCATGGATGTGGTGAACATCAACTTCGTCGCCGTGCTCAGCGGCATCCACCTGGCCGCGCCGCTGCTCAAAGCCACGCCCAACAGCCTCTGCTTCACCACCTCTTCGTCCTCGGCCATATTCGGCATTCCCAACATCGCCGTCTATTCGGCCACCAAGCATGCGGTGAAGGGGCTGACCGAGGCCCTGTCGGTTGAGCTTCGCGCCCATGGGGTGCGCGCCGCCGACACCCTGCCGGGGATGATCGACACCCCCATCCTGCCCGACGAGGCCAAGGCGACCGCCCCGACCGAGGGCATGTGGCGGCTCACACCTCCGCGAGAAGTGGCCGAAGCGGTCTGGGGCGCCTACCATTCGAACAAGATCCACTGGTATGTCCCCTCCGAACTGGAGGCCTACGACGCCATGCAGACCCAGAATCCGGAAGCCATTCGCGACCAGATGCTGACCATGGGCGGCCTCTTCAGCGAAGGAAGTGAGAAAAAATGAAAGATCTCCAGGGGCTGATGAAGCAGGCCCAGGCCATGCAGGCCAAGCTGGCCGAGGCCCAGGAGAAGGCGGCCGCCATCGAGGTCGAAGGCACCTCGGGCGGCGGCATGGTCACCGTCACCCTGCGCGGGGCCGGCGAGCTGGCCAAGGTGGTGCTGGACGAGAGCCTGATCGAGCCCGGCGAGGGCGAGGTCATCGCCGACCTGATCATCGCCGCCCACGCCGACGCCCGCCGCAAGCTGGAGACCCAGACGGCGGAGCTGATGAAGGCCGCCGCCGGGCCGCTGGCCGGGATGAAGATTCCGGGGATGCCGTTCTAGGTGGCCTCCGTCGCCGGGCCTGAGATCGAGCGGCTGATCAGCCTGCTGGCCAAGCTGCCGGGGCTGGGTCCTCGCTCGGCCCGGCGAGCGGCGCTGACCCTGCTCAAGCGTCGCGACCAGCTACTGGGGCCGCTCGCGTTGGCCCTGGCCGAGGCGCAGGCCCATGTGAAGACCTGCAGCGTCTGCGGCAACCTCGACACCCGCGATCCCTGCGGCCTCTGCGCCGACACCCTGCGCGATCGCACCCTGATCTGTGTGGTCGAGGAGGTGGGCAGCGTCTGGGCCATGGAGCGGGCCGGGGCCTTCCGTGGCCGTTATCACGTGCTCGGCGGCCTTCTCTCGGCCCTGGACGGGGTTGGCCCGGACAATCTGCGGATCAACGAGCTGACCGAGCGGGTTACCGAAGACGAGATTCGCGAGGTGATCCTCGCCCTCCCCGCCACGGTCGACGGCCAGACCACCGCCCACTACATCGCCGAGCGGCTGAGCAATCTCGATGTCTCGGTGACCATGCTGGCGCGTGGCGTCCCCGTCGGCGGCGACCTCGACTGGCTCGACGACGGCACGATCGCGCAGGCCATGCGGGCCCGGCGACCGGCTTAGCGCGCTCTTTGGGGGACCGGTTGCGCGCAAGCGCTACCTGTCCCCGATCAGCGCCCGGATTAATACCATCAGCACTCCAGACGTCTGGATCGCGGAAGCGTCCGCCTCCTCCGCAAATCGGGGACAGGTAGCGCTCTGCGAGCGCAACCGGTCCCCCTACCGCACCGCGCGCGACTCCGCTAAGAACCAACCATGAACGCCGCCACGCTCGCCCTGGTCATCGCCGCAGCCTTTGCGCTGCTGGCCATTGTCGCCCTCGCCTGGGCCCTGATGGAGCGTCGGCGGGCGACCGCGGCCGAGGCCAAGGCCTGGTCGCTGCAGGAGCAGTTCACCCTCGCGGACGCCCGGGCGCGCAGCCTGGAGGACCAGTCCGGATCGGCCGCCGCGCTGCTGAAAGCCCAGGCCGAGCAGCAGGCCGGCGCCGTCGCCGAAGCGCTGCTCAAGCGCACCGAGGAAACCTTCCGCAATCGCGAGCTGATGGCCCAGCAAAGGCTGGAGGCCCAGCTCAAGCCGGTCGCCGACACCCTGGCCAAGTTCGAGGCCCAGGTCACCGCCGCCGAGCAGAAGCGCGCCGAGGACCAGGGCGGCCTCAAGCAACAGATCGCCGCCCTGATGGAGGCCTCCGTCGCCACCCAGGCCGAGGCCCGCAAGCTGTCCACGGCGCTTCGCCGGGGCGCCGGCGTGCAGGGCCGATGGGGCGAGCAGACCCTGCGCAACGTGCTCGACGCCGCCGGCCTGACCAGCCACTACGACTTCGTCGAACAGTTCAGCCTGGAGAGCGAGGAGGGCCGCCGCCGCCCGGACGTGAAGGTCCGCATGCCGGCCGGCGCGGTGTTCGCCATCGACGCCAAATGCTCGCTCAACGCCTTCATGGAGGCGCAGGACGCCATCGACGACACGGCCCGCGAGGCCGCCCTCCACCGCCACGCCCAGAGCGTGCGGGGTCACATGCAGGGGCTTTCCGCGAAAGCCTACTGGGACCAGTTCGCCACCGAGCGCTCGCCCGACTTCGTGGCCATGTTCGTGCCCGGAGACGGCTTCCTGGCCGCCGCCCTGGACCGCATGCCCGAACTTATGACCGAGGCGATGGACAAGCGCGTCCTGCTGGTCACCCCCACCACTCTGTTCGCCCTCTGCAAGGCCGTCGCCTATGGCTGGCGGGTCGAGGAACAGGCGGCCAACGCGGACAAGATCGCCAAGCTCGGCCGCGACCTCTACGCCCGGCTGTCGGTGATGGGTGGCCATGTGGTTGGGCTGGGCAAGGCGCTGGAGACCGCGTCCGCCAAGTACAACCAGTTCGTCGCCAGCCTTGAGACCCAGGTGCTGAGCCAAGCCCGCAAGTTCGAGGACCTCAAGGTCGATCACGAAGGCAAAGAGATGCCCGAGCTGCCGACGGTCGAAGGCGGCATCCGGCCATTGGCCAAGCTCAGCGTGGAGACACCCGCCCTGGAGAAGCATTGATCGCCCGCGACCAAGCCCCAGCTTGACGCTCAACTATCGAGACCCTACCTCCCCGCCATGGCCATCCGTCGCATCCTCACCGTCGACAACGCCGCCGATCTGGCGGTGCTGAAGCAGAAGTCCGTTCCCGTCGAGGCGGTCACCGACGAGACCCGCGCCCTTATGGACGACATGCTGGAGACCATGTACGCGGCCCCCGGCATCGGCCTGGCCGCCGTTCAGATCGGCGTGCCCGAGCGGATCATCGTCATGGACCTGGCCCGCGAGGGCGAGGAGCCGGCGCCGCGGTATTACGTCAATCCCGAGATCGTCCGGAAGAACGACCAGTTGGCCCCCTACGAGGAAGGCTGCCTGTCGGTGCCCGACATCTACGAGACCGTCGAGCGCCCCGACCAGGTTCACCTCCGCTACCTCGACTACAACGGCAAGCTGGTCGAGGAAGACGCCGACGGCCTCTACGCCGTCTGCATCCAGCACGAGATGGACCATCTGGAAGGCGTATTGTTCATCGACCACCTGTCGCGCCTGAAGCGCGAACGGGCCATCACCAAGGTCAAGAAGGCCGCCCGCGCGGCCTGATCCGAACACGATCCCCGCACCGGCATTTGACTCGCCTGTGATCGGCTCCACATTCAACAAGGGGCCGAGCGGAGAGACCCATGCTGATCCGGAACGCCGGCGACCTGACCGAGAACGACGTCACCCCCGAACCGATCTATCGGCGACGTCGCGAATTCATGACCGGCATTGCCGCAACCGGCATCCTGGCCGCCTGTTCGGCGCCGACCGAAGCCGCCGCCGCGCCGCTGAAGGCCGCGCCCTGGCCCTATTCGACGCCGGAACCGAAGACGTCGTTCAAGGACATCACCAGCTATAACAACTTCTACGAATTCGGCGTCGACAAGGACGATCCGGCCCGCAACGCCGGCGGATTGAAGACCCGGCCCTGGACGGTCAAGGTCGACGGCCACTGCGCCAAGCCGGGGACCTATAACCTCGAGGACGTGCTCAAGGGCCATGCCCTGCAGGAGCGCATCTATCGCCTGCGCTGCGTCGAGGGCTGGTCGATGGTCATCCCCTGGATCGGCATTCCGCTGGCCGACATCCTCAAGCGCTATCAGCCGACCGCCAAGGCCAAGTTCGTCGCCTTCGAGACCCTCAATCGGCCGTCGGAGATGCCGGGGCAACGCCGCGCGGTCCTCGAATGGCCCTATCGCGAGGGCCTTCGGCTGGATGAGGCCATGCACCCGCTGACCCTGATGGCCGTCGGCCTCTACGGCCAGACCCTGCTGAACCAGAACGGCGCGCCGATGCGGCTGGTCGTGCCCTGGAAGTACGGCTTCAAATCGATCAAATCGATCGTCCGCATTTCCTTCACCGAGACCCAGCCCCGCACCGCCTGGCAGGTCTCGGCGCCGCAGGAGTACGGCTTCTATTCCAACGTCAATCCGACCGTGGACCACCCCCGCTGGTCCCAGGCCACCGAGCGGCGGATCGGCGAGTTCAAGCGCCGCAAGACCCTGATGTTCAACGGCTACAACAGCGTGGCCTCGCTCTACCGCGGCATGGACCTGAAGAAATTCTACTGATGGCGTCCAAGACCCGGGACAACCTCGTCTACGCCCTCGTCTGGCTTGCCTGCTTCGCCCCGATCCCCTGGCTGGGCTGGAACCTGTTCAACGGCGACCTCGGCGCCAACCCAATCGAGGCCCTGATCCGGCAACTGGGCGTCTGGGGCCTGCGGTTCATCCTGATCAGCCTGGCGATCACCCCGGCGGCCCGCATCCTGCGCATGCCCCGGCTGATCCGCTTTCGCCGCACGGTCGGGCTGTTCGCCTTCGCCTATGTGCTGCTGCACTGGACCAGCTACATCGGCCTCGACCAGATCTTCGACTGGGGCGCCATCGGCAAGGACATCCTCAAGCGGCCGTTCATCACCATCGGCATGACCGCCTTCGTCCTGCTGATCCCGCTGGCGATCACCTCGACCAATGCCGCCATCCGCAAGCTTGGCCCGGTCCGCTGGCGGCGGCTGCATCGGCTGATCTACGTCATCGCCCCGCTGGGGGTGTTGCACTACTACATGCTGGTGAAGGCCGACCATCGCCCGCCGCTGATCTACGCGGCCTTCCTGGCGGTGCTGCTCGGCTGGCGGATCTGGGACTGGGCGCGAAAGGCCAACAGGAAAACTTAAGTCCCCACGCGCGGCGTGACCCGCTAGGCTCCCGGCAAACACATAGGGAGCCCGCCATGAAAGCCGCCGTCTACTACGAGAACGGTCCCCCCGACGTCCTGAGATATGAGGAGGTCCCCGACCCCGTCTGCCATCCCAAGGGCGTGATCATCCGCGTCGAGGCGATCAGCATCGAGGGCGGCGACACCCTCAACCGGTTCGGCGGGCCGCTCGTCAATCACCCTCACGTGGTCGGCTATCAGGCGGCGGGCGAGATCATCGAGGTCGGCTCCGAAGTCACCCACCTGCGCCCCGGCCAGCGCGTGGCCACGGTCGACGGCTTCGGCAGCCATGCCGAACTGCGCGCCGTGCCGGCCCGCAACTGCTGGCTGGTGCCGGACGGCTACGACATCAAACAGGCCTCGGCCATCCCGGTCACCTTCGGCACCGCCCACGACTGCCTGTTCGAGTTCGGCCGCCTGAAGGCCGGGGAAACGGTTCTGGTCCAGGCCGGCGCCAGCGGCGTGGGCCTGGCCGCCATCCAGCTGGCCAAGCGCGCCGGCGCCCGGGTGCTGGCCACCGCCTCCAGCGACGAGCGGCTGGCCAGGCTCAAGGCCTACGGCCTCGACCACGGCATCAACTACCAGGCCGAAAGCGTGCCGGACGCGGTCATGCGGCTGACGGACAAGAAGGGCGTTAACCTGGTGGTCGACAGCGTCGGCGGCGCGACCCTCAAGGGCTCGCTGGCCAGCCTCGGTTACCGCGGCCGCCTCTCCATGGTCGGCAACGCCGGGCGCGAGCCCATGGTCGTCGACGTCTCCAGCCTGATGGGCGGCAACCGCACCCTCAGCGGCGTCTTTCTCGGCGCCGAGATCATGAGCGACCGGGCCCACGACATGATCCAGACCCTGGTCGACGACTGCGCCCGCGGCGGGCTGCAGGTGGTGATCGACAAGGTGTTCCCGCTGTCCGACGCGGCGGGCGCGCACCGCTATATCGAAAGCCGGCAGGCGGTCGGGCGGGTGGTGATGGTTCCCTGAACGCTTGACCGCCGCCACGTCACCTGGCGGCCAACTGACGGCAAATGAGGGAAGCGCCATGACCACGCCCAAGCCGTTCGAAGTCTCCTGGGACGAAGCCGCCGTCGCCGACGTGATGCGCCGGGTTCGCGAGTATCCCTTCCCAGTCGCCCCCATCGAGGGCGGCTGGGGCTGCGGGACCGATCCGCAGTTCCTGCGCGAGATCTGCGCCCACTGGACGGATGGCTACGACTGGCGCGGAGCGGTCGCCGATCTCAACCGCTTCCCGCAGTTCACCGCCCGGGTGGAGGACTTCGACCTCCACTTCGTCCACCTCGTCGGCGAGGCCGGCGGCAAGCGACCCCTGCTGCTGAGCCACGGCTGGCCGGGCAGCCACTACGAGTTCTGGGGCGCGGCCGAGCGGCTGGCCTTCCCCAGCCGGTTCGGTGGCGATCCGGCCGACGCCTTCGACCTGGTGATCCCCTCGCTGCCGGGCTTCGGCTTCTCATCCAAGCCGGCGCGGCCGTTCGGCCAGCGGGCGACGGCGCGGCTGTTCAACACCCTGATGACGGAGGTGCTCGGTTACGACACCTATCTCGCCCAGGGCGGCGACTGGGGCGCCCTGGTGACCAGCTGGCTGGGCCACGACCACGGAGCCCACGCCCACGCCATCCACCTCAACATGATCGGCCTGCGTCCCTTCGGCCCGCCGCAGAGCCAGGACGAAATCGATTGGATCACCCGCACCGGAGCGGCCGGCGACATGATGGGCGCCTATCTGCGGCTGCAGGTCTCCAAGCCCCAGTCGGTGGCCTGGCTGGGGGCCGGCAACCCGGTCGGCCAGGCGGCCTGGATCCTCGAGCGGTTCCATGACTGGGCCGACCTGCGGACCAAGCCGTTCACTGAGGTCTTCAGCCTCGACCAGCTGCTCACAAACGTCATGATCTACGTGATGACCGGCAGCTTCACGACCGGCGCCTGGTACTACCGCGCCCTGATCGAGGAGGGCGGGATCGTCCTGCCCGAAGGGACCCGGTGCGAGACCCCCACCGCCTTCGCCAACTTCCCCGGCGAGGCGCTGTACAGCGCCCCACCCCGCAGCTGGGCCGGCCGCGCCTACAACATCAGCCGCTGGACCGATATGCCCCGCGGCGGCCATTTCGCGGCGATGGAGGAGCCTGAGTTGTTCGTCGAGGAAGTCCGGGCCTGGGGGCGGGAGGTCTAGCTCGCTCCGGTGAACTCAGCTCGGACGGCCCAGCACCCCATTTGACAAATTTTCCTTTCTATTGTTCCTTCGCTGTATGACCACGCCCCTGGCCCTGCTGGACGATGCCGATCGGGTGCGTCTCGCCCTGTCGCCGATCCGGCGTCAGTTGCTGGAGGCCCTGCGCGAGCCGGGCTCGGCCGCCAGCCTGTCGGTCGCCTTGGGGATTCCGCGCCAGAAGTTGGGCTATCACCTGCGCGAACTGGAGGCGGCAGGCCTCGTCCGCTTGGTCGAGGCGCGCAAGCGGCGCGGGTTCACCGAGCGGCTGCTGCAAGCCAGCGCCGACGCCTACATGGTCGACCCGGAGGTGGTCAGCGGGCCAAGCACGGCGGCCGCCTGGACCCAGGACCGATACGCCGCCGATCACCTGACGCGGACCGCCGCCGAGATCGTCCGCGACGTCGGCCGGATGCGCGGCGCGGCGGAGGCCGAGGGCCGCCGGCTGCTGACCTTCACCCTCGACGCCGAGGTGGCGTTTGCCGCGCCCGGCGACCTGGAACGCTTCGCCGACCGGCTGGCCGCGGCCTTGGCCGATCTGGTCACCGAGTTCGACACCCCTGGCGGGCGGCCGTTCCGGCTCGTCGCCGGAGCCCATCCCGCCGCCGGCGCGCGGCTTCGCAAGACAACCAGACAATAGGAGGCGGCGATGGCCGACCGCGTGCTGATCGACATGACCATCTCCGCTCCCGTGGCGGAGGTCTGGGACGCGGTGCGCGACCCGGCGAAGGGCCTGCGCTGGTTCGGCTGGGACTCGGGCAGCCTGGCCGATGAGGTCGACTTCATCTTCGTCA
The DNA here is from genome assembly GCF_009905535.1 of Caulobacter sp. SLTY. Taxonomy (GTDB): domain Bacteria; phylum Pseudomonadota; class Alphaproteobacteria; order Caulobacterales; family Caulobacteraceae; genus Caulobacter. Next base: position 15,576 of record NZ_JAAALA010000022.1, on the reverse strand, counting down.
AATACGCCAAGGCGGACGAGGGGACCGGGACCATCCTGTTCGAGGGGACCCAGGACCGGTTCGAGATCACCGCCGAAGGGGCCGGGACCCGGCTGCGGGTGGTGCGGGCGGCGCCGGCCGACGGCGCGACGTGGGAGGACGTCTACGAGGACATGACCGAGGGCTGGATCGCCTTTGTCCTGCAGCTGAAGTTCGCCATCGAGCGGCATGGGCTGGGCCAACGCCGCACCCTCTATTTCACCGCCCCGAAGGGCGAACGGGAGGGTGATCGACCTATGGCGGCCCTGGGCCTGAGCGACCTCGCCAGCGCGGCCGAAGGCGCGGCTTTCGAGCGGGCCATCCCCACCGGCGACAGCCTCAAGGGGACCGTCTGGTACGCCTCAAAATGGCAGGTCGCCCTGACCGTCGAGGCCTGGGGCGATGGCCTGCTCGACCTGCACGACGCCGGCGCCTGGACCGGCGGCGGCGGCCATGGCGCCGGCATGGCCATCCTCACCACCTATGGCCTCAGCGACGCCGCCTTCGCGGACCTGGAGGCCCGCTGGAAGGGCTGGTGGGAACCGCGGTTTGCTAAGCCCGACGCACCGTAAACCCCCTCCCTCCCACGCTGCTGCACAGAGCGGGCCCCTCCCTCTCCCGCGGGAGAGGGGCTTTGTGCGGTGCTGGCTCTAACTTGAGCGTACTGGCGCTCGCGAACCCTCTCCCGCGAGGGAGAGGGAGGGGCCCGCGCCGAAGGCGTGGGAGGGAGAGGCCTTACGGTGTCGGCCAGGTTCCACTCCGCCGCGTCTCTCGCTAGACACCCTCCATGACCGACGCCCGCTACGACTTCGCCTCCGACAACGTTGCCGGGGCCATGCCCGAGGTGATGGAGGCGCTGATCGCCGCCAACGCCGGGACGGCCTCCGGTTATGGGACCGACCACATCTCGGCCCGGGCGGCCGACTTTATCCGCGCCGCCCTCGACGCCGACGCCGAGATTCGCTTCACCGCCTCCGGCACGGCGGCCAACGCCGTCGCCTTGGCGGCGCTGGCGGCGCCGCATGAGGCGGTGCTGGCCCATGCCCATGCCCACGTCTGCACCGACGAGACCGGGGCTCCCGGCTTCTTCGGGGCGGGAGTCGGTCTGATCCACCTGTCGGGCGCCTCTGGGAAGATCGAGCCTGCCGGCCTGACCGCCGAGCTGGCCAAGCCGGACGTCTCCTACCATCAGCCCGCCGCGGCCCTGTCGCTGACCCAGGCCACCGAGTACGGCACCGTATATTCCGCCGCGCAGCTGCAGGCCCTGGTCCGGCCGGTGAAGGACATGGGCTATGGCGTCCACCTGGACGGCGCGCGGCTGGCCAACGCCGTGGCGGCCGGGTTCGAACTGAAATCCATCGCCGCCATGGGCGTGGACATCCTGGTCATGGGAGGCACCAAGAGCGGCTCGACCCCGAGCGAAGCCCTGGTGCTGCTGAACAAGAACCTTGCCCGCCGCTTCGACGCGCGGCTGAAGCACGCCGGCCAGCTGGTCTCCAAGGGTCGCTACCTGGCCGCCCCCTGGATCGGCCTGCTGGAGACCGGCGCCTGGACCCGCCGCGCCGCCCACGCCAATGCCATGGCCCGGCGGCTGGCCGAAGCCATGCCCTTCCCGCTCAAGCATCCCGTCGAGGCCAACGGACTGTTCGTCGAGATGGATGAGGCGGCGCTGGACCGGTTGAAAGCCAAGGGCTGGTTCGTCTACCGCTTCCTGGACGGCAGCGTGCGGTTTATGTGCAGCTGGGCCACCACCCCGGAAATGGTCGACGAACTGGCGGAGGCCTTGGCTCAAGTCCGTTAGCGGCCCGAAACCGAATGTGAAGGCCGTTGGCCCTCGTCGCCCTTCCCGCGCGCCGCCGGCACGTCCATATTAGCGCCATGTCCAACGCCACTCCCAACTCCGCCCGACCGCTCGGCCTGGGCATCAAGCGGGGCCTGAAGCACCGCTGCCCCAACTGCGGCGAGGGCGAGCTGTTCAGCAGCTACCTCAAGGTGCAGCCGGAATGTGCCGCATGTGGGCATGACCTGTCGCAATACCGCGCCGACGATGGCCCGGCCTATCTGACCATCCTGCTGGTCGGCCACCTGCTGATCGCCCCGGCCTTCTTCTTCCCCTTCATGTGGGAAGTGACCCCCTGGATCATCGTGCCGGCCTCGTTGTCCATCCTCACTGCCGTGGTGCTGCTGCTCCTGCCGCGCATCAAGGGCGGCTTCCTGGGCCTGCTGTGGGCCAACCGGGTGACCAAGGACCAGCTCGCCTAGCCCCGGGTGGGGTGCGTGGTCAGCAGGTCGTCCGTCACCAGCATGTTGCCGATCATCTCGCCTGGCCGACTGTCGTCCTCGAGCGCGTCCATGAACGCCGCCCGGGCCTCCGGATCGTCATAGACCATCTTGGCGTCGAAGGCCTTTCGCCAGGTTTCCTCGTCGGGCCACTCCGCATAGCCGATGAACCGACCGTCCTCGGCCTGGTGCAGCCGCGAGCCGAACGAGCCATAGAGTTGGGTGATGGCGCGGGTTCCTCGCCGCCAGGCCTCCCGGAACTGCGCCTCCTTCCCCGGCTTCACCCGCCAGGCGTAGACGGCGACATACATGGGACCTCCCGGAACTTTGCTGCTGTTTCAGGGATTGAACGGCCAAGGCGCCTCGCTGTTCAAGGAAACATCCCCATGAGTCTTGGTCTTATCCTGATCATCATCCTGATCCTCGCGCTGGTCGGCGCCCTGCCGACCTGGGGCCACTCGCGCTCCTGGGGTTACTTCCCCAGCGGCGGTCTCGGCCTGGTCCTGGTGATCGTCATTATCCTCGTGCTGCTTGGCTATATCGGCTAGCCAGCAAGGTTGTTGGACAGCGGAACAACCTTCCCGTTCCCTTTTTCAGGGAACCTCGCTATAGCTAATTCCAAGACCCGCCCGGCCGAAAGGCCGGGCGCCGCTGTTTCTGGAGCACGCCAATGGCCGAACCCATCCTGATGCCGAAGGCCACCGCCGTCTGGCTGGTGGACAACACCTCCCTGACCTTCGAGCAGATCGCCGACTTCTGCGGCCTGCACCCCCTGGAGGTGCGCGGCATCGCCGACGGCGAAGTCGCCCGCGACATCCGCGGCGCCGACCCGATCACCAATGGCCAGCTGAACCGCGAGGAGCTGGACAAGGCGACCGCTAACCCGGCTTACCGCATGCAGGTGCAGAAGAGCCGCCACGCCGAACTGCTGAAGCCGCAGAAAAAGGCCCCCCGCTACACCCCGGTGTCGCGTCGCCAGGATCGGCCGGACGCCATCGCCTGGTTCGTGCGCAACCACCCGGAAGTGACCGACGCCCAGATCTCCAAGCTGCTCGGCACGACCAAGTCGACCATCGAGGCGGTCCGCGACCGCACCCACTGGAACAGCGCCAATCTCAAGCCGGTCGACCCGGTGACCCTGGGCCTGGTCGGCCAGATCGAGCTGGACGCAGTGGTCCGCAAGGCCGCCGACAAGAAAGCCAAGGACGACCTGAAGAAGGGCATCGTTCCGGACGGCCCGTCCCTGCGCCCGGCGGGCGAGGTCGAGGATGTCCAGCCGGAGCCGGTCTATGAGGACGAGGACGACCGGGGCGACGATGTCGACCTGAAGAACGTGTTCGCCAACACCCCGACCTCACATCACGACGATGAGGACGAGGAAGACTAGACGCCGCGCGTCCGCACAAACCGAAAGCCCCTCCCGGATGGTCCGGAGAGGGGCTTTCTTTTGTCTAGTGCACTTTGGCCCTAAGGCCTTCGATCTCTTCCTTCAGGCGGAGCTTCTGCCGCTTGAGTTCCGCGATCCTGATGTCATCGGATGCCGGGTGGGTCAGTTCCTCCTCGATGGTCCGGTCCAGTTTCCTGTGGCGGTTATCGAGCTCCCGCAGACGGGCTTCCAAGGCCATGGTATTTCGCCTCCTTGGCTGTTAGCGCAGACTGAGTGAACACCCGACGCGGACATGAGTCCGTTCACAAACCCGCGAGGCGAGGCCCCCAACATGCCTGTTCCGAGCCGTCTGATCGTCGGAATCTCCGGAGCCAGCGGGGCTTTGCTGGGGGTCCGGGCGCTCGACGCCTGCCGTGAATTAAATGTCGAAAGTCACCTGGTGATGTCGCGCTCGGCAGCCTTGACCATCACTCAGGAGACGGATCTTACCGTTGCCGAGGTTGCTGCCCGCGCCGACGTGCTGCACAAGGTCGGTGATGTGGGCGCCTCGATCGCGTCGGGCAGTTTCCGCACCCTGGGCATGATTATCGCCCCCTGCTCGGTGCGCACCATGAGCGAGATCGCCACCGGGGTGACCTCCACCCTGCTGACCCGCGCCGCCGACGTGGTGCTGAAGGAGCGCCGGCCCCTGGTGCTGATGGTGCGGGAGACGCCGCTGCACCTGGGCCACCTGCGGACCATGGCCGCCCTGGCCGAGATGGGGGCGATCATCGCCCCGCCGATGCCGGCCTTCTACGCCAGGCCAGCCAGCATCGCCGAGATGATCGACCAGGCGGTCGGCCGGGCCCTTGATCCCTTCGGCCTCGACTGGGCGGCGGTGAAGCGCTGGGGCGAGGACCTGCCGCCGATCCGGAGCGAGACATGAGCTTCTGGACCTGGGCCTTGGCCGCCTACGGCAGGCCGGGCGTGGCTGAGGCCTGCCTCATGCTGCAGGACGACCACGGCCAGCAGACCGCCTTTCTGCTGTGGGCCGCCTTCGCCGACCCCGCCCCCAAGGCGCTGGCTGACGGAGCCGAACTGGCCCGGCATTGGGAGCGCGAGGTGCTGGGGCCGATCCGCCAGGCCCGGCGGGCGCTCAAGCCCGCCCTCCCCCCGGTGGAGGACGGCGCGCGGCTGGGCCTGCGCGAGGAGGTCAAGGTGGTCGAACTCGGCGCCGAACGTCTTCTGATGGAAACCCTGGAGGCGCTCGCGAGCGGCCCGGCGACAGGCGTCGACCCGATGCCGGCGTTAAGCGCCGCCGCCCGGGCCTGGGGCCATTCGCTGCCGAACGAGGCGCTGCAACGGCTCGCGAGCACTCTGGCGTGACGCCGCGATCCTGCTATTTTTCAGGATCGTGTCTTGGGGACAGTGAATGGCTGACGATCACGACCTGATCCCGCTGCCCAACGTGGAGATCCGCGGCAAGCTGGTCGAGCTGCGCCAGCGCCACCAGGACCTCGGCGACGCGGTCGAGGCGCTCGGCCTCATGCCCACGCCCGACCAGCTGCAGATCGCCCGACTGAAGAAGCAGAAGCTGGTCCTGCGCGACCAGATCGTGAAGCTCGAAAACATGCTCACCCCGGACCTGCTGGCCTGAACCCGGCTGCGACCGAATCGCGCGGTAGGCTCCCCGCACCGGGGCGATAACCCGTCGGTAACCCGGCCGAGGGCAGGTTCCGCCCGAGCAACTTCGGGGGAAGTATGGGCTGCGACTGCAACACTCTTGTCCGCTGGCCGGCGATGTCGCGGCGGGCGCTAATGGCCGGCGGGGTCGCGGGGATGATGGCCGCGGCGCTGCCGGCGTCTCGGGCATTGGCGGGGGGCCATTGCGAGGCGCTGCTGCTGACCTGCATGGACTACCGCCTGACCCATGAGATCACCGACTACATGGACAAGCGGGGCCTGACCCACAAATACGACCATGTGATCCTGGCCGGCGCGTCGCTGGGGGCCTTGAACGACCGCTTCCCGCACTGGGCCGAAGGGTTCATGACCCACATCGACCTGGCGGTGCAGCTGCACCAGGTGCACCGGGTCATCGTGCTCGATCACCGCGATTGCGGCGCCTACAAGATGCTGCTCGGTGAGGCGGCCGTGAAGGACGCCGACACCGAACTGAAGAGCCATGTGAAACAGCTCTACGCCCTGCGCTCCGCCGTGCTCGCCAAGCACCCGCACATGGAGGTCGAAATCGGCCTCATGGCGCTCGACGGCACGGTGATGCAGATCGTCTAGGTTACTGGGGGTAGGGGCTGGTTTCCGCTTCGGAGACCGGGGCCGCGTCAGCCGCCTCGTTCAGCGATTCTGCCGCTTCCGCTCGCGCCCGCTCAGTGGCCGCGCGGGTCTCCGCCGCGGCGGCGCGCGCCTCGGCGGCCGCGCGGTCGGCGGCGATCTGGGCGTTGCTGGCGGCGGTGTTGTAGCTGGCCTGGGCCTGGGCGCTGGCGGCATTGTAGCCGGACTGGGCGCCCTCGATCAGCCCCTGAGCGCGGGCCTGTTCGGCCACGGCGGTCAGGTCTTCGGAGGTCACCGCATCCTCGCGGCCGGCGGTTCCGACCATGAAGGCCACCGCGATGATGGCCACCACCGCCACCACGGCGGCGACGATCCAGGCGACGGTGTTGTTGCTCTGGCGGGCCTCGATCCGCATGTCTTCGCGGATGGCCTGGCGAGGGGTTTCCTCGAAGGTGTGGCGGGTTTCGCCGGGCTGATAGGTCATGTCGGCCTCTCGTTCCATCGTCCCCGATGGGCGCTAAACGAGGGGCCGGAAGGACGGTTCCGGCCTCAGCCCTTTTCGAGGACCAGGGTGGCCCAGGCGTCACGGTGCAGCCGGCGCTTCAGCCGAAAGCCGCGCGCCAGATAGGCCGCCCGCACCCGCCGCTCCTGGGTGCGCAGCAGCCCGGACAGGATGGCGATGCCGCCGGGCCTCAACGCCGTCCGGATATCCTGCGCCAGGGAAACCAGCGGCGGAGCCAGGATGTTGGCGAACACCAGATCGTAGGGGGCTGTGGCCGCCACCCGCCGATGGCCGAGGCCAGAGGCGTGCACGAACCGGGCCTTGGCCTGGTTGACGGCCGCGTTCTCGCCGGCGATGCGCACGGACGGCTGGTCGATATCGGTGCCGACCGCCAGCTTCGAGCCGGTGCGCGCCGCCGCGATGGCCAGCACCCCGGTGCCGGCCCCGACATCCAGCACCTTGGCGAACCGCCGGCCCTTCAACAGGTCATGAAACACCCGCAAACAGCCGGCCGTCGTGCCGTGATGCCCGGTGCCGAAGGCGGCGCCGGCCTCGATGCGCAGTTGCACCGCGTTCGGCGGCGCCAACCCCTTGTCGTGCAGCCCGAAGACGAAGAACCGCCCCTCCCGCACCGGCGGCAGTCCCGACAGCGACATGGCCAGCCAGTCGGCGTCGGCCAGGTCCTCGGTGACCACGGTCAGCTCGGCCCAGCCGGCCAGCACCGCTCGGATCTCGTCGGCTTCTTCCAGGGTCACCGGGAAGGCGTCGATGCGCCAGACGCCGCGATCCTCGTCCTCCTCCAGGATGGAATAGGTCGCCCCCTCCAGCAGGGGGTTGGCGTCCATCGCCGCGGCGGCGGCCTCGGCGGCTGCGCGCGGGCCGCGGGCGATAATCTGGACGGCGTCGTCGGTAATCTCAGTCATGCCGGGCGGGTTAGGCGGGAACGCCCGCCTTGGCAACGCTGTCTGTGGGCAACGCTATCTGGTGGCAGAGGGCCCAGCAATTTCACCCGGGTAAAATTATCCGCCCATCTCGCCCTCGAAGGCGGCCATCGCCGCCGGCGGCGCATCGGCCGGCTCGATCACCTCGGGGCCGAGGTCGGCCGGAGCCGCGTCGAGACCAGCCAGGATGCCGCCACCCTGGCTGGGATAGTGGACCACCGCGTCATAGGTGGGGGTCGGCGTCGGCTCGGGCGTATAGCTGGCCGGTTCGATGGCCGGCAGGTCCGCCGAGACGCCGCCCCAGTCGGCTTGCGCGTAATAGGTTTCCGGCGCCGTCGCGTAATCGACCTGGGCATAGAGGTTGTCGGTGCCGATCACATAGTCCGGCGTCCCGTTCGGATAGTGGGTCGTGCCGCCGTCGAAATCGCCATAGGCGGCCCGGCCGCTGTCGCCGAGCGCGATCTGGGGACCGCCGATCCGGTCCAACATGATCTCGGGCCGCAGGGCGCCGCCGAGCATGATCCCGGAAAGGGTGGCGACGCCGATGCCGTAGAACAACGATTTCATATCCGGGCTCCTTCGCCTCAACAGCGCAAGGAGCCCGGCTTTGGTTGCATGGTCCCGAAGGCGATCGCGTGCTGTGTCCTACAGGACCCAGTCGGCCGTATCGGCCCGCACGTCGCCGTTGATCCGCAGGCGATAGTCGGCCGACCGGTCGCCGTCGATATCGAGCGAGAGGGTGGTGATCCCGCCGGCGAAGGTCAGGGTCATCCGGCCGGCCTGGCCGTCGAAGGCCCCGACGATCGTGAAGGCGTCGTTCACCCCGCCGCCGACGGCATTCGCGTCGATAACGGACAGGTCCACGATGTCCTCGCCGATGACGTAGTCGCTGATGGTGTCCGTCTCGATCAAGCGGCCCTGAGGATTGCTGCTGGTGAACACCGACTCCTGGCGGGTGATGAAGCGGTCCTCTCCGCCCCCGCCGATCAGGATGTCGGAGCCCAACCCGCCGGCGATGAGGTCGTTGCCCAGGCCGCCGTTCAGGGTGTCATTGCCGTCCCGGCCCTCCAGGTAGTTCCAGCCTGCGTTACCGGTGATGGTGTTGCCCAGGGCATTGCCCACGCCGGTCCAGTGCCCGGCGCCCTCGATGATCAGCCGCTCGAAGTTATCGCCCAGGGTCCAGTCGATGGTGGCGCGGACGGTGTCGGCCGTCCCCTCGTTCAGGGCCTCGACCAGGGTGTCGCTGGTGTCCTCCACGTAATAGGTGTCGTCGCCCGCTCCGCCGTAGAGGCTGTCGTTTCCGGCCCCGCCGCGTAGGATGTCGTTGTCTGCCGAGCCATAGAGCTGATCGACGCCGTCGCCGCCCTGAAGCTGGTCGGCGCCGTCGCCCCCCTGCAGCACGTCATTACCCGCCCCGCCGTCGAGGTTATCGGTCCCGGCATCGCCATAGATCAGGTCTCCGCCATCGTTGCCCTGCAATATGTCAACGCCGGCGCCGCCGTGGAGAATGTCCGTCCCGTCGCCGCCGAGCAACTGGTCGGAGCCATCGTCGCCGAACAGCTCGTCGTCGCCCAGCCCGCCACGGATGAGGTCATTGCCGCCCCCGCCGCTTAGGACATTGTTGCCGCTGTTGCCGTCGATCTGGTTGGCCTCGCCGTTGCCCGTGCCGTTGATGCTGCCGGACCCGGTCAGCTGCAGGTTCTCGACATTGGCGCTGAGCGTGAAGCTGACGCTGGCCCGCACCCGCTCGGAGCCCTGGCCCGCCGCCTCGGTGACGGTGTCGTTCTCATCGTCCACCACATAGGTGTCGTCGCCCGTACCACCGGCCATCTGGTCCGCGCCCACACCGCCGTCCAGCAGGTCGCCGCCGGCACCGCCGACCAGGTCGTCCGCGCCCAGCCCGCCGTAGAGCCTGTCGGCGCCATCCCCGCCGTCCAGGGTGTTGGCGCCGTCATTGCCGGTGAGGATATTGGCCTGGCTGTTGCCCGCGCCGTCGATGGCGGCGCTGCCCGTCAGGGTGAGGTTCTCGAAGCCCGCCGCGAGGGTCCAGTTGACGGTCGAATAGACCAGATCCACCCCATCGCCGCCCGTCTCGTCGGTGACGTCGCCCGCGTTATCGACATAGTAGGTGTCGTCGCCCGTCCCGCCGATCAGCCGGTCAGCGCCCAGGCCGCCGTTGAGGATGTCGTTGCCGCCCCCGCCGCTGAGCGTGTCGGCGGCGTCGCCGCCCAGCTGGTCATCGTCCCCGCCCGTGCCGGGGAGGACGATCGGGACGGGCGCCTGCTGGCCGTAAATGACATAAGCGGCGCCGGACGAGGAGCCATTGGCGGCGGCGAAGGGCGCGCCGACGACCAGATCGTCGATCCCGTCTCCGTTGACGTCGCCCGCACCCGCGACGGACCAACCCGCATGACCGGAGGTCAGACCGCCTTCGATCCTGAAACCGTTGGTCCCGTTCAGGGCCGCCAGATTGATGACGGCGCCAAAGCCCGCGTCGTTCCCATACAGGACGAAGGCCGCGCCTCGGCTGTCGTTGAAGTAGGGCGAGGTCAGGACCAGATCGCCCCGGCCGTCGCCATTGACGTCGCCTGCCGAGGCGACCCTGAAGCCGGCGGCGGACTGGCCCGCGACGCCGGTGAGCTTGAAGCCGTTCGTGCCGTCAATGCTCGAGAGGTCGAGATCGGTCGGGAAACCGGTGGTCGAGCCGAACACCACATAGGCCGCGCCGACAAAATCTTCGCCCGAGGCCCCGATCATCACATCGTCGATGCCGTCTCCGTTGACGTCGCCAACAGAGGCGACCGAGATCCCGGCATTGGCATAGCTGTCGACGCCATCGATCCTGAAGCCCGCCGAACCAGACAACGCAGAGGCGTTGATCAGGGCGGGGAATCCGCTGTCTGAGCCGAACACCACATAGGCCGAGCCGGACTGGGCGCCGCTTTGGCCCGCCCGCCAGGCGCCGACGATCACGTCGCCGAAACCATCGCCATTGATGTCGCCCGCCGATGACACCGAGTATCCGGTCTGTTCACGCGCCAGCACGCCCGCGATCTTGAAGCCGTTGGTTCCATCCAGGCCGCCCAGATCCAACGGGCCGATGAAGGCGGTGGTTTGGCCGAATACCACATAGGCCGCGCCCACATCGGAGACGGCGCCGTCGGCGTAGCTGGCGCCGATGATCAGGTCGTCGATGCCGTCGCCGTTGACATCACCGGCCGAGGATACCGAGATGCCGGTTTTCGCCATCACCTCATACCCGTTGATGACAAGGCCGGCCGATCCGCCCAGAGACGAGAGCGTGAGGGCGTTGGGGAATCCGGACCCGCTGCCGAACACGACATAGACCGCGCCGCTGGCGTAAACCGAGGTGGATCGTCCCCGGGCCCCCACGACCAGGTCGTCGAACCCGTCACCGTTGAAGTCGCCGGCCGAGGACACCGCATAGCCGGAATAGTCGAAGAAGCCCCCGCCTTGCAGTCGGAAGCCGTTGCTTCCGTCGAGGGTGGCAAGGTCGATGTTGTGCGGCAGTCCGGCGGCGTTGCCGAACACCACGAAGCTCGACCCGGAGTAGGGGCCGCTGGGGGTGTCGCGCGGCGCCCCGACGATGAAGTCGGCGATGCCATCGCCATTGATGTCGCCCACACCGGACACCGACTGACCGGCCAGGTCACCCGCGCCGGCGTAGAGCCGCACGCCGTTGGTTCCATCGATGGAGCTGAGGTTGAAAGTGGCGGCGAAGGGCATCTGGTCTATCTCTGATGAGCGCTGAAGGGCCGAGGTGTCGCGACCGGCTAGAGGACCCAGTCGGCCGTATCGGCCCGCACGTCGCCGTTGATCCGCAGGCGGTAGTCGGCGTTCCGGTCGCCATCGACATCGAGCGAGATCGTGGTCACGCCGCCGGCGAAGGTCAGCGTCATCTGGCCGGCGTTTCCGTCGAAGGCGCTGACGATGGTGAAGGCGTCGTTGGCGGTCCCGCCGAGGGCGTTGGCGTCGATGTCGAGGAAGCTCAGCTCGTCCTCGCCGATCGCATAGTCGCTGACCGTGTCGGTCTCGATGGTCCGGCCGCCCGGGTTGGCGCTGGTGAACACCGACTCCTGGCGGACGACGAAGACATCGGCCCCGCCGCCGCCCGACAGGATGTCGCCGCCGGTCCCGCCGATGAGGGTGTCGGCGCCCAGGCCGCCGTTGATGTTGTCCACCCCGGCCCCGCCGTCGAGGATGTTGGCCCCGGCGTTGCCGACGATCACATTCGCCAGTTCGTTGCCCGTGCCGTTGAGGTCGCCCGAGCCTTCCAGGATCAGCCGATCCAGATGGGCGCCCAAAGTCCAGTCGATGGAAGCCCGTACGATGTCGGTCCCCTCGCCGGACAGCTCCACCAGGGTGTCGAGGTCGTCGACATAGTAGGTGTCGTCCCCGATGCCACCGGTCAGGGTGTCGGTCCCCGTCCCGCCGCGCAGGATGTCATTGCCCTCGCCGCCGAACAGCTGGTCGTTCCCATCGCCGCCCTGCATCTGGTCGGCGCCCGCCTCGCCGTGGAGGATGTCGGTCCCCGCGCCGCCATCGAGGTTATCGAGGCCGGCCCCGCCGTACAGGGTGTCGTTGTCGGCGTTGCCCTGCAGGACGTCGTTCAGGTCGCCGCCGTAGAGGGTGTCGTTCCCATCCCCGCCCAGCAGCTGGTCGGCGCCGTCGTCCCCGTTCAGGCCGTCAGTCCCGGCATTGCCGCGGATGATGTCGTTGCCGCCGCCGCCGTTGAGGGTGTTGTTACCGCTGTTGCCGTCGATCTGGTTGGCCAGGCTGTTGCCCGTGCCGTTGATGTTGCCGGTCCCGGTGAGCTGAAGGTTTTCGAGCTCGGCGGTCAGGGTGAAGGTCACGCCGGCCTTGACCCGGTCGGTCCCCTCGCCGCCCAGCTCGGTGATTGCATCGCCCAGATCGTCGACCACATAGGTGTCGTTGCCGGTCCCCCCGGCCATCTCGTCCGCCCCGGCCCCGCCATCGAGCAGGTCGCCACCCGCTCCGCCGACCAGGTCGTCCGCGCCGCCGCCGCCGAACACCTGGTCCGCCCCATCGCCGCCATCCAGCACATCGGCGCCCAGGCCCCCGTTCAGGATGTCGTCCCCACCGGCCCCGCTGAGGGTGTCGTTGAAGTCGCCGCCGGCGTAGGTGTCGGCCCCGCCCGTGCCGGGCTGGGTGATCGACGACAGCTGGCCGAAGACGACGTAGGCGCCGCCGGTCGAAGCGGCATAGGGGTTCCCGATGACCACGTCATCGATACCGTCGCCGTTGATGTCGCCGGCCGCGGCGACTGAGCGGCTATAGCTGCTCACGGCGAGACGGACCCCGTTGGTTCCGTCCCAGGTCGATAGATTCAGGTCAGCTGCGAACGCCGAGCTTTTGCCGAACACGATATAGTTGCCGCTGGCACGAGTCGCGATGATCACATCGTCGAAGCCATCGCCATTGACGTCGCCTGCCGCCGCGACTGACGCGCCGGCGCCTGCGTAGCTAAAGGGTCCGCGGATTCGGAAACCGCTTGTTCCGTTCAGAGCTGAAAGGTCGAGATTGGCGGCGAAGATAGCGCGGCCGAACACCACGTAGGCGGCGCCGGCATCGGCGCCGTTCGCGTCAGCAAACCGGGCGCCGATGATCATGTCATCGATGCCATCCCCGTTGATATCTCCGGCCGAGGCGACCGAATAGCCGCTTCGGTCACCCGCCGCGGCGCCGCTGATCCGGAAGCCGTTGGCTCCGTTCAGGCCCTGAGGACTCAGATTGCTCGCAAACGGCGTCGACTTGCCGAACACGACATAGCTGGCGCCGGAATTGGCGCCGTTCGGGTCAGCATACCAGGAGCCGATGATCAGGTCGCCGATACCGTCTCCGTTGACGTCGCCCGCCGATGCGACGGAATTCCCCAAGCGGTCGTGTTCAGCAGGCGAAAAAACCCGGAACCCGTTGCTTCCGTTCAGCTGCGACAGGTTGATTTCGGCCGTGAACCCGGCAGAGCGGCCAAACACCACATAGCTGGCGCCGGAATTCCAGGCGACGTCGGCCAGGGGGGCCCCGATGATCAGATCATCGATGCCATCGCCATTGATGTCGCCGGCCGAGGCGACCGACCAGCCGACCTGGTCATCGTGCAGGAAGCCGTTGATCCGGAAGCCGTTGGCGCCGTTCAAACTCGACAGGTTGAAATCGGCGGCGAACCCGGTGGCCTTGCCGAAGACCACATAGCCGGCGCCGGCATTGTACATCCCGCCGGGGTCGAAGCCTGGGGCTCCGATGATCAGGTCGTCGAATCCGTCGCCATTGATATCGCCCGCCGACGCGACTGACACGGCGTTCTGATCCCCTAACGCGGCGCCGGGAATGCGAAAGCCGTTTGTTCCGTTCAAGCTCGACAGGTTGAGGTTCGCCGCAAACCCGGCATTGCTGCCGAACACCACATAGCTGGCGCCGGGGTTGTTGCCGTACGGAGTCGCGATACGAGCCCCGATGATCAGGTCGTCGATGCCATCGCCATTGACGTCTCCGGCCGAGGCGACCGACCAGCCGACGCGATGACCGGAGTTGAAGCCGCTGATGCTGAAGCCGTTGGTTCCATTGAGGGCACTGATGTTGAACGTTGCGGAAAACGGCATTCGGTCTGTCCCTTGTTCAGTCTTCGACGTCGCGGGGGCCCATCGCGATGCGCCGCGGGCGCGCGGTCAGGCGCGCGGTTCGGTCGCAGGAACCTGCCGAGACCGGAAAGGGATGAAAACTGTAGTAATCGGTACGTGTTCGCGCCAATCGAACACTGCTGAAGCGCACAACTCGCAATGGGTAAAAGCAGCGTCAGGGCGCGAATTTCACCCTCGAAAGCAGCCAATCTGAGGGATTTTTCGCGTCGCCCTATTGCGGGGGGCTCGGGCTGCGCAGGATTCAAGTGTAAAAAATCGGATGCTTTTCGGTTTCCGCGAGATGCCCAAGCTCACGGTGCGGCCGGTGGGCCGTGTTTGGGTCTGCGCCTGAGCCTACAGCACCCAGCCACCCGTATCGGCCCGCACATCGCCGTTGATCCGCAGGCGATAGTCGGCGGTCGCATCGCCATCGACATCCAGCAGGACGGTGGTGATCCCGCCAGCGAAGGTCAGCGTCATCTGGCCGGCATTGCCGTTGAAGGCGCCGACGATGCTGAAGGCGTCGTTGGCGGTTCCGCCGACGGAGTTGGCGTCGATGTCGAGGACGTCGAGTTCGTCCTGGCCGATGACGTAGTCGCTGATGGTGTCGGTCTCGATGACGCGACCGCCGGGGTTGCCGCTTGTGAACACCGACTCCTGGCGGACCAGGAAGATGTCGTTTCCGCCGCCGCCGATCAGGGTGTCGCCGCCGAGGCCGCCGATCAGGGTGTCGGCGCCGAGGCCGCCGTTCAGGATGTCCGCGCCCGCGCCGCCGTCGAGAACGTTCGCCCCGACGTTGCCAGTGATTTGGTTGGCCTCGCCATTGCCGGTCCCGTTGATGTCTGCGGAGCCCTCGAGGATCAGCCGTTCGAGATTGGCCACCAAGGTCCAGGAGACCGTCGCCTTGACGATATCGCTGCCCTCGCCGGCCGCCTCGACCAGAGAGTCGCTGTGGTCGTCGACCACATAGGTGTCGTCCCCCAGACCGCCGGTCAGGGTGTCGGCGCCCGACCCGCCGCGCAGCACATCGTTATCGGCCCCGCCGTAAAGCTGGTCGTTTCCGTCGCCGCCCTGCAGCTGGTCGTTGCCTGCTTCACCGTAGAGGACGTCCGTCCCGGTCCCGCCGTCGAGGGTGTCGACGCCAGCCCCGCCGTAGAGGGTATCGTCGTCCGCGCCGCCCGACAGGATGTCGCTGGCGTCTCCGCCATAGAGCTCGTCGTTTCCTTCCCCGCCCAGCAGTTGGTCGCTGCCGTCCTCGCCGTTCAGGCCATCGAGGCCGGCGTTGCCGCGAATGACATCGTTGCCCCCGCCGCCCGACAGGATGTTGTTTCCGCTGTTGCCTTCGATCTGGTTGGCCGCGCCGTTGCCCGTGCCGTTGATGTTGCCCGTGCCGGTCAGCACCAGGTTTTCCAGCTCCACCCCAAGGGTGTAGCTGATGCCGGCCCGGACCCGGTCCACGCCCTCCCCACCCAGTTCGGTGATCGCATCGCCGAGGTCGTCCACGACATAGGTGTCGTC
>NZ_JAAALA010000021.1 GCF_009905535.1 Caulobacter sp. SLTY | reverse complement strand
GCGCGGGGGCCGGGGCCGGGGCGGCCGGGCGCTGGAACTTCAGGCTGCGGCCCTGGAAGAAGGCGCCGGTTTCCATCGCCAGCTGCTCATGGGTGATGTCGCCATCGATGTAGCTGGTGCCGTACAGGCGAACCTGCTTGGCGGTCACCGAGCCGACGATGCGGCCGCGAACCTCGGCGGCCTCGGCATAGACGCTGCCCTCGATGTGGCCGGTCTCGCCGACGGTCAGCCGGCCGACGCGCACGTCGCCGCGCACCACGCCATCGATCTGCAGTTCGCCGTCACCGGTCACGCCGCCCTCGATGGTGATGCCGCTGGAGATCAGCGAGGCGACCTTCGGACGGGGCTTGGGGGCGTCGATCGCGGCGTTGCTCACCGGGGTCGCGGCGGCGGGCTCGGGCGTCGCCGGCTTGGCGGGCGTCGGAGCGGACTTGTTAGCGGGCTTGCTGAACATATTCACCGGCCTTCAGAAAACGGTTGGGGTTCTGGGGCCGACCAGCGACCCAGATTTCGTAATGCAGGTGCGGCCCGGTCGAGCGGCCCGTCGAGCCCATGGCCCCGATCCGCTGTCCCACGCCGACCCGCTGTCCCACCTGCACGGCAATGCCCTGGAGGTGCGCATAACGGGTCTTGAACCCACCGCCATGGTCTATCTCGATCGTGTTGCCATAGCCTGAACGAACGCCGGTAAACGAAACCACGCCCGGCGCGGTCGCGTAGATCGGGGCGAAGTAGCCGCCCGGAAAGTCCAGGCCCGAATGGAAGGCCGGCCGCCGGGTGAAGGGATCCAGCCGAACGCCATAGCTGCTGGTCGCCGCCTGGGCCGCCGTCGGGCGATAGAAGGGCAGGGTCTTGGCGGCCTGGGACAGACCGCGCATGTCGTTCATGTTGCTGCTGGCCCGCTGAATACGGCGGGCGAAATCCTCGTCCACGTCCAGCACTGCGGCCAGGGCGCGGGGGTCCTTGGCCTCGATCAGCGGCCCACCCAGGGCGCCGCCGCGGGCGACGTAGCTTTCCGGGGTCAGCCCGGCCAGTCGGAAGGCGGCGCGCAGCCGCTCGGCCCGGGTCTTGGCGAAGCTGTCGGCGGCTTCGATCAGCCGCTCCTGGTCCATCCGGGTGTACTGCACCCGCTCGATCGGATTGGTCGCCATCAGGCGGGGCTTGGCCGGCGCCAGCGCCTGCTCCGCGCCCGGCACACCCTTGAACTCGGTGAACAGCTGGGCCAGCGCCGCGTGGCGCTTCTCGACCGAGGCGGCCATCTCGCCGAACGAGCCGTTGGTGGCGTTAAGTTGGGCCATGGCGCTGTTCAGGCGGGCCTGGCGGTCGGCGTTGACCCGCTCGTAATAGGCTTTCTGGCGGACCAGCTCCTGGTCCGAGGCGCCCGCCGCCAGGGCGTTGACCATCATCGCGGCGGTGGCGATGCCCATCCAGAGAGACAGGGCCGCGACCACACCCGCGCCGGCGATCTGCTTGCCCGTCGAAAGCACGTAGCCGCGCATCTCGCCGCCGGAACGGACATAGAGATGCCGCTCAGGAAAGAGCTCTTCAAGAACTCTGCGAACTCGCCGTAAGCGGTTTGACGCCATGGCCCCCGAGACCCGGTTTTCTACCGAGCGCGATATGCAATCATCTGAAACAGGGACGCAAGGGGCTTCGCGCCTCGCGGGTGCGGCCGGCGCGCGAAAACTCCTTATCGCACAACGGTTAACCACGACCTGTTCAGGACGCTAGTCTTTGGGCCGTCTTTCGCGAAATCTTGGCGATATTGATTAACCATCGCGGTTTCCGCGCCACAGTTACCGGAGCGTCACATTTGCCCCGCGCGGATCGGTCGCGGGCCTGGTGACTGTCTCGCGGAGCGTGACTGTCACCGTCCAGCCGCGCCGGCAACGGTGACAGTCATCCGGCTCCGCCGGAAGACAGTCACCCCAGTTCCCGAACCGCCTTCAGCACCTCGTCCGCATGGCCCGGCGTCTTCACCTTGCGCCACACCCGCCGCAGCACGCCCTCGCCATCGATCAGCCAGGTCGACCGGTCGATGCCCATATACTCCCGGCCGTAGAGCTTCTTCGCCACCCAGGCCCCATAGCGCTCGATGACGTCGCTGTCCTTGTCCGAGCCCAACTCAACGGTCAGCCCATACTTCGCGCGGAACTTGGCGTGGGCGGCGATGGTGTCCTTCGACACGCCGACCACCGTGGCCCCGGCCTTCTCGAAGTCAGCCTTCAGCGCGCTGAAGTCCTTGGCTTCGGTGGTGCAGCCCGTGGTGTCGTCCTTGGGGTAGAAATAGAGGACCACCGTCCTGCCCTTAAGGTCGGCCAGACGGACCCGCCCGGTGTCGGTGGGCAGGTCGAAGTCCGGGGCCTGATCGCCGGCTTTCAGTTCGATGGTCACTCTACCCTCCAGATCCTAGACCGGCCGGACCAGCACGATCTTCTTCTTGCCCTGGGACAGCTTGATCACCCCGCCGACCACATCGGCCTGGGTGATGAGCTTCATCCCGTCCATCTCCTGCACGTCATTGACGCGCAGGCCGCCGCCCTGGGCCAGGCGCCGGGCCTCGCCGCGAGAACTAGACAGGCCGGCGTCGACGGCAAGCGCCGCCAGCATGATCCCCTCGGTCAGGTCGGCGGCGGCGATCTCGATGGTCGGCAGGTCGTCCGACAGGGCGCCCTTCTCGAAGGCCTGGGTGGCCGCCTCGCGGGCGGCCTTGGCGGCCTCCTCGCCATGCAGCATCCGGGTCGCCTCGTCGGCCAGCACCTTTTTGGCGTCGTTTATCCCGGCGCCGGGCAGGCTCTCCAGCCGCGCGATCTCGTCCAGCGGCAGGTCGGTGAACAGCCGCAGGAACTTGCCGACGTCGGCGTCCTCGGTGTTCCGCCAGAACTGCCAGTAGTCGTACGGCGACCGCATGTCGGCGTTCAGCCACACCGCCCCGCCCATGGTCTTGCCCATCTTCGCGCCCGAAGCGGTGGAGAGCAGGGGGGTGGTCAGGCCGAAGGCCGGCTTCTGGTCGACCCGGCGGATCAGCTCAACGCCGTTGAGGATGTTCCCCCACTGGTCGGACCCACCCATCTGCAGGCTGGTCCCGAACCGGCGGTTCAGTTCCAGGAAGTCCACCGACTGCATCAGCATGTAGTTGAACTCGAGGAAGGTCATCGGCTGCTCGCGCTCGAGCCGCAGCTTCACCGAGTCGAACGCCAGCATCCGGTTGACCGTGAAATGGACCCCGAATTCCCGCAGGAAATCGATGTAGCCCATCTTCGAGAGCCACTCGTCATTGTCCACCATGACCGCGTCGGTCGGCCCGTCGCCGAAGGTCAGGAACTTCTCGAACACCGTCCTGATGCTGGCGATGTTGGCCTGGATGTCGGCCTCGCTCAGCAGCTTGCGCGACTCATCCTTGCCGGTGGGATCGCCGACCTTGGTGGTCGCCCCGCCCATCAGCACGATCGGCCGGTGCCCCGCCTGCTGCAGCCGGCGCAGCAGCATGATCTGGATCAGGCTGCCCACGTGCAGCGACGGCGCGGTGGCGTCGAACCCGATGTAGCCGGTGACGATCCCGCCACTCGCCGCCTCGTCCAGCTCGGCCGGATGGGTGATCTGATGGACAAAGCCTCGGTCCCGCATGGTCTGCAGGAACGACGACTTGAAATCGGCGGTCTCGGTCATGGACTGATGGCTCTCTTCGCGGCGGGCCTGTAGCACGGGCGGGCGGGTCTGCAAGGCGATAGACATCGATAGGGTCTCCTTTTTGGAAGGGACCGGCGGACGTCGGGTTGCGTGATGCTTTGACATGCCGCCGGGGTTGGGCGGCATGCGATCGCAACGCCGCTCGTCAGTACGAGCGGGCGTAATACAGGGCGGCGAGGGCGGCCTTGGCGATCATGGGGCGTGGTGTGCCTCCGCCATTGACGCTCGTCAAGGCGTCGCTATCCAAGGGGTGATGCGGCTTGCCCTGACGCCACACCCTGATTTCCCCTGCGAGCCGGTCCATGAGATCGCGGTCGACGTCCGCCGCACGCCGTCCGGCCTGTCGCTCCGCTACGTGGCCACCGGCGACTTGACCCAGGTCCGCCTGCCGCCGGCCGGACCCGAGGGCCGCGCCGACGAGCTGTGGAAACACAGCTGTTTCGAGGCCTTCATCCGGGCAGGCGACGGCTATCGCGAGATCAACCTGTCGCCATCGCACCAGTGGGCGGCCTACCGGTTCGCGGGCTACCGCATCGGCATGGAGCCGGCGGATATCGCCCTCGTCGGCTTCAATCAGCACCGCGCCGACGACCACTATGATCTCACCGCCAACCTCGACCTCGGCGGCCTGGATCTCCCGCCCGGCCGCTGGACGCTTGCGCTGTCGGCCGTCATCGAACTGATCGACGGTCGTCTTTCCTATTGGGCGCTGACCCACCCACCGGGCCGCCCTGACTTCCACCATTCCGACGCCTTCAGCCTGAGCCTGGACCCATCATGAAGTTCGGCATCGACCGCCTGCTCGCCGACCCGGCCCTGCGCCGCGACCTCGCCGGACGCCGCGTGGCGCTCCTCGCGCACCCCGCGTCGGTCACCGAGAACCTGACCCATTCGATGGACGCCCTGGCTGCTTGTCCCGACCTCAAGCTGACCGCCGCCTTCGGGCCGCAGCACGGCATGCGGGGCGACAAGCAGGACAACATGATGGAGTCCCCGGACTTCACCGACCCGGTCCACGGCGTCCCGGTGTTCAGCCTCTACGGCGAGGTCCGCCGCCCGACCGGCCAGTCGATGGGGACCTTCGACGTCATCCTGATCGACATGCAGGACCTCGGCTGCC
Organism: Caulobacter sp. SLTY; assembly: GCF_009905535.1. Classification (GTDB taxonomy): domain Bacteria; phylum Pseudomonadota; class Alphaproteobacteria; order Caulobacterales; family Caulobacteraceae; genus Caulobacter. The sequence goes on along the minus strand of NZ_JAAALA010000021.1, from coordinate 74,438 downwards.
GCATCTACACCTTCATCACCACCCTGCTGTACGTCCTCGAAGCCGCCGCCGAGCACGGCAAGTCGGTCTGGGTCCTCGACCGCCCCAACCCCGCAGGCCGTCCGGTCGAGGGCCTGACCCTGCGCCCAGGCTGGGAAAGCTTCGTCGGCGCCGGCCCCATCCCCATGCGCCACGGGCTGACGCTCGGCGAACTGGGCCGCTGGTTCATCGATCACTACAAGCTGGAAGTCGATTATCGCGTCATCGAGATGGAGGGTTACGACCCGGACGCCGCCCCCGGCCACGGCTGGCCGCTGGGCCAGCGCACCTGGATCAACCCCAGCCCCAACGCCCCCAACCTGTGGATGGCCCGCGCCTACGCCGGCACGGTGATGCTGGAAGGCACGACCCTGTCGGAGGGGAGGGGGACCACCCGCCCCCTGGAGCTGTTCGGCGCTCCCGACATCGACGCCCGCAAGGTGATCGAGGAGATGTGGCGCATCGCGCTCGGCTGGCTGGACGGCTGCACCCTGCGCGAAATCAGCTTCGAGCCGACCTTCCACAAGCACGTCGGCAAGCTGTGCAGCGGCGTCCAGATCCACACCGAGGGCCCCGAATACGATCACCAGGCCTTCAAGCCGTGGCGGTTGCAGGCTCTCGGCTTCAAGGCCATCCGCGCCCTCTATCCCGACTACGACCTCTGGCGCGACTTCCCCTACGAGTACGTCCTCGACAAGCTCGCCATAGACGTCATCAACGGCGGCCCCGACCTCAAGGCCTGGGTCGATGAACCGGCCGCCACGCCGGGAGACCTCGACGCCCTGACCATTCCCGACGAGCAGGCGTGGGAAGAGCTGCGAAAGCCCTATCTTCTGTACTGAAGAGCCGCCTCTTCGCTCTCCCCATGAAATGGGGGAACCAACCTTTGGCGAGCGCTGCAAGCGAGCCAAACCGAGGGGGTCCCCACCGCCGGTTCAAGGCTAACCCCAGCCGCCGGCGCTGCCCCGCCTCCTGGTCCGTCGCTCACGCTCCGAACCGTCCTCCGCCCCCTCTCGGGGGTGGAGAGCGAATAGGCGCGGCCTCAGGCGGCCTTCGCCGCCTTCGCCCGCTCAATACCGTCCAGCACCATCTTCCGGGCCGCGTCGACGTCGCCCCAGCCCTTCACCTTGGTCCACTTGCCAGGCTCCAGGTCCTTGTAGTGGGTGAAGAAGTGCTCGACCTGGTCCAGGGTGATCTTCGGCAGGTCGGTGTAGTTCTGCACATGGTCGTAGCGCGCGGTCAGGTGATGCGACGGCACCGCGATCAGCTTCTCGTCGATCCCGGCCTGGTCTTCCATCAGCAGCACGCCGACGATCCGGCAGCTCATCACCGCACCCGGCGCGATGGCGCGGGTGTTCATGCAGATCACGTCCACCGGGTCGCCATCGCCCGACAGGGTGTGCGGGATGAAGCCGTAGTTCCCCGGATACCGCATCGACGTATAGAGGAACCGGTCGACCATCAGGGCCCCGGAGGCCTTGTCCATCTCGTACTTGATAGGCTCGCCGCCCAGCGGCACTTCGATAATCACATTCACATCCACCGGCGGATTGTCGCCGATGGTCAGGGCATCGATATTCATTAGGCGGGCTCGGCTTCCAGACGCTTATCAAGGTACTGGCCGACGTGCTTCTCCACGTCCGGCAGGTTCTCGGCCCAGAAGTGGGTCGCGCCGTCGATCAGGTCGTAATCGATCACGATGCCCTTCTGGCTCCGCAGCTTGGTGACCACCCGCTCGACCTCGACCGGCGGCGTCACCGTGTCGTTGGTGCCGTGCAGGAACAGGCCGCTGGCCGGGCAGGGGGCCAGGAAGCTGAAGTCGTACATATTGGCGGGCGGCGACACGCTGATGAAGCCATCCGTCTCGGGCCGGCGCATCAGCAGTTGCATCGAGACCCAGGCCCCGAAGCTGTAACCGGCGACCCAGCACTGGCTGGCCGTCGGGTTGGTGGCCTGCAGCCAGTCCAGCGCCGTGGCCGCGTCGGCCAGTTCACCGATGCCGCCATCGAACTCGCCTTGCGAACGCCCGACGCCCCGGAAGTTGAACCGCAGGGTCGAGAAACCCCGCTTCATGAACAGGTGGTACATCTGCACGGCCACCGGATGGTTCATGTGTCCGCCGGCGCGCGGGTGGGGATGCAGAATCAGGGCGATCGGCGCGTTCTCACGCTTTCCCGGCGAATACCGGCCTTCGATCCGGCCGGCGGCGCCGGTCAAAACGACTTCGGGCATGGGCGAAACGTCCTCGCAGAATACTTGACCACTGCGCTTGGTCTTCCTAGATCAGGCGCACACCGCGCCGGCCCTGCCGACGCGTGGCGCGGGCCTTAGCATAGGGGCCGCGCGAAATGCCAAGGAAACCGCCATGCGCCTGTCCACAAAGGGCCGCTATGCCGTGATGGCCATGACCGACCTGGCCGCTCGCCAGGACGCGGATGGCCTGCGCGCGGTTTCCCTGGCCGAGATCGCCGCCCGGCAGGAGATCTCCCTCAGCTATCTGGAGCAGCTTTTCGCCCGCCTCCGCCGCCGTGGCCTCGTCAAGAGCCTGCGCGGCCCCGGTGGCGGCTATCGCCTGGCCCGGACGGCCTGCGAGACCCACATCGCCGAGATCGTGCTGGCGGTCGACGAGCCCCTGCGCGCCACCCGCTGCGGCCACGCTTCGGCCAAAGGCTGTATGAAGGCGGGCGCCCGCTGCACCACCCACGATCTCTGGGAAGAGATGGGCCGACAGCTGCACAGCTACCTGGCCTCCGTGTCCCTGGCCGACGTTCTCGAAGGCCGCCTGACGCCCGAGGCCAAGGCGGCCGCATGAGCGTCTACCTAGACTTCAACGCCACCGCGCCGGTCCGGCCGGAAGCCCGCGAGGCCATGCTCGCGGTGCTGGACCGCGTCGGTAACCCGTCCTCCGTCCACGCCGCCGGCCGCGCCGCCCGTTCGGACCTGGAGCGGGCCCGCGAGGCGGTCAGCGCCCTGGTCGGCGTAGTCCCGGGTTCCGTCACCTTCACCAGCGGCGGCACCGAGGCCAACGCCTTGGCCATCGAGAGCGCCAAGGCCGCGCGCTTCGACCGCATCCTGCTCGGCGCCACCGAGCATGACGCCGTCTGGGAAACCGCCCACGCCTGCGGCCTGCCTGTCGAGATCTGGCCGGTGGACGCAGACGGCGTCGCCGACCTCGCCTGGCTGGCCGCCGCCTTGGCCCGGCCGGGCAGGGCGCTCGCCTGCCTGATGCTGGCCAACAATGAGACCGGCGTCATCCAGCCGGTCGCCGAGGCCGGCACCCTGGTCCGCGCCGCCGAGGGCTGGCTCCACGTCGATGCGGTGCAGGCCGCCGGCAAGATCGCCATCGACTTCACCGCCCTCCAGGCCGACACCCTGGCCCTCTCGGCCCACAAGCTCGGCGGACCCCAGGGCGTCGGCGCCCTGGTCGCCGGAACCCGCGCCACACTCGCTCGCCGACTGCACGGCGGAGGCCAGGAGCGCGGCCGCCGCGCCGGCACCGAAAACCTGCCCGGCATCGTCGGCTTCGCGGCGGCGGTTTTGGCAGCAAGTGGACACAAGTCGCCAAGTCAGGACGCTTCGTCGTGGCGCGACGCCTTTTTGACCCGGGTAAAATCCCAAGGGGCTGTAATCCTTGGCGAAAACGCCGACCGCCTGCCCCAAACCGCTTGCATTGCGTTCCCCGACTGGCCGGCGGAGACCCAGGTCATGCTGATGGACCTCGGCGGGGTGATGATCAGCGCCGGCGCCGCCTGTTCCTCCGGCAAGGTCAAGCCCAGCCGCACCGTCGAGGCCATGGGCCGGCCCGACCTCGCCCCCTATTCCATTCGCCTGAGCGGCGGCTGGTCGACCACCGAGGCCGACTGGATCCGCGCCGGCGACGTCTGGCTGGAGGCCTTGTCGCGCCGCCGCCCGAAGATCAAGGAAGTCGCGTAAGTCATGGCCGCTGTTAAGGAAACCGTCGATCAGGTCGGGGCGCTGGAAGCCTACAAGCACGGCTTCATCACCGACATCGAGCAGGAGTTCGCCCCCAAGGGTCTGACCGCCGACACCGTCCGCTACATCTCGGCCCAGAAGAACGAACCCGACTGGATGCTCCAGTGGCGCCTCGAGGCGTTCGAACGCTGGCTGGCCCTGGAAGAACCCGACTGGGCCAAGGTCAACTACCCCAAGATCGACTATCAGGATGCCTACTACTACGCGGCGCCCAAGGACCCGGCCTCCGGTCCCCTGAGCCTGGACGAGGTCGATCCGGAGATTCTGGCCACCTACGCCAAGCTCGGTATCCCACTGAAAGAACAGGAGGTTCTGGCCGGCGTCGTCGGCGCGCCGCGCTATGCCGTGGACGCCGTCTTCGACAGCGTCAGCGTGGTCACCACCTTCAAGAAGGAACTGGCGGCGGTCGGGGTGATCTTCTGTCCGATCAGCGAGGCCATCCGCGAACACCCCGAGCTGGTGCGCAAATACCTCGGCTCCGTGGTGCCGGTCAGCGACAACTATTTCGCCTGCCTGAACAGCGCCGTGTTCAGCGACGGCAGCTTCGTCTACGTGCCGCCAGGCGTGAAATGCCCAATGGAATTGAGCACTTACTTCCGCATCAATGCCGCCGAGTCCGGCCAGTTCGAGCGCACCTTGATCATCGTCGACAAGGGCGCCCAGGTCTCCTACCTCGAAGGCTGCACCGCCCCGATGCGCGACGAGAACCAGCTGCACGCCGCCGTGGTCGAGCTGGTCGCGCTGGAAGACGCCACCATCAAGTATTCCACCGTCCAGAACTGGTATCCGGGCGATCCGGTCACCGGCAAAGGCGGCATCTATAACTTCGTCACCAAGCGCGCCGACTGCCGCGGCGACCGCTCCAAGGTGTCTTGGACCCAGGTCGAGACGGGCTCCGCGATCACCTGGAAATACCCCAGCTGTGTGCTTCGCGGCGAGGGCAGTGTCGGCGAGTTCTACTCGATCGCCATCACCAACGGCCACCAGCAGGCCGACACAGGCACCAAGATGATCCACCTGGGGGCCAACACCCGCTCGCGGATCATCTCTAAGGGCATCAGCGCCGGCAAATCCTCCAATACTTACAGGGGGTTGGTCTCCGCCCACCCCAAAGCCAAGGGCGCCCGCAACTTCACCCAGTGCGACAGCCTGCTGATCGGCAAGGAGTGCGCCGCCCACACCGTGCCCTACATCGAGGCCCGCAACGGCCAGGCGGTGTTCGAACACGAGGCCACCACCACCCGCCTGTCGGAAGACCAGCTGTTCTACGCGATGCAGCGCGGCCTCTCGCAGGAAGAGGCCGTGCAGCTGCTGGTCAACGGCTTCGTCAAGGACGTGCTGCAGGAACTCCCCATGGAGTTCGCGGTCGAGGCCCAGAAGCTGGTGGCCATCAGCCTGGAGGGCTCGGTCGGCTGATGCTCCGCGCCATCGACCACGTCCAGATCGCCATTCCGCCCGGCGGCGAAGAGCGCGCTCGGCCGTTCTACCGCGACCTGCTGGGCCTGACCGAAGTCCCCAAGCCCGAGCCGCTCGCCTCCCGGGGCGGCTGCTGGTTCGAGGGTGGGTCAATCAAGGTGCACCTCGGCGTCGAGCAGGACTTTCGGGCCAACACCAAGGCGCATGTGGCCTTCCTGGTCGATGACGTGGCGGGCATCACCCAACGCGCTGTCGCCGCCGGCTACACGATCAAACCCGATGACGAACTCGGCGATGTCGAGCGTGTCTTCATCTATGACCCCTTCGGCAACAGGCTCGAGTTCCTGAAGCCCCTTTCTCAAGTGATTTGAATGCTCTCGATCAACAACCTCCACGCCACGGTCGCCGACAAGCCGATCCTCAAAGGCCTGACCCTCGACCTGCCCGCCGGCGAGGTGCACGCCATCATGGGTCCTAACGGCGCCGGCAAGTCGACGCTGTCCTACGTGCTGACCGGCCGCGAGGGCTATGAGATCACTGAAGGCTCGGCGACCCTCGATGGCGAGGACCTGCTCAGCCTCGACCCCAGCGAACGCGCCGCCCGGGGCGTCTTCCTGTCGTTCCAGTATCCGCTTGAAATCCCGGGCGTTCCGGCCCTGACCTTCATCCGCACCGCCCTCAACGCCCAGCGCCGGGCGCGGGGTGAGCCCGAAGTCGCGGCCCCCGCCTTCCTCAGGCAGGCGCGGGAGACCACCGCCTCGCTGAAGATCGACTTCGAGATGCTCAAGCGCAGCCTCAACGTCGGCTTCTCGGGCGGGGAGAAGAAGCGGATGGAGATCTTCCAGATGGCGATGCTGTCGCCGCGCCTGCTGATCCTCGACGAGACCGACAGCGGCCTGGACATCGACGCCCTGAAGATCGTCGCGGCGGGCGTGAACGCGATGCGCAGTCCGGATCGCGCCATGCTGGTGATCACCCACTACCAGCGGCTGCTCGACTACATCAAACCGGACAAGGTGCACGTCCTCTCGGCCGGCCGCATCGTCGCCTCCGGCGGGCCGGAGCTGGCCCTCGACCTCGAGCGCGAAGGCTACGACAAGTATGTAAAGGCCGCCGCGTGAGCCTCGCCACCGCCCTCAAGACTGGCGACGCCACCCAGCTGCCATCGCGGCGCGACGAGGACTGGCGCTGGACCGACCTGCGCGGCCTGATCCGGCAGATTCCGCCTCAGTACCGGTACGATGGCACAGGGGTCCTGCCGGCATTCTCGGTGGCGAGCGCCAATGGCGCCGAAGAATTCTATCGTTCGCCTTTTACGGCGAACCGGACCGTCACGGTATTGAACGGGTTCGTGGATGGACTGGGGCTAGGCGATCCCGGCCCGCTGGTGTTTGACGACTATGATCCGGTTGTGGCGCTCGACGTGGCCAACGTCTTCGGCGCCTTTCAGCTTGCCACGAGGCTGGCTGTTCGGGTGCCGGCGGGGAGGAGCGGAGTTCTTCTCGAAAGCCACGCAGGGCAGGGCAACCACCTGGTCAGCTTCGATTTGGACATCGAACTCGGTGAAGGCGCCAGCCTGGAGCGGATCGTCTTGGTCGCCGACGATCCCGAGGCCGTGACTGTTCGCCAGACCAACGTCTCCCTGGCCCCCGCCGCTTCGTACAGCCAGACGGTCCTGACCACCGGCGCCCGCCGCCAGCGGCTGGAGACCCGGATCGCGCATCCCGGCGCCGGCGCGAGCGTCCGGCTGGACGGCGCCTATCTGCTGTCTGACCAGCGGCACGCCGACCTGACCACCAGCGTCGATCATAGGGGGCTGGACGGTACCACCAGCCAACTGACCAAGGGCGTTGCCCGCGACCAGGCACGGGCCGTGTTCCAGGGCCGGATCGTCGTCGAACGCGGCGCCGACCGCACCGATGCGCGGATGCGCCACCAGGCGCTGATCCTGTCCGAACGGGCCGAGGTCGACGCCAAGCCGGAGCTGCTGATCTTCGCAGACGACGTCCAGTGCGCCCATGGCAATACGATCGGGGCGCTCGACGAGGAGGCTATCTTCTACGCCATGCAGCGCGGCATCCCGGCCGACCGGGCCCGCGCCATGCTGACCGCCGCCTTCGTGGGCGAAGTGATCGACCGGATCGAGCACGAGGGCGCCCGCGAGATCGCCCACGCCTGGGCCGAAGCCCAGCTGGGGAGCCTCTGATGGCCTTCGATGCGCCCTTCGATCTCGCGGCGGTCCGCGCCCAGTTCCCGATCCTGTCGCGGCAGGTGAACGGCCGGCCGCTGGTCTACCTCGACAACGCCGCCAGTGCGCAGAAGCCGACGGCGGTGATCGAGGCTATGAAGGGGGCGATGGAGTTCTCCTACGCCAACGTCCATCGCGGCCTCCACACGCTCGCCAATGAAACGACGGAAGCCTATGAAAAGGCGCGCAAATCGGTCGCCCACTTCCTGAACGCCGCCGAGACCGAGATCGTCTTCACCAAGGGCGGCACCGAGGCCATCAACCTGGTCGCCAGCAGCTTCGGTCTGGGCCTCCAGGCGGGCGATGAGATCCTCATCACCCAGATGGAGCACCATTCCAACATCGTCCCCTGGCACCTGCTGCGCGAGCGCAAGGGCGTGGTCCTGCGCTTCGCCCCGGTGACCGAGACCGGCGAACTGGACCTGCCGGCGACCCTGGAGATGATTGGCGAGAAGACCCGCCTCGTCGCTTTCACCCATATGTCCAACGTGCTGGGCACCATCAACCCGGTGAAGGCGATCACCGATGCCGCCCAAGCGGCCGGCGCATTGGTGCTGGTCGACGGCTGTCAGGGCGCGGTTCACATGGCCGTGGACGTGAAGGACCTCGACTGCGACTTCTACGTCTGCACCGGCCACAAGCTATATGGCCCCACCGGCATCGGCATCCTCTACGGCAAGGCCGAGCGCCTCGCCGCCCTGCCGCCCTACCAGGGCGGGGGCGAGATGATCGGCGCGGTTACCGAGGACCATATCACCTACGCTGAACCGCCCATGCGCTTCGAGGCCGGCACCCCGCCGATCATCGAGGCCATCGCCCTGGGCGCCGCCATTGACTGGCTGATGGCGTTCGACCGGCAGGCTGTCGCCCGGCACGAGCGCGCCCTCTACGACCGCGTCGTCGACCGCCTGTCGGGTCACAATTGGCTACGCATTATCGGCACGGCGCCGGACAAGGGGGCGATCATGGCCTTCACGGTCGAGGGCGCCCATCCGCACGACATCGCCCAGATTCTCGACAAACAAGGGGTGGCGGTGCGCGCCGGGACCCATTGCGCCGAACCGCTGATGGCCCGTTTCGGCGTAACCGCGAGCGCGCGCGCTTCCTTCGCCCTATATAACACCGAGGCCGAGGCCGATGCGTTCGCGGACGCACTGGTCAAAGCCCACAGCTTCTTTGCCTGAGTGATCATGACCGAGACGACCGCCACAACGCTGAGCCAGAAAGAGCTGGACGAGCTGACCGACAAGCTGGTCGAGCAGCTGAAGACGGTGTTCGACCCGGAGATCCCGGTCGACATCTATGAGCTCGGCCTGATCTACAAGGTCGACGTCTCGGACGACAAGCACGTGGCCATCGACATGACCCTGACCGCTCCCGGCTGCCCGGTGGCCGGCGAGATGCCGGGCTGGGTCGAGGACGCGGTCATGGAAATCCCGGACATCAAGTCCTGCACCGTCGACCTGGTCTTCGACCCGCCGTGGGACCCCTCACGCATGTCGGACGAAGCCAAGCTCCAACTGAACATGTTCTGACCATGGAAACCCTCGCCCCCCGCGCCCGCCGCCCCCGCCCCAAGGTCGTCACCCTGAGCGACGCCGCCGCGGCGCGGGTGAAGGAGATCATGGATCGGGCTGAAAAGCCGTACGCGGGTTTGCGCGTCGGGGTGAAGAACGGCGGCTGCGCGGGGCAGGAGTACCAGCTGGAGTACGCCGAGGCGGCCAGCCCGCTCGACGAGGTGGTCGAGGACAAGGGGGTGCGCATCCTGATCGACCCCAAGGCGGTGCTGTTCCTGATCGGCACCGAGATCGACTACGAAACCACCCGGCTGGCCGCGAAGTTCGTGTTCCGCAATCCGAACGAGACGGACGCCTGCGGCTGCGGCGAGAGCGTGACCATCGTGCCGGCGTCGGCGGAGTAGCCCCTCCACCCCTCACTTCCGTCATCCTCGGGCTCGTCCCGAGGACCCATTGCTCTAAGCTGCCGCGCACCCCTGCGGTGGAGGTGCGGCCGCGCCTCCAACCCACCGTTCGTCGATGCGGACGGATGGGTCCTCGGGACAAGCCCGAGGATGACGGAGGGGGGGAGCGTTAGGAGGTGCTGGGCGCCAACCGCTCCAGCACCGGCCCGATCGCCGCCGCCACCTCTGCCTGACCTTCCGCCGTCTCAAGCAGATCCTGCCGCACCTCCAGCTCGAAATAATCGAGCCCCCGCGACCCGGCGTGGTGCGGCACGGTGAAGTCCGTGCCGTCCATCATGTAGGGCTCGTTGTCGCCGACCAGATCCTCCCCGAACATCTCACGAAGCGCCGCCAAGGCTGCGTCCGAGAAGGGCGAGTTGTGCAGGTGGAGGACGCCGTAGCGCCAGGGCCGGGCGACCTCGCTCATCACCGGGGTGAAGCTGTGGAGCGCGATCAGCACGGTCGGCAGGCCCTCCGCGGCTCGCCAGTCCAACTCGGCGGCGATGGCATCATGGTAGGGCTGAAAGATCTCTTCCTCCCGCGCCTGGCGGTCAGGCGGCGTGAGGCCGAGGTTGCCGGGAATGGTCGTGCCGTCGCTGATTTCGGCCATCCCGTCAGGTCGCGCAGGGTCCCGATTGCAGTCGATGACCAACCGCGAATAGTGCTGGCTGATGAAGCAGGCCCTCAGTTGGTCGGCCAATAACGGCCCCAGGCCCGAAATCCCGATGTCCACGGCGATATGTCGCAGGAAGGCCTCGGGCGGCAGGCCAAGGTCGCCCAAAGCCCGTGGAACCGCCACTCCGGCGTGATCCCCCACCAGCAGATAGGGCGATCGGGCGCCTGGATTTCGCACAATGACGGGCGGCTGATCGCCGGCTGACAACACGGTTATGGCCTCGTTCATGGAATCGACGGTTTGATGACAGGATGAAGTTGGTCTCCATATGTCACCGGACCACCTACCGGTATGGAAAGCCTGTCGCTTTCGGCGAGCATCGCATGATGCTTCGGCCCCTGCAGGCGTTCGACCAGCAGATCGTCTCCTCCGATCTGACCATCTCCCCCGAGCCCAGCCTGCTGCGTCATATCCAGGACGCCGCCGGCGCCTGTGTCGGGGTGGCGCGGTTCGAGGGCTTGTCCGACACCCTGACTTTCGAGAGCAAGGTCCGCCTGAACCACATCGTCGCCGATCCCCTCGACCTTGAGGACGCCAGCGCCCTGGTCGGCCAGCCCTTCTATGATCCCGAGGAGCAGCCGGAACTGGCCGCCTCGCTGCGCCGGCGGCATGCGGACGAGGGCCAGGTCGAGGCGTTCGCCAAGAGCTTCCTGCACGGGCATGGAGCCACTCGCGTTTCCTCGTTGCTCAGCGACATGACCCACGCCATCCGGGCCGACTTCGCCTATGCCCTGCGCCTTCACGGCGCCCCGCAGACCCCGGCCGAGACGCTTGCCCTGCGCACCGGCAGCTGCCGCGACTTCGCGGTTCTGATGATGGAGGCCGCCCGCAGCCTCGGCCTCGCCGCGCGGTTCGTCTCCGGTTACGTCTATTCCGGCTCGGCCAAGGCCGGCCGCACCGGCGGCGGCCATACCCACGCCTGGACGCGGGTGTTCGTGCCCGGCTGCGGCTGGGTGGACTTCGACCCCACGAACGGGATCGTCGGCAACACCGACCTGATCCGTGTCGCCGTGGTCTCCGACCCGCGCATGGCCCTGCCGCTGTACGGCAGCTACGATGGCGAGCCGGAAGATGCCCTCGGCATGGACGTCGCTGTGGATATTTCGGTCGAGTCGGAGGCTGAGGTGCAACCCTTGCCGTTCCTGCGAGTTGCGAGGGCTGGCTAACTATTCAGGGTAAAAATGCGCATCAGGGCGGGCTACGAGATTACCTACGAGCTGCCGGCGCCGACGCCCATGCTGCTGATGTTGAACGTTCGATCGGAGCGGTTCGACGATCTGGAAACACCGGACTTGTTGCAGACCACGCCGCAGGTTCCGATCCACAGCTACCGCGACAGCTTCGGCAATCTGTGCACCCGCGTCCTGGCCCCGGCCGGGCGGTTCGTGCTGCACAACGACTTCATCATCCGCGATACCGGAGAGCCTGACCGGGCGACGCCGGACGCCGTCCAGCATCCCGTTGAAGACCTTCCGGACGAGGCGATCCAATTCCTGCTGCCGTCCCGCTACTGCGAGCTGGAGCTGCTACGCGACCTCGCCTGGCGGGAGTTCGGGGACATTCCGCCCGGCTGGGGCCGGGTTCAGGCCATCGTCGCCTACGCCCACAACCGCATCGAGTTCGGCTACCACCATGCCCGCTCGACCAAGACCGCCTTCGAGGCCCATGAGGAAGGGCAGGGGGTCTGCCGCGACTTCGCGCACCTGGCGGTGACCCTGTGCCGGTGCATGAACATCCCGGCGCGCTACTGCACCGGCTACCTCGGCGACATCGGCGTTCCTGTGGTGGGCGAGATGGACTTCAGCGCCTGGTTCCAGGTCTACCTGGGCGGCGACTGGCACACCTTCGACGCCCGCCACAACAAGCCCCGCATCGGCCGCATCCTGATGGCCTGGGGCCGTGACGCGACCGACGTGGCGATCACTACCACCTTCGGCCGGGCCGATCTGGTGGGGTTCAAGGTGATCGCCGAAGAGCTGGCTTAAGCCGCCACCGCCTCGGACTGCATCTTCCGCAGTTCATCCGGCGTCGGGACCAGCACCGAGGGTTCGACCGGATTGCCGGTGGCCTCGGCGATCAGTTCCTGGCTGCGGGTCTCGACCACGTCGCGCAGCCGGGTGAGGAAGGCGTTCTTGTCGTCCCCGACCTCGATGGGGTCGAGGAATTCGACGGTCGCCTTGCCGGGGGTCTTCTGGAAGTCCTGCTGCTGCCAGAACAGGCCGAGGTTGGTGGCCACCGGCACCACCGGAAGACCGAAGTCGCGGGCCATGAAGTAGACGCCCGAGCGGTAGCGGAAGTGCTCGCCCGGCTTGGCCAGGTTGCCTTCCGGGAAGATCAGGATGCGGCGGCCTTCGCGGTGGGCCTCAGCGGCGCTGGTGGCCAGGGCCTTGCGGGCTTCGGGTCCGCCGCAGTTGTCGACCACGATGGCGCCCAGCTTCCTCAGGATGCCGCCGATCAGCGGCATCTTTTCCAGGTGGTCGCCGGTGACGAAGGTCAGGTTCGGGACGCTGGAATAAAGCACGAAGCCGTCGCCCCAGCTGTGGTGCTTGGCCGCGATGATGAAGGCGCCCTTGGGCAGGCGCTCCTTGCCCTTTACCTCGATGTCGATGCCGGCGATGGCCCGCATGCCCCACATCATCCGGTGGGTGTAGAGCTTGATCGCCCCCGCCATCGGCCGGCGGCCGGGCAGGATCGACAGCAGCAACGCGCTTAGGGCGTAGAACACCGTGGCGGTCCAGTAGTAGGCGGCGAAGAGGATCGAGCGCATGGCGTCGAATATCCCTGAAATGGGTTAGCGGGCGAACAACACGGCCTGGACGGCCGCGGTCATCAGCGGGGCGTGAGCCGAGAGGCTGTCCTCGCCCAGGCGGCCGTAGGCCTTGTTCTGGGCGGTCTGGGTGATCACCCCGATGGCCATGGCGGCCAGCAGGCGCGGGTCGGCCGGGGGCAGCTCGGCGTTGATCATCGCCTGCTTGATGACGTTCTCGGTGACAGTCACCGGGTCGCGGCCATCCTCCTGGTAGAGGGGGATGAAGCGATGAAGCTGGGTCAGGTGGAAGGCGAAGGTCAGCCAGTCCTCATCCGCCACCTGGCAATAGGCGCGGACGATGGCGGCGGCCTTGTCGCGGATGCCGGTCGCCTCGGCGGCGCTGTCCTCGATCAGGGAGGAGAGGCGGCGGTGGACGGTCATGAACAGGCTGGCGGCCAGTTCATCCTTGCTGCGGTAGTGGCGATAGAGTGCCCCCTCGGAGACGCCGGCCTCGCTGGCGATGGCGCGGGTGGTGGCGGCGTCGACCCCCTCGCGGACAAAGACTTCCAGGGCGGCGCGTTCGATGCGAGGCTTGGCGGACATGGTTCCCTCCGGCGATGTGAGCATTTGCTCACAAACAGGCGGGGCGCGCAAGTGAACAATCGCTCACATCGGAAATTTCGTGGACGACTTTCTCCAGGACCTGTTCGCGCCGCTGGGCGCGGTGACCGTAAAGCGGATGTTCGGCGGGCAGGGCGTCTGGCTTGACGGGCTGATGTTCGCCTTGGTGTTCGGGGAGACGGTGTACCTCAAGGTGGACGACGTGACGCGGGAGGACTTCGTGGCGGCGGGGTCGGAACCGTTCACCTATCACCAGCGCAAACGGGATCGGATGGCGAGCCTGCCCCTACTTCAGCCTGCCCGAAGCGGCGCAGGACGACCCGGTCGAGGCCTCGCGCTGGGCGCGGCTGGCGATAGAGGCGGTGCTGCGAGGCAAGGCGCCCAAGAAAGGAAAAAAGGCCCGGGCCGATATCGGACCCGGGCCTTGGGATGGTTGACGGTAGGGGCGTTAGGCGCCCTTGAAGGCCGCAGGACGCTTCTGGAGGAAGGCGCTGACGCCTTCGATGAAGTCGTCGGTCTTGCCGGCCACCTTCTGGGCGCGGCGTTCGGCCTGAAGCTGTTCGCCCCAGGTGTTGTCCTGGCTGTCCCAGATCAGCTGGCGGATCAGTCCGAGCGACGCCGGGCCGTTGGCCAACTGTTTGGCCACCTCGATGGCGGCGTCGCGCAGCTCGGCGTCGGCGACCACGCGGTTGCACAGGCCCCATTCCAGCGCCTTGGCGGCGCCGATCTTGTCGCCCATCAGGGCCATTTCCATGGCTCGGGCGCGGCCGATCATGCGCGGCAGCAGGTAGGTCGAGCCGCCGTCCGGCACCAGGCCGATGCGCCGGAAGGCCTGCAGGAAGTAGCCGCTCTCGCCGACCAGGATGTAGTCGCCCAGCAGGCCGAAGGAGCAGCCAATGCCGGCCGCCGCGCCGTTGACGGCGGTGACCACCGGGACCGGGCAGTTTTTGATCAGGGTGACCAGCGGGTTGTAGACGCTGTCCAGGGCGTTGCCGGCGTCCGGCTTGCCGTCGACGTCCAGTTCACGGCCAGCGGCGCCGCCGCCCGACAGGTTGGCGCCCGAGCAGAAGCCGCGGCCTTCGCCGGTCAGCACCACGGCGCGAGCCTTGATCTGGCCGCCGGCGATGCTGCGGAAGGCGTGCGCCAGTTCCCCGGCCAGTTCCAGGCCGGCGGCGTTCATCGAGCCGGGGTCGTTCATGATCACCACGGCGACGCCGTCGACCAGTTCGACCTTGATCTTGCTGTAGTCCACGTTGGACCTCCCTCTGATGCTTTGAGGGAGGGTAAGCGCGAATAACGCGGGGGAACGCCAGCGGTTTTTTTGGGTGGCGGGTTGGGTTGGGTTGGGTGGGGAATCGAGCCCTACGCCGCGACCGAGGTCACCTTCTCGCCGTTCGTCACCCGGTTCCGGCCGGCGCGCTTGGAGATGTAGAGGGCCGCGTCGGCGCGTTCCATGGTGCAGGTCCCGGTCTCGCCAGGCTTGCGCTGGGCCAGGCCCGCCGAAATGGTGACCGTGCCCAGGTCCTCGTTGGTCGAGCGGCGCTTGAGCATGCGCGAGGCGACCTCGTCGCGGATTTCTTCCAGGCAGGTCTCGACCAGGGCGGCGTCTTCGCCCGGGAAGATCATCGCGAACTCCTCGCCGCCGTAGCGGGCGGCGAAGCGGGGGGTGGCGCCGATGCGGCCGATCACGCTGGCGACGAAGCGGATCACCTGGTCGCCGGTCTGGTGGCCCCAGGTGTCGTTGAAGCTCTTGAAGTGGTCGATGTCGAGCACCGCCAGAGTCAGGGCGCCGCCCTGTTCGTCGGCGTCGGCGCAGGCGCGGGCCAGTTCGTCGTCGAAGGCCTTGCGGTTGGCCAGGTTGGTCAGGCCATCGGTGGTGGCGTCGCGGCGGACCTGCTCCAGGTGCTCGCGCAGGCGGGCGACCTCGGTGGTCGAGTCCGACAGCCGCTGCTCCAGCGAATGGTTCTGCTTCTGGACCCGCTCGGTGGCGGTGGTCAGGGTCTCGACCATCTTCTTGATGGCGGCGGCGTCGGTCGCCGCACCCAGTCCTTCGCTGGCGCTGTTCAGGGTCTGGCCATAGGCGGCGGTGGACTTCTGGGCGGTCTGGATGGCCTTGGCGACGGCGGCCAGTTCCTTGGTCAGCTGGTCCCCGGCGTCGCGGATCTGTTCGTTGAGGCGGGCCTTGGCCAGGTAGGCGGCGGCCAGTTCCTCGCTGACCGTCTCGGTCATCGGCTCGCCGGTCGAGATCAGCCGCGTCAGTTCCTTGGCCAGTGGGCCATCCGGGTCGGCGACAAAGTGGGACCACAGCTCGTAGTTCAGCGGAGTCGGCCAGATGTTATGGCGCTCCATCAGATCGATGGCCTTGCGGGTGATCTTATAGGCCTGCGGCCCTCGCAGGGTTTGTTCGATATCGCCGGACATACTTGCCTTCCCCCAGGTCGCCTCTGCTTTCGACAGAGGCGAAGCTGTCTATCCGGGAAGCCTAACCGACCAACGCCAAACGGCAGGTTAAAACCCGAACCCGCGTTCGCTTGCGGCTGCGACGTTCCGCAGCCATTCTGATCGACGATAACCTGAGCCGGAGACACCGGCCGCCTGGGAGGGCAACCATGACCGACGCCGCCGCCATGCAGGGCATCCTCGACCGCCAGAAGGCCGCGCATCTGCGCGACGGGGCGCCGACCGCCGAACAGCGGATCGAGCGGATCGACCGTTGCATCGGCCTGTTGGTCGACAACGCCAAGGCCATCGAGGACGCGCTGAACGCCGACTTCGGCAACCGCTCCCGCGAGGCGACCCAGCTGACCGACATCGCCGGCTCCATCGGGCCGCTGAAGCACGCCCGCGACAACCTGCGCAAATGGATGAAACCGGAGAAGCGCAAGACGACGCCGGCGATCCTGGGCCTGTTCGGGGCCAAGGCCGAGGTGGTCTACCAGCCGAAAGGGGTGGTGGGCGTGATCAGCCCGTGGAACTTCCCGGTCAACCTGACCTTCGCCCCGCTGGCGGGGGTGCTGGCGGCCGGCAACCGGGCGATGATCAAGCCGTCGGAGTTCACACCGGCGACGTCAGACCTGATGAAGACCATGTTCGGCAGCGTCTTCTCGGAAGAAGAGATCGCGGTGATCGTCGGCGGGCCGGAGGTCGGCCAGGCGTTCAGCGAGCTGGCCTTCGACCACATGATCTTCACCGGCGCAACGTCCATCGCCCGGCATGTGATGCGGGCGGCCGCGGCCAATCTGGTGCCGCTGACCCTGGAGCTGGGCGGCAAGAGCCCGGTGATCATCTCGCGCAGCGCCGACATGGCGACCACGGCGGCGCGGGTGATGAACGGCAAGACCCTGAACGCCGGCCAGATCTGCCTGGCCCCCGACTATGTGCTGACCCCCGAGGAGAGCGTCGGCGAGTTCGTGACCCAGGCCAAGGCGGCGGTCACCCGGATGTTCCCGACCATCAAGGACAACCCCGACTACACCGCCGTGGTCGCCCAGCGGCACTACGACAGGATCATGGGCTACATCGAGGACGCCAAGGCCAAGGGCGCGGAGATCGTCGAGATCAAGCCGGACGGCGAGGACCTGACCCAGCAGGAGCATCGCAAGATCGCCCCGACCCTGATCCTCAACCCCACCGACGACATGAAGGTGATGCAGGAGGAGATCTTCGGGCCGGTGCTGCCGGTGAAGACCTACAAGACCCTCGAGGAGGCGACCGGCTACATCAACGCCAACGAACGCCCGCTCGGCCTCTACTGGTTCGGGACCGACGAGGCGGAGAAGGCCAAGGTGCTGACCACGACCACCAGCGGCGGGGTCACCGTCAACGACGTGATCATGCATGTGGCTCAGGAAGAGTTGCCGTTCGGGGGCGTGGGCCCGTCGGGCATGGGCAGCTATCACGGGCAGGACGGGTTCAAGGAGTTCAGCCACCGCAAGGCGATCTACACCCAGATCAAGAAGGACATCGGTCCCCTGGTGGCTATGCGGCCGCCGTATGGGGCGGCGATCCGCAAGATGCTGGGGGGGCAAATCTCCAGGTAGGGTAGGCGGCATTTCGGCGCGGTCATGAACCCGCCCTTTCGCCGCCGCGATGGGTTCCTACATTTGTAGGTGTCGCGATCCCTCGCGAGTCGAAACGGAGATGTCCCATGCGCGCCCTCATTCCGGGCGGCCTGTTCCTGGCGACCCTGCTGGCCCTTCCGGCCCAGGCGCAGCCTGTCGATTTCCGCGCCCAGGCGCGGTGCCTCGCCGTCTATGAAGCGGCCGCCGCGGCGGTCGAGCAGGGCGGCGGCGACAAGGCGCTCGTCAAGAGTTTCGACCAGAACCGCCAACGCACGGCCGTGGCCTTGGCCTCGCGCCGCGACCTGCCGGCCGGGACCAACGCCGCCGCTATCCAGTCGGCCGAAGCCGACAAGCTGGAGGGCAAGGGCCGTGACGCCTTGGTGACGGAGGCGAAAGCCTGCGACAAGGCGCTGGGGTACTAGAACCCGATCCTTCGCCTGGCAGGCTTGAGAAGGGGTTTCTTCTAGTCTTCGCTTGAAGCGAACTTCGGAACCGGGCGGCTGAGGAAGCCGGGCAGGTCGTTCCCGAAGCCGACGACGCGCCGGTCGTCGTCCTCGCGGGCGGGCTGGGCGCGGACGCCTCGGACCGGTTCGGGGCGGCGTTCGGGGCGCTCAGCGCGCTCCGGGCGCGCGTCCTGCCGGGGCTCGGGACGAGCCTCGGCCGCCTGTGGCTCCGCGCGGGGCGCTTCGGTTCGGTCGCGGCCACGGCCGCCGCGCTCACGGCGGGGGCGTTCCTCGCGCGGAGGACGATCTTCACCGGAAGCCTGTTCCACGCGGGGCGCGCGCTCTTCGCGCGGCGGGCGATCCGGACGCGGCGCGCGGGCCGGAGCCTCTTCGCCCTGCGGACGGGGCGTGGGAGCGGTGATGGCGTCCATGCCGACCACGCTGGTCTCGGACTCGGGACGGCCGCGGCTGAAGTCGCGCTTGCGCTCGGGCCGGCCGCCGCGCGGTCCGCCGCGTTCGCGGTCCATCTCCTTGCGGCGCTGGTCCTTGTCCTTGGCGCTCTGCCAGTCGAGATCAAGGACGATCTTTTCCGGGGTCTTGCCGATCAGCTTCAGCACCTTGTCGAGGTTCTTGTCGTCAGCCGGGGTGACGATCATGAAGGCCTCGCCCGTGCGTCCGGCGCGGCCGGTGCGGCCGATGCGGTGGACGTAGTCGTCGGCGTGGTGCGGGACGTCGTAGTTGAACACGTGGCCGACCGCCGGGATATCCAGCCCGCGCGCGGCGACGTCGGAGGCGACCAGCAGCTTCAGCTCGCCATTGCGGAACCGCTCCAGGGTCTTCATTCGCGTGCCCTGGTCCAGGTCGCCGTGGATGGGCGCGGCGTCGAAGCCGTGGACCGTCAGCGACTTGGCGACGATATCGACCTCGCTCTTGCGGTTACAGAACACGATGCCGTTGACCACCTCGCCCCGGTTGATCAGTTCACGGAGCGCGAGGCGCTTGGCGCCCGGCGAGGTGACCGGCACCGGAACCATGTATTGGGTGATGGTCTCGGCCGTGGTGGCAGGGCGGGCGACCTCGATGCGGGTCGGATCCTTGAGGAACTGCTTGGTCAGCCGGGTGATTTCCGGCGGCATGGTGGCGCTGAAGAACAGGGTCTGCTTCTTCGGCGGCGTCATCTTGAAGATGCGCTCGATGTCCGGGATGAAGCCCATGTCGAGCATCCGGTCGGCCTCGTCGACCACCAGGGTCTGGACGCCGGTCATCAGCAGCTTGCCGCGCTCGAAATGGTCGAGCAGGCGGCCGGGTGTGGCGATCAGCACGTCGACGCCCCGATCCAGCTTCATCTCCTGGTCGCCGAACGAGACGCCACCGATCAGCAGGGCCCAGCTGAGCTTCTGACCCTTGGCGTACTTCTCGAAGCTCTGGGCGACCTGGTCAGCCAGTTCGCGGGTCGGGCAGATGACCAGGCCGCGCGGCATGCGGGCCTTGGTTCGGCCCGCCGCCAGCTTGTCGATCATCGGCAGGGTGAAGGCGGCCGTCTTGCCGGTGCCCGTCTGGGCGATCCCGAGGACATCGCGGCCCGCGAGGGCGACGGGGATGGCCTGTTCCTGAATGGGGGTGGCGATCGTGTAGCCGGTGTCAGACACCGCCTGGAGGGTGAGGGGCGACAGCCCCAGATTCGAAAATTCGGTCATAGTCACTTTGCTGAATTCGGAACCGCCCGTGCTTGGGCGAGCGGGCGGCGCGGATTCGCCAGACCTGTCCCGAATGGGGCTCTACATAGGCTCTGATCGCGCAAAGTCAATCGGAACCTGGCTTTGCGCAGGATTCGACAAGGTCAACCAAAGCTGAAATCGCGCGTTACTCAGCGATGATGAAGTCTCTCCTGCCGGCGACAATGATCGCCCTATTCACCCTGCCGCTCGCCCCGGCGCAGGCGGCCCCCGCGACGCGTTCGCCCGTCGAGGCGGCGTTCGGCAACACTATCGTCTCGACCTATCCCAGCGGTCGATCGACCAAGCTCTGGCTGAATCGGAACGGGACTTACGAGGGCCAGCGGACCAACGGCAAGCGGACGGCCGGGAAGTGGACTTTGAAGGGCGGCAAGGTTTGCCTGCGCCAGACCCGGCCGACGGGAATTCCGCTGACCTTCTGCTCGACAGTGCCCAACGGACGGGTCGGCGCGACCTGGACCAGCAAGAGCCCAAAGGGCGAGCCGCTGCGCAATCGGCTGGTCGCGGGCCGAGGCTAACCGGCCTTCGGTTCCTGGGGCATCACGTCCGTTCCCATCAGCCGATCCCACAAGCGGAAATGCAGGCCGAAGTTGGTCTGCATCCGCTCGTGATGCATGCCGTGATGGGTGGCGGTGATCAGCCAGCCGCCGATGGGGCCTCGCACGAAGCGGCGGGGGAGGATCTCGACGCCACAGTGATTGAGCGTGGCGGTGGCAGTCATGGCGATCAGCAGGAACAGCAGCACGCCGACATGGATCGGGATCAGGAAGGTCAGCAGGGGCAGCACCCAGGCGACCAGGGCCGCCTCGGTCAGGTCGAAAGCAAAGGACGCGAAGGCAGTCGGGCGGCGCGAGCGATGATGGCCTGCGTGGAGCCAGCGAAACAACCGCCGGTGATGCATCAGCCGGTGAACCCAATAGTAGTGGGCGTCCTGGATCAGGAGAAAGATCAGTCCAGAGAGAGGCAGCCAGATCCAGGGCAGGGCTGAGGCGTCGGTGTAGATCAGGGTGTGTCCCGCCTTCCAGGCCTCGACGACGAGCGCGGCGGGTAGGGCGTAGATGGCCGACGACGCCAGGGACAGGGCCAATTCCTGGCGAATGGCGCCGGGCGTCGTTTCAGGCGCATCGGGGCGGCGCAGGACCAGGCCGTGGATCAGGGCGGATGTCAGCAGGTAGCGCACCGCGATGATCGCCGTCAGGGCTGCAAAGCTGATCAGAAAGGCCGTCACGTCACGGGGCGGTTCCGGCCACCCGCACGATCTTCGGTGCTGGCCGGGGCGTGGCGCCGAGGGTTTCGAGGTAGCTCTGCCACCATCCGTCCAGGCTCTCGCGCTCCAGCCCGTCCTTCAGGGCCCGCCAGCGCAGGATGCGTTCGGCCGGGTCCATGGTCAGTGCACGGTGAATGGCCTGGGCCATCTCCTCACGATCATAGGGATTAACGATCAGCGCTTCTTTCATCTGGGCGGCGGCGCCGGCGAAGCGGGACAGGATCAGCACGCCGGGATCGGCCGGATCCTGGGCGGCGACGTATTCCTTGGCCACCAGGTTCATGCCGTCGCGCAGGGGCGTGATCAGGGCGACGCGGGCCGAGCGATAGACGCCGGCAAGCTCATCCTGGCGGAAGCCGCTGTTGACGTAGCGCAGCGGCACCCAGTCCAGGGTGGCGAAGGCGCCGTTAATCCGGCCGGCCACGGCGTCCAGACGACCGCGCAGGTCCTGGTAGGCCTCGACCGCATCCCGGCTGGGGGTGGCGATCTGCAGCATGAAGACCTTCTCCCGCTGGTCGGGATGGTCGTGCAGGAACTGTTCATAGGCGATGAACCGCTCTTCCAGGCCCTTGGAATAGTCGAGGCGGTCGACACCGATGATCATCTGGCGGCCCGAGAGACTCTCCTCCATCCGCTTCTGGGCCTGGATGGATGCCTCGGACGCGTTTTCAGGGGCGAAGTCGGCGGCGTGGACCCCGATCGGGAAGACTCCAAGCCGGGTGCGCCGGCCGGCGGATTCTACCGAGCCCTCGGCGTCGACCTCGATGCCTCGCTCGTTGCGCAGGTAGCCGGTGAAGGCCGACAGCCATTCGTCCGTATGGAAGCCGACAAGGTCGTAGTCGAACAGGGCGTCGGTCAGGGCCTGATGGCCGGGCAGGGTCGTGAGCAGCTGGCGCGCCGGCCAGGGGATGTGGAGGAAGAAGCCGATCCGGTTGCGGAAGCCCAGCTTGCGCAGTTCCCGAGCCAGCGGGATCATGTGGTAGTCGTGCACCCAGATGACGTCGTTGGGTCCGACCACCGAGCGCAGGGCTTCGGCGAAGCGTTGGTTGACGCGGGCATAGCCGTCGGCCGAGGCGCGGTCGTAGTGGGTCAGGTCGATGCGGTTGTGGAACAGCGGCCAAAGCGTGTTGTTGGAATAGCCGTTGTAATACTCTTCGATATCCCGAGGCTCGAGATCGATGCGAGCGACGGTCACGTCGCCGACGCGATCCAGGGCCAGTTGACCGTTGAACTTCTCGACGGTCTCGCCGCTCCAGCCGAACCAGACGCCCTGGCTCTGGCGCAGGGCGGCGGTGAGGGCGGCGGAGAGGCCGCCCACGGCGCCGCCGCCGACGTCCCGGCTCAGCCCCACGCGATTGGAAACGACGATCAATCGGCTCATGCGGCCGGCTCCACCAGGGGCAGGGGCCGTGACCCGCGCGTGGCTTCCGCCAGCCAGGACAGCAAGGCCGCGGGGTTAGGCAGCCGCCAGCGGGCGTGCGAAGGGCGGGGTGGCCCGACCAGGATGGCGTCACCGCCCAGGCCGATGGCGGCGGCGAACGCGCTTTCGTCGGTCAGGTCGTCGCCGATCATCACAGGCCGGGCGCCGGCGAAGGGGGGCGCGGCCATGAATACCTCCAGGGCGTCGCCCTTGTTCGGGCCGGGCGTGCGCAGCTCGGCCACCATCCGGCCCTCCTGGACCTCCAGCCGATGGGTCTGGGCCAGGCGGTGGGCCAGGTCGATCACCGCCGGGCCACATTCGGGCTTGGCGCGATAGTGCAGGGCGACAGCGGCGCTCTTGCGCTCGACCAGCAGGCCGAACTGAGCGCGCGCCAGGCTCTCCATGGCCTGGGCGGCGTCTTCCAGGCCGGGGTGGGGCGGGGTGGACTGGAGGGTTCCGCCGGCCAGGCGGCGCTCCAGCCCATGCTGGCCGCCGACATGGGCGACGGCGCCCTCCAGAATGCGGTCGACCTCGTGGATCTGCCGGCCGCTGAGCACGGCCATCCGGCCGTCGAGCAGGCTGTGCAGGGCCTCGAGGATTTCGGTTCGAAGCGGATCGGCGGTGACAAGTTCGGGGCTGTCTTCAATCGGCGCCAGCGTGCCGTCCAGGTCGAGGAAGAGTGCGGTGGTGATCAGGTCCAAGCTCGGCGGCGCCTCGGAGGGACCCTCCGGGCGAGCGTGTGCATAGTTCATCGTCTTACCTTTGCCCCTGCTCCGCGCCCAAATTCACGCCGGGCGCTTTCCAGAACAGGCACGTAACGCGGGGAGCGGCGCTTGGCTCCCCGCATAAAGGCTTCGTGATCCTGCCGTGAGGCCTAAGGTCGAGGAGTCGACAATGGCGACGTCTGTTGATCTGCGCCGCCCAGAACCTGACCGGATTTCCTCTATACCGGCGCGGAAGTATTCAAACCTTACACGTCGAGTTCACCGGCGAACTCAGCGTTTTCCTGGATAAATTTGAACCGCGCTTCCGGTTTCCGCCCCATCAGCGCCTCGACCAGCTCTTCCACCGGCTCCTCGGCGCGCGGCAGGACGACTCGCGCCAGGGTGCGGGTCGCCGGGTCCATGGTGGTTTCCTTGAGCTGGGCGGCCATCATCTCGCCCAGGCCCTTGAAGCGGCCGATCTCCGGCTTCTTGCCCTTGAAGTCGGTGGCCATGAGCTCGTCCTTGTGGGCGTCGTCACGGGCATAGACCGACTTGCCGCCGTGGGTCAGCCGGTAGAGGGGCGGCAGGGCCAGGTAGAGACGCCCCGCGCGGACCATCTGGGGCATGGTGCGATAGAAGAAGGTGATCAGCAGGGATGCGATGTGGGCGCCGTCCACGTCGGCGTCGGTCATGATGATCACGCGGTCGTAGCGCAGGTCCTCTTCCTTGAAGCGGCTGCCGGGCTGCACGCCCAGGGCCAGCATCAGGTCCGAGAGTTCCTTGTTCTGGCCCAGCTTCTCACCGGTCGCCGAGGCGACGTTGAGGATCTTGCCGCGCAGGGGCAGGATGGCCTGGGTCTTGCGGTTTCGGGCCTGCTTGGCGCTGCCGCCGGCGCTGTCGCCCTCGACCAGGAAGATTTCCGAGCCCTCCGCCGCCTCGCCGGAACAGTCGGCCAGCTTGCCGGGCAGGCGCAGCTTGCGAGTGGCGCTGGCGCGGGCCACGTCGCGGTCCTTGCGCCGCTTCAGCCGTTCCTCGGCCCGCTCGATGACGAAGTCGAGCAGGGCGCGGGCGGCCTTGGGGCTGGCGGTCAGCCAGTGGTCGAAGGGATCGCGCAGGGCGGTCTCGACCAGGCGCTGGGCGTCGGTGGAGCTGAGCCGCTCCTTGGTCTGGCCCTGGAACTCGGGGTTCTTGATGAAGACGCTGATCAGGGCGCCGGCGTTGGCGATCACGTCATCGGCGGTGATGATCCCGGCCCGCTTCTCGCCGGCCAGCTCGCCATAGGCCTTCAGCCCCCGGGTCACGGCGGCGCGCAGGCCGCTCTCGTGGGTGCCGCCCTCGGGGGTCGGCACGGTGTTGCAGTAGGACTGCATGAAGCCGTCGGCTTCGCCGAACCCTTGCGGCGTCCAGGTCAGCGCCCATTCGACGGCCCCGGCCTCGCCCGTCCGCTCGATGCGGCCGCTAAAGGCCTCGGGGGTGACGGTGGCAATGCCCTGCGTGCGCTCGGCGAGGAAGTCGGCCAGGCCGTTGGGGAAGTGGAAAACGGCCTCAGGTGGGGTCTTGTCCTGGATGCGGCTGGGGTCGCAGGACCATTTGATGGCCACGCCACGGAACAGATAGGCCTTTGACCGGGCCATGCGGTAGAGCCGCGCCGGCTTGAACGACGCGCCCTCGCCGAAGATCACCGGGTCGGGCAGGAACTTGATCGCCGTGCCCTTCTTTCGGCTGGGGGCCAACTGCTCGAGCTTGCCCAGCGGCTTGCCGCGCGAGAACACTTGGCGATGCTCGAAACCGTCTTTCCAGACGGTGACTTCGACCCGCTCCGACAGGGCGTTGACCACCGAGACGCCGACGCCGTGCAGGCCGCCGGAGGTCTCATAGGCCTTGCCGCTGAACTTCCCGCCCGAGTGCAGGACGGTCATGATCACTTCCAGCGCCGACTTGCCCGGATATTTCGGGTGCGGGTCGATGGGGATGCCGCGGCCGTTGTCGGTGACGGTCAGGAAGCCCTCGGCGTCGAGGTGGACCTCGATGGACTTGGCGTGGCCGGCCACGGCCTCGTCCATGCTGTTGTCCAGCACCTCGGCGAACAGATGGTGCAGCGCCCGCTCATCGGTGCCGCCGATATACATGCCGGGCCGCTTGCGCACCGGCTCCAGGCCCTCGAGCACCTCGATCGAGCTGGCGTTGTAGTCACTGGTCGGTTTGGCAGCCGTCGGCTTCGGCTGGTCGGCGGGAACCGGCTCATGCGGCTGCGCCAGCGGCGGGGCGGCCGGCGGGTTCAGGGCGTCGTCGAACAGCGAGGGAGCGGGAGCGGGTTTGGACATTACGCGGGGGAGTCTAGGCGATTCGGGGAGGATCTAATGCGCCCCTCGGGGTCGCAGTTCAACCGCCGCATCGCCGAGCCTCAGTCAGGGCGTCGGGCATAGGGGTTGGTGAGGCCGACGATCGCGTTGGCATCGGCGATGAACAGGTTGATCGAATAGAGACGGGACAGCTTTTCAGCGATGTTGTGGGCCTGTTCGCGGGTGTTGCCGGAACGGGTGTAACGCGTCTGGAAGACGTCCCTGTAAGCCTTGAGGCGCTGCTCGCGGCCGTGATCGAGAGCCTCCTGGCAGCCATCCAGGAAAATCTTCAGCGTCGGAGCATGCCCGACCCGGGCAGCCAGTCGGCGGCGAGAGGCCGGATTGTTCAGCACCCGGTCGGTCGCTGCCTGAAAGTCGTACAAGCCGAGGATCTTGCAGGTGGTCCCCAGCCGCGCCTGAGTGGTGTTGCGCATCCACCGGTCGGGCTCACGGATCGGCGAGGGCTCGTCCGGCAGCGGGGCGAACAGGCGGCGCTCGAGCTCGACCAGGATGCGGCTCTCCAGGTCCGTGCCGTAACTGATGTTTACGGACAGCAGAAGCAGGCCCAGCGTCTGGTAGGAAACCGTCTGCAGGCGAACATGTTTGCGCACGAAGGCGGCGTAGTTCACGTCAGTCTTCAGGTAGTAGATGCACTGGGTGTTGGCGACCGCGGCGATGTTGATCAGCCATTCCTGGAAGCCTCGCCGGTCGGCCAGGGCCGACAGTTCGCCGAACACCTTCAGGCAGTTCTGGTGTCGCATCTGGTCGCCCTGGGCGCCCTTGCCGTGAGCCGCCGCGGTTCCCGAAACATAGAGACCATAGATCCGGTCGCCCTCGGCAATGTAGGCAGTCGCATTGCTGGCTGCGTCCTGGAATGTGGCCGGCATCGGGGTGAACTCCCGTTCGTCGCTGGCCTGAGCGTAGGTCTGTGCGACGAGCGCGCCCAGGCGGTCGGCGCGGCGCTTGAGGTCGGCCCGTTCCGCCGCGCCGGGGGTGTGGGCCAGAGCCTTGTCGAGGAACAGGATCGCGCCGTCGGGCGAGTAGCCGGCCCGCACGAGCAGCGCCATGCCCCCACGGTCGGCCTCCAACTCGGCGGCGCCGGTCGAGTGGGCGGTTCGTGGGCCCTCCTTCATGTCCAGGTTATGGCCCTTGAGGACGTGGTAGATCTCATGCGCCAGGACGAAGGCGACCTCGTCCTCGTTCTCCATGCGCAGAAGGGCGGGGAGGCAGATGTTCACCCAGCCGCCGACGTAGGCTCTGGCGCTGGCGTACGGACAGGTGGTGATGTCTACCGCGATGAAGTTCCGTGGCAGGCCGTTGGCCTTCTCCAGCCGCCGGGCGGCGCGATCGACCAGGCCGTTGAGGACAGGATCGGTCCACCGGGTATCCCAGGTCCTGGTCCGGTAGAGCTCACGCTGGAGATACCAGGGATCGGTATAGGTGAGGCCCGCCGGGGTGCGGACCTGTTGGGCGTTGACCGGGACCTGGGCCGTCGCGGCGCCGCAGGCCAGGGCCAAGCATAGGCCCAGAAGCAGGCGTCGGATCATTTGCGGTTCGGCCCGACCTGTTCGCAATAGACGGGGTTGGAAGCGCGGGCGCCGAGGGTCATTTCCGGGAAGCACCGGATCGATTTTTCGGATCCGGCGGCGGTGCTGGGGCATCCGGGCCCCTCTGCAAGCACGTGGGTGCGACGGACCTCGACGCGCTTGGCGCCCTTGGGATCGAGCCAGAGTTGGAACCGCTGAGTGGCGCCGTCAAAGCCCATCATGCGGGCGGGGAACTTCAGGCCCTTGGCTAACTCCGGGGAGGCGACCTTGGCGCCGGGTGCGTATACCGGCTGACGGGCGACCTGTTCGGGACGAAAGCCTTTGATCGTGCAGGTTCCCTCGATGCGTTGGGTCTGGGCGACGGCCGGGCCGGAGGCGCTAGGCGCCACCACCGTCATTGCCGCCGCGACGACCAAAAAGGCGCGTGTCGACATAGAGTTTCGCCCCCTGCAGCCAGATGAAGCCCGATGCCGACACGATCGTAGGGGCGATGAGCCAGTGTTCGGGGGTCGTCCTCGAAACCGTCGCCTCGATGAGTGCGACCACAAGTCCCGCCAGGAATACGGCGAGCGAGGAAAACCACTCCAACCAGCCCGGATCCATCGCCGGACCCGACCGGGCCAACAGCCCCAGGCGGACAGCAAACATCACAATCGTCAGCGCCGCAATCATCAGCAGCTCATAGGCGGGCTTGGGCAGGTCGAAAGGAAAGGCGCTGACGAAGTTTCGGTCGCCCCAGACGACAAGGCCGTCGAACAGGGCGGCATGGGCGTAGACGCCGGGGACCGTTCCAAACGTGGGGGAAGCGGCCGCGTCGGTGATCCCCCGGAAGCTGAATCCGAACAGCACCGTCCGGCCCTTGAGGGCCGCGCCGGCCTCAGGGTCGGTCAGCAGGGTTTCAAGCGTGATGGTCTGATAGGGCAGCAGGCCCTGAGCGGAGAGGGGCTGGCTCTTCAGGCTCGGGAACACCGCGCCGGTCGCCATGCTGGCGAACCGCCAGGGTTCGCCGGAGGGAATGGCGCGGCAGTCGTCGGACCCGTCGCAGGTCACAGGGCGACCACGCCAGGCCAATTCCAGTGCGGCGTCCCGTCGACTCTCAAAACGCGCGCAGTCGGCCCCCTTGGCGCAGTACAGGTCACGCAGCACGGCGGCGACCGAGGGCTGCCTTCGGCTCTGCTGCATGACCAGGGTCTCGCCCTGCTGTTCGCTGAAGTTGGCGTTGGCGACCACCACGCCGGACGCCGTCAGCCGGCGATAGAGGTCCCGGCTTTCGGGGGCGCGCCAGCCGGAAGTCGGAAGGTCCGGCGAAGCCATGACCAGGGGCGCGCGGCCGGCGGTGCGGGCAACGGCATTCTCCAGCGCCGCTGTCGAGG
Source organism: Caulobacter sp. SLTY (assembly GCF_009905535.1). Classification (GTDB taxonomy): domain Bacteria; phylum Pseudomonadota; class Alphaproteobacteria; order Caulobacterales; family Caulobacteraceae; genus Caulobacter. Next base: position 45,864 of record NZ_JAAALA010000021.1, on the reverse strand, counting down.
CCGGATCGCGGACATCCAGAAACAGGGTGTCCATGAACAGGGCAGCGGGCTCATGGGCGCTGATCTCATCCACCACATCGGCCAGGATGGCGTGATCGAGAGGCCAGGTGGTCTGGAGGAAGCGAAGGTCGCCGTCGGTGGCCAGCACCACGGTGATCGGCGGCATGGTCCGACGCGGCATGCGGTCGGCGGTGACGTAGTAGAAGCCGTCCTGAGAGATGGTCCGCAGGGCGTCGCCGACCCCGAACAGGTCGGTCAACCCCATGAAGAAGCTCAGCGCGCAGATTCCCAGCGCGCGGATGGCCTCGAACCGCACCACCGACGGGGGCAGTCGGAGGCCGCCCTCGGCGCGGCGGGAGAACCACCGCGCCAGCAGGCGTCGCCGCAGATCGAGTCGCCACTGACGGCGCGACGTCCCCTTCACCGCTCAGGGCTCAGGGCTTGGTGTAAGCCTGCGGATACCCCTGCGTCGGGGTCGCATAGCGATCGCGCAGCTCGAACGCGCGGACGTTCTGCGGCTGGCGCTGTCCGGCGATGAAGACGTCGGTAGGCCAGGTGGTGGTTTCCAGGGGATCGCCCGTCCAGACCACCACGTCGGCGACCTTTCCGACCTCCAGGCTGCCGACCTGGGTCTCCATCTTCCAGATCCGGGCCGGGTTGATGGTCAGCGACGCCAGGCCCTGCTGGTAGGTGAGGCCGTAGGAGACGGCCGTTCCGGCGTTCAGCCGGGCCTGGCGCAGGTTGTTCTGGTCGCGGCTGCCGATGATGGCCACGATGACGCCGGCCGCCTGCAGCCGGGCGGCGTTGTCGAGGCGGGCGCCGAGGGTCTCGAAGCTGCTGGGCAGGTTTCGCTGGGCGTCGATGATCACCGGAACCTTGGCGGCGGCGATCTGCGGGGCAACCATCCAGCCCTCTTCGGCGCCTTCGAGGATGACGCTGACGCCTTCCTCCCTGGCCATCTTGAGGACCTGCAGGATGTCGGAGGCGCGGCTGACGCGGACCAGCAGCGGCGTTCGGCCCTGGACCACGGGCACGAGGGCCTCAAGATCAACGCGCGAGAGGCCGAATTCGCGGGTCTCGCCCCGGTCGTAGGCGGCCTTGTTGCGGGCGTAGGCGCGGGCGTCCTCCAGGGCCGAGCGGACCAGCACCATGGCCGCGCCGCGCGATCCGGCGGACTGGGCCCCGGCCTCGCCCATGTCGAGCACCACGGCGGCCTTGGCCCGGACCAGCAGGTCAGGCTGGTTGGAAGCGAGGCTGACCACGGCCGCCTGGCCGGCGAACAGGTGGGGATCTCCGTCGCCGTTTCCGCCGCCGCCGCCGGCGGTTTCCTCGGCCCCGCTGTCGTCGTGATGATGGCCGCCGCCGCCGGCGGTCAGCACCGGGGTGGCCACGGCGCGGGTCAGGCCGCTCTGCCGGGCCCAGGGGATCATCGTCGAGTTGGGGTTGATGCCGTACTGGATGTCGAACCCGGCCGACAGCTTGCCCGAGCGATCATCGCGGGTCGATTGAACGGCCGAGACTTCCGACACGGTCAGGTTGGAGGACACGGCGATGAAGCCCGGCGTCACCACTCCGCCCTTGGCGTCGATGACCGTGGCCCCGGCCGGGGCCTGCACATTGGACCCGACGGCGGCGATCTTGCCGTCCCTGATGACAATCGTGCCGTTGTCGATCGTCCCGGCCGGGCCGATCGTTTCGATGCGGGCGTTGGTGATGGCGTAGGTCTGGGCGGCGGCGGGACCGGCGATCAGCACCGCCCCAATCAGGCTACTGGCCGCGAGGAGGAGGGTTTTCATGGGTGGAAGGCCCCTTCACCGGGCTGACCGAGTTCGAAGTCGGATTTGGGCTGGAAGCGCGGGTCGCGCCGGTCGTAGGCGAGGCCGCCGTCGATGAACACCTTCTCGGCCTGGCTGTAGACGCTGAATGGATTGCCGGACCACAGCACCACGTCGGCGCGCTTGCCGACCGTCAGGCTGCCGGTCTGGTCGGCGATGCCCATGGCCTTGGCCGGGTTGGAGGTGATCCAGGCGATGGCTTCCGCTGGCGTGATGTTGAAGCCGATGCGGTTGCCGGCGGCCATGGCGATGGCCGCTTCCTGGTTCAGGTGCTGGGTGATGGTGTCGTCGTCCGAGTGGATGACGGTGCAGGCGCCGGCCTTGTAGGCGATCGCCGCGTTGGCCTCGATGCCGTCATAGCTTTCCATCTTGAACCCGGCCCAGCTGGCCCAGGTGGCGAAGCAGATGTCATTCGCCTTCAGCAACGGGCCGACCTTGTAGGCCTCGTTGGCGTGGTGGAACATGGTGATCTTGTAGCCGAACTCCTTGGCCACATCGATCATCACCGCCATTTCGTCGCCGCGATAGCAGTGGTTCTGAACCAGAATCTCGCCGCGCAGGACGCCGGCCAGGGTCTCCAGCTGAAGATCGCGCTTGGGCGCGTCGGCCTTCTCGCCCTTCTGGCGCTTGGCGTTGTAGTCGTCCCACTTGCGGCGGTACTCGGCGGCGTCGATCCAGGCCTTGCGATAGCCAGCCACATTGCCCATCGCCGTGGCCGGGCTGCGGCTGCGGCCGCCGTAGACCCGCTTGGGATTCTCGCCGCAGGCCATCTTCACCCCATAGGGGGCGCCGGGGAACTTCATCCCCTGCATGGTCACGCTCGGCACGTTGCGCACGGTGACCGAGCGGCCGCCGAACAGGTTGGCGCTGCCTGGCAGGATCATCAGGGTGGTCACCCCGCCTGCCCGGGCCCGGTTGAAGCCGGGATCCTGCGGCCAGATCGAATGCTCGGACCAGACCTGGGCGGTGTTGGGATCGGTGGCCTCGTTGCCGTCGGAGCGGGCCGAGACGCCGGGGGAGGGATAGACGCCCAGGTGGCTGTGGGCGTCGATGATGCCGGGGGTCACCCACTTGCCCTTGCCGTCGATGACCTGGTGGCTCTCGGGGACCGCCAGCTCGGGCCCGCCGACGGCGGTAATCTTGCCGCCCGCGAACAGCACCACGCCATTGTCGATCTGCCGCCCATCGGCGGTCAGCACCGTGGCCCCGACGATGGCTGTCGGCCGGCCGGGCAGGGGGGCATAGGTCGAAGCGTAGGGCGCCGGATCGGCCCCGCCGGTTCCGGGCGCCAGCGGCTTGTGCTCGGCCTTTTCGGGACCCTTCGCGGGCGCGGCGCCCCCGGTGGTGGCGCAGGCGGCGACCATGGCCGATAGCGCGGCGGCGGCGAGGAGCGCCCTCAATCTGGATGTCATTTACCCGTCCCGAAACAGCAAGAGGGGGAGATCAGACGAAAACGGTCACGGGATCAAGGGCCGCCTGCGCCCGCCTGTCAGGCCTGCCGCGCTCGCGGCTTGGGCGCCGCCTCGAGGACGGCCACCGCCCGCGTCGCGGCATAGGCGAGGGTGATCAAGGTTCCGGCCAGGAGCAGGTCGGTGTGCTCCGCCATCAGGGGGGTCAGCTGATAGCGTCCGTCCGGCAGGGTCATCAGAAATCCGGCCTGCTGAGCGGCCTTCAGCACGGCGCGGGCCTGGGGCCGTGAGATCTGGGCGTCGCGGGCCAGGCCGCTGAGGGTGACCGGCAGCGGCCCGACCGGCGGGATCGCCGACTGTTCCGGGCAGGACAGCAGCAGCTCGCCCAGCACCGAGGAGCCGCCGAACTTCTGGGTGACCGTTTCCATGGTCGGCCGCCCGGCAGGGACATAAAGGGGGAAGGCCTCGGTGAGCATCTCGCCGATGCCCGTCACATAGGCGGCGAACACCTCATCGCGGTCGAACTCAGCGCCGATGGCCAGTATGGCCGGATGGGCCGGCCACAGGGCGACCACGTCCCGCTTCAAACGCGCCTTGAAGGCCCTCAGCATCTTTGAGGTCGGCCGGTAGCGGCGTTCACGGCCGTCGAAGGCCGGGCTCGGCTCGATGTGGCCCATGAAGCGCATGAAGATCAGCATCGAGCGCGCGCGGCCGGGACTGGATAGACCGGTTCGCCGCAAGGTTTCCGCCAGCCGGGACAGGGTCAGGCCGCCAGGGGTGAAATGCAGCTGCATCGCCCAGATGCCCGACAGATACTGCGCCACATCGCGCAGCGCGCGGGCCAAGTCGGCGCTCTCGCCCGTCCCCACCCTCCAGGTCTGGACGAACGCCGGGATCAGGTCCCGGAAGCCCGGCCGGCCCGCGATTTCGGCCAGGATCGCGCTGTCCATGCTCGCCTTGGCGGCGTCATGGGCGCTCGCGATCCACCTGCTGTCCAGCATTGAAGGCGTTCCCCCGTCCCACGACGATACAGGCGGATTATTCCACTTGATAGCCGAAAGAACGACGTTACGCGATTGGGACTTGTCGGCTTCAGGCACGGTTCATCCGCCGGCGCGTTAGTGTCGGAACCAAACCGGGAGCCCCACAGATGATCCGTTCCGCCAAGAGCCTTTTCGTCGTGCTTCTCGCCGGCCTGGCGATCGGCGCCTGCCAGACCACTGTCCCGGCCCAGGAACCGACCCCCAGAGCCCCGCGCGCCGAGGGCCAGATGTGCGGCGGCATCGCCGGCTTTCAGTGCCAGGATGGCCTCTACTGCCAGATGAGCCCGGAGATGCTGAAGATCGCCGACGGCTCGGGAACCTGCCGCAAGAGGCCGCAAATGTGCACCCGTGAATACCGGCCCGTCTGCGGCGCGGACGGCAAGACCTATGGCAACGCCTGTACGGCGGCGTCCGCCGGGGTGAGCGTGGCGAAGCAGGGCGAGTGCTGATCTACCCCTTCTGCGGATAGATCGTCTCCCCGCGCTCCAGCATCTCGACGAAGGCGGCGATCTTCTTCTTCCGGCCGGCTTCAGTCTTGAGGTTGTGGACGCGGAAGGCGAGGGCGAAGCGATTCTGCTCGGTCAGTTTGGGCAGCATCGCCTTGGCCTTTGGGCTGGCGTCGATGGCCGATTGCAGGTCGTCGGGGATGGGCAGGCCCTTGCTGCCGCTGCCGTAGGCGCGGTCCCAGCGGCCGTCGGCCTTGGCGGCCTCAACCTCGCGAAGGCCGTGCTCGGTCATCGTGCCCTCCTTGATGAGGCGGGCGACGTTGTCGATGTTGAGCTTGCTCCAGATGCTCTTCTTGCCGCGCGGGGTATAGCGCTGGAGGAAGCTCCTATCGTCGAAGCTCTTGCGCACCGCGTCGATCCAGCCCCAGCACAGCACCACGTCGACCGCCTCTTTCGGCGTGATCGAGGGCAGGCCGGAGGCGACCTTGTGGATCTTGATCCAGACCTCCGGCTGCGAGGCGTGGTGCTCGGCGAGCCAGTCGTAGAAGGCCTGGGCGTCCTTGAACTCGCGGACATGGTCTGGGTCTACGACAATGGCGGCCATGGCGGGTCCCTGGATGCGAAAAGGGCCGGAGATCGATCTCCGGCCCTTCCGTTCTAGCTCAGCCCATCCCGACTAGCACTTGTAGTACATGTCGAATTCGACCGGGTGCGGGTGAAGCTGCAGGCGCATCACCTCTTCCATCTTCAGCTCGATGTAGGCGTCGATGAAGTCGTCATCCATGACGCCGCCCTTCTTGAGGAAGCCGCGATCCTTGTCGAGGTTCTCGAGGGCTTCACGCAGGCTGCCGCAGACTTCCGGAACCTTCTTCTGCTCGCGGGGCGGCAGGTCGTAGAGGTTCTTGTCCATGGCCGGACCCGGATCGATCTTGTTCTCGATCCCGTCGAGGCCGGCCATCAGCAGGGCCACGAAGGTCAGGTATGGGTTGCCCATCGGGTCGGGGAAGCGGGCTTCCAGTCGCTTGGCCTTGGGGCTGTCGACGTGCGGGATGCGGATCGAGGCCGAGCGGTTGCGGGCCGAGTAGGCCAGTTTCACCGGGGCTTCGTAGCCGGGCACCAGGCGCTTGTAGCTGTTGGTGGTCGAGTTGGAGAAGGCGTTGATGGCCTTGGCGTGCTTGATGATGCCGCCGATGTACCACAGGCATTCCTGGCTCAGGCCGGCGTACAGGTCGCCGGCGAACATCGGCTTGCCGTCCTTCCAGATCGACTGGTGCACGTGCATGCCGCTGCCGTTGTCGCCGAACATCGGCTTGGCCATGAAGGTGACGGTCTTGCCGTAGGCGGCCGCCACGTTGTGGATGACGTACTTATAGAGTTGCAGCCGGTCGGCCATGGTCACCATGGTGTCGAACTTCAGGCCCAGCTCGTGCTGCGCCGGGGCCACCTCGTGGTGGTGCTTTTCCGGCTTCATGCCCAACTCGCCCATCACGGCCAGCATCTCGCCACGAATGTCCTGGGCGCTGTCCACCGGGTTGACCGGGAAGTAGCCGCCCTTGGGGCCGGGACGATGCCCCATATTGCCCTCGGCGTACTCTTTGGCCGAGTTGCCGGGCAGCTCGGTCGAGTCATAGCTGTAGAAGGTGTTGTTCGGGGCGGTCGACCAGCGCACGTCGTCGAACATGAAGAACTCGGCTTCCGGACCGAAATAGACGGTGTCGCCGACGCCCAGCGACTGGGTGTAGGCCAGCGCCGCCTTGGCGATTGAGCGCGGGTCGCGGTTGTAGGGGGTGCCGGTGTCGGGGTTCACGACATCGCACATCAGGCAAAGCGTGGTCTGCTGGTAGAAGGGGTCGATGATGGCGCTGTCCAGGTCCGGACGCAGCTTCATGTCGCTTTCGTTGATGGCTTTCCAGCCGGCGATCGAGGAGCCGTCGAACATGGTGCCGTCTTCCAGGAAGTCCATGTCGACCAGGTCGATGTCGAAGGTGACGTGCTGCAGCTTGCCGCGGATGTCGGTGAAGCGGACGTCGACGTATTTGACGTCCTTCTCCTTGATCTGGGCCAGAATGTCTTTCGCGGTGGTCGCCATGAGAACCTATCCCCTAGGTTATTGATTTCGATGATGTTTTCTTAGATCGCCGAGGCGCCGCTCTCACCCGTGCGGATGCGGATGACGTCGGAGATTTCGGAGACGAAGATCTTGCCGTCGCCTATGCGGCCGGTGCGGGCGGCGTTCTGAATCGCCTCCAGGGCGCCCGCCAACTGGCCATCGTCGACCACCACCTCAACCTTGATCTTGGGTAGGAAGTCCACGACGTACTCGGCGCCGCGATACAGCTCGGTGTGGCCCTTCTGGCGGCCGTAGCCCTTGGCCTCGAGCACGGTCATGCCCTGGACGCCCATCTCCTGAAGGGCCTCCTTCACCTCGTCCAGCTTGAACGGCTTGATGACGGCTTCGATCTTTTTCATGGCATTCCCGGGGCTCTTTGGCCCGAACGTTAGAGGCGACGGAGCATAGGGGCGGGGGAGGGGACAAGTCCGCTCGTCTCACCGGTTGCAGCGGCGCCAGTGGAAACCGCCCGGCGCCGCAAATCAAGGCGCCTGGCGCCCGGCTTTCGAGCAGGGCCTGAAACCGCTTGGATACCGCCGCGTCATGGCCTTATCCGGACCCATCCACCAGTCGCGGAGTGCGGAAGATGCGGGACGAGACGCCGGTTCTCATCGGAGCGGGCCAATTCACCTACAAGGGCAATCCGGAGACGGCGCCCACTCCGCTGGAATTGCTGAAGATTGCGGCGGATCGCGCGGCGGCGGACGCCGGCATCGATGCGGCGGCGCTGGCCGACCTGGACGCCCTGGCGGTGGTCGGGTTCACGGTGGACGCGCCGGGCGCCCTGTCGGACCTGCCGTTCCCGAGGCTGAAGAACCCGCCGGCCAGCCTGGCCCGGGCGCTGGGCGCCGATCCGGCCTACGCCGTCTACAGCCACATGGGCGGCAACAGCCCCCAGCAGGCGCTGAACATCCTCTGCGAGCGCATCGCCAAGGGCGAGACGCAGTTCGGCTTCGCCTGCGGCGCGGAATTCCTCGGCTCGCTGATGAAGCGGTTGAAGGGCGGCCATGGGTTCGAAGGCTATGGCGATGAGATCGAAGAGGAGCCGGTGCGGATCGGCGACGGTCGCCCCGGCGCGACGCCCTACGAAGCCGCCCATGGCCTGGATCGGCCGATCAACATCTATCCGGTGTTCGAGAATGCCCTGCGCGCCCGTGACGGCCGCTCGATCGAGGATCATCAGCGGCGGTTGGGCGAACTGTTCGCGCCGTTCACCAAGGTGGCGGCGCAAAATCCCCACGCCTGGTTCCCGGTCGAAAAGTCGGTCGAGGAGCTGACCACGGTCAGCGAGAAGAACCGGATGATCGGGTTTCCCTACCCGAAGAATCTCAACGCCATCATGCAGGTCGACCAGTCGGCCGGCGTCCTGGTCTGTTCGGCCAGGAAGGCGCGGGAGCTGGGCGTTCCGGAAGACAAATGGGTCTACCTGCACGGCTGCGCCGACGCTTCGGACCTGTGGTTCCCGCTGGAGCGCCAGAACTACCATTCCAGCCCGGCCATGCGCCTGACCGGCCAGCGGGCGCTGGAGATGGCTGGGGTCACTATCGACGATATTGACCTCTTCGACATCTACAGCTGTTTCCCGATCGCTGTTGAGGTCGGGATCGAGGAACTGGGCCTGAAGATCGACGACCCGCGCGGCTTCACCCTGACCGGCGGGCTGCCCTATTTCGGCGGGCCGGGGAACAACTACGCCATGCACGGCATCGCCGAGATGATCGCCGCCCTGCGCGCCGGGCGCGGCAAGTGGGGGCTGTGCACCGCCAACGGCTGGTTCCTGACCAAGCAATCGACCGGCGTCTACTCGACCACGCCGCCCGACAAGCCGTTCGACCGCCAGGACCCGAAGATCATCCAGGCCAAGATCGACGCCCTGCCGCATCCGGAGATCACCGAAACCCCGGAAGGTCCGGCGACCATCGAGGCCTACACGGTCATTCACGACCGCGACGACTATCGCGGCGGGGTGGTCATCGGCCGAGATGCGCAGGGCCGCCGCTTCGTGGCGGTGGCGCCCAAGGAGCCGGAGATCCTCAAGAGCCTGGAGACCAGCGAGGGCGTCGGCCGCACGGGCGTGGTAAGCCGCCACCCCGACGGCAAGCGCAACCTCTTCGTCCCGGACTGACCTGAATGCCTCACGTCCACATGATCCGCCACGGCAAGCCGGCCTCCACCTGGGGCGACGCCGACGAGGACCCCGGCCTCGACGACGCCGGTCGCGCCCAGGCCCGCGCCGCCGCCGAGGCTCTGCTGGCCCTGCCGGACGGCCTGCGCCCCACCCAGGTGGTCAGCTCCCCCCTGCGCCGGTGCCGCGAGACCGCCGCCCCGACCGCCGAGGCGCTCGGCGTCGACCTGGTGATCGATCCCCGCGTCGGCGAGATCCCGACCCCCAGCGCCGAAACCCTCGACACCCGCCCCGGCTGGTTGCGCGCGGCGTTCGGCGGCCTGTGGCGCGAGATCAAGGGCGACCTCGACTACGACCAGTGGCGCCGCTCGGTGGCCGCCGCCGTGGCCGAGTATCCCGGCGCCGCGGTGTTCAGCCACTACGTTGCGATCAACGCGGCAGTCTCGACGGCGCTTGAGGACGACCGCGTCATGGGCTTCCGCCCCGACCACACCTCGATCACCCGGTTCGAGATCATCGACGGCCGGCTGATGCTGGTCGAAAAGGGCGCCGAGGCGGCAACGCAGGTCCTCTGACGCAGGGCGGCGATTGAGACCGCTCCCGCCGCATGCGATTGTTCGCCGATGTCGCGTGAAATCCTGACCGTCGCCGAGATGACCGCCGCCGACGCGGCGGCCGTGGCGGCCGGAACCCCCAGCCTGACCCTTATGGAGCGCGCCGGCCAGGCAGTGACGGACGCCATCGTGGCCCGCACCCGCGCCTGCAAGGTGGCGGTGCTGTGCGGGCCGGGGAACAACGGAGGCGATGGCTATGTGATCGCCCGACTGCTCAAGCGGCGAGGTTGGCGCGTCTGGGTCGAGGCGTCCGGACCGCCGACCACCGCCGACGCCCGCGCCAACGCCCAGCGCTGGACCGGTCCCACCTACCGCATCGGCGGCGGCCCGCCGGCCGACCTGGTGGTCGACGCCCTGTTCGGCGCCGGCCTGACCCGACCGCTGGAGGGCGAGGCCCTGGCAGCCGCCCGCGCCTCCCACGGCCATCCCCAGGTGATCGCGGTCGACATCCCCAGCGGCATCGACGGAAACACCGGCCAACCGCGCGGCGACACCGCTTTCCGCGCTGACCTGACCGTCACCTTCCACCGCCGCAAGCTCGGCCATGTCCTCCAGCCCGGCGCGGCCGCCTGCGGCCAGATCCAGGTCGCCGACATCGGCCTCGGCCTCACCCCGTCCCAGCTGATCGAGAACACGCCGGACCTCTGGCGCCGCGCAATGCCTTTCCCGACCCCCGCCACCCACAAGCATTCCCGTGGCCGCGCCGTGGTGGTCGGCGGCGACGGCCTGCACACCGGCGCGGCGCGGCTGTCGGCCCGGGGCGCACTCAGGATAGGCGCCGGCTTGGTGACCGTGCTCAGCCCGCCCGCCGCCGGTCCGATCTACGCCGCCGCCCTGGAGGCGGTGATGGTCCGCGCCTTCGACAGCGACGCCGACCTCGCCGCCCTGGCCGGGGCCGCCGACGCCGCAGTCATCGGCCCCGCCGCCGGCGTCACCCCGGCCACCCGCGCCAACCTCTTCGCCCTGACCCGCACCGGCGCCGCCCTGGTGGTCGACGCCGACGCCCTGACCGTGTTCCGCGACCGCCCGGATGACCTGTTCGACGTGCTCGACAAGGATGACGTGCTCACCCCCCATCCCGGTGAGTTCGAACGCCTGTTCCCCGGCCTGCTCGACGCCGGTCCCACCCGCATCGAGGCCGCCCGGGCGGCGTCGATGCGGGCCGGCGCCGTGGTGCTGCTTAAAGGACCGGACACCGTCATTGCCGCCCCCGACGGCCGCGCCGCCGTCAACCTCAACGGCACGCCCTGGCTGGCCACCGCCGGCTCCGGCGACGTGCTGGCCGGCTTCATCGCCGGCCTGATCGCCCAGGGCATGGACAGCTTCCTCGCCGCCTGCGCCGCCGCCTGGATCCACGCCGACTGCGCCGGCCGGTTCGGCCCGGGCCTGATCGCGGAAGACCTGCCGGATTTGGCCCCCGCCAGGCTGGGCAGGTTGCTGGCGCGACCATAACCGACGGCGCATCGCCGGATGACGAGTCCTTCACTTGCCTACCGCTGCAACCCCCCGTATCCCTCCCCGCGAACCTTGCGGATGTGGCGGAACTGGTAGACGCACTGGATTTAGGTGACTGTCCCGCCTCTGGATACCTCTTTGAATTTGCTGTAGGTTTCCGTTGTTTGCGCCGCTGTTGTGCCGTGGGCGTGACGCATCGCAGATCGGAGGTCGTCTTTGGTGACCTGCGAATAGCGCGCCGCGCTGGCGATGTTCTGGTGGTTGAGGAGCTGCTGCACCAGCCGCAGGCTTCCGCTGTCCCGGGCGAGGGTCGTAGCGGCGTGGTGGCGCAGGTCGTGGACCGGTCGAACCCCCTTGATGCCCGCAGCCCGGAGGGCCTGTTTGCTGGCGCTCTGGAAGGCTCGCCAGTGGATGGGCGTCAGCCTGCCCCCGTCGTCGCGGAACCAGATCGTGTCGAGCCCGGCGGCCACGGCGCGGGCCTTGCGGGCGGCAAGGTCAGGAACATCCTCCTCCAACAGGATCAGCGCGTGGTTGCGCCCGTTCTTTGTGTTGAGCAGGTAGACTTCCGCGGCTTCGACGTTGAGGCAGTCGGGATGGAAGAAGGCCTCCTTGAGCCGGGGGCCGTAGCGCTCGAAGAAATCGAACAAGGGCCGATGCCATTCCGGTAGCGCCGCACGCCAGCGGGCGCGCACATCGTCCGAGAGGATCGGCATCAGACCCGGAGGTTGGGCGAGGCGAAGCTTGCCCCACTTTATCCGCCTGATGGGGTGCTCCATCTCTTCGGCGTAGGCCAGGATCGGGCGGAGTGTGGTGTCGATCATATCGCGGTTTACGGTCGCGGGCGCCGGCGGCCGGGGGTTCTTCTTCGCACCCTGCCGGATGGGCTCGCGGCGCCTGGAAAGGATTGCGTCCTCAATCACGGCATGGCTGACCTGATCGACCGGAAGATTGGGGTCCAAGTGGCGGAACAGGATCTTGATCCGTTGAGCAACAGTGGTCGCGGTCTTGTTCTGCGCAATGCGAGAGGCGAACCACTTGTCGGCTACCTCGCCAACGGTCGGGATTTGGTCTGGAGATGCAATTCCCAGGATGAGAGCGCGGCGGTGCGCGTCAGCGAAGGCGTCGGCGTCCTTCTTGAGTTTGAAACCGGTCGAACCGCGGTGGCGGATGCCGTCAATCGTGAAGTCGTAGTGCCAGGTTGCGCCGCGCTTATAGAGGGACATGGGGTCTCGATGTACTTGGAGAAATCGTCGGATCGGATGCGCCAGGCGGCGCCGACCTTGAGGGCGGGAAGTTCGCCGCGCGCGATGATGGACCGAAGGGTCTTCTGGGATACGCGCAGCTTTCCGCAGACCTCGTCAAAGGTGAGCAGGGAAGGCTGGGTCATGTGAGGGCTCTCGCAGTGGTGCGCCGGCGCCGCCAGTGAGCGGCGCCTAGCGTCTGGCTGCGGCTGCGGTGTCTTCAACGAGCATGTGCTGTATAGACTCCGACGGGAGTCCTGCTGTCTAGAGCCTAGTTGGCGACCGAGTGAGTAGTTCGGGCCTATGTCCAGTGATTATCCGAAATCAGAGACCTTCGGCGTGGATCGCCTCTAGGGCAGCTGCGTATTGCGAAGGGCTGTAGATGCCAGCGGTTCGCTCGTGCAGCTCGTCGGGCGTCATGTCCCGGCCGCCTTCTATGGCCAGCAGGGTGTCGATGACGTCCTCGGGGTCGTCTTCGACCTCGCCGGCCAGTTGTTGGGCGAGGTCAATCTGGAAACAGCGCATCGGCAGCGGCTCGGAGACCGTGCCATCGACATGGTGGATGGTCCGCAGCTCGTAGTGCAGCGGGTTCCGGCAGGTCTCGATGCCACACAGGCGTGTCGGTCGCCAGCTCTTGTGAAGCGGGCGATCGAGGATCAGCTCGAAGATCGCGGATATGGTCCGCCGGGTGGACCGGCCGTGTTTGATGACGACTGGACCATGCAGGCACTGATATTGGCTGGCAGTGGGGGTCGGCCAGCTATCGAGCAGGGTCTGGAGTTCCTGCTCAGAAACTGCTAGGAGGCTGGCGACCCGGGCCAGCAACGGCTTGCTTGGTCGAGACATATCTACTGGATATCTGTGTGAACACTGAGTTTGGTTTACCCCATCGACCGTCCAAAACAAAAACTAATATTTTTTTACTACTACTATATATTTATAAAAAATAGATAACAATTAGATATAGAGAGGGGGTAAACCAAACTCCCAGTCAGGGCGGACCGCGAGCCGCAGCGGCAATCCGCCCTACCCTGGTCAGTCGCGGGCCTCGGCCAGGTATCCCCAGCCGCTACGACCGCCTGCCAACCGGCACAGGCGTCGCTTCTCGATCAAGGCCCTCTCGAAATCACGGCCTGGGTCGGTTCGCCAGTGGTCGGTCATGCTGTCTGCGAGGATTGCCTTACCCAGGGTTTGGGTGGCGGATCAGAGACCTTGGGCGCGGATCGCCTTCAGGGCCTCGGCGAATTGGGCCGGCGTGTAGCCGCCCATGAACCGCTCGCTGAGCGCTTCGGGTGTCATGTCCCGGCCGCCGTCGACGGACAGAACGGTGTCGATGACGTCCTCGGGATCGTCTTCGACTTCCCCAGCCAGTTGCTGGGCCAGGTGGTTGCGGAAGCAGCGCAGAGGCAGGTTCTCGCCAATGGTGCCATCGGTGTGGTTGATGACGGTCAGCTCGTAGTGGAGCGGATTACGACAGTCCGGCGAGGCGCAGAGACGGATCGGCCGCCAGCTCTTGTGAAGCGGACGATCGAGGATCAGCTCGAACAGGGCGCCGATGGTGGTGCGGGTCGAACCGCCAGTTGGGGTGGAGGTTCGGATAGTCTGAGAGCCGGCCATGCAGGGGGCTGTAATGGTGATCTTGCGGGGCCCATCCATGCAGCGATATTGGTGAGCTTCCTCGGGAGGCCAGCTATCGAGCGTGGTCTGGAGTTGTTCCTCGGAAACTGATAGGAGGCGCGCCAAGCGTGTCAGCATAGGTATGCGAGGACGCGCCATGTCTACTGGATATTCCCTTCAAGTGAAGAGTTTAAGGTACTCCAGCTACCGTCCAATCTAAAGTCCTATCTTAAATTATATCTACTATACTTTTCTAAAGGACAAATTGTTGAAGAGATAAAGGTGGGGGTACCCGAAACCCAGCCGGGGGGCGGACCGCCAGCTGCAATCCGCCCTACCTTGGTCAATCCTCGGCCGGCGCGAGATAGCCCCTGCCCGACTTGCCACCCGCCAACCGGTACAGGCGGCGCTTCTCGAACAAGGCCGCTTCGAAGTCGGCAGCCTCGATCGACCACAACCGGCGGCCGGTCTGAACGTCGAACACGTCCCAGAACACCTCCGACCCATCCCCTTCCGGCGTTACCTCGGGTAAGGTCGGCCGAACCCGGTCCTCGGGCGGCAAGTCGGGCAGCTCTCGAACCCAGCACGCGAGCTGAGCGTCGAAGACGCGGATCGCCTGGTCAGCCCTCGGACAGGGTTCGGGGGCCCGCTCTTCGGGGGGGCTGCACCTGCGCGGTCAGGGCGCTGAAAAGTGATATTGCGATTGCAGACTCTCCAGGCCCCACTGGGGCCCAGATCTGGATATCGGCTAGGCGACATCTCTGAATGGGGCGAGGGGTCTCTACGGGCCGGAAAACGGCCGTAGAGACCCAGTGCTAAGCGGCGCTACTTGTCGCCGCCCCGCGCCGTCAGTCCGCGCTTCAGACGTTCGGCCATCAAGAGCACGTGAGCCGCCGCGTGAGGGGGCGGATGGCCGATCTCGAGGAAGTAGTCGACCGCCCCAGCGATGATCAGGACGATGCGGGGCTCGGCTTCGATGAAGTGCTCCGGTTCGAGTTCGACCTCCAGGGCGGAGGCGAGTTCTTCAACGGCGGCCCAAAGGAGGGTGTCCTGCGAAGCCAGGTTTTCGCGCGGCTTGGCGATCCACTCAAAGCCTTCAAGGGCGCGAAGTTCTTCAATGCTAATCAAGAGGTTAGTCTCCGGTTCTGATGTCTCGCTCCGGAATGAGCGATTGATTTCAGAATGCCGCAGGGTCGCGCTTACTAGCGGGGCTTTTCGGCAAGGGGTACACCCTTTTTCCCTATAGTTTTGAGCATCTTGCTTGCGACCATACCGAAAAATATCCGGCGGAGTTTTTCAATTTCGGCCGCTATCATATCGCCGTCAAAATCGAAGTGGTTCGAGAACGCAACGACAGTCGCGACTTCCGCCAGCGGCGACATCGTGTGGCCGCCAACTCGGAGCGGGCGCTCCCCTCAAGAAGAAGGGGGCGCGTAGCTTGCCGAGCATTGCCAGCGTTCATCGTAAAGCGCCTCAACGCCCCGGCCGATAACCAGCGTGTGCACCTTTACCGCGCCACCAGCATGCTCGATTTCCAGCATCACCTGGCGGTCATGGAAGTCGTCATGCCGCCCACGCTTATTCCGACGCTTCGGCGTGAGCGTGACGCCTCGACTTGCAGCAGGGCTTTGGCCAAACAAGGCGCCGATGTCGCTGCGCGCACGGGCGTCATCAAAGTCCAAGTCGATGTCCGGCGCGTACTCGATCACAGCCGAGCCTAGCTTCGCAACTTCCGCCAAGTCTGAAATGAACTGGATCTGGGCCCGCCGTGCGTTCGGGGTCGCAATAGCGTAAGGGTCGCTGATAGTTGCACGTGTGATCCTTCGGCCGTGAAACAGCGCCAGGATCTCCGACGTCGGCCTCGGCTCGTTCGCGCCACAGATCCAGACTCTTGCGCCCGTCGTTTGCAGTTCCTTGGGCAGACGCAGCACAGGTCGCCGAGCCACAGCCTCTTCAACAGGCCCTGTCTGAAGCTCGTGGGCGCTTGCGTCCATGGTTGGCGGGACAGGCGCAGCCGGCTGAAATTCTTGCCGTTGGGGATGGGTTGCCTCTGGCGCCGCTGCAACGTCATCCGAGCGCGCGCCGATGCTGGGCTCTGCTTCAGCCGAAACGGTCCGGGAGAGGGAGACATCGTCGAACAGGTCTGCAAGATCAGCGTCGTTGGCGTCGGGAGGCAGGAACAGGTCTCTGGTCAGAGTACGCTTGCGCTCGATCAGAGCGTTGAGCCGAAGGTCAAAGCTGGACTCCCGCAAGGCGCCTTCGGGGTGAACAGCCATGGGCACATGGACGAAAACGTCCTTGGTCTGACCTATCCGGAACACCCGGTCCGTTGCCTGGTCTTCAACCGCCGGGTTCCACCAGCGTGAAAGATGGATGACGTGGTTCGCGGCGGTGATCGTCAGGCCTACACCGCCGGCCTTTGGAGAGAGAACCATCACGTCGAAGCGGTCTGGTTCGCTCTGAAAGACATCAACCATCCGTTGGCGGGCAAGCCCAGGCACCCCGCCGTTGATCTGCATTGGCCGACGAGCCAGCTTGTACCGCTCCTGTACGAGCTGGGCGAACCGGTTCTGCATGGCTAGGTCTTCGACGAAGACGAGGACCTTCTCGCTCTTCGCCTTGGCCTCATCCAAGACCTTGAACGCGCACTCGACGCGAGCGGACTCCGCTGCGTAGTCCGCCAAATCTCCGATGGGGTCTCGAGGGTTGCGCGGGTGGAGAGATACTCCCCGCATCGCCGCGAGGTAGGTCAGCATTCCACCCTTGCCAAGCGCGCCCGAGGCCGACGCGGCCGCGGCCCTGATGACAACGTCCTTGTAGGCCTCCGCCTGAACTGGCGGCATATCCAGTTGATAGGGGACGATGGTCTTTCGGGGCAGACCCTCAAGCGCCTCAGACTTCAGTCGCCGCACCATGTACGGGGGCACGGCGTCCATAAGCTGGGCCTTCAGCCCGGCGAGAGCTTCACGGTTCTCTGGAGGATGCCGCCGCTCGAAGTCCCGGCTCGATCCCAGAAGTCCGGGCGCCATGACATCCATGATCGACCAGAGATCCTGCAGGCGGTTCTCGACCGGGGTGCCGGTCATGCCCAGGACGAAGTCGCTGTTCAGCGCCCTTGCGGCGCGGGACATTTGACTTGTCGGGTTCTTCAGTTTCTGGATTTCGTCATAGACGATGAGCCCGAACCGGGTCCGCGCAAAGCTGAAGTGGTAGTCGCGCACCGTCTCATAGGTGGTCAGGACGACACCGGCATTCCGCCAGGCGCCGCTGTCCAGAGACGCCCTACCTGTGTCGATGTCGCGGCCTGCGAGGCCGGACTCCTCGCGAAGGCGTTTGAGGTCACCACCAAAGGCCCGAGCGACAACGCCGAGGCCGGGCTCCTCCAGGTGTTTACGGATCTCGCCTTGCCAGTTTCCAAGCAGGCCGGTTGGCGCGACGATCAGGAAGGGTGCGTGTTCACGGCGGCCCAGCCGTGCCTCTCCCTGCAACCAGGCCATGAAGGCGATCGCCTGCAAAGTCTTCCCAAGACCCATGTCATCCGCAAGCAGGGCGCCTGGACGCCCAATCGCGGCGCATGTGGCCAGCCAGCGGATCCCATCGGTCTGGTGCGGCTTGGGGGTGGTCCTGAGTGTCTCGGGCAGGTTCACGTCAAGTGCAGAGGCGTCTGCATCCGCTTCTTGGCCGATCGGCGCGTAGTCAACCTCGTCGAAGTTGTCTCTGACGATGAGGAACAGCTTGCCCTGAGTGGCCCCGTCCCATAGCGCGGCTAGGTCGCCTTCTACAGTCGTAGGGTCGCCGTCGTGTCGGGCTGCGAATGGTCTGAGGCTCTCGACCGCCGCAAACGTCTGCTCGTTCATACCGAGAAACGGGGGAGGGGGCGGACCGGACTCCTCGACAGGATAAAGCAGGTCGCCCACATCGACCTGGGGAGCCTCGGCAGCCCGAGCCGCTTCAACCCGATCGATCAAGGTGGAGGCCGCCTGGGGCGCAATCGCGAAGTAGTCGTCCCCAATGCGGAGCCCGAACCGTTCTGGGATCCACTGGTTTTTCCCCAGAGGTGTGAGCCAAGGCAGAACAGCTTTGCGCCAGACATCGACCCCGGAAACGCGTTCGGAGAACTGCTCGGTCTCAACGAACAGCCTCTCCAGCCCGATCCTGTCAGCGACTTCCGCCCCCAATCTCTCGCGAAGCTGGCCGGCCGGGTTGAGCACGAAATTCCTGCGGTCTGCCTCGGGCGAGCCCTGAAGCTGTCGGATCACCGCGAGGACCGGCCGTACCGCCGGGTCGATGTAGATGTACTCCCCTGTTCCCAGCACATAGGCCGCCCGGCCGCCGTCGCCCGCGTAGAACAGGGTCTTGCCGAACCGCCGTTGGGCCGAACTTGTGAGCAGGCTGTCTTCATCCTCGTCCAGCGCCCGGTCGCCTTCCTCGGACTCCGCCACTGCCTTGGCGCCGAAGAGCAGGGGCTCGAACTCGGTCTTTTCAGGCGTGAGGGCCGTCAGCTTTACGGAAACCGCCGAGGCATAGTGAATGCGCAGCGCCGAAAGATAGCCATCCGACACGACCGGGAGGTCCGGATCCTCGGGCCAGTGGGCCTTCAGGTCGGCCAGTGCCTGGTACCTCGCAGCGGAGTCCGGGATCGGCCCCGCCAGGGACAGGGCCGCCTGGTAGAGGGAAAAGAGGGGCTCAGGGATGCGCTGCAGACCCTTGGCGGTCTTCAGGATCGCGCCGTGGACGATCACCTTCTCCGGAATGCCGCCCGGAAGGACCCAGCGGGTGCGAACGTGAAAGTCCGGCGACTGAATGCCTTCGTGGGGGCGGAGGTCCAGGGCCAGGCGAGTCGGGGGCGGCAGGCCCAGGTCGGCTGGTGTAGCGGCGTCGAGACGCGCCAAGACCGGTGCGCTCATCCTCAACCCGGCCGGTTCCACAACGACACCCGGCGGGTCGAGCTGACCTCCTAGCGCCCGGACTTCATTTAGGGCCGGCGTGGCTTCCGGCTTCAGTTCGGACCAGCGGTCAAAGGGAACGGGCGCCTCTGCGGCCACCAGCTGCAGGACGAGTTCGTCGCCTTCGATGTGGCAGCGGAAGGCCGCCTGCTGGGGCTTCTTCTTGAGCAGGTCCTTAAACACGCTTCAGCCTCCAGCTTGGCCGTTCGGACCAGAACGCCTTGCCTTCGATCACCTGGGCGAAGGACTTCTGCCAGCTGAAGCTGGCCGGCGCGGAGTGCGACAGCTGCTCGCGAGAGGAATAGAGCGTCCCGGCCGGGTATCGGGACTGGTAAAGGGCCGGCGCCTTCTTGTCCCCGCGATGCCAGAAGTTGCACTTCGAGTTGTGGCTCCAATCGACGATCACGAGATCTCCGATCCGCATGATCAGCGCCGCATGAGTGGGACTGCGGTCTTCCTGCGTCCCGAAGGATCCAAGACTCGCATCGTTGTTTTCCCGAGCGGCGCGCCGGGCAAGATGCGCCCCCTCGGCGCCGAAGGCGACCCAGGCCTCCTCGATTGTCGGCGCCCCGTCCGTGCCCAGAAGGTAGGATGTCCAGAACCGGCGCCGATAATCCCACATTCTTCGAGCCTCGGGATCTCGGGCCAGGCTGCGGTCGACGATGTCGAAGAACTGGAACACCGATGCGCGCGTCAGCCATCGCATCATCACGCCGAAGGCCTGAGGCGCCTGGGAGCGGACGGCGGCCCAACCTGCGGGCTTTGTCCGCGGATCTCCGCCTCCGAAGCCCTGAACCCGGTCCAGCAACATGGCGCGGTGATCGTTCGGCGGGTCCTCTTTCAGCCAGGGCAGAAGCAGAGCGTCGATCGCCAGCGGCAGAGACTTGGGGAAGGCAAAACCGCCGTGAGGGCCGGTAGCCCATTCGGCCAGTTTCTCTTGCAGGGGGATGACTGAGGGCCCTGACCTGGAAGCCACAATCTTCGCGGCGGCGATAAACGCCGCTTCCGCGAGCCCGCCGTGCAAACGGATAGGCGAGTCCAGGCCGAGCTTTCTGAGGATTTCCCCTGCGGGCCGGTCTGAGCCGAGCACGGCGGCGGCAATCTTCTGGGGAACCTTGTCGGGCTCGAAGAAGCTGATCGTCCTGTCCAGCTCCAGCCAGGTCGGAACCGGCTTTCCTCTCCAGGTCTTGAGCAGCTTGCGGAGACGGGCCGCGAAATCATGGAAGGCGGCGTCCTGGATGAAGCCGTCGATGTAGGCGGCGATCAGCCCGAGAAGCGCCGACAGACGGCCGGTCCGGCCAACCTCGCTCATGATCGCGTCGGCGCTGACGGCCTCGCCGACAATGGGATGGGGCGGGCTCACGAACACAGCGCAGGCGTCGCGCAGATCGCGACGCGACAACGCCTGGGGCCCTTCAGACGCGATCACCCGATGAATGCGGCCTTGCAGGATTTCAATCGCCTCAGGCGGCAGGGCGCTCCCGGCTAGACCCTTCATTTGCTCCACTTTGCGCTGCAACAGCTTGGGCTCGATCGGCTCAACCTTCAGCCGCAGGGACAGGGCGTCGGGCCGACCTAGGAGACTCTGGAGGCTCGTTGTCATGGCGTCTTGAGGCGCTCCGACACCTTGTCCACTTCCGAGGTGGCGCTGGCATCAGGTGTGACCATGAGGAGGCGCAAGTCGATGCGGCGGTTTGAGCGTTTTGCCGCCGGGCTGTCTCCAGTGTCCACAGGCCGTTCGGCGCCATATCCGCTGACACTCAGCACTGCTTCACAACGCCCTTGCCGCCTGGAGCACCGTTGGGAAAGTCCAGGCTGTCGGATTGTAAGCTCGCGATAGGTATTGGTCGCCCGAACTACCGACAGATCCCAATTGTCCCGCAGCATCCCGCCGCCGCTGTAGCGGTCCACATCCGTATGTCCTTCAACGTAAACGGACTCGATCCGATAAGGGGTCTTGGGGCAACGAACTGGTCGCGAGGCGTCCGCCGACTGAGAGTCTGTGTAGCATGGGATAACGTCTCTCAGCGCGTCGGCCAGATGGCCCACTGCCACCTTGCCCTCGGGCTTAAGTTCAGCGCGACCGCTGTCGAACAAAATGGCGTCGGGCAGGCGCAGAACGCCATTCTGCTCTTCGATGGTGACTGGAACGCCTTTGGCCTTAAGCGTGCGCTCAAGATCGCGAAGGATTTTGGCACGCTCTAAGTCCGCTCCAGTAAGCTTGGCGGTAACATCCTGAAACTGAACCGCGAAATACATCAGCATGATGATGAAGATGAACACCAGGCCGACCATCATGTCGGTCATCGAGACGAAGTAGTTTTCCTCGTCGACCTCGGACTCGTGGGCGTCGTCGATGATCATTCAGCAGGCTCCGAGACCGGGCGCCTGGAATTCGCATAGCCGTCGAGCTTCTCGGCGTACTCGACCAGCGAGTCCGCGAGGTCCTGGATCGGTGAAAGGCCGCTATCCAGCTTGCCCACGGCGTCGGCGAGCGCGCCGTCGGTCTTCTGCGCAAAGCTGGCGAACTGGTTGAGGCTGTCTCCAAGGGTCGAGGACATCTTCTCGGCGGCCTGGGCGAGAGACTTGTCGACCTCTGCGAACCGGGCCCGATATTCCGACCAGGCCTCCTCCGCGGCCTCGTAGGTCTGCTTCATCTGTTCGGCGAGACCACGCATCTCAGCCATCGCCTTCTCGTCCGAAACCTGCCCCGCCTGCAGGGCCGCCTGGATGCGGGCAACCGCGCCGTCGACCGCCTCCACGGCTTTGACGATCGGGGTCGCCACGGCGCCGAAACCTCTGCGAGCCTCTTCGATCGCCGACACCAGGGTGTTCGCCTGGCCGGAGACATTGGACAATGCCTCGGCCGAGCGCTCGGCCTGCTGGCCGCTTCGGGCGAAGCCGTCGGACGCGCGATCGATGCTCTCGGCCGCGTCGCCAACCGCCTTGGCGAGGCCAAGAGCGGTGGTGCGAAGCTCCCCGCCAGACTCTTCAAGGGCATGGGCGAAGACCTTCTGGCTTTCGGCCACCCCGCTCGCCAGGGCGGACTGCACCTCGCTCTGCATCGTCGCCGCGGCCTCCAGCCCGGCGCGTTTGAGGCCGTCCACCGCCTCGTTCATCGCCTCGGCCGACTTCGCCTGCGCCTGCGAGAGTTCGGACAACACCCGGTGCAGGGTCTCGTCCTGTGCCTTCGCGGCGGCCTCGCTCTGGGACCGCATGTTGGCGCCCATGCCGTCGACCTGTCCCGCCAGGCGGTCGAACGCCTCGCGAATGTCGGAAGCCGCGCGGGAGAAGTCGGCGCCGGCGTCCCGGATCTGGCGGGCCGCCTCGTCGCCGGAACTGCCGACGGCCGTGCTGATCTGCTCGATCTTCAGGCCAAGGGTCGCGAGCACTTCGCTGAGGCCGCGCAGCTGGTCGCCGCTGACCTCCTCTATGGCCTTGCGGGCGCCGTCGCCGATGCCGGAGGTGACGTCGTTCATCGTGTCGGCCATCCGGGTGATGGAGGCTGCCACCGGATCGAACGCCTGCTGGAACTGCGAACCGATCTTCTCGCCCAGTTGCATAGCGAAGTCGGTGTTGAACATCTTCAGCTGGTCGCGCTGCTCCTTCAGGATCTCCAGCTGCTCGACCGCGAGCCGCTGGGGCGGAACGTAGAGGAGTCCATGCTCCAGGAGGGTGCAGATGCTGTCAGTCAGGCTCTTCGACTTCTTGCTCAGGCCATGTTCGGCGAAGCGGAGCCAGATCGAGGCGCCGAGTCCGGCCACGGAGGAGAAGAACTTGGCGCCGGCGACGGTCAGCAGTCCTTGCAGCGCTAGTTTTGAAGCCCCGATGTCGCTGTTGCCCATGCCCTTGGAGGCCTGGCCGAGCGCCACGATCAGGCCCAGGAAGGTCAGGATCAGGCCGATGCCGACGAAGACATTGGAAGCGAACGTCAGGTACGCCAACCGTGGGGCGACACGATTGAAGAAGGCGCTCGGCCGGTTGGTGTTGCGGATCGGCGAGGCGTCCTCGTCGATGATCGACTCCTGAAACTCCCGCCAAGCTTGAACGAGCGCCTGTGCGCCGGGCTCTTCCTTGCCCATGGCGGCCGAGACATCGAGGTAGTTGGCCGCGAACTGCTCTCGTGAGACGACCGGATCGGAGTCGGGGCCGATCGCCTTGTTCAAGGCCTCGACCCGTGCCCTGGCCGCCTTGAGATAGGGGTTCAGTTCCTTGCGGGCACACCAGTGCAGCCAGCCGGCGACGCCGAGCATGATCGGCAGGACGACAAACGGCACGAACCACTCGTGGGTGTAGACCAGCCCCAAGAGATGCAGCACCACGTCGAGCGCCGAATTCAAACTCTGTTCCACCCAAGCCCCCTCAAACGCCCGACCTCACCCGACAGGCCGCTACGCTTCATAAAATGCTGGAGAAGGACCTATCGGAATTGTCCGTCAGATCCGGTCGCACCACCTGCGCTTCGTGCTGGTGCGCGACGCCGGGACCCTGCTAGCGTCTCCCCCACCCCCACGTTGCAGCGTTTCGGGGAGTCAGTCTAGACGGGTGAGAGTTCGGGGGAGTGCAATCATGGCTGGCAAAACGGCGGCGCCGAAAGGTGACCTCGGCTTCGAAGCGGAGCTGTTCAAAGCGGCCGACAAGCTGCGCGGCAACCTGGAGCCGTCGGAATACAAGCACGTCGCGCTTGGTCTGATCTTTCTGAAGTACATCTCGGAAGCCTTTGAGGCCCAGTACGAGCGGCTCAAGAGCGAGGCCGGCGCCGATCCGGAGGATCCTGACGAATACACCGCCGCGAACGTCTTCTGGGTGCCACCGGAGGCTCGTTGGGCGCATCTGCAGGCCAACGCCAAGCGGCCGGAGATCACCTACACCGACGTCGCTACCCGGCAGGAAAAGAAGGGCGACATCGGTGGGCTGATCGATAACGCGATGGAGGCGATCGAGCAGGCCAACATCACCGTCCTCAAGGACGTCCTGCCCAAGACCTACAGCCGGCCTCAGCTGGACAAGACCATGCTGGGCGAGCTGATCGATCTGTTCTCCAACGTCGACATGCGCGGCGACCACGGCGAGGCCCGCGACCGGCTGGGTCGCGCCTATGAGTACTTCATCTCGCAGTTCGCCGGCGCCGAAGGCCGGCGGGGAGGGGAATTCTACACCCCGCGCTCGGTGGTCCAGACCATCGTCGAGATGCTGGAGCCGGGCCAGGGCCGGGTCTACGACCCCTGCTGCGGCTCGGGCGGCATGTTCGTGCAGTCCGAGCGGTTCATCCAGGACCACCAGGGCCGCCGCTCCGACATCGCCATCTACGGCCAGGAGCGCAACCACACCACCTGGCGCCTGTGCCGGATGAACCTGGCGGTGCGCGGCATCGACGCCGACATCCGCTGGAACAACGAGGGCAGCTTCCTGCGCGACGAGTTCGCCACCCAGAAGTTCGACTTCGTGATGGCCAACCCGCCGTTCAACATCTCCGACTGGTGGCAGCCGCAGCTTGAGGGCGACGCCCGCTGGACCCACGGGACCCCGCCCCAGGGCAACGCCAACTTCGCCTGGCTGCAGCACATCCTGCACCACCTTTCGCCGCGCGGTACGGCCGGGGTGGTGCTGGCCAACGGCTCGATGTCGTCCCAGCAGTCGGGCGAGGGCGAGATCCGCAAGGCCCTGGTCGAGGCCGACCAGGTCGACTGCATGGTCGCCCTGCCGGGCCAGCTGTTCTACTCGACCCAGATCCCCGCCTGCCTGTGGTTCCTGGCGCGGGACAAGAGCGCTAACGGCCACCGCGACCGGCGAGGCGAGATCCTGTTCATCGACGCCCGGAAGCTGGGCCAGCTGGTCGACCGGACTCGGCGGGAGTTTTCGGACGCGGACGTAGCGCTGATCGCGGGTACCTATCACCGATGGCGGAGACGGCCGGAGACGGTCGTGGCGGCGGGGCTGGAACCCTATGCGGATGAGCCGGGGTTCTGCCGGTCGGCGACGCTAGACGAGGTGAGGGGGCATGGGCATGTGCTGACCCCGGGGCGCTATGTCGGGGCGGCAGAACTAGAAGACGATGGGGTCTCGTTCGAAGAGCGGTTTGGGGCGCTGCGGGCAAAGCTCGCGCAGCAGTTCGAGGAGGGGCAGAGTTTGGAAGGCCGCATCCAGCGGGCGTTGGGGACGTTGCGGTGACCGGTCGGACGGACACCTTGGAGGGCATGTGCGAGTTGGTTATCGATTGCCCACACTCGACACCGGAGTGGACGTCGTCGGGTTACTTGGTCATCAGGAACCAGAACATACGAGATGGAAGGCTCGACCTGAGCGAGCGCAGCTATACAAACGAAACAGACTATCTTCACCGTATTCGCCGCGCGAAGCCGAAGCCCGGCGACATCATCTTCACTCGAGAAGCGCCAATGGGCGAGGTGTGCGTGGTTCCAGAGGACCTGGAATGCTGCGTCGGCCAAAGGCAGGTGCTCCTGAGGCCCTCAGCCGACGTGAACCCCCGATATTTGTTCTACGCCCTGCGCTCACCGGCAGTACGGCACCAGATTTTTTGGAATGAGGGGACAGGGTCAACTGTAAGCAACGTCCGTATACCAGTCCTCAAAGCGCTCCAGATCCCTAGGCTTGGCGAAGCGGAGGAGCCTATTGCTGATATACTCGACGCCCTTGACAGCAAAATCGAACTGAACCGGCGGACGAACGAGACGCTGGAGGCGATGGCCCAGGCGATCTTCCGCGACTGGTTCGTCGATTTCGGACCGGTTCGGAGAAAACTGGCAGGAGCCACAGTCCCGGTCGAGATCATGGGCGGTGTCGTGGAGGAGACCGTCAAGGCTACTGAACTGGCAGCGCTGTTTCCCAGCAGTTTCGGCGTCGATGGGCTTCCTCCAGGGTTTGGCCGGAGCACCGTTGGTGAGGCCTTTGACGTTAAGATAGGTCGCACACCTCCTCGCAAAGAGTCCGCGCATTTCGTTCCGGGCGGCAGCGGTGAGCCTTGGATGTCTATTCGTGACATGGGCAACTGCGGCACCTTCATATTTGCGACGTCAGAAGACCTAACGGCGAGAGCAATACAGGCATTCCGCGTGCCACCGATCCCGGACCGGTCCGTTGTGGTCAGTTTCAAGCTCACCGTGGGACGGATCGCCCTTACTGTTGGCACCATGTACTCCAACGAGGCTATCGCCCAGCTTCAAGCCCGAGCAGACAGCCCATCAGCATGGTTTGCCTTCTGCTGGATGAAAGGATTCGACTTCTCGACCCTCGGGAGCACTTCGTCGATCGCAACGGCCGTCAATTCCAACTCGGTGAAGAGCATCCCTATACCGGTGGCGCCGGGACCCGTGCTGGCGGCATTCGACACCTTCGCCGAGCCAATCTTTGAGCGGATACGGGCGGGCGCTTTGGAGGCCCGTACCCTCGCCGAAACCCGCGACTACCTCCTCCCCCGCCTGATGTCAGGAGAGATTTCTGTTGCGCCAGCCGAGGCTGCAGGATGAGCCTGGAGCGCACGACGCTCAAGCGGGCGGCGGTGTCGATGCTCGATGCGGTGGCCCTGGAGCATCCTGCGGGGCATCAGCAGGGCAAGGCGGCTCGCTATATCCTCCAGGCCGCGAGCGGCCGCGAGATCGAAGTGATGCTCGAGAAGGACGATGCTTCCAGCGCCAATCTATGGATGACGATTGAAGCAGCGGGCGCGCTGGTCGGCGGCTCGATTGCTCAGGACCGATCACCGGCTTCGACGCTGTTTTCGGAAATCGGCAAGGACGGCATGCCATCCTATGGCAGGCATTCAGGCCTGAAGCGCATGCCTCAGCTCGCTCGGGCGGACCTTGTCCGATTTGTCCCCAGAAACCTGGAAGAACTCGGTCGGATCATCGATCAGGCCCTGGCCGCCTCAACGACTGCGAGTAGCTCGTGACCCAACACCTGGACACCGCCGCCCTTCGCCAACTCTATGCCGAGTTCAAGGTGGTCTACGGAGATGACTGGGCCAAGAAGTGGCGGGCGAACTACGCCGAGCAGGTCGCCTTCGTTCAACAGGCGAAGGAGCAAGACTGGTTTCCCGCCGACTTCCAGCGCCAGCTCTGGGAGTCCGGTGGGGTCAGCGGTATCGGCCCCGGCAGTTCGGTGTCGGTCGCCGGCGCCTATGAGGACGCCGAAGTCGCCGGCTATCTGCTGGAACTCCGTGACGCCGGCCTGCCGGACGAACCGCAATCGGCGGCCATGGCGCTGCAACGGGCTTACGACTCGATCCTCGAACGGGTGCGGCCCAGGTACACCGCCAAGCGCCCACGGGCGCGCATCGCCCGGCTTCTGGCGGCTCTGTTCCCGCACCACATGACCTGTCTGATGGACGACCGGCGCACCTATCAGGTCCAGGGCCTGGTCGGAGCCGGCAAGGCCCCGACCAACTGGATCGGCCAGAACCCGCTGATCCGGGAGCGGCTCCGGGAGGCGCTGCAAGGCCTGGACGGCGAGGACGTCGACCACGCGATGTTCAGCTGGTTCCTGTGGGAGAAGACCTTCGGGGCGCCCGATCCCGGCGCGGAGGAGACGGTCGGTGTCGGCCGCGAGCCCGTCGATCTGCCGGCGCTGTCGCTGCTGCCGGCGGTGGCCCAGCGGCGCAGCCTGACCTACGTCGGTTACAACGTGCCACTGCTGGTCGCCATGCTCCGCGAATGCGAGCAGGGGCTCAGCCGGGCTGATCTGATCGATGTGATCGGTCGGGAGGCGCCGAACCTCAAGTCCCAGAGCAGCGCGCCCAGCGTGATCTCGCAGGCCATGGGCGGCCTTGGCCTTATCCAGCTGTCGGACGGCGGCTATCGTCCCACCCCCAGGGGGACCGAGGTGCTGGCCTCCAGTCAACCGGCGCACCTGCTGCGCGCGCCCCTGATCGGTCGGGTCTTCGGCGTCGGTCATCTGCTCAAGCGCCTGGCGGCCCAGCCGAAGGGGATAGAGCAGCTGGTGCTGGCGGCCGAGCTGCGGGATCTGTTCAAGACCCGGAAGACGTCGCGCGCGGCCACCCAGCTGATCCTCTGGCTCGAGGCGACGGGCCTCGCCGAGGGTCGAACGGTCAATGGGCTCAAGCGGCTGTTCCTGACCGAGGACGGCGAGGACTACGCGGCCGCCCTGCCTGAGGACTTCGAGGCCCGCTGGACGCTGCCTATCGAGGATCAGGCGGCGGACGTGGGGTTCGAGGAGGACGAGCCGTTTCGCTTGGACCCTGAGGAGGTTACGCCCTACGGCGTGGCGGACATTATCGCCGACGGCTGTTTCCTGCCGGAGGCTGAGCTCCAGGCGATGCTGGCCCTGTTGCGGCACAAGAAAAACCTGGTGCTTCAGGGACCGCCCGGCACCGGCAAGACCTGGCTGGCCCGGCGGCTTGGCTACGCCCTCGCCGGCGCCAAGGACCCGGGCCGCGTTCTCGCCGTGCAGTTCCAGCCTTCCCTGTCCTACGAGGACTTCGTCAGGGGCTGGCGGCCCTACGCCGGCGAGGACGGGCAGGGCGGACTGAGGCTGGCGGATGGCGTCTTCCTCGAATGCGTCGCTGCCGCCCTCGCAAGGCCCGACGAGGATTTCGTTCTGGTCATTGAGGAGATCAATCGGGGCAACCCGGCGCAGATCCTTGGGGAGTTGCTGACCCTGCTGGAGGCCGACAAACGGGTACCGGGGGAGGCGCTGCGGCTTGCCTATCCGCGCACCTCCGACGAGCGGGTCCACATCCCGCCCAACCTGCACATCATCGGCACCATGAACCTGGCCGACCGATCGCTGGCCCTGGTCGATCTGGCCCTTCGCCGCCGGTTCGCCTTCCGCACCTTGGCGCCGGCCCTCAACGACGCCTGGAAGGGGTGGTGTCTCGCTTCGGGGGCGCCCGAGAGCCTGGTCGCCACCATTCAGTCGCGGCTGGATAGCCTCAACGGCGTCATCGCAGCTGATAACCGACTGCGGTCGCAGTTCTGTATCGGCCACAGCTTCGTCACCCCGCCCAAAGCCGGCGTCGAGGACTGGAGCGGCTGGTTCAAGGCCGTGGTCGAGACCGAGATCGCCCCGCTGCTCGACGAGTACTGGTATGATGACGAGAAGCTGGCCCGCGAGGAGAAGACCAAGCTTCGGGCGCCGGTGTGACCCCCTTGGGCGCCGCCGTCGCGGAGGCTGAGGCGCCCGTCTGGCGCAGTCATGTCGGCATCCCCGTCCGTAACCTCTGGCTGCTGCTGATGTACGCCGCCGACCTGGCCGCGTTCGGCGACCGTTTCGACGGGTTGGCCGACGAGGCCGCGGACCTGCCGGAGCTTCTGGCTCGGCTGCTGGCCTGGGTGGTGGAGCGGCGGCTGCGTAAGAACCTGTCCCGGGCCTATGAGCCGCGCGCCGCTGTGCTCAATCGGGTCCGTGGCCGCATCGACTGGCTGAGGACCGAGGCCGGCCAGCTGTTGAACCGGGGGGAGGTGGCCTGCCGCTTCGAAGACCTGACCTGCGACACGCCGCGAAACCGGCTGGTGCGGGTGGCCCTGGAGCGGATGGGGCCGCAGGTGCGCGACCGCGACTTGGCCCGCCGTTGCCGGAGCCTCGCCCGCCAGTTGGAGGAGCAGGGCGTGGGGCCGGCCCGGCCGTCCCGATCAGAGCTGGCCCGCGACCAGATCGCCCGGCACGACGCCGAGGATCGGCTGATGGTCAAGGTCGCCGAACTGGCGCTCGACCTGGTGCTGCCGAGCGAGACGGAAGGCGACGACCGGACCACCCGGCTGGAGCGGGACGAGAAGCTGCTTCGCCGCATCTTCGAGCGGGCGGTGGCCGGCTTCTATCGTTGCGAGCTGCAGGGGCGCGACGGCTGGACGGTGTCGCCGCAGAAAGCGCTCAGCTGGGCCGTCGCCGACCAGAGCGACGGAATGGCCTACTGGCTGCCGGGCATGAACGCCGACGTCGTGCTGCAGAAGGTGGGACCGCCGGGACGGCGGGTGGTGGTCGAGACCAAGTTCGCCGACGCCCTGTCCCGCAACGCCTTCGACAAGGAGGTCTTCAAAAGCGGCCACCTCTACCAGCTCTACGCCTATCTCCAGACGCAGGCGGGGCAGGGGCATGACCTGGCCGACGCGGCGGAGGGGGTGCTGCTCTATCCGGCCGTCAACTGCCGGATCGACGAGTGGGCGGTGATCCAGAAGCACCGCATCCGGATCGCCACCGTGGACTTGGCCGCCTCGTCGGCCGATATTCGCGGCCGCCTGTTGGGTTTGGCGCTGGGGGGCGCGGTATGAGCGGCTTCTCCGAAGACATCGTCGAACAGGCCGGCATCGAGATCCTGAAGGACCTCGGTTGGCTTTTCCTTCCCGGCTCGGCCATCGCCCCGGACGGCCCCGCGCCGCAGCGCGCCGCCTTTTCCGACGTGGTTCTTCTCAAGCGGCTGGAGAGGGCCGTCGCCGAGCTCAATCCGCTGATCCCGGAGGGCGCGCGGAGCGAGGCCATCCGCCAGGTCCTGACCAGCGAGACGGGGTCCCTGGTCGAGGAGAACCGCCGCCTGCACCGGCTGATCACCGACGGCGTGCCGGTGGAGTATCGGGCCGCCAACGGCGCCATTACCGGCGGCCGGGTTTGGCTGATCGATCTCGACAATGTGGCCGCGAACGACTGGCTGGTGGTCAACCAGTTCACCGTGGTCGAAGGCCACCACAACCGGCGCCCAGATCTGATCGCCTTCGTCAACGGCCTGCCGCTGGCGGTGCTGGAGTTGAAGAACGCGGCTGCCGAGAACGCGACAATCGACGACGCCTTCAGCCAGCTGCAGACCTACCGCCTGCAGATCCCGAAACTTTTCCGCAGCAATGCCGTGCTGGTGACCTCCGACGGTATCGAGGCGCGCATCGGCAGCCTGACCGCCGACAAGGAACGGTTCATGCCGTGGCGGACGGTGACCGGCGAGGACTTCGCCCACCGCGGCGAGCCCGAGCTGGAAACCCTGTTGCGCGGGGTGTTCGATCGGGAGCATTTTCTGGCGCTGATCCGCGATTTCATCGTCTTCGGCGACGCGGGCTCCGGGCCCTTCAAGATCATCGCCGGCTATCATCAGTTCCACGGCGCCCGAAAGGCCGTGCGCGAGGCTATTGCCGCCAGCCGCCCGGACGGCGACCGCAAGATCGGGGTGATCTGGCACACGCAAGGGTCTGGCAAGAGCTTCCTGATGGCCTTCTTTGCGGGCCTGGTGGTCAAGACGCCCGAGCTCGAGAACCCCACCATAGTCGTGCTAACCGACCGCAACGACCTGGACGACCAGCTGGCCGCGACCTTCAGCCTTTGCAGGGACCTGCTGCGCCAGAACCCCGAGCAGGCGGACGGTCGCGAGGACCTGCGGCGCCTGCTGGCGCGCAATGCCGGCGGGGTGATCTTCACCACCGTGCAGAAGTTCTCGCCCGAGCGCGGGGAGGAGAGTTTCCCGGAGCTGACCGACCGCCGCAACGTGATTGTCATGGCCGACGAGGCCCACCGCAGCCAATACGGTTTCGACGCCCGGCTCGATGCGAAGACCGGTGTGCGCCGCTACGGCTATGCCCACTACATTCGCCAGGCGATGCCGAACGCCTCCTTCATCGGCTTTACCGGCACGCCGATCGAGGCGGTAGACGTCAACACCCCGGCGATCTTCGGCCAATACATCGACGTCTACGACATCAGCCGCGCCGTCGAGGACGGCGCGACGGTGCCGATCTACTATGAGAGCCGGCTGGCCCGCATCGAGCTGAACGAGGACGAGAAGCCGAAGATCGACGCGGAGGTCGAGGCGCTCATTGAGGACGAGACCCAGACCGAGGCCGAGAAGGCGAAGGCCAAGTGGTCCACGGTCGAGGCGCTGGTGGGGTCCGAGAAACGGCTGACCCAGATCGCCGCCGACCTCGTGCAGCACCTTGAGGCGCGGCTGGACGCTATGGACGGCAAGGCCATGGCCGTGTGCATGAGCCGGCGCATCTGCGTGGCGCTCTACAACGAGATCGTCGCGCTGCGGCCTGACTGGCATTCGGAAGACGACGCGGCCGGCGCCATCAAGGTGGTGATGACCGGGGCTGCTTCTGACCCGCCCGAATGGCAGCAGCACATCGGCAACAAGCGCCGCCGCGACGGCTTGGCCAAGCGGGCTCGGGACCCGAACGACCCGCTGAAGCTGGTTCTGGTGCGGGACATGTGGCTGACCGGCTTCGACGCCCCCTGCATGAACACCATGTACGTCGACAAGCCCATGCGCGGGCATGGCCTGATGCAGGCGATCGCCCGGGTGAACCGGGTGTTCCGCGACAAGCCCGGCGGGCTGGTGGTTGACTACATCGGCATCGCAACCAACCTGAAAAAGGCGCTCGGCGATTACACGGAGTCCGATCAGGAGAAGACCGGCATCGACGAGGAGGCCGCGGTGGCGGCGATGCTGGAGCGGTACGAGATCGTCTGCGGCATCTTCCACGGCTTCGACTACTCGGCCGGCATCCATGGCCAGCCGATGGAGCGGCTGAAGTGCCTGGCCGGCGCCATCGACTGGGTGCTCAAGTGGGCGGAGACCGAGGCCGCCAGGGCCCAGTCCCCCGAGGACAAGAAGAAGGCGCACCGGCGCTATCTCGACCTGGTGCTGGAGCTCACCCGCGCCTACGCGCTCGCGTCGGCGAGCGACGACGCCCGCGAGGTGCGCGACGAGATCGGCTTCTTCCAGGCGGTGCGGGCGGCCATCGCCAAGAGCACCGCCACCGGCAAGCTGAGCATGGCCGACAAGACCCTGGCGGTGCAGCAACTGATCGACAGGGCCGTCGCCTCGGCGGAGATCATCGACGTCCTGAAGGTGGCCGGGATCACCACACCGGACATCTCCATCCTGTCCGAGGAGTTCCTCCTCGAGATCCAGGGGATGGAGAAGAAGAACCTGGCTCTCGAGGCGCTGAAGAAACTGCTGGCCGGCGAGATCAGCAGCCGGATGCGGACCAACGTCGTCGAAAGCCGGTCCTTCTCAAAGCGCCTGGAAGACGCCGTGAAGCGGTATCACGCCGGCGCCCTGTCAGCCGTCGAGATGATCAACGAGCTGATCGAACTGGCCAAGGACCTGAAGGCCGCCCGGGCTCGCGGGGAGGAACAGGGACTGTCACCCGAAGAGGTGGCCTTCTACGACGCCCTCGCTGAGAACGAGAGCGCCGTCGAGGCCATGGGCAGCGAGACCCTGCGGCTGATCGCGCACGAACTGCTGGAACAGCTTCGCAACAATGCAACGGTTGATTGGCACCAGCGAGAGGGCGCGCGGGCCAGGATGCGTGTCCTGGTGAAGAGGACCCTCAAGAAGTACGGCTACCCGCCGGATTTGTCGGACGCGGCGGTGCAGACGGTGCTGGCGCAGGCTGAGGTGCTTCTGCGCGAGCTGTAAGACTGGGGGAGGGGGCGCTGATCGATGGCAGCTCTGAACCGCAATGGTCACCCGACCGACTTTGTCGTTTCGAGTTGATAGCTCTTTGTCTCGAAAGTGGGGTTGGCGGTGTTCACATTAGAAATCCGCCGGTGGTTTGGCCTAACAGCAACACCGGCGCGGCCTGATCGCTGGGCAGCCAGCCCTGCGTTCGTTCTAGATTTCGAGCCTCTGCAGGCAGGGAAAGGCACAGTCAAACTGTCCCTGGTGGCGCCCTTGCAGCCGTCTGGACCCGCCTTGATTGAGGGGCTCTTTCGGGTGATTTCGCGATCTGGCTCACGCCTCGAGCTCAAGGTCGTGGAAGGCGCTGCTGGTGGGCAGATCGGAGAAAGCCTGGTCCTTGAGCCGCTGACACGGGCCTGGGTCGGGCTGCACTGGCCGGACCTGCTCGAGCGCTCCTTTCCGCCATCGAGTTACAAAAGGCAAATGACGATGGAGGACGTCGTCAGCCAGATCTTTCGCGATAAGGACGAAGCGATCTTCACCGGCGCCACTGAAGCGAGTTTCGGCAGCAAGAACGGCCCAATGCCAGACGAGCGGATCACGGTTCCTTTCGAGCGGACCTTCCAGGGGCTGGACGCTTGCCTGATCCGTAACGGCTACATTCCCGAGGAGATGGAAGACAAATGGTTCATCCATCGAAAAGGGGCCCAGCTGTTGTTTCGTCGAAGCTGGACTGGCGCGTTGATCTACGCCGCGGACATCCGGGAGGAACCGGGAAGAGTCACCTTCGAGCGAGTGACGATCAACCGCGATCCAAAGCAGTATTCTGAGACGGACACCCAGCGGGACCTCGCAACGCTGGCGTGGCTGATTGACCGCCTGCTCCTGGGGCGCGCCGGCAAGTTTCCCTTTGGGGATCGCGGCATTCTCGAGGCCTGGAGTACGGTCGGGAAGGCGATCCTCTAGTTTTCGTCCACAAGACATCGCCGCCACTTCGAGTGGGCGGTCAAATCGAAAGAAACTGATGCACAGATTTCCCCGCCTCCACGAGGCGCTCGACTACGCGGCCGAAGCCCACAACGGCCAGGTCCGGAAGCAGACCACCATACCCTACCTGTCTCACCTCTTGGGGGTGTGCTCCCTGGTGCTGGAATATGGCGGGGACGAGGATCAGGCGATCGCCGGGCTTCTGCATGACGTCAACGAGGACTGCGGCGAGGTTCATCGGCACGCGGTCGGAGAGCGCTTCGGCCCGCGGGTGGGCATGATCGTTGAGGGGTGCACTGATGGCGTACCCGACGACGCGGGCGTCAAGGCGCCCTGGA
This sequence comes from Caulobacter sp. SLTY, assembly GCF_009905535.1. GTDB lineage: Bacteria > Pseudomonadota > Alphaproteobacteria > Caulobacterales > Caulobacteraceae > Caulobacter. The sequence goes on along the minus strand of NZ_JAAALA010000021.1, from coordinate 11,342 downwards.
GGGACCGCAAGAAAGCTTACCTCGCCCACTTAAGGGAGGCGCCAGCCGACGTCCTCCTCGTCTCGGCCTGCGACAAACTCCACAACGCCCGTGCGATCGTTGCTGATCGCAGGGTGGTTGGGGACGTCGTCTTCCAGCGCTTCAAGGCCGGTCGCGATGGGACCGTCTGGTACTATCGAGAGTTGGTCGGAGTGTTTTCTGAGAGGCTGTCGCCAGAACACCCGCTCTCGATTGAGCTCTCCACCACGGTCGCCCAGCTGGCCTGAGTTCTAGGCCTCGTCTGCCGCGCTACCCGTAATGGTCAAGCCGCAAGAAATCGGCATATAGTTCTGAAAGTTGGGGGGGAATACGCATGTTCAAGAAGATTGGTGAAGGCTTGGGCCAAGCGGCTCAAGCGGCGGGCTCCGCCGCCTCAAAGGCCGCGACCTTGGTCGGTGACCTGAACGGCGACGGAAAGGTGGACGGGGAAGATGCCCGGATCGCCATGGACTGGACCAAGCAGGTCGCGACCGACGCGAGCGCCGAGGCGGGGAAGCTGGCGAAGTCCGCTATTCGATCCGACATGGCGAAAGATGTCGCGATCGGCGCCGGGATCGGCGCGGCGGTAGCCGTACCTGTGCCGCTGATAGGGCCCGTCGTGGGCGCGACGATCGGTGCGGGTTTGGGCGTCTACAAGAACCTTAAGCGAGGCCCGTCGCGGGAGCCCGCGGCCCAGCCGGCCGCCGATCTGCACAACTCGCTCCTGCAGTTGGCGGATCTCAGGGACAAGGGGATCCTGACCGAGGAGGAGTTTGCCGTGAGGAAGCGCAGACTTCTGGCGGAATAGGATGCATCCGCTCCTCTGGCCGCTCGGTCCTGTCGTAGTTGCTGGAGACGACCGGTGAGGCTGGAAAAAGCTGTCCTGATCATTCAGCTGGCGCGCCGGATGGCGTCCTCCGCCGATGGGGTCTCGCTTGAGGAGATTGCCCAGGAGTTCTCCGTTGACCGGCGGACCGCCGAAAGAATGCGTGACGCAGTGCGGGAGCTCTTTCCGCAAGTCGAGGAAGTTCGTGAGGGCCGAGGGAAGCGGTTCGTGCTGAGAGGCGGGCTGGACGCCTTCATGGACGTCCCGACAGCCGAGGAACTGGCCGATCTGACGCTCAGCGCCCAAACGGCGGAACAGGACGGCCAAGCCTCCCGCGCGAAGAACCTCACGACCCTGGCCGGTCGTATCCAAGGCCGACTCAAGTCTGACCTTCGCCGCCGGCTGGCGCCTGACGTCGAGGCGCTAGCGATGGCGGAGCGGATCGCGCTCCGGCCCGGGCCGCGTCCAGGGGAGTGCGAGCAAACGCTTCGGACCCTGCGGCAGGGGTTGCTGGCCCTCCAGAAAGTGAGCTTCCTGTACGCCTCCACAGAAGGCGAACCGGCCACGCGTCGATTGGTTGATCCCTGCGGCCTGCTCTTTGGTTCAGTCTACTATCTGGTCGGCCGGCAGGCGGAGCGACCAGAGGTTGTCCTTTGGCGCCTGGATCGTATTTCGGCGGCGCGCGTCGAGGCTGCCAAGGCGGAAGCGCCGGCGGACTTCGACCTGGCGGCCTACTCGGAACGGTCGTTCGGTGTCTTCCAGGAGGAGCCGGAGGACATCGTTCTGAGGGTCGAGCCTGATGCGGCCGACCGGGCCCGGTCCTTCCGCTTCCATCCGAGCCAACGTCTGGAGCCTCAGGCGGACGGCAGCGTCCTCATTCACCTGCGAGTCGGTGGTCAGCTGGAGCTGTGCTGGCACCTATTCACCTGGCGCGGCGCGATCACCATCGAGGCTCCGGAGAGTCTAAAGGCGCTCTACCGGGATGAGATCGACCGGCTTGCAAGGTCCGCCGGATAGCTCGCGAGCCAACCCGCGGGCTGCGAACAAACCGGCACAAATTGTGCCGTAGGTGTGACGCAGCAGCTTCCCAAGCCCCAATTTCGTTGGCTTTGCGTTCCCTTTTGCTCCCGTCGTGCTGCGACACATTTTCTTTGCGCTGGCGCGATTTCGCCCCGTCCCGTAAGGGGTTTCGCGAACCTTGCGGATGTGGCGGAACTGGTAGACGCACTGGATTTAGGTTCCAGCGCCGTGAGGCGTGGAGGTTCGAGTCCTCTCATCCGCACCAAGTATCAATGGCCCAGGGCCGGGGACCGTTTCCATGTCGATCATCGCTCTGGCGGCGGCCGCCGCGCTCGCGTTCCAGCCGGGCGAGGAGCCTAAGGACGAGTCCACCGTCTCCGGCGTGGTCATCTCCGCCCCCGCCAAGCTCGACGAGAAGGAAGCCATCAAGGCCTTCGTCGACAACGTGGCCGCCGACAGCGGCAATGGCCGTATCGCCCGCTGGGACCGCAAGGTCTGCGCCGGGGTGGCGGGGGTGAAGCCGGAGTACGCGCAGTTCATCGCTGACCGCATCGCCGCCACAGCGCTGAAGGTCGGGCTGGAGGTCGGGGAGCCCGGGTGCAAGGTCAACGTCCTGGTGGTGTTCACCCCCGATGGCGATGGCTTCGTGCAGCGCGCCCTGAAGAACCATCCCCAGGCCTTCTCTCGGTACGACCTGGAGATGACCGCGGGCCGCACGGCCCTGCGGCGGTTCACCAAGTCCGACGCCCCGGTCCGGTGGTGGCACGTCACCCACCGGGTCACCGAGGACGGCACCCGCTATAACTCCGGCGACCAGGTCCAGGTCTATTCCACCGGCCGGATCAGCAGTCGCACCCGCGACGACTTCGACCGCGCCATCGTGGTGGTGGACGCCAAGCGGGTGGGGCAGGTGCGGTTCGCCGCCCTGGCCGACTACATCGCCTTCGTCTCCCTGGCCCAGATCGATCCGGAAGCCGCCCCGACCAGCGCCAATTCCATCCTCAGCCTGTTCGCCGACAAGGCCGCAGGGGTCGAGCCCCAGCAGGCGCTGACCGATTGGGACACCGCCTATCTGACCGGCGTCTATGAAGCCCGCCGCGACGCCCGCAATTCCGACAGCCAGAAGCGGGATATCGAGGGAACCATGGCCAAGACCCTGAAAGAGGGCGAAGGCGACAAATAGGGTTTGGGGTTGGCCCTGAGGGGCGCCCGTGACATAAGGCCCGCTTCGCGTTGCTTCGGCCTCCTTGGGGGGTCTTTTCGGCGCGCCCGATCCACCCCCCACGCGGATGCGCCCGGCCCAACGGGCAGGCGGGTCCGACAGATGAAGACAGACCATGCAGATTGTTGAAAAGTCCGGTGAAGGCCTGAGCAAGGTCTATGGCGTGACCGTCCCGGCCGGCGAACTGGCCGAGCGCCTGGAGAAGCGGATCGAGGAGATCCGGCCCCAGATGAACATCAAGGGCTTCCGCCCCGGCAAGGTGCCGGCCGCCCACGTCAAGAAGATCTACGGCAAGGGCCTGATGGGCGAGGTGATCGACGCCGCCCTGAACGAGACCACCCAGAAGATCCTGGACGACAACAAGCTGCGCCCCGCCGCGCAGCCGGACCTGAAGCCCACCGTCGACATGAACGACGTGGTCGATGGCAAGGCCGACCTGGCCTACGACCTGTCGGTCGAGCTGATGCCGGAGTTCGAGCCGCTGGACGTCTCCAAGCTGAAGCTGACCAAGCCGGTCTATGAGCCGACCGACAAGGAAGTCGACGAGGCCCTGAACGACCTGGCCAAGCAGGCCCGCAGCTACGAGCCGCGCACCGGCAAGGCCGTCAAGGCCAAGGCCGACGACCAGGTCCTGATCGATTTCGTCGGCAGCGTCGACGGTGTCGAGTTCCAGGGCGGCAAGGCCGAGGGCCACGAGCTGGTCCTGGGTTCGGGCCAATTCATCCCCGGCTTCGAAGACCAGTTGATCGGCGCCAAGCCGGGCGACGATGTGACGGTGAAGGTGACCTTCCCCGAGGGCTACCAGTCGGCCGAACTGGCCGGCAAGGATGCCGAGTTCGCCGTGAAGGTGCATGAAGTCCGCGCCCCTAAGGATAGCGAAGTCAACGACGAGCTGGCCACCCGCCTGGGCCTGTCGGACCTGGCCGCCCTGCGCGACATCCTCAGCAAGAACCTGGCCGACCAGTACGGCCGCGCCAGCCGCTTCAAGCTGAAGCGCGCCCTGCTCGACGAACTGGACAAGGGCCACGACTTCCCGCTGCCCCCCGGCATGGTCGAAGCCGAGTTCGCCGGCATCTGGCAACAGGTCGAGCAGGACAAGAGCAGCGACAACCTGGCCGAGGACGACGCCGGCAAGTCCGACGACGAGCTGAAGGCCGAGTACCGCAAGATCGCCGAGCGCCGCGTGCGCCTTGGCCTGGTGCTGGCCGAGATCGGGCGCATCAACAATGTCACCGTTTCGGACCAGGAGCTGAGCCAGGCCCTGCAACGCGAAGCCATGGCCATGGCCCAGCAGTACGGCCTGCAACCGCAACAGGCCTTCGACCTGCTCCGCCAGAACCCCCAGGCCCAGGCCCAGCTGCGCGCGCCCCTCTATGAGGACAAGGTCGTCGAGCTGATCTTCGGCAAGGCCGAAGTGACCGACAAGAAGGTCTCCAAGGAAGAGTTGGAAGCCGAAGACGATATGCCGGAAGGCTACTGATCCTTCGCGATCGGAACGAATTGAAAGGGCGCGGCGTCCAACGCCGCGCCCTTTTTCGTTCTGAGGGCAGCGGGAAGGGACTCTGCGTCTCGCCCTTGCATCCTGTTAACCGCCGCCCGATATCGGTGGCCTGACGTCGGCGCGGTTCGATTCGCGACACGCCATGCGAAATCCAAGGAGCTCTTCGCGCATGTACGACTACGAACACCACCAGCGCACGGCCATGAACCTCGTCCCGATGGTGGTCGAGCAGACCAGCCGTGGCGAGCGGGCCTTCGACATCTTCTCCCGCCTGCTCAAGGAGCGGATCATCTTCCTGACCGGGCCGGTCGAGGACGGGATGAGCTCGCTGATCTGCAGCCAGCTGCTCTTCCTGGAGTCGGAGAACCCCAAGAAAGAGATCTCGATGTACATCAACTCGCCGGGCGGGGTGGTGACCAGCGGTCTCGCGATCTACGACACCATGCAGTACATCAAGAGCCCGGTTTCGACCGTCTGCATGGGCATGGCCGCCTCGATGGGCTCGCTCCTGCTCTGCGCCGGCGCCGCCGGCCAGCGGATCGCCCTGCCCAACGCCCGCATCATGGTCCACCAGCCCAGCGGCGGCTTCCGCGGCCAGGCCTCGGATATCATGCGCCACGCCGAGGACATCCTGAAGACCAAGCAGCGGCTGAACGAGATCTACGTTAAGCACTGCGGCCGCACCTACGAGGAGGTCGAAACCACCCTCGACCGCGACCACTTCATGAGCTCGGAAGAGGCCAAGGCCTGGGGCATCGTCGACCACGTCTACGAGAGCCGCGAGTCGGCCGAGGCCGGCGTGGAAGCGTAAGGCTTTCCGCCAACCTGATACGGAACGGCCCGCAGCGATGCGGGCCGTTTTCGTTTCTGCCCCCCAATACCGTCATCCTCGGGCTTGTCCCGAGGACCCATTTGTCCGGCCGCGCGAAATCCAGGGTAAAGCCGCGACAGCGCCCCCAGGACAGGCGCTCGCGGCAGCTTTCCAATGGGTCCTCGGGACAAGCCCGAGGATGACGGCGTGGGGGTGCGGCGAGCGAGTGGTCGCCCTTACGGCTTCCCGCGAAACACCCGGTACCCAGGCTCATCGGCGATCGCGAGCATCTCCTTGTCGCCGGAGGTGTCGCCATAGGCGGCGGTGAGGCGCAGATCTTCGCCGTAGGTTTCTTTGAGCCGGCGCACCTTCTCCGGTCCCCGGCAGTTCTGGCCCGCCAAAACGCCGATGCAGCGCCCGTCCGCGTCGAAGGCCAGTTCGGTGCCGATCAGCCCGTCGGCCCCCAGGCCCCGCGCGAAGGGTGCGACCACGAAGTCCGGCGAGGCCGTGACGATCACCGTCTTCGCCCCCTTGGTGCGCCAGCGGCGCCAGGTGTCGACCGCGTCGGGCCGGAGCAGCCGGCCGGAGTTCTTCTCGGCGAAGACCCGGGCCTGCTGTTCCAGCTGGCTCTGGGTGGCGCCTTTCAGGAACTCACGAACCGCGGCGGCCTTCAGCTTCCCGCGGTTGCGGTCGAACAGATAGGCGATGATCTTCGGCGTCAGTTTCACACAGCCGACGGCATAGCGAACCCCGCCCGCCCGCCAGGCCAGGAAGGCGGTGAAGCTGTCCTTCACCGTCATGGTGCCGTCGAAGTCGAAGGCGACCAAGCCGATCTCATGCAGGGGATCGGTCATGATCCCTCCGCCCACGTTGAGTCGGCCCAACATCGTCGCTCTGCGCGCCATCAATCCCCATACGGCCCAAATGCGTGGGCCCTTCCCCAATCTCGCGTCGCTTGCATCACGATTCGTCACATTAAGGCGATGCGACGCCAATATGCCCATTGTACCGCTACAAACGGCGCACCATTTCAAGCTTAACGACGCAGAGACGGTCCATCCGTGACCGGAATCCCGATCCCTGTGGCATCGCGGCGCTTGCCGCGACGCAGCAGATCGGGGAATGTCAAGGTTTAGACAACCCGCCCAGTGTAACCTGCGATTTCTGCTCGCAGGATCGTTCCGCGGGGAGGGGGCGTTGAAGCGATAAGGCCGACGCGCCACCGGAGTGTGAGAAGCGATATGACCAAGGCCGCCAGCGGCGACTCGAAAAGCACCCTGTACTGCTCCTTCTGCGGAAAGAGCCAGCATGAGGTGCGCAAGCTGATCGCCGGCCCGACCGTGTTCATCTGTGATGAATGCGTCGAGCTGTGCATGGATATCATCCGCGAGGAGCACAAGATTGCCTTCGTGAAGTCGAAGGACGGTGTCCCGACTCCGAAGGAGATCCGCGAAGTCCTCGACGACTATGTGATCGGCCAGGAGCACGCCAAGAAGGTGCTCTCGGTGGCGGTCCACAACCACTACAAGCGCCTCAACCACGCGACCAAGAACTCGGACATCGAGCTCTCGAAGTCGAACATCCTGCTCGTCGGCCCGACGGGCACCGGTAAGACCCTGCTGGCCCAGACCCTGGCCCGGATCATCGACGTGCCGTTCACCATGGCCGACGCGACGACTCTGACCGAGGCCGGCTATGTCGGTGAGGATGTCGAGAACATCATCCTGAAGCTGCTCCAGGCCGCCGATTACAACGTCGAGCGGGCCCAGCGCGGCATCGTCTACATCGATGAAATCGACAAGATCAGCCGCAAGTCGGACAACCCCTCCATCACCCGCGACGTGTCGGGCGAGGGGGTCCAGCAGGCGCTGCTGAAGATCATGGAAGGCACCGTGGCTTCCGTGCCCCCGCAAGGCGGCCGCAAGCATCCCCAGCAGGAGTTCCTGCAGGTGGACACGGCCAACATCCTGTTCATCTGCGGCGGCGCCTTCGCCGGCCTCGAGAAGATCATCGCCAACCGCGGCGCGGGCACCTCGATCGGCTTCGGCGCCAAGGTGGCCGATCCGGACGAGCGGCGCACCGGCGCGATCCTGCGCGGCGTCGAGCCGGACGACCTGCAGCGCTTCGGCCTGATCCCCGAATTCATCGGACGCCTGCCGGTCATCGCCACGCTTGAGGACCTCGACGAGGCGGCGCTGATGACCATCCTGACCGAGCCGAAGAACGCACTGATCAAGCAGTACGGCCGCCTGTTCGAGATGGAGAACGTCGGCCTGAAGTTCACCGACGACGCCCTCTCGGCCGTGGCCCGCAAGGCCATCGCCCGCCGCACCGGCGCCCGCGGCCTGCGCTCGATCATGGAAGGCATCCTGCTCGACACCATGTTCGACCTGCCCAGCTATGAGGGCGTGGAAGAAGTGGTGGTTAACGCCGAGGTGGTGGAAGGCCGCGCCCAGCCGCTGGTCATCTACGCCGAGAAGAAGGGCGGGGCGGGGGCGGCCTAAGCCGCCGCTGTCTCTGAGAATGCGAAGGCCCGCCGGCAACGGCGGGCCTTTTGCTTTGGGACGGCGGCAATATGAAATTCGGGCCCCTTTCGGGGCGGGGAACCGCGCGCGTAGCGCGTGGTGGTGGAGGCGGGCCGGCGTTTCGGATTGACCATGAACTCAGCTGTCAAAGCAGCGCCAGAACGCGCCTTGTCCTGAAGGTCCGGCGCTGCCCCCTCAGCCCGTCGCGTATTCGCGCCGGACAGCTCCCCCAGAGGGGGAGCGACTGACGAACATCGTGGTCGGTCGGCTAGAACGCCGCTTCCAGCGGGACCCCGGCCATCGTCACCCGGTGCATCAGTCGGTAATGGCCGTGGTAGTCGTTCTTGGCGAAGTGCCAGGTGGCGCGATTGTCCCAGATGGCGACCGAGCCCGGTTCCCACTGGAAGGCATAGGTGCGCTTCTTGGCGATGGCGTTGGGCAGCAGCTGGTAGAGCAGCTCCTGGCCTTCCTCCTTCGACAGGCCGACGAAGCCGGTGGTGAAGGCGGGGTTCACGTAGAGGACGGGCTTGCCGCTGCCCGGATGTTTGATGACCACCGGATGCACCGTCTCGGGCAGGTCGCGGCTGCCGGACAGGGCGTCCTGGTCGGAGTTGGCATAGGCGCCGCCCTCGCCGAAGACATGGGCGGTGGAATGGATCGCCTTCATGTGGCGCACCCGGTCCTGCAGCTCGGGCGACAGGCTTTCCCAGGCCGCATACATGTCGGCGAACAGGGTGTCCCCGCCGCTGGGGGGCAGGTCGCGGGCGACCAGGATGGAGCCGAGGGCCGGTTCGGCGTCGTAGCTGTGGTCGGTGTGCCAGCCGCCACCGATGTTGCTGGTCTGGTCCTTGGTCTTCTCGACCTTGGCGATCTCCGGCCACTCCGGATCGGCCGGGAAGAAGCGGTTGACGTCGATCGGGGCGAAGGCGCGGGCCAGGTCCAGGTGCTGCTGGCGGCTCAGCGTCTGGCCGCGAAAGAACAGCACACCGTGCTCGAACAGCGCCTCGCGCAGGACATCGGCCATCTTGGCGTCGACCCGCGACAGGTCGACGTCATGGACCATGGCGCCGCAGCCGGGCAGCTTCTCGATGGTCAGGGCTTCCTGGATCATGGCGTCCTCCTTCGCTGCCGGCATCAGGCCACGACCAGAGACAAGAGATTGTCACCAGGGTAACAGTTGGGCCATGGACCCGCTCCTCGCCCCTTACCGTGACCAGATCGAGCGCATGGGCTGGCTGGCCGACCATCCGGCGGGCCTGCGCCAGGCGCTGCTGGCCGCCGCCCGCCTGCGCTGGCTGGCGCCGGGGGAGTGGGCGCATGGCGAGGGCGACGAGGCGGCGGGGATCCTGATGGTGCTGGAAGGGCGGCTTAGGCTGTTCGCCCAGGCCCCGGGGGACCGCGAGGCGCTCATCGGCGTGCTGGGGCCGGGCGCCGCCATTGGGCAGAGTCCGGTGTTCGGCGGTGGGCCAAGGCTCGTCACGGCGGTGGCGGGCGCGCGCAGCCTGGTGCTGGTCCTGTCGGACGCCGCCTTGCGCCAGGTGGCGGTAAGCTGGCCGGGGGTGTGGCAGGTGGTGGCCCAGCTGATCTATCGCCAGCTGCAGTTCAACGTTCAGGTGGCGGCCGAGCGGGTGGCGCTGCCGCCAAGGGCCCAGCTGGCTTCGCGGCTGATGATGCTGGCCCTGGCCTCCGACACGGTGGCGGCCAACCAGACCGACATCGCCGAGATGCTGGGGTTCAGCCGTAAGGCGGTGAACGGCTGGTTGGGCGAGCTGGAAGCGGTCGGGGCGATCCGCCTGGGCTATGGCCGGATCGATATCGTCAACCGGCGGGCGCTGGAGCGGGCGGCGGCGCAGGATGGCTGACGGTTGCGGAGCGGCCGCCGCGCGCTCTACACCAGCGTCATGAGCGACATCATTGTTATCGGTGGCGGCCACAACGGCCTGACCTGCGCCTTCTACCTGGCCCGGGCGGGGCTGAAGGTCACAGTGCTGGAAAAGCGCGGCGTGGTCGGCGGGGCGGCGGTGACCGAGGAATTCCACCCTGGCTTCCGCAACAGCGTGGCCGCCTACACGGTCAGCCTGCTCAATCCCAAGGTCATCGCCGACCTGGATCTGCCCCGGCATGGCCTGAAGGTCGTCGAGCGGCGGGCGGCCAACTTCCTGCCGGTCAGCGACAGCGACAGCCTGGTCACCGGCGAGGGGCGGACCCATGCGGAGGTGGCGAGGTTCTCGCAGAAGGATGCCGACCGGCTCGACGCCTACAACGACCGGCTGGACGCGATCGCCGACGTCCTGCGCGACGTGGTGCTGCAGACGCCGCCTGACATGGTCGAGGGCGGCTGGCTGCAGGCGCTGCCCGAACTGCTCAAGAGCGCCACCCTGGGCAAGCGGGTGGTGAGCCTCGACACCACGGCCCGGCGCGACCTGCTGGCGCTGTTCTCGCAGTCGGCGGGGGACTGGCTGGATGGATGGTTCGAGCGCGATCCGATCAAGGCGGTGCTGGGTTTCGACGGGGTGGTGGGCAACTACGCCAGCCCCTACGCGGCGGGCTCGGCCTATGTGCTGCTGCACCATGTGTTCGGCGAGGTGAACGGCAAGAAGGGCGCCTGGGGCCATGCCATCGGCGGCATGGGCGCCATCAGCCAGGCCATCGCTTCGGCGGCGCGCGAGAAGGGCGTCGAGATTCGCACCGGGGTCGGGGTAGCAGAGGTGCTGGTCGAGAACGGCAAGGCGGTGGGGGTGGTCACCGACTCGGGCGAGACCCTGCGGGCGCGGGCGGTGGTGTCCAACATCCACCCCAAGCTGCTGTTCGAGAAGCTGGTCGATCCGACCCTGTTGCCGGGGGACTTCAACGAGCGGATCGCGCGGTACCGGTCGGGGTCGGGCACCTTCCGGATGAACGTGGCGCTGAGCGAGCTGCCGAAGTTCACCTGCCGGCCGGACAACGGTGACCACATGACCGCCGGCATCATCATGGCGCCGACGCTGGCTTACATGGAGCGGGCCTGGATCGACGCGCGGACCCACGGCTGGTCCAAGGAGCCGATCGTCGAGATGCTGATCCCATCGACGTTGGACGACAGCCTCAGTCCCGCGGGCCAGCATGTGGCCAGCCTGTTCTGTCAGCATGTGGCGCCGGAACTCAGCGACGGCCGGTCATGGGACGACCACCGCGAGGAGGTCGCCGACCTGATGATCGCCACGGTCGACAAGTGGGCGCCGGGCTTCAAGGCCTCGGTGCTGGGCCGGCAGATCAAGAGCCCCCTCGACCTGGAGCGCGACTTCGGCCTGGTCGGCGGGGACATCTTCCACGGGGTGCTGAGCCTGGACCAGCTGTTCTCCGCCCGGCCGGTGCTGGGGCACGGGGCCCACCGGGCGCCGGTGAAGGGCCTCTACATGTGCGGCGCGGGCACACATCCG
>NZ_JAAALA010000020.1 GCF_009905535.1 Caulobacter sp. SLTY | reverse complement strand
TCTGGATGGACGATGTCGGCGGCTATGGCATCGCCATCGATGGCGATGCCATAGCCGCCGACATCGTCCATCCAGAATCGCTCCTCGACGGCCGCTCGGACCGCTTCGGCCTTGGCCTCCCAGGCGTCGGCGCCCGGTTCGCCCAGCCGCCGGGCCAGGTCGGCCATCGCCCGCCAGGCGGCGAAGGCGTAGCCCTGCACTTCCACCAGGGCCACCGGTCCCTTGGGGAACTTGCCGTCGCTGTGGAAGACGGAGTCGTAGCTATCCTTCCAGCCCTGGTTCGACAGCCCCGTCTCGGCCGCGCGGGCATAGTCGATCAGCCCGTCGCCATTGGAGTCCCCATAGGTCTCCAGCCAGCCGATGGCTCTGGTCAACGCCGGCCATATCCGCCGGATCAGCGCCAGATCCCCGGTCCGCCGCGCATAGGCGCCGGCCAGGGCGACGAACAGCGGGGTGGTGTCGACCCCGCCATAGTACAGCCCGAATGGCACCTCGCCGAGCGTCGACATCTCGCCCTGACGGGTCTCGTGCATGATCTTGCCGGGCTGGCTGTCGCGGAACGGATCGGCCTGCGTCGCCTGGCGCGAGGCCAGATAGCTCAGGACCCCGGCCGCCAATCCGGGATCGAACAGCAGCATTTCCCAGGCGGTCAGAATCCCGTCCCGCCCGAATGGCGTCGAGAACCACGGAATCCCGGCGTAGGGATAGCGACCGGTCGGCAGCTCTGTGGTCAGCAACGCCAGGTCGGCCCGCGACTGCCCGGTCCAGCGGTTGAACGCGGGGCTGTCGCTGCGCGGCGTCACGCCCGCCCGGGTGCGGGTCCGCATGGCCCGGCGGGCGGCTGCGGCGGCCGTGCGGAAGCGGTCCTCGTCGGGAATGCCGTCGGCGGCCGGCCCCACCTCCAGGAACAGTTCGAAACTGGCCCGCGGCCCGAAGGCGGCCAGGAAGTCGGCGCGTTCGATGGTCAGCCGGGCAGGGGGCTCTGAAAAGGAAATGACGCTGGTCCGCGTCACGCCGTCCAGCCCTTCGTAGCGGAACGAGACGGTCCGCCCGTCCAGCGTCGGCCGCTCCAGCCGCCCACGCCTGCGCCGGGTGTTGCCACGCACTTCGAAGATGTCGCGGAAATCGGCCGCGAACTCCACGGACACCGGGGCCAGCACCTCGTCCAGGCCGTGGTTGGTGAGCCGAATGCGCTCATAGAGCCGTTCACCGTGGACCAGCCGCTGGCGTTCCACATGCAACACGCCGGGCGCAACCACCCGCCCGCCTGCCGGTGGCAGTGGCCGGTTGGCGCCGTGGAAGGTGAACATCACATTGTCGGCCGACACCCCCGAACTCAGTACGGTCGGGCTGCTGCCACCGATCAGCAGCCGCAGGCGAGACAGGGTCCGGGTATCCGCCTGGAACAGGCCGTCCGACCCGCCCAGGATGTCGCCATGCCCGTCGGCCACCAGGAAGCAGTCGCCGGCCTTCAGGGCCAGCATCTTCAAGGGGCCTTCGTTCCGCTGCTCATCGAGGACCGGGGCGATAACCGCGACGTCGTTCATGCGCCCCCTCGTCGTTTACGCTATGCGGGCCAGATTCAAGTCCGCCGAGGTATTCAACGAAGGTGGCGAGGATGTGGTTTCCCCAAACGGAAGACTCGCCAGGCGGTCGCCGTAAAGGGTGACATAGCGGCGGGCCATGGCTACGGCCGAGAAACGCAGCTCGAACCGGGCCCGGATCGCCGCCCGGTCGAGCGCCAACGCCTTGCGCACGGCGGCGACCGCATCGTCCAGGCTCTCCACCAGCCAGCCGGTTTCGCCCGGCTCGATCACCTCGGTGGTCGAACCGTTGCGCCAGGCCACCACCGGCGTGCCGCAAGCCATGGCTTCGATCATCACCAGCCCGAAGGGCTCCGGCCAGTCGATCGGGAACAGCAGCGCCTCTGCCCCGCCCAGGAAAGCGGACTTCTGCACCTCGTTGATCTCACCGATAAACTCGATGGACGGGTCGCCGGCGATCAGCGGCTCAATCACCTCGGCGAAATACTGCTTGTCGGCGTTATCCACCTTGGCGGCGATCTTCAGCGGCATCCCGGCCGCCTTGGCGATGGCGATCGCGCGGTCCGGCCGCTTCTCGGGCGAGATCCGCCCCAGGAACGCCAGGTATCCCGAGCCCCTGGGCGAATACTCCAGCAACTGGGAGGGCAGGCCGTGCTGCACCGTTCCCGCCCAGTTGGCGTGGGGCAGACCGCGCCGTTGATCATCGGAAATGGAGACCATCGGATACATCGGCCATTGCCGGTAGACCTGCGTCAGGTCCTCCAGGTCGAGCCGCCCATGCAGGGTGGTCAGCGTCCGGTGGGCGATGTCCTGGAACATCGGAAACTGGATCATGTCGGTGTGGAAGTGGATCAGGTCGAACTCATGCGCCCGGCTCCGCACTTCGGCCAGCATGGTCATGTGCGCGGCCAGGTCTGACTTGAGCGGATTGGGGTCCAGCCGGATCGCCTGCGCTCGCCCCGGACAAAGCGTTGCCTGGGTCAGGCTTTCGCCGCTGGCGAAGAGGGTGACCTCGTGGCCAAGCTCCACCAGGGCATCGGTCAGGTAGGCGACGACCCGCTCCGTACCCCCATAGAGCAGGGGCGGGACGGCTTCGTATAGGGGGGCGACTTGAGCGATTTTCACGGGGTAGCTCCAACGCGGCACAGGACCCGACGGCCGAGGTGTGAAGCGCCTGCCGGGGGTTTTGTTCCGCCCCCCGCACACCGTTCTGCCAGAAGCCCAAAACAACGGCAGTCGACAGGTTGTGTTGCCTGAAACCTCGCCTAGTATCGCCGACGGGGATGAGCCAGCCGACCACTTCCGTGCCGGGCGTATCGACCGCCGGCTCCGTGGACCCGGCGACCCTTGAGCGCGCCCACAAGGCAATGCTGGACGACAGGGCGCTGCAGCATGTCCTGCCGGCCGTGCCGCCGCCCAAACCGCCGCCGGAATGGTTGAAGGCCCTGGGCTCCTTCTTTCAGACCATGGGCCCGGCCTTCAACATCCTGCTGTGGACCGCCGCCGCGATCGTGGTCGCCCTGCTGGTCTATTTCATCGTCCGCGAGCTGTTCGGGGTCCGTCTCGGCTGGACCGGCAAGGTCAAGGGCGGCCCGACCGGCCAGACCGATTGGCGCCCGGACCGGGAACAGGCCCGCGTCCTGCTGCTCGACGCCGACGCCCTGGCCGCGGAGGGCCGCTACGACGAAGCGGTCCACATGCTTCTTCTGCGGGGCGTCGCCGAAATCATCAAACGCAAACCCCAGCTGATCGGCCCCTCCCTGACCAGTCGCGATATCGCCGCGCTTCCGGGGCTGCCGGAGGTGACCCGCCCAGCCTTCACCCTGATCGCCGAGATCGTCGAGCGCAGCTACTTCGGCGGCCGGCCGGTGGACGAGGCCGGTTGGCTGGCCGCCCGCGCCGCCTATGAGCGCCTCTTTGCGGGGCCGGCGGCGTGAGAAAGGCCCAGCCCTTCGCCCCCGCCCGCCGCGCCCGCGTCCGCGCCGGACCCTTCTCGGCCATGCTGGTCCTGTGGCTGGTGGTCATCGGCGTGCTGGCATTCATCGGCAGCCTGGTGTTCGGCGCCTTCGGGTCGGAGTGGGACAAGGGGGACGACGGCCGCGCCCACGCCCTGTCCAGGTCGGCGATCGGCTACGCGGGGGTGATCGAGCTGCTGCGCGGCACGGCGACCGACGTCGAAATCAGCCGCGAGACCCAGGTCTGGGACGAGAATTCCCTGCTGATCCTGACACCCCCCATCCATGCCGATCCCGAGACCATTGAGAAGGTGCTCTTTGACGGTCCCCGCCTGATCGTCCTGCCGAAATGGGACTCAGGCCCCTCCAGCCGCGGATGGGTGCGGGGTCGCGACACCTTCACCGACAAGGAGAGCCTGGGGCCGTTCAACGGCAAGGAGGGCCAGGCCAGGATGCAGATCCGCAAGGGCGTGGCCAAGCGGGTGCTCACCTGGGCCGATGGTCGGCCCTTCGCCCGCACGGGACCGATCGACGGCTTCCGAACCGTCACCGGCGGCGGCTTGACCCCGGTGATCGTCGACGCCAGCGGCGGCACGGTGCTGGGCCGGCTGGGCAAGGAATGGGTCCTTTCCGATCCTGACCTGCTCAACACCCATGGGATCAGTGACATCGCCACCGCCAAGGCCGGCCTGGAACTGTTGGAGGTCGCTCGAGACGGCGGCGGCCCCGTGGTCTTCGACGTGTCGCTGAACGGGCTGAAGAGCGAGCGCAATCTGCTGCAGCTGATCCTCGAGCCGCCGTTCCTGGGCGTCACCCTGGCGCTGGGCCTGGCCGCCCTGCTGCTGGCGGTCCAGGCCGCCGGCCGCTTCGGCCCCCCGCTGGAGAAGGGCAGGGCCATCGCGCTGGGCAAGCAGGGGCTGGCCGACAACTCCGCCGCCCTGATCCGCCTGGCCCGCCGTGAGCACCGGATGGTCGAGCGCTACGCCCTCTGGGTGCGCGGCGTTGCAGCCCGCGCCGTCGGCGCCCCGCCGTCCCTTGCCGAAACCGATCTGGAAGCCCTGCTCGACCGGCTGTCCGATCAGGCCGGCCAGCCCCCCTTCACCCAGCTGCGGCGCGAGGCCGCCGCTGCGCAAGACCTCGGCGCGGCCCTCAACGCCGCCCGCCGCCTGTATGCCTGGAGACTGGAGATGACCCGTGAACGTCGCTGAGGCGCAAGCCCTCGCCACCCGCATCCGCGGCGAAGTGGCCAAGACCGTGGTGGGTCAGGCCGACACCATCGACCTGATGCTGATCGCCCTGCTGGCCAAGGGCCACATTTTGCTCGAAGGCCCTCCGGGAACGGCCAAGACCCTGTTGGCCCAGACCTTCGCCCGCACCCTGGGCGTCAGCTTCGGCCGCATCCAGTTCACGCCCGACCTGATGCCCGGCGACATCGTCGGGGCCAACATCTTCAACTTCCAGACCAGCGCCTTCACCCTGACGCGCGGCCCGATCTTCTGCGACCTGCTGCTGGCCGACGAAATCAACCGCACCCCGCCGAAAACCCAGGCGGCTCTGTTGGAAGCCATGCAGGAACGCACAGTCACTCTCGACGGCGTGCGCCATGACCTGGGCGAGCGGTTCATGGTCGTCGCCACCCAGAACCCGATCGAGCAGCAGGGCGTCTATCCGCTTCCGGAAGCCCAGCTCGACCGCTTCCTGTTCAAGCAGACGCTTCCCTACCCGTCGGCCGAAGAAGAGAAGGCTATCGTCGCCCGGTTCGGCGCCCGCACCGGCCAACCTGACCCCACGGCCCTCGGCGTCGAAACCGTGGTCTCGGTCGAAGACCTGGCCGGCATCGCCGACCTGCTGGCCTCCGTCAGGCTGACCGATGAGATCGGCGGCTATGTCGTCTCCATTGCCCGCGCCACGCGGGAGTCGGCCGATTTCGAGACCGGCGTGTCGCCCCGCTGCGCCGCTATGCTGGCCGCCGCCGGCCGGGCGCGAGCGGTGCTCAACGGCCGCGACTACGTTATCCCGGACGACATCAAGGCCCTGGCCCTGCCGGCCCTCCGCCACCGGGTGATCCTGTCTCCGGCGGCCGAGATCGAGGGCCGCAAGGTCGATGACGCCCTGACCGCCCTCATCACCCAGATCGAGGCGCCTCGGTGATTTATCCCACGCGCACCGCGGTGGTCCTGACGGCGATGGGCGCACCCATCGCCGCCGTGGCCGGCGTGTTGGCGCAACAGCTGTGGCTCGTCGGGGTGGCCTGGTCGGGGCTGATGGTGCTGCTGGTCACTCTGGACGGCGGCCTCACCCGCCTGCGCCGTGCGCCGGAGGTGATCCTTGATGCGCCGGGCTCCATGGCTGTCGGGGTCGGCGCCGCCACGCGCGTGGCCGTCCGCTTCATCACCCTCTTCTCGCCCCGCAAGGCCGAGCTGATGCTGGAGGGCAACGACCTCCTGACCATCGCCCCGCGTCGGGTGATCGCGCCGGTGCGTGACAAGGAAACCGCCGCCGAACTGATCGTCACCCCCCTGCGCCGGGGCGAGGCGATGCTCGAACGGCTGTGGATCCGCTGGACCGGCCCTCTGGGCCTGGCCTGGGATCAGGTCTCACCGAGGCTGGACCACACCGCCCCGGTCACCCCCAACATCAAGGCGGTCCAGGAAGAGGCCCTGCGCCTGTTCTCCCGAGACGCCCTGCACGGCCTCAAGGAACAGATCGAGACGGGGGAGGGCAGCGAGTTCCACGCCCTGCGCGACTTCCTGGCCGGCATGGACCACCGCACCATCGACTGGAAGCAATCGGCCCGCCACGGCAAGTTGGTCAGCCAGGAGCGCCGCACCGAGCGCAACCATACGATCGTCATGGCCATCGATACCGGCCGCACCATGTGCGAGCCGGTGCGCGGCGTTCCCCGCGTGGACCGGGCGATCAACACCGCCCTGCTGCTGGCCTACATCGGCCTGGCCACCGGCGACCGGGTCGGCCTTTTCGGGTTCGATGCCCGTCCGCGCCTGTCCACCGGGGCGGTATCGGGGGTGCAGTCCTTCCCCCTGATCCAGCGGCTCGTCGCCCGCCTCGACTACGCGGCGGAAGAGACCAACTTCACCCTGGGCCTGACCACTCTGTCGGGCGACCTCGATCGTCGCTCCCTGATCATCATCTTCACCGAGTTCACCGACAGCATCGGCGCCGAGTTGATGCTGGACAATCTCAAGCGCCTGCTCAAACGCCACCTGGTGCTGTTCGTGCTGCTGCAGGACGAGGAGTTGGAGAGTCTGGCCCGCGCCGAGCCGCTGGAGGGAGCAGACGTCTCCCGCGCGGTCACCGCCGCCGCCCTGATCAAGGAGCGGGAGGTGGTCATGGTGCGCCTGCGCCGAATGGGGGTGCAACTGGTCGAGGCGCCGGTCGATCAGGTCGGACCGGCGGTGATCAACGCCTACCTCGACATCAAACGCCGCAACCTGCTGTAGGGAACGATCGATGGCCGTCCTCCAGCTCAAGAGCCACCAGTTCCGCCAGGAGCGCGAAGCCGACTGGCGCCGCCTGAACTTCCTGCTCGAAAAGGTCGAGCAGAAGGGGCCCAGGTCCCTGACCGACGACCAGCTGCTGGCCATCCCCGTCCTCTACCGTTCTGCCCTGTCCAGCCTGTCGGTGGCCCGCGCCACCTCGCTGGACCAGGCCCTGGTCGACTATCTGGAAGGTCTCTGCGCCCGCGCCTACTTCCTGGTCTACGGCGCACGGCCCCGGCTCGGGGAGCGCATCGCCGGCTACTTCGCCACCGGCTGGTCGAATGGGGTCAAGTCGATCTGGAAGGAGACCCTGGTCTCCGCCGCTATCACCATCCTGGCAGGGGTGGTCGGCTATCTGATGGTCGCCCAGAACCCCGACTGGTTCTATGCGATGGTCGATCCGCAGATGGCCGGCGGCCGCGATCCCACCGCCAGCGCCGAGTTCCTGCGCAAGACCCTCTACGACAAGCCCGACGACACCAACGAGCTGTCTGCCTTCGCCGCCATGTTGTTCACCCACAACGCCCAGATCAGCCTGTTCGCGTTCGCGCTGGGTTTCGCCTTCTGCGTCCCCACCGCCATGCTGCTGATGTCTAACGGCGTGCTTCTCGGCGCCATGGTCCAGGTGTTTGCCAGCAAGGGCCTGGGCTTCGAGTTCGCCGGCTGGCTGATGATCCACGGGGTGACAGAGCTCTTCGCCATCATCATAGCCGGCGCGGCGGGCTTCAAGATCGGCCTGGCCGTGGCCTTCCCCGGTGAGAAAACCCGCCTCGACTCCGCCGCGGAGGCGGGCAGGGCGACCGGCGCGGTCATGGCCGGGGTGGTCATCATGCTGCTGATCGCCGGCCTGCTGGAGGGACTCGGGCGCCAGCTGATCACCTCCGACGTCCTCCGCTACAGCATCGGCATCGGTTCAGGCGTCCTGTGGCTGGCCTACTTCTACCTGCCCCGGCCGCGTCGTCTCGAAAAGGGGAGGGCCGCCAATGTCGACCTATGATCCCGTCGAGCGGGCCGAGGCCGCCCTCCGCCGCTCGCTGGTCACGCCCGAGGGAGTCGACCTCAACCTGCGCATCGGCGACGCGGGCCAGCGGGCCGGGGCCTTCATCATCGACTGGCTGATCCAGATCGTCACCCTGGTGCTGTTCTCCTGGCTGTGCCTGTCGATCCTGGGGGCTCTGGGCATGAAGGGGCTGACCCACGTCTACATCGTCTGGGCGCTCGGCTCCTTCTTCCTGCGCAACGCCTGGTTCATCGGCTTCGAACTGTCGCCGCGCGCCGCCACCATCGGCAAGCGGATCATGGGCCTGCGGGTCGCCGCGCGGGACGGCGGCCGGCTGACCGCCGAGGCGGTGATCACCCGCAACATCATGCGCGAGATCGAGTTCGCCACCCCGGTCACCCTGCTGCTCATCGGCTCGTTCTCGGGCGGCGCCGAGGGGATGACCGCGCTGTTGATCGCCATATGGACCGGGATCTTCCTGTTCTTCCCGCTGTTCAACAAGGATCGCCTGCGGGCCGGCGACCTGGTGGCCGGCACCTGGGTGGTCCGGACCCCCAAGCGCTCGCTGCTGCCGGATATGGCCGCCGCCGGAACCGGCGCCAACAGCCGCTTCGCCTTCACCAGCAAACAGCTGGACGCTTACGGCGTGAAGGAACTCCATGTCCTCGAACAGGTCCTGCGCACCCGCGATCGCAAGACCATGGCCGCCGTCGCCCAGCGCATCCGCCGGAAGATCGACTGGCAGCCATACCCCGACGAAAGCGACGCCGAATTCCTCGATGCCTACTACACCGCCCTAAGGGCGCGACTGGAACAGCGGATGCTGCTGGGGCATCGTCGCAAGGACAAGTTCGACAAGGCCTGAGGAGGCGTCCATGCGAGAACTGGCGGTGATCTTCGGCGGCATCCTGGCCCTTGTGGCCGGGCCGGCGCTGGCCGAGCCGACCGAAGTGGTCGTGCGGGTGCTGAGCAAGGACGCCAAGTTCATCGGAACCTCGATGGGCGGGGTCAGGATTGAGCTGACGACCGTGACCGACGACAAGCGCCTGCTGGCGGAAGGAAAGACCGTGGGCGGGACCGGGGACACCGAGCGTCTCGTCGTCCAGCCGAAAGAACGCCACGCCGTGTTGGCCGGTGAGGGCGATGCAGCCTTCCGGACGACCTTGGACATTACCGAGCCGACCCTGGTTCGGGTCACCGCCACCGGCCCTGGCAAGCCGGGCGTTGGAAGCGACCCGGTCGCGGTCAGCACCATGCGCTGGCTGTTGCCTGGCCAGAAGCCGGTCGGAGACGGCTGGGTGATCGAGATGCCTGGCCTGGCCGTCAACGTGGTGGCCATGCCCAGCAAAGAGACCCTCACCCTGGAGGCCACGGTCACGCTGATGTGCGGCTGTCCGGTGACGCCTGGTGGTCTCTGGAACGCGGACCACTACACGGTCACCGCCTGGATCAGGCCAGACAGCGGCGGCGAGGCGGTCACTGTGCCGATGACATACGCAGGGGAGCCCTCGACCTTTACGGTGCAGTTTCCGATGAAGGCCGGGGTCGAGGCGTATTCGGTAACGGTCACCGCGACCGAGTCGGACGCCGGAAACACAGGCGTGTCGACAGTAGGTGTACTGCGCTAAAGGCTCTGCCCGTCGTCCACCGTCACCACGCTGCCGGTGACCGACTTCGACGCGTCGCTGGTCAGCCAGGTGATGACCGGGTCAAGGTCGCTTTGCTCCATCAGGCGGCGGCGCGGGAAGCCGGCTACCTGCTTCTTGCCACCCTCGGCCGCGAACCAGTCGCTGTTGATCTCGGTCTCGATGTAGCCGGGGCAGACCACGTTGACGCAGATGCCCCGGTTGGCCCACTCGCGGGCCAGGGCCTTGCCCATGTGGGCCACCGCCGCCTTTGAGGCGCAGTAGGCGGCCAGGCCCGGCAGCACCGTGTGGGCGCCGATCGAGGCGATGAGCACGATCCGGCCTCGGCCGCTCTCCTTGCTGCCGGCCGCGATCATCCGGCGCGCGCCCTCGCGGGCGGTCAGGAAGGCGCCGGTGACGTTGATATCGAGGACGGTGCGGAATTCCTCGACCGGGATGTCGACCGCCATGCCCTCGTTGTTCATGCCGGCGTTGGCGATCACCGTGTCGATCGGGCCAAGCTCCGCCTCGGCGGCGGTGAAGGCGGCAATGACGCTGGCCTCGTCCTGGACATCCATCGCGAAGGCGGCGGCCGTGCCGCCGGCGGCGGTGAGTTCGCCCACCAGGTCGGCCAGCCGGTCGGTGCGGCGGGCGCAGACGGCGACCTTGGCCCCGGCGGCGGCCAGGATGATTGCGAACCGCCGGCCCAGCCCGGACGAGGCGCCGGTGATCAGAACGGTGCGGCCGGCGTGGGTCTGGGTCATGGGTTTCTCCAACGTCTGTGCAGCCTCTGCCGCGCTTACGCAGGGTTCGGCAAGAGCGAGGCCGGACGACGGCCAATTGTCGATTATTGACAATAAGGAATGCTGGGCTCAGTCTGGGCATGGCCGCGCCTCGACGCGCGATCCAGCAGAACCCGAAGGAGGAAGACAGTATGGCCGCCACAGTGCTAATTTCCGTCGACACCGGTCGCGACTACGTCACTGGGGCGACCAGTCACGACCGGATCATGGACGTGCGCATCTACACCCCGGATACGCCCGGAACTTATCCGGTGATCTTCTACAGCCACGGCAACACCACCAACCCTGGCATCGCCGAGGCAACGCCCGAGGCGCTGGCGGCCCAGGGCTATATCGTTGTCTGCCCGACCCACCTGGACAGCTACGCCGATCTGCTGACCGCCCTCTATTTCCCACGCTCGGATCCCCAGTCGACGGTCGAGCGGGTGCTGGACATGAAGTTCCTCGCCGCCAATGCGGCCGATCTGCTGGCCGATAACCTGCCGGCCGGGTTCGTGGCCGACCTGGAGACTCCGATTATCGCCGGCCACAGCCAAGGCGCCTTCACCGCCCAACTGCTGATCGGGACCGACAGCGCCCAGGCCGCCTACGCCGGCTCGCACGAGCCCTTCTATGAGGCCGCCATCCTGATCTCGCCCCAGGGCGTGCCGACCAGCGCCCTCTATCCGGTGTTCGGCGAGTCCAAGGCCGAAGCCGCGACCATGATCAACGCCGAGTACTGGACCGGCCTCTATTATGAAAACGCCACCAACAACAGCTGGACCAATGTCACCGTCCCGGTTCTGACCCTGACCGGCACGGGCGACACCGGCGACGCCGGCCAGACGGTTCAGCACCGGAAGGACGCCTTCGAATTCTCGCCCGGCGGCAACAAGCACCTGGCGGTCATCGACGGCGCCAATCATATCGACATGGGCACTGGGGCCGCCGCCGACGAGGTCGGCGAACTGTCGGGCGACTTCCTCGACATCTACGTCCACGGCGACACCGTGGTCCGCGACCAGTTCATCGATGTCGAGACTTACGCCGGCGCGCGACCCTATCTGGCGGAATTCTATGAGAAGTTCGGGGCCGACAACGGCCACGGCTTCATCCGTGACTGGGGCGCTACCCGTATCGGCGCCGACACCGACGATCGCATCCTGGCCGGCGGCGGGACCGACACCATGACCGGCGGCGCCGGCGCCGACGTCTTCGTCTTCAATCCCGGGGACAGCGGGGTTCTGGCCCTGACGCGGGACAAGGTCACCGACTTCGACGATGCCGGGAACGACTTGATTGACCTGACCGGGTTCGGGGACCTGACCTGGATCGGCCAGGCGGCCTTCAGCGCCGCGGGGCAGGTGAGGGCGGTCCAGTCGGGCGCCCACGTCCTGGTTCAGATCAACACCACCGGCGCGGGGACGGCCGAGTCGGTGATCGAGCTCAGCAACACCAGCCTCTCCCAGATCGCCGCCGACGATTTTTGGCTTCTCTGAACGCCCCGTACCCCTCGACTCCCTTGGGGCGTTGACCGGGGACATCATTCAACCATATGGTTGAATGATGTCCCCGGCTCCTTCCGACCTCGATGCGACCTTGACGGCCCTGGCCGATCCGACGCGCCGCGCCATTCTCGCCCGGCTGACCCTCGGCGAGACGCGGGTCACTGAGCTGGCGAGGCCCTTCGACCTCTCCCTCAACGCCGTCTCCAAGCACATCCGGATGCTGGAACGCGGTGGCCTCATCCGCCGCCGTCGCGCCGGCCGCGAACACCTGCTTTCGTTGGATCCAACTCCCCTCGACGCCGCCGGTGAGTGGATCGCCGTCCAGAAGGCGGCCTGGTCCGCCCGCCTCGCCCTGCTCGACGACATCCTCCAAGACGAAGACCGGAAGGGCACGATCCCATGACCGACCTGGTCAGACTGTCCGTCAGCCACCGCTATTCCGCCTCGCCCGAGCGGGTGTTCGACGCCTGGCTCGATCCGGAAAAAGCCGGCCACTTCCTGTTCGCCACCCCCGGCGGGCGGATGACCAGGGTCGAGATCGACCCGGTCGTCGGCGGCGGCTTCACCATCACCGAACAGCGCGGCGAGGTCGAAGCCGAGCATGTGGGCCGCTACCTGGAGATCGACCGCCCCCGCCGTCTGGTCTTCGAGTTCGGCGTCCCCGCCTATTCGTCGGAGATGGGCCGCGTCGAGATCGACATCGCCCCGTTGGAAGCCGGCTGCCGCCTGACCCTCACCGCCTGGGTCGATCCCGAGTACGCCGACCGAACCGAGCAGGACTGGACGAAGATCCTCGCGGGCCTCGAGACCGTCTTCTGATGGGAACTGGTCGGGACGCGTAGCAGCCAACCGTTCCCAGCACTTGCGGTTCCGCTCGCCACGCCGCATCACTCCAGCATCACCGTGGCCCGGGGAGGGGACCATGCCCACCCTGTTGTCCGTCCAGTACCTGCGCGCCCTGGCGGCCTTCGCGGTCGCCGCCTTCCACACCCTGCAATGGGCCCGGATCGATTTCGACATCGGCGCCGCCGGGGTCGACGTGTTCTTCGTGATCAGCGGCTTCATCATGTGGCGCACCACCGAGGGGCGGGAGACGCGCCCGCTGGAGTTCCTGCGCCGCCGCGCCATCCGGATCGTGCCCCTCTACTGGACCGTCACCCTGGGCCTCGCCGCCGCCGCCCTGCTCTGGCCCGCCCGATTCACCGATGTGCAGCCGACCTGGGACCATGTGCTTCAGTCCCTGGCCTTCATCCAGCACCGCAACCCCGCCGGTCTTCCGTTCCCGATCCTCGCCCCCGGATGGACCCTCAACTATGAGGCCGTCTTCTACCTGATCTTCGCCGCCTGCCTGCTGATCCCCAGGGCCAGCCGCCTGCTGGTCCTGACCTGCGTCCTCATGGCGCTCGGCTTCGGCGGTTTCTTCCACCCGCCGGCTTACGAGATGCTGGCCAATCCGATGATCCTCGAATTCCTGGCCGGCGTCCTCTGGGCAAAGGCGATGAACACCGGGGTCTCGCCCGGCCGGGGCGCAGGCTGGG
The DNA here is from genome assembly GCF_009905535.1 of Caulobacter sp. SLTY. Taxonomy (GTDB): domain Bacteria; phylum Pseudomonadota; class Alphaproteobacteria; order Caulobacterales; family Caulobacteraceae; genus Caulobacter. The sequence goes on along the minus strand of NZ_JAAALA010000020.1, from coordinate 68,886 downwards.
CCATCTTCGGGGCGGGGCTGGCCTGGTATATCACCATGTACTTTACCCAGGCCGAGTGGGACCTGTGGCGGCCGCTGTTCTGGGGCTTCCCGGCGCTGCTGCTGGTCATCGGCCTGACCAGCGTCGAAGCCGACGGCGGCCTGCTCGACCTTGCCCCGCTCCGGACCCTGGGCGACGCCTCATACAGTCTCTACCTGACCCACCCCCTGGTCATCGGCGCCATGGCGGTTAGCTTCGGGGTCTGGCATGTCTGGTTCGTACCGGTCGCCCTCGGCCTGGCCTGCGCCGTTGGGTGGCTGTCCTGGCGCTTCTTCGAACGCCCCATCACCGACCGTCTCAAAGGGCCGTTGCCTGACGCCACGTCGCCCGATCATACTGACTCTCAACGCCGCGCATCAGACACGGCGAACTGAGAGCTTGGGAGAACGAGGGATGGGCGCCAATCGCGCGATCTGGGCTGCTGTGGCGGCCGCGAGCCTGGTGCTGGCCGCCTGCGGCCAGGGCGGTGGCAAGGTGACCGGCGAACGCATCGCCGCCGCCGACAGCAAGGCCGGCGAGTGGGTCACCCACGGCCGCACCTATTCCGAACAGCGGTTCAGTCCGCTTGACAAGATCAACGCCGGCAACGTCCAGCAGCTGGGCCTGGCCTGGTCCTTCGACCTGCCGGAGAACCGGGGTATCGAGGCGACGCCCCTGGTCGCCGACGGGGTGATGTACACCACCAGCGCCTGGTCGGTGGTCCGCGCCTTCGACGCCCGTAATGGCAAGCTGCTCTGGGAGCACGACCCCAAGGTGCCGCGCGCGACGGGGGTGAAGGCCTGCTGCGACAGCGTCAACCGCGGCGTCGCCCTGTGGGGGAACAAGGTCTACTACGGCACCCTGGACGGCCGCCTGGAGGCGCTGGACGCCAAGACTGGCAAGGTCGTCTGGTCCAAGGTCACCGTCGATCAGTCCAAGCCCTACACCATCACCGGCGCCCCGCGCGTGGTGAAAGGCAAGGTGCTGATCGGCAACGGCGGCGCCGAGCTGGGCGTACGCGGCTACCTCTCGGCCTATGACGCCGAGACCGGCGACATGGCCTGGCGCTTCTACACCGTGCCCGGCGAGAAGGAGACCGACGGCGCTGCCTCCGACAAGGCGATGAAGGACGTCGCCCGCAAGACCTGGAACGGCGAGTTCTGGAAGATCGGCGGGGGCGGCACGGTCTGGGATTCCATGGCCTACGATCCCGAGCTCGACCTGCTCTACATCGGCGTCGGCAACGGCTCCCCCTGGAACCGCGACATCCGCAGCCCGGGCGGCGGCGACAACCTGTTCCTGTCCTCGATCGTGGCCCTCAAGCCGGAGACCGGCGAATATGTCTGGCACTACCAGACCACTCCGGGCGAAAGCTGGGACTACACCGCCACCCAGCACATCGTCCTGGCCGACCTGACCATCGAGGGCCAGCCGCGCAAGGTGCTGATGCAGGCGCCCAAGAACGGCTTCTTCTATGTGCTCGACCGCGCCAACGGGAAGCTGATCTCGGCCGAGAAGTACGTCGCCGGGGTCAACTGGGCGACCCATATCGATAAGGCCACCGGCCGTCCCGTAGAGGCGCCCGGCGCCCGATACGAGAAGACCGCGCACTTGTCGAACCCGGGGCCACTGGGCGCCCACAACTGGCACCCGATGGCCTTCAGCCCGAAGACGGGGCTGGTCTATATCCCCGCCAACGAAATCCCCTTCCCCTACATGCAGCCGGGCGGGGACGTGACCAGCTTCAAGTACCGGTCCAAGGGCTGGAACGTCGGCATCGACTTCCTGGTCGCCGGCCTGCCGGACGACGAGGCCCAGCTGAAGGCGATCCGCGCCTCCCTGAAGGGCCGGCTGGTCGCCTGGGACCCGATCACCCAGAAAGAAAAATGGTCGGTCGAGTACGACGGCCCCTGGAACGGCGGCCTGATGGCCACGGCCGGCGGCCTAGTCTTCCAGGGCAGCGCCACCGGCGAGTTCGCCGCCTTCGACGCCGGCACCGGCAAGAAGCTGTGGGGCTTCGACGCCCAGACCGGTGTGATCGCCCCCTCGATGACCTATGAGATCGACGGCGAGCAGTACATCGCCCTGATGGCCGGCTACGGCGGCGGCTTCGCTGTTTCGGCCGGGGCCGGGGTCGACCCGCGCTCGGAAGGCCCGCGCCGCCTTCTGGTCTTCAAGCTCGGCGGCAAGCAACAACTGCCCGCCCGGCCGGTCTCGACCCGCGAGTTCCCGGACCTGCCGACCACCCCCGGCACGCCCCAGCAGATCGCCATGGGCACCGCCGCCTACGCCGCCAACTGCGGCGTCTGCCACGGCGCCAGCGGCGTCTCCAACTTCTCCATCCCCGACCTGCGCTACTCGCCGGCCACCACCGACAAGGCGGTGTTCAAGAGCATCGTCATAGACGGCGACCGGCAGGAGCAGGGGATGGTGTCGTTCAAGGAGCTTGTGAGCGAGGAGGAAGCGGAATCCATCCGCCAGTACCTCCTCGACCTCGCCCGACGACAGAAGGCGCGGACGGACGCGTCAAAGGCGGGAACAAAGACCGGCTGAGGCGAACCGTCGCCGCTCTGCGGAGTTCTGCTCGCTCGAAGCCGGCATCCGCCGGTCGAGGGTTTGCGGCCGGGCGTTGCCGCGCTAGGGGCTAGCCCATGTTCCAGGACCTGCCGCCGACCGTCGACACCGTGACCGTGCAGGCCGCGCGGCTGGCTCCATCGCCGACCGACGCCGCCTTCTCGGTTGTCAGGGTGGACGAGGCCATCGCCACCGCGCCTCGCGTCGACGAGGCCCTGACCGCCGTTCCGGGGGTGCAGCTTTTCCGCCGCACCTCCAGCGTCGCCGCTAACCCAACCACCCAGGGCCTCTCGGTCCGCTCCATCGCCGGCTCCGGCGCGGGCCGCACCCTGGTGACACTCGACGGCGCGCCGCAGAACGATCCCTTCGGCGGCTGGGTGATCTGGTCGGGCCTGCCTCCCGTCAGCCTGGAGGGCGCCCTGATCGTGCGTGGCGCAGGCGCCGGCCCCTATGGCGCCGGCGCTCTGACCGGCGTCGTCCAGCTGTCCGAACGCACCCGTGTTCCCAGCGGCGGGGATTATGAGATTTTCGCCGGTGAGCGTGGCCTGGTCGGAGGGCAGGGCGCCTTCGCGACCGGCGACCTGTTCCTGGCCGGCGGCTGGCAGCGCACCGATGGCTGGACCCCCGTCCGCTCCGGTCGAGGGGCGGCCGACAAACCCCTTGCGTATGAGGCCGGCTCTGCTGTGGTTCGCTACGCTCCGACCCTCGGCGCTACGGACCTCTCCATCCGCGCCTCTGCCTTTGAGGAGCGGCGCGACAGCGGCCTGGACGGCGCCGCCTCGCGCGCCACCGGCGCCAGCCTGTCCTTCGCTCTCGCTGGCCGCTCGCCGGGCCTGGGGACCCAGTGGCGGGCCCAGGTGTGGACGCGGACTTCGGACCTGGAGAACATTTCCGTTTCGGTCGCCCCCGGCCGCGCCACGACCACCCCCGCCAACAATCAGTTCGGCACCCCCTCGATCGGGGTCGGGGCCAACGCCGCCCTGCGGATGGACCGGGGCGACGGCGGCTGGGAGATCGGCGGCGATGTCCGCTACGCCGACGGCGAGACCCGCGAACAGTTCAGCTATCTGGCCGGCGCCTTCACCCGCGGCCGTGTCGCCGGTGGCTCCCAGACCGTCGGCGGCCTCTACGGCGAGGCCTGGTCCGAGCGCGGCCTCTGGCTGCTGACCGGTGGCGTGCGCATCGACCGCTGGGCCAGCTTCGGCGGCAGCCGTCAGGAGCGTATCCTTGCCACCGGCGCCTCCGCCCTCGACGTCAGCCCGGCCGACGCCGAGGGCTGGCAGCCGACTGCCCGAGCCGCCATCCGCCGAGAAGGCCCGGTCATGTTCCGCGCCGCCGCCTATGCCGGCTTCCGCCCGCCCGCCCTCAACGAACTGCACCGCCCGTTCCGGGTCGGCAACGACATCACCGAGGCCAACCCGGGCCTCGAGCCGGAAGTGCTCTACGGCGGCGAGCTCGGTATCGGCGGGGAGGGGGCCTGGCGCTGGAGCACCACGGTGTTCGCAACCCGGCTGGAAGGGGCGGTGACCAATGTCACGATCGGCGCTGGTCCGGGAACCCTGGCCATCCCCGGCTTCCTCCCGTCCGTTTTCGTCCCGGCCGGCGGCGTGCTGCGCCAGCGACAGAATGCAGGCGATATCGACGCCATCGGCCTGGAGGCCTCGGTCGAACGCCAGTGGGGCGAGACCTTCAGCTTCCGCCTGGCCGGCGCCTGGACCCAGGCCGAGTTCGACGGCGGTTCGGCCGCCCCGCAGTTGACCGGCCTGCGCCCGGCTCAGACGCCGGAGATCACCGCCACCGCCGACCTCGCCTGGCGGCCGTGGTCGCCTCTGAAGCTCGGCGTCCAAATCCGTTACGAAGGGCAACGTTACGAGGACGACCTCAACAGCCGCAGCCTGGGCGCTGCAACGACCCTGGACCTGCGGGCCGATTGGCGGCTGAACAGAAAGGCCGGTCTCTGGCTGGCCCTGGACAACGTTACCGATCAGGCGGTGGAAACCGGCGAAACGGCGGATGGCACGGAGAGTTTCGACGCCCCCCGCACGCTGCGCATCGGCATCCGCCTGACCCCGTGATCTTGACCGGACGGCCCTGAGCGGGTTGCTGGGCGCCATGGCGAGTCTCCACGGCAGGACAGTGAGGGTGGCCGGGGCGGGCGCCCTGGGCCTGAGCATCGCCGTGGAACTGGCGGATGCCGGGGCGGCGGTGACGGTGTTCGACCCCTCGCCGGAGACCTCGGCCTCGGCGGCGGCGGCGGGGATGCTGGCGCCGGTGTTTGAAGCCGTGCTCGACCCGGTGGCTCGGGGCCATTTTGCCCTGCTGCTTGCCGCCCGCGACGCCTGGCCGGCCTTCGCCGAGCGGATCGGGATCCTCCTGGACCGAAGCGGAGCGACTTATGCCGGCGAGCGGTCGCTGGAGGTTCGCAAGGCGGTGGCTGACCTCGGGGTGGCCAGCGAAGTGCGCCGGGAGGGCCTGTTCGTCGGGGATGACTGGCGGCTCGACGCCGAGATCGCGTTGGAGCGGCTCCGCGAGGCGGCGGTGGACCGGGGGGTAGCCTTTGTCAACGCGCCACTCGAGGACCCTGACGGGGTGGAGGCGGTCGCCGCCACGGGTTGGCAGGGGCTTAAGTGGGCCCCTGAAAGCGTCATGATTTCAGCGATCAAGGGCCAGATCATAAGAATGAGTGATGGCCCGCTCGCAAACCGGACGGTGGGTCCGGTCGAGCGGCGCGACGGCGGCTATATCGCTCCCGGTGTCAGCGGCGCGATGGTCGGCGCCACCATGCAGTCCGGCCGAACCGACCGGGTGGGCGATGAGGCCATCGTCGATCTGGTCGAGCGAACCTTTCCCGAGCTTTCGGCGGCTCCAGTTTATGGGGGCGATGTTCGCGTCGGCATCCGCGGCGCCACCCCCGACGGCTTGCCGTTGGTCGGTCCCAGCATCCGACCGGGTGTCTGGATCGCCATGGGGGCGCGGCGCAACGGGTGGTTGCTGGCCCCGCTTGTCGCGGCGATCACGCGCGCGTATCTCGCGGGCGAAGATCCGGGCCCCTGGGCCCCCAACCTGGATGCGCGCCGGTTCACGGCGCCGGAGGAACCATGAGCGGCTTCTGGCTGACCGAGGAACAGGAAGCGATCCGTGAGGGCGTCACCAAGGTGATGGCCGGCTTCGGCGACGAGTACTGGCGCGCCGCAGACGAGACGGGCCGCTTCCCCGAGGAGTTCGTCTCGGCCATGGCCGAGGGCGGGTGGCTGGGCGTGGCGATGCCCGAGGAGTTCGGCGGGTCGGGCCTCGGCCTGACCGAGGCTGCGCATGTGATGCAGACGGTGGCCCAATCGGGCGCCGCCTTCACCGGCGCCAGCGCGATCCATCTGAACATCTTCGGCCTGATGCCGATCGTGAAGTTCGGCACGGAAGAGCAGAAGCGCCGCCACCTGCCGCGCACCATCTCCGGCCAGGACAAGGCCTGTTTCGCGGTCACCGAGCCCAACAGCGGCCTGGACACCGCCAGCCTGGAGACCCGGGCCGAGAAGCACGGCAATGGCTACCGCATCAACGGCCGGAAGATCTGGACCACCATGGCTCAGCGGGCCAACAAGATCCTGCTGATCGCCCGCACCACGCCCAAGGAACAGACGGCCAAGCCGATGCAGGGGCTTTCCCTGTTCTACACAGACTTCGACCGCGCCCGGATCGACGCCAAGCCGATCCCCAAGATGGGCCGCAAAGCCGTTGAATGTAATATGCTTTTCATCGAGGACCTCCAGGTCCCGGCCGAGGATCTGATCGGCGAGGAAGGCAAGGGCTTCCAGTACCTGCTGGCCGGGCTGAACCCCGAGCGGGTGCTGTTCGGCGTCGAGGCGGTCGGCATTGGCCGCGCCGCCCTGGCCAAGGCCGCCACCTACGCCAAGGAGCGGATCGTCTTCGGCCGCCCCATCGGCCAGAACCAGGGGGTGCAGCACCCCCTGGCCAAGAGCTGGGCCGAACTGGAAGCGGCGAACCTGCTCGCCTTCAAGGCCGCCGCCCTCTATGACGCCGGCCGCGACTGCGGGGCCGAGGCCAACGCCGCCAAATACCTGGGCGCCGAGGCCGGCTTCCGCGCCGCCGAAGCCGCCGTCCTGGCCCACGGCGGCATGGGCTATGCCAAGGAGTACGACGTCGAGCGCTACATGCGCGAAGCGATGATCGCCCGGATCGCCCCGGTCAGCCGGGAGATGATCCTGAATTTCATCGCCGAGCGCGTGCTGCACCTGCCCAAGAGCTACTGATCCGCCAGGGTGAAGCTGAGCGGAATTCGGACGGTGCCGCCATCGACCGGAGCGCCATCGAGGGTCTGAGGCTTCATCCGGAAGTGCTTGGTGAGTTTCAGGCTGGCGGCGCCAAAGCCGTAGTCCGAGGGCGTCTCCGCGGCGACTGAGCAGTCGCGGACCGAGCCGTTCGCGGCGACCTTGCAGACCAAGGTCGCCTTTCCTGTGACCCCCCGGCGATAGGCGCGATCCGGATAGGCGTCGGCCACCTGGGTCGGCGTGGGCTTCTTCAGCCAATCGGGCCGGCCGATCAGGCCGGGGCCCTTCGACGCCGGAGGTGTGATGACCTCCGTCTCGGCCGGCGGACCGATGGGCGGGGTGATGGCGCCAGCGGCGGTCTCGATGGGTTCGAAGGGCAGGGGGTCGACCGGCACATTGATCGGCTGAGTGACGGGGGTGTGAAGTCTGGTCGAAGATTTGGGCCGCTGCTGTTCCGGCTTGGGTTCCGGCAGGGGTGGCGGCTTGGGCTTCCTGGGCTGCAGGATGGGCATCGTGGTCGGCGGATCAGTGGTGACCTCTTCGTCGGGCATCACGAACTTCTGGTAAGCGACATAAGCGCCGGCCCCGATGTGCAGAGCGACCGAAACGGTAAGGGCGACGGCGAAGGGCGTGCTGAGGCGTCTGCGGCTACGGATGTCATCGGAAACGGGGAACGGATGGTCTGCGAAAGCGGCGGCGGTCATGTCATGCCTCCATTGAGAATGACATATGTAAGCCACGAGAGATGATAGATGTAAATCTGGAAAATGTACGGACGTCATTTTCTCCGAACGCCCGTTCGCCATCGTGGTTAATCAGGTCTTAACCGACGCGGCCCACACAGGCGCCATGGCTGTGGAGTCGATCAGAGGCGTCGTCGAACAGGCGATCAAGCGTGCGTCGGACGCGACGGGCGTCGACTTCTCCTTCCTGCTCGGCACCGCCAAGCGGGAGAGCGGGCTAAAGCCCCACGCCAAGGCCCAGACCTCGTCGGCCGCCGGGCTGTTCCAGTTCGTCGAGCAGACCTGGCTGTCGACTCTCAAGAAGCATGGATCGAAGTACGGCTATGCGCGCTACGCCGACTTGATCGTGCAGGGCAGCGACGGACGCTATCGGGTCAATGGGGCGGAGGCGCGAGCGGCGGTGATGAACCTGCGGTACGATCCGCGGGCCGCGTCGCTGATGGCGGGGGAGTTGACCAGCGACCACGCCGACTACCTGCGCGGACGTATAGGCCGGCCGGCAACCGCCGGCGAGTTGTACGCGGCCCACTTCCTTGGACCGAAAGGCTCCGCCAAACTGATCGAGGCGACGCGCACCCAGCCGCATGTCAGCGCCGCGGCGCTGTTTCCCGATGCGGCGGCGGCCAACAGGCCACTGTTCTACAAGGCCGGGCGGCCGGTGTCGGTGGCGGAGCTGTATGGCAACCTGACTTCGACCGGCGGCAAGGCCACGGCGCTGCGTGAGCGGATGCCGCAGCAGGACCAGGGGTTCCTGCAGTACGCCGGCCGTCGGGGCGATCGCCAGGCGCAGGAGGATGCCCTGGTGGCGTTGATCCTGCGCGGGTCCCAAGGCTTCGACGGCGGCGGGGGCGGAAACAGCAGCAACCTGGCGGGATCGGTGTTCTCGGCCGAGATGTTGCGGGTGCTGGCTGATTCGCGCCGCGACTGACCGACCTATGCGCCTGTGACGGGAAAGCGTTAAGCTTATCCGCGGGGCCTCTGTTAGCGTCGGGCGCCTGACGTTTGGGGGCGGGGCGCTCCGGGGGTGTCATGACGGTCGAAGTTCTTCTGATGAACCGCACGGCGGTCGCGATGGCGGCCGACAGCGCCGTTTCGGTGACCGAGGACTCGCGTGTCCTGACCTCGCAAACCGGGGTGCAGAAGGTGTTCGTGCTGAACGGCCAGAGCGCGTCTGGTCTGATGGTGCACGGGCTGGCGGAGTTCTGCGGCTGTCCTTGGGCGACTGTGGTCGAGGCGTTCAAGGCCAAGGGCCTTGGCGGCGAGCCGACCTTGGCTGCGACGGTGGAGTCGATCGTTGGGCTGCTGAGGTCGCTGTATGGCGGCGAGCTGGTCTCGCGGGAGCAGGCGGCGACCTACTTCCGGTTCTTCGTGGCCTATGCGGTGCGGGATTTCCAACTGCACTACGAGCGGCTTCAGGCCGCTGCGCCGGGACGGCCCAGGGACGAGCTGTTGGGCCTGGCGCTGGAGCATCTTCGGGCCGAAGTGATGGAGACCACGGTCTACGAAGACACCGGCCCCCGGCAGGTCGAGCGGGGCCGGGTGGGCGAGGAAACCCAGGTTCTGCGGGCCCTGATCGCCGAGAACCTGGATCATGTGCTCGAGCTGATGGCTGACGACCTGCTGGGGAAGGGCGTGGTGTCGCGGGAGATGCGGGCCAAACTGGCCGGCGTGGTCCGCGCTGGCCTGACCACCACCTGGATGCCGAGCGAACTGCCGACCACCGGCGTGGTGATCGCCGGGTTCGGGCGGGACGAGATTTCGCCGAGCTATTTCGAGCTGCAGGTCTATGGCCTGCTGGGCGATGTGCTGAAGTACGACTACAGCGACGCGGGGCGGCTGGGGCCGGACCTGCCGGTGGTGATCAAGTCGTTCGCCCAGGACTCGGCGGTAAACCGGTTCCTGCGCGGGGCCGACTGGGTGTTCCTGGCCAACACCGACTATGCCTCGGCCCACTTGGCGACCGAGATGTTCCAGGGGATGTTCGAGGGCAACATGGACGCCGGCCAGCGGAAGGCGCTGACCGGCCAGATGACCGGGCTGGTCAGCGAGGCGGTGCGCTTCGGGCTTTATCAGGCGATGCGGGCGCGGTTCACCTACGTGCTGGACACCTACGGGTCGAAGGTGCGGTCGGCGACCAGCGCCGAACCCCTGGGAAGGCTGGCCGGGCAACTTCTGACCCTGCCGATCGTCGAGAGCGAGTTGACCGGGAACCTGACCGTGGCGCGCCCATTCTCGATTCTGCGCCTGTCGAAGGGCGGCGCGAGCCTGTCGCTTGAGAAGGAGCTGATCTGATGGTCCGTCGCACCCTTCCGCTGCCGCCGGCCCCGCCGCTGGACACCAGCCAGCGAGCCGAGACCTTCGCCAAGATCGCCCAGGTGGCCAACCGGCCCGGCAAGGGCGCCGCCAGGCGGCCGGGCGGCGTGGTCGGGGCCATGCAGACCCTGTTCGCCAAGCCTGACGTGGCAAAGCAGACCGAGAGCGTCTATCGCCGCGACGTCGCCTGGCGGCCGATCATCAGCGCGGCGGACCAGCTGCCCGAGGGCTCGGGCCAGGGCGGGCCGGAGTTCGTGGCCCGGAAGAAGCGCTAGGCGGCCTTGCGGCGCCAGTGCTGCAGGCCGACCAGCAGCAGGCAGGTGATGAGCAGGACGCTGTACTCGGCGCCATTTCGCCCCAGGCCGACCACGAACCAGCCGGCCTGGGCATGCACCAGCACTATGCCCACAGTGTAGATGGCCGCGTAGGCCAGTGTCAGCGGCAGGACTAGACGGCCCCAGACAAGCACCAGGGTGCCGAGGATCTCAAAGGCGGTGATGCCGGCTGCGATATAGAAGCCGAACGGAAAGCCGACCTGGTCCAAGAAGCCGCCGAACGGCGCGATGCCGCCGGCGATCAGCCGCGCCCAGCCATGGGCGGCGATCAGCCCGGCCAGGATCAGCCGCAGGACGGTTAGCGCCAGGGCGGATCGGCCGGGATCGTATATCATCCGGCCGCTCCGCTGGCCTTGAGGTCTGCGATCTCGTCAGCGCCATAGCCCAGCTCGGCCAGCACGGCGTCGGTGTGTTCGCCAAGCTTGGGCGCGGGGCCGCGGGGACCGTCCTCGGCGCCGGGGAAGCGGGCCGGGGACGCAGGGCCCTTGTTGAAACCGCCCTTTCCGTCGGGGATGTCGACGAAACAGCCGGCGGCGATGGCCTGCGGGTCCTCGATCACTTCCCTTGGAGTCTGGACGGGCGCCCAGGTCAGGTCTTGCGCGTCGAAACGCTCGGTGAGCTCGGCGATGTCCATCGCCCCGATGGCCTCGTCCATCAGGGTGACCAACGCCGCCCCATTGACCCGCCGGTCGCGGTTTTTCAGGAAGCGGGGATCTTCGATCCACTCCGGATGGCCGACGGCGGTGGCGATCTGCGGCCAGTCGGTGCCACCGGTGCGGACGAGGAGACAGATCCAGCGGCCGTCACTGGTCTTGAAGAAGTTGGCCAGCGGATTGACCGCCGCATGGCGCGGCCGGGTCGAGGCCAGCTTGCCGAACCGCAGCTGGATCGACATGTCCGAGGCGATCGAATAGACGCCCGTCCGCAGCAGGCTTGTCTCCACCAGCCGGCCCTGGCCGGTCGTCTGTTGCTCGAACACCGCCGCCAGGACGGCCGAGACGGTGGCCATTGAGGTGATGTGGTCGCCCATCGCCGTGCGGATCGGGAAGGGCTCGACGCCCTTGGGTGTGGTGGCCGCCGCGACGCCGGAACGAGCCCAGTAGCTGGCCACGTCCATCCCCGCCTTGTCGATGTCGGGCCCCTCAAGGCCATAGCCGGTCAGGCTGGCATAGATCAGGCGGGGGTTCTCCTTGCGCAGGTTCTCGTAGTCGAAGCCAGAGCGGGATAGGGACCCCGGGCGATTGTTGGTCAGGAAGACGTCGGCCTCGCGCACCAGCCTCAGCGCCGCCTCGCGCCCTTCCGGCTTGGTGATGTCGAGCACCACGCCGCGCTTGCCGCGGTTGTCCATGTCGAAGACAGGGTTGTCGGCGTCGCCAGTATCGAAGGCGTCGAAGAACAGGCGCATAGGGTCGCCCTTGGGCGACTCGATCTTGACCACGCTGGCGCCCCAGTCGGCCATGATCGCCCCTGCGCCGGGCGCGGCGATATAGGTGGCCAGTTCTACGACCTTGAGACCTTCCAGCACCGCGACACTCCCCGAACAAACGTTGGCGCCATCATGGCGGTGCGGGTGGGGCGAGGGAAGGCGCCCCTTGCGTCAGCCTATCCGACGAGTGCGGCGGGCGGGACGCTAACCAAACGGTCACGGGCGGCCGCGTCGGCGACGGCGCGAGCGACGCCTGCCACGGTGACGGGCTTGCGCAGCACTGTGTCGGCGCCGGCATCGAGGCATTCGCGGGCCTCTTCGGCGTCGCCACCAATCACCGCGATGATCGGGACATTGGCGCAGGGGCCGTCGATCTGGCGCAGAGCAGCGGCGGTGTGCGCGCCGTCGAGCAGGGGCATGCGGCCGTCCAACATGACCAGGTCGAAGTCGCAGGCGCTGGCCAGTTCGACGGCGCGGCGGCCGTTCTGGGCGTGGACCACCTGATGGCCTAGTTGCTCGAGAATGGCGCGCAGCATGGCGGCGTTGAGGGCGTCGTCCTCGGCGACCAGCACTCGCATGGCCCGCTTGGAGGCGGCGACCGGGCTGGTCATCACCGACTGCTCCACCTCGGTCTCGGCGACGGCAGTGGGATCCCAGGGGAGTTCAAAGGTGAAGCAGCTCCCGACACCGATTGCACTTTGGCTCTTGAGGTCGCCGCCCATGAGCGAGGCAAGCTGGCGGGAGAGGGAGAGGCCGAGGCCCGCGCCCGGCACGCCGGCGCCTGTGCGCTCGACGCGGCGGAACGGTTCAAAGGCTGTTTCCAACTCCTCGGCCGAGAGGCCAGGGCCGGTGTCGGCCACGGCGATGGAGAGGCGGCCGTCCTCGCGCAGTTCGATGCGGGCCTCGATGCGGCCGCGCAGGGTGTATTTCACCGCGTTGCCGATCAGGTTGGACAGCACCTGGCGGGCGCGGGTGGCGTCACCAACCACGGCCCCGCGGGCCATTTCCAGCTCGGGCTCGACGTGGACCGCCAGCTCAACGCCCTTGGCCGAGGCGTGGGGGCGGTTGAGCAGGACCAGTTCACGGGTCAGGCGGATGGGGTCGAAGGGCTGGCTTTCGAGGGCCAGACGGCCGGACTCGGCGGTCTCGGAGTCCAGGGTGGCGTTCAGCACGGCGATCAGTTCGTTCGCGGCGCTGAGGGCGGCGGCCAGCTGTTCGCGGCTGGGCGCGGCGCGCCCGCCCTGGCCGGCGGCGGCCGCAAGCACATGGGTGACGCCATTCAGGCCGTTGCGGATCTCGTGGCTGAGGGTCGAGACGATGTCGGACTTGGAGCGGGCCAGTTTCTGGGCCTTTTCCAGATTATCGCCGCGCTCGGCGATCAAGGCTTCGCGCTCGGCGGCCAGCGCATACTGGCCGCGCATCATGCGGTTGAGGATCAGGCAAAGGGCCATGGCCAGGGCCATGCCGCCCCAGACGGCCAGCCCCTGGTCGCGGCTTTCGGGCCGGCTGAACAGGGCGACCAGCGGGCCGGCGGCCGCGGCCGGTGCCACGATCAGCAGGGCGGGCAGTAGCGGGGCGCTAAAGAAGAAGCATACGATGGCCCCGGCGGCGGCCATCAGCAGGAGCGGCTCACGCGCCGGCCCCGCTCCATCGGCCAGCCAAGCCACCTGAGCTACCGCGCCGGCCCAGAGCAAGCCGCCGATAACGTGGATGCGCAGGCGCTGTTGGACCGGCAGGTCCGGGTGCTGCCGCATCCAATTGACTGCCGCGTAGAACGCCCCCCAGTTGAGCGCAAAGATGGCGAAGCTGGCCGCCATCCACACCGAATTCTCCGCCCAGGATCCCGCCCAGACGAAGACCGGCAGACTGACTGCGAAACAGGCTAACGCATAAGGCATCAGCCGTCGCTGGGCATCCAGGCATTGGCCCAGATAGCTGGCGCCGCCCCGGTTGGAACCGGGCGTTAGAAATTCCGCGCTTGCGGAGGAAGCGGCTGATGTCACTAGGGGTATCCCCGATTGAGGCCGCAACAACCTAACGGGGTAGGGTTTGCGAGCCGTTACGGCGCATCGTTAATCCACAGCTTTGTATGGGCGGGGATCAAACGCCCCTGAGGGCCCATGGGAAACAGATGGTTAAGCATACCGGCGCATCATCCTTGACGAGTCGTTGAGGGGAGCGCGCCGGCTATCTGATGACCACTACCAGGACAGCCCTTACCGATATTGACGTGCGCACCCTGCTGAAGGGGGCGACGGCGGACGAGCGCGCCCTGGCGGCGCACAAGCTGTGCCGCACCATTGACCGCGAGGCGCTGACCGAGGCCGATCGGGTCAAAGCGCATGAGATCCTGCGGGTCATGGCCTCCGACGCCACCGAGCTGGTTCGGCGGGCGCTGGCGGTGACCCTGAAATCCTCGCCCCTGGTCCCGCGCGACGTGGCGGTGAAGCTGGCGCGGGACGTCGAGAGCGTCTGCCTGCCGCTGCTGAATTTCTCGCCGGCGTTCACGGATGACGACCTGTCCGAGATCGTCCGTCTGGGCGGGCCGGTCAGGCAGTTGGCCATCGCCAAGCGGCCGGAGCTGTCCGAGAAGGTGACCGCCTCCATCGTCGAGCACGGTGTCGAGGCGGCGGTCGAAACGGCGGCGGCCAACGACAACGCCACCTTTTCAGAGCGCACCCTAACACGGGCGCTGCAGCGGTTCGAGAAGTCGGAGAAGGTGCTGGCCGCGGTGGCCTACCGCAATGTCCTGCCACCGGCGGTGACCGAAAAGCTGATCAGCCTGGTCAGCGACCAGCTGCGCGAACACCTGCTCAGCCATCACCCGATCCGGCCGGACCTGGCGATGCAAATCGCTATCGGCACGCGGGAGCGGGCCATCATCGACCTGGTCGACCAAACCGGACGCACCGCCGATCCGAAGGCCTTCGCGATGCACCTGAACCGGGCCGGGCGACTGACGCCCAGCCTGCTGCTTCGGGCCCTTGTGCAGGGACACATGAGCTTCTTCGAATGCGGGGTGGCGGAGCTGGCCGGGGTGCCGCATCACCGCACGTGGCTGATGATCCACGACGCTGGTCCGCTGGGCCTTAGGGCCATCTATGAGCGAGCGGGACTGCCCGCCCGGCTTTACGCGGCTTTCCGGGTGGCGGTGGACACCTACCACACCATGGAGTTCGACGGCGGGGCGCGGGATCGCGAGCGATTTCAGGAACGGATGCTTCAACGGTTCCTGACCCAGGCCCAGACCGCCCAGCGGGAAGATGTCGATTACATGCTCGACAAGCTGGACCGACTGTCCGAGCGCCAGGAGCGGCGCGGGGCCGCGTAGGGCGCCGTTGCGTCAGGCTTGCCGGGGCCGGGCGGCGCGCGCGATGCTGGCGGCATGACCGAGAAGCCCCCCGTCGCCATCCGCCCCGCCGCCACCATTCTGCTGGTCCGGGACGACCCCGCCTTCGAGGTGCTGATGGTCAAGCGGCATCACCAGATCGACTTCGCCTCGGGCGCGCTGGTGTTTCCCGGCGGCAAGACCCACGAGGGCGACCATGACGAGGCCTGGGCAGAACTCTGCCTAGCCTGGGACGCGGTGGAGGCTGAGCAACGGCCGCTGCGGATCGCCGCGATCCGAGAGGCATACGAGGAAACCGGGATCATTCTGGGGCGGTTCGTGAACGGCGAGTCGTTCCACGGGGACGACTGGGCCGCGTCGGTGCGCGGGGAGGTCGATCGGGGCGAGCGCGCCTTTATCGAGGTGGTCCGGAAGCTGGGGCTTCGGCTGGACCTGAACAGCCTGACGGTGTTCGCGCGATGGATCACCCCGGACATGATGCCGAAACGGTTCGACACCTGGTTCTACTTGGCCACCGCCAGCGACGAGCAGATCGCGGCTTGCGACGGGCGCGAGACTGTGGACGCCGAATGGATCCCGCCGCTGGAGGCGCTGCGACTGGAGCAGGCCAAGGAACGGACGATCATCTTTCCGACCCGGATGAATTTGAAGCTTCTGGGTGAAGCGTCGGGGGCGGCGGACGCGACAGCGCGGGCGGCCGCACGGACGCTCGTGACCGTGGAGCCGAAGGTCGAGGGCGGGGTTTTGGTGATCCCCGCGGAGGCTGGATACGGAGATGTGGTGGAGCCGCTGTCGGCGGTCAGGCCCTGAGGACTGAGCCTGTCGGACAAAGCAATTCCGGGCTGACGCCGGCGCATTGCTGGGAGGCCGATTGCAGTCGCCGATCGCCCACCGTCGTAGGCCGCAACGAAAAACCCCGGCCGTTGCGGGCCGGGGTTCTGAAAATCCAGGAAGTCAGTAGCCGTCACTCCGCCGGCGCGATCTCCGCCACGCGGCTTTCCAGTTCGGCGATCAGGACTTTGCCCACGGGATGGGTATCGGTCTTGATGTCGTCGCGGACGGCGGCGCGGATGGCGTCAATGTGCGCGTCCACGAGGAACATCGGGGCATCCACGCGGGTGTCCGGGTCGTCGATCAGCTTGCAGAGCGAGGCGGCGATACGGGTAACCAGCGGGAATTCATAGGTCGTGCCGAGACCCTTCAGGTCGTGAGCCCGGAAATAGAGGGTTTCCGCCGTGTGGGCGTTGAGACCTTCAGTGCGGATAGCTTGGCGAGCGGTGTCGAGCTTGTTGAGCTCGTCCTGCAGCCATTCGGAGAAGTTGCCGGACAGGGACTTCAGCGCCGCCTCGGCCTTGGCGATCGCCGCCGCATCGATACCGCCGAACTTGCCGCCGCCAAGACGAAGCTTGAGGGTATTGGGGGCATTGATGACCTGTACAGGGGTGTTGCTGCTCACGCTCGCCTCTCCGATTGGCGTTTACCACTCGGAATCTAGGGAGGCGGGGTTAACAAGCTGTGGAACCGCCATCGCAGTTTGCTGCGATGCGACAATGTGACTTTTGCGAGCAATTCGACAGGGCGCCGCTAGCCGCTGAACTGCTCGGCCAGGACCCGTTCCTCAAGGCTTCGGCCAGCGTCGAACATCATAGACATGCTGACCTGACGGTCCTCGGAGATGTGAACTTCGAGGACGTCGCGGACCTCGAAGTTGTCGGCCACGGCGCTGACCGGGCGCTTGTCCGCTTCCAGGACCTCAATGGTCACCCGGGCGGTGTGGGAGAGCAGGGCGCCACGCCAGCGGCGGGGCCGGAAGGCGCTGATCGGGGTGAGGGCCAGGACCTTGGCGTCGATCGGCACGATAGGTCCATAGGCGGAGAGGTTGTAGGCGGTGGAACCGGCCGGGGTGGCCACCAGGACGCCGTCGCAGACCAGTTCGCTCATCCGCACCTTGCCATCGATGGAGATGCGCAGCTTGGCGGTCTGGCGGGTCTGCCGCAGCAGGGAGACCTCGTTGATGGCCAAGGCGCGGTGCTGGCGGCGGTGGCTGTCGATGGCGACCATCGTCAGCGGGTGGATGACCGCGCGTTCAGCGGCGTTGATCCGCTCGACCAACTCGTCCTCGCTGTACTCGTTCATCAGGAAGCCCACCGAGCCCTTGTTCATGCCGTAGATCGGCTTGTTCAGAGCCATCGTGCGGTGGAGGGTTTCCAGCATGAAGCCGTCGCCGCCTAGGGCGACGATCACCTGGGCCTCATCTTCCGGGATTTCGCCGTAGCGGGCGATCAGGGACTCGCGGGCCTCCTGCGCCTCAATGCGGTCGCTGGCGGCGAAGGCGATGCGGGTAAGGGCGCGTTGGGGCTGGTACATGCGCGGGCAGGAAGGCCTGACGCGAGCAGGCTTGTCAAACGACGGCGATCGCCTGCCGGAAGGCCATGCCGGCGATGTCCGGGTCGAAGGGCCCGAAGGCGCCGGTGGCGCGGCGCAGGGAGTCGGGGCCGCCCATCGGCCGACCGCCGTTCAGCTCGCGGACCTGCTCGAGAATCGAGGGGAAGACGCCGCGGTCGATGCCGACCGAGACGCAGGCCAGGGCCAGCAGTTCCGGGCGGTCGCTGTCGATGGCGCGCCGGATGTGGTCGGTCTGGAAGCCGCCGAGGGTAGCCAGGGCCGAGCAGAACAGGTTCAGCTTCCGCTCGCGCAGGGTTCGCAGAAGGAAGCCGGGCTTGAGTTGGCCGCCGTCGTGCAGTTTGGTGACCAGCCGGCGTTCGTTCTCGGCCTCATCCTGGGTCGCCATGCGGGCCAGAGTGTCGCCGGCGCCGGGGATGGCGTGGGCCTCGCGGACGGATTCGGCCAAGGCCTGGTCGAGGACTCCCGGCTCAAGGCGGAATCGCTCGGTGAGCGAGGCGCGCAAGGACTGGCCGACCCAGGCATAGAGGCGCAGGGCCAGGTCCGAGGACAGGCGCGGGTGGCGGGCCAGGGGGCTCCGCAGGGCGGCGACGCGGCGGCTGCTGTCGACCAGGCGGGCGAGACCGTCTTCGGTGAGCACGGCGCTGTCATTGGTCGCCAAGGCGGTGAGGACGGCCGGCTCCTCCTGCTGGAGAATAGCCTCGACCACAGTGGCGCTGATCTTGCCGCGGCGGGCGACGGCGATCTGGTGATCCAGGGTGGCTTCGACCAGGATGCGGATCAGGTCGTGGTCCTTCAGCACCGGGCTGTTGGCTATGACCGGGGCGGCGATCTCGATGTCGTCGAGGGCCAGGACGTTGATCAGGGCCGGCGGGGCCCAGGTCGCGGAGGACAGCTTTTCGGAGAGGCGGGCGCGGATGTCTGCCTCGGCCTCGGCGACCAGTTGCAGGAAGATGGAGCCCAGAAGGCCCTGAACGCTTTCCGTATCGATGATGTCGGAAGCCGAGTTGCAAAGGCCGATGATGGCTTCCAGCAGGCGCTCACGCGCCTGGGGCTCGCGCTGGCGGGCGAGGTCCAGAAGTTCGACGGTTTGGGCGGCGAGCGCCAAGCGGCATCCCCGAATCGATGCTGACATGGTCAATCTGACGGGCGCCCATGAAAACATGCTTAAAACGGGCGTTAGAATGTTGGAGGAGCGCGGCGGATGGCAGGCGAGAAGACGGCCAGCGGGAAGATGGGTCGGGTGATCCTGGCGCTGGACCAGGGAACGACCAGCACGCGGGCCATCGTCTTCGACACGTCCGGCAAGCCGTTGGCCGACGCCAGCCGGCCGTTGCGGCAGAGCTATCCGGCTGACGGATGGGTGGAACATGATGCCGAAGAGATCTGGACGGCCTGCCAAGCGGTGTTGCGCGAGGCGCTGAGCAAGTCGGGTCGGCCGGTCGCGGATGTGGCGGCGATCGGGATTACCAACCAGCGGGAAACGGTGGTGGTCTGGGATCGGAGGACGGGGCGGCCGATCCATCCGGCAATCGTCTGGCAGGACCGACGGACCGCCGACGTCTGCGAGGGGCTGGCGAGGGCGGGGGTGGAGCCGCGGGTCAGCGAGGTGACAGGGCTGCTGCTCGATCCGTACTTCTCGGCGACCAAGATCGCCTGGATCCTTGACAAGGTCCCCGGCGCCCGGGCGCGGGCGGAGGCCGGCGAGCTGCTGGCCGGGACGATGGATACCTGGTGCATCTGGAACCTGACCGGCGGAGCGGTGCATGCCACCGACGCGACCAACGCCAGCCGGACCTTGCTGTTCGACATCCAGGCGCAGGTCTGGTCGGCGGAGATGCTGGAGCTGTTCGAGGTTCCTGGCGCGCTGCTTCCCAAGGTTCTGGATTGCGCCGGCGACTATGGCGAAACGACAGCCGAGCTGCTGGGGGCGGCGGTGCCGATCCGGGGCGTGGCGGGCGATCAGCAGGCGGCGCTGATGGGTCAGGGGTGTATCCACCCCGGCGAGATGAAGGCCACCTATGGCACCGGGTGCTTCATGCTGTTGAACACCGGAGAGTCGCGGCCTGTGTCGGGCGCGCGGTTGCTGACCACGGTGGCGGCGCGGGTGGATGGGCGGACGACCTACGCCCTGGAGGGCTCGATCTTCGTGGCCGGGGCGGCGATCCAATGGCTGGGCGAAGGCCTGGGCATCACCGGCGGGCCGCGCGCGGCCGAGGCGCTGGCGCGGATGGCGCGGCCGGGCAACGGGGTGGTGGTGGTGCCGGCGTTCACCGGCCTGGGCGCGCCCTGGTGGGACGCCGATGCCCGCGGCGCGATCTTCGGCCTGACGCGCGACGCCGGGCTGGCGGAAATCGCGGCGGCGACCTTCGATGCCTGCGCCCTGCAGACGCGGGACCTGGTCGAAGCGATGCAGGCCGATGCGCCGGACGCCTTTGGGGCGGAGGCGGAGCTGCGGATCGACGGCGGGATGTCGCGCAGCGCCTGGTTCAGCCAGCGGCTGGCGGACCTGACGAACTTGCCCGTCTGCCGGGTGAGCTATGAGGAAACGACGGCGCTGGGAGCGGCGCTGTTCGCCGGTCTGGGCGCGGGGGTGTTCGCCGACCTGGAGGAAGCGGCCAGGGCGCGGCCCGACGGCGAGCGGCTGGTCAGCAGCATCGACGACCACGCGCGGGAGAGCGCCTATGCGCGCTGGTTGGACGCTGTATCTCAGGTGCGGGGGACAGTCTGAGTTCCTTCCGCGCGCGGCGCGCGAGGGAGGACGTGACAGGGAAGCGTGTCGACCGCCCGCATCCGATGAATGGAACCATCGCTTGACGCCGCGCCGCCATGGCGCGACTCTTCAAACAACGGTTCGAAATACGGGAGGAACTCGCCATGGCTGACGGTTCGACGCTGCCCTCATCGCTGAAGGACAAGGTCTCGGCGGAGGAGTGGAAGGCGCGGGTGGATCTGGCGGCGCTTTACCGGCTGGTGGCGCTGCACGGGTGGGACGACATGATCTTCACCCACATCTCGGCCCGGATCCCGGGTCCGGAGCACCATTTCCTGATAAACCCCTATGGGATGTTCTTCGACGAGATCACCGCCAGTTCGCTGGTCAAGATCGACCTCGACGGCAAGGTGCTGCAGGAGACGCCCTATTTCATCAATCCGGCGGGCTTTACCATCCACTCAGCGGTGCATGCGGCGCGCGAGGACGCCATGTTCGTCATGCACCTGCACTCCGACCAGGGTGTCGCGGTGGCGGCGCAGAAGGAAGGGCTGCTGCCGCTCAGCCAGCATGCGCTGATCGTCCTGCCGCAGCTGGCGTACCACGACTACGAAGGCATCGCGCTGAACCTGGACGAGCGCGAGCGGCTGGTGGCGGACCTGGGGCCGACCAAGCGGCTGATGATGCTGCGCAACCACGGCACCCTGGCGGTCGGGTCGAGCGCGGCGGAATGCTGGCTGGGCATGTTCTACCTGGAACGCGCCTGCGCCCAGCAGGTGATGGCGCTGAGCGCCGGCCGCGACAATGTGCTGTTCGCGCCGGAGGCCAGCCAGGCCGAGGTGCGAGGCCAGATGGGCAACGGCATGGGGCCGATCGGCGGCCTGGCCTGGCCGGGCTGCCTGCGCCAGCTGGAGCGGTCGCTGCCCGGCTACGACGCCTAAGGATCGCGCTTTTTTCAGACGTTGAAACGGCCGTCCGCCAAGCGCGGGCGGCCGTTCTCTTTCAATTGTTTCAAGTCGGTAGCCGTTCAGTCATGCCCGAGCCACTTGAAACGGGTTTAGGGTGCGACACCTTGCCCTATGTGACGCGTTGAGTCGCGTCGCTGGGTCGGCCTTGGGAGTATCGCTTGTTTCGTCGCCATTTCTTTCTGATCACCGCGGCCGCTGTCCTGCTTCTGATGGTGGTGCTCGGCGGGCTGCGCCTGGCGACGGGCGATTCCGAGGCCAAGGGCAAGGGCGGAGGCGGTCCCGGGGGGCGCGCCGCCCAGGTCAGTCTGGCCAGCGTGACCAACCGGCCGTTCGCCGATCGCATCGCCGTGCTGGGCGTGGCCAAGGGCCGCCAGTCGGTGACTATCACCTCCGACACCGCAGAGCTTGTCACCGCGGTGCACTTCCGGGACGGGCAGGCGGTGTCTCGTGGCCAGATCCTCGTCACCTTGAAGGCCACTGAACAGGACGCCGGCGTTGCAGAGGCGGTGGCCCGCGAGAACCAGGCCCGGCGGGAGTACCAACGGTGGAAGACGCTGGCCGACAAGGGGATCGCCCCTAAGGCGACCGCGGAGCAGTATCTGGCCGCGTTGGAGACCGCCCAGGCCTCCACCGCGGCGGCGCGGGCGCGCAAGCTGGACCGAGTGATCCGGGCGCCGTTCGCGGGCGTGGTGGGTCTCAGCGACATCGCCCCCGGCGCGCTGATCAGCCCCGGGTCGCCGATCGTCAGCCTGGATGACCTGGGCGCCATCCGCGTCGATTTCGATGTCCCGGACCGCTACCTGTCGGTGCTGCGCCAGGGCTCGTCGATCGCGGCCACGCCTGACGCCTATCCAGGCGAAGTGTTCACCGGTCGCATCGCCCAGGTCGACACCCGGATCGACACCGCCACCCGCGCCGTCACCGCCCGGGCCGAGTTCCCCAATGCCGGCGGGCGGATCAAGCCGGGCATGATGCTGCGGGTGAATATCGAGCACGGTCGTCGGGACGCCTTGGCCGTGCCGGAGTCCGCCATCCAGTACGAGGGTGATCAGGCTTTCGTCTTCCTGATCACCGAACGCCAGGCTGGGGCCGAGAGCAAGGGTAACGGTAACGCCAAGGGCAAAGGCCAACCGGGCGGCGGCAGCGGCCCGGTGGCGCGCAAGACCCAGGTGACGCCCGGCGTTAGCGAAGGCGGTTTCGTCGAGATCCGCGAAGGTCTGAAGCCCGGTGACCGCGTGGTCGCCGATGGTCTGAACCGCCTGCAGGACGGACAGGCCGTGCGCCTGCCCGGACAGGGCGGCGCCGCGCCGCAGGGCAAGCGCTGATGCTGTCTGACCTTTCCGTCCGCCGGCCGATTTTCGCGGCCGTCGCGGCGATCATCCTGTGTGTCATCGGCCTGGCGGCGTTCACGGCGCTGCCGATCCGGGAACTGCCCAACGTCGATCCGCCGATCGTCTCGATCTCGACCACCTATCGCGGCGCCTCGGCGGAGGTCATCGAGGAGCGGATCACCCAGGTCATCGAGCGTCAGGTCAGCGGCGTGCAGGGTATCGACCGGGTCAACAGCTCCAGCCGCGACGGCCAGAGCCGGGTGAACATCACCTTTACCCTCGACACTAATCTGGAAACCGCCGCCAACGATATCCGCGACGCGGTCAGCCGGGTGTCGGCCAACCTGCCCGATCAGGCGGACCCGCCGCAGATCGCCAAGGCCAACGCCGACTCCTCTCCCATCATCATCCTGAACATGACCTCCACGACGCTGAGCCGCCTGGAGATGGCCGACTATGCCGACCGCTATCTGGTCGAGCGGCTGTCGACGATCCCCGGCGTGGCGCAGGTGGGGCTGAACGGGGCGCCGCTGTACTCGATGCGGATCTGGCTGGACGCCGACGCCATGGCGGCCCGCGGTCTGACCGTCGACGATGTCGAGACGGCGCTGAACACCCAAAACGTCGAACTGCCCGCCGGTTCGCTGGAGAGCCAGAGCAAGGACTTCACCATCCGGGTGAACCGTGGCTACTCACGGCCTGAGGACTTCGCGGCCCTTCCCGTGCGCCCCGCCGCTGGTGGGTCCAGCAGCCAGGCTTCGACGTCCGCGTCCGGCGTGGCCGGGGCCACCGCCACCACCTCGACCAGCGGACAGGTACAGAGCGCGGGGGTCGATAACCCGGCCTATGCCACCCGATTGGGCGATATCGCCCGCATCGAGGAAGGCGCAGATGAAACCCGGCGACTCTTCCGCGGCAACGGCATCGACCAGATCGGCATCGCGCTTACGCGCCAGTCGCAGGCCAACGACCTGAAGATCGCAGACCTCGCCAAGGAGGAGGTCGCGAAGATCAACGAAACCCTGCCGGCCGGGACCGAACTGATCATTGCCGTCGACAGTTCGGAGTTCACCGCCGAGGCGATCCACGAGGTGTGGGTCACCATGGGCATCGCCCTGTTCCTGGTGGCGCTGGTCAACTTTGTTTTCCTGGGCAGTTGGAGAGCGGCCATCATCCCCTCGGTGGTGGCGCCGATCTGTCTGCTGGCGACCTTCATCATCCTGGCGCCGCTGGGCTTCTCGCTGAACCTGCTGACGCTGCTGGCGCTGGTGCTCGCCATCGGGCTGGTGGTGGATGACGCCATCGTGGTGGTCGAGAACATCCAGCGACGGGTGGACGATGGCGAACCGGCGACCGTGGCGGCCATGCGCGGCACGCGGCAGGTGTTCTTCGCGGTCGTGGCCACGACCATCGTGCTGATCGCGGTGTTCGCCCCCCTCATGTTCCTGCCGGGGTACATCGGCCGACTGTTCGTCGAGCTGGCGGTGGCGATTGCGGCGGCGGTGGCGTTCTCGGCCCTGCTGGCGCTCAGCCTGTCGCCAATGATGGCGTCGAAACTGCTGCGGCCGGCGCATGGCGAGGGTTGGCTGGCGAGGCGAGTCGATGCCGGCATGAACGCCCTGCGCCAGTCGTACCACGACTCCCTGGACGCTATCCTCGGCTGGCGAGCGGCCAGCATTGGGGCGGGGGTGCTGGTGGTGGTGCTGTTCGGCATGGCGGCGCTTCTGTTCGTCACCATCCCGCAGGAGCTGGTGCCGGCGGAGGATCGGGGTCGGGTCGATATCAGCATCAACGGCCCGGAAGGCGCCGGCTACGAGTACACCCTCAAGGCGGCCGCCGAGGTCGAGAAGCAGCTGAAGCGCTACTACGACGAGGGCGAGGCCGAGCGCTACATCGTCAGCGTGCCCCGGTTCGGCAACAGCCAGTTCAACACCGGCAACGGTGTGGTGGTCATGAAGGGCTGGGGCGAGCGGACCAAGACCTCCGACGAGGTGGCGGCGGAGCTGAACCGGACCCTGAGCGGCATCACCGGCGTTCGGGCGGTGGCCAGCGTGCGCGGCCCCTTCCAGCGCGGTGGCGGTGGCGGCGGGGGCGGGGGCGCCAACGTCGATCTGATCGCTCTGGGCAACGACTATGTCGAGATCGATCGCTGGCTCCAGCCGATCCTGGATGCGGCGGCCAACAATCCCGGCATGGCCCGGCCGCGCATCGACTATGAACCCAACGCGCCCCGCCTGTCGGTCGACATCGACCGGGACAAGGCCGCAGCCCTTGGCGTCTCGGCCCAGTCCGTGGGCCGTGTGCTGGAGACGATGTTCGGCTCTCGCCGTGTCGGCACCTACATCAAGAACGGCCAGGAATACTATGTGATCGTCCAGACCGACCTGGAGCGGCGACGGACCATCGGTGACCTGAACACCCTCTATGTCCGCTCGGGCTCCGGCGCCCTGGTGCCGCTGTCGAGCGTGGTGAACACCGAGGTTCGCGGCGACATCCCCGATCGGCCGCGTGTCGATCGGCTGCGCGCCATCACCCTGACCATGCAACTGAACCCCGGTTACACGGTGGCCGAGGCCATCGAGTTCCTGCAGGCGGAGGCGGCCAAGCAGGAGAGCTCGGCGGTCACCATCACCTGGGGCGGGCAGGCGCGGGACTTCCTCGAGGCCTCCGGCGCGGTGGGCCTGGCTTTCGGCCTTGCGCTGCTGCTGGTGTTCCTGGTCCTGGCTGCGCAGTTTGAAAGCTGGATCCACCCGGCGGTGATCATGCTGACCGTGCCGTTGGCGGCCCTGGGCGGGCTATTCGGGCTGCTGATCACAGGGTCGTCGATCAATACCTACAGTCAGATAGGACTGGTCATCCTCATCGGCATCGCGGCCAAGAACGGCATCCTGATCGTCGAGTTCGCCAACCAGATGCGGGACGAGGGCAAGCAGATCCGCGAGGCGGTGATCGAGGCCTCCGCCCTGCGCTTGCGGCCGATCATCATGACCAGCATTTCGGCCGCCTTCGGCGCGCTGCCGCTGATCCTCTGGCAGGGGGCGGGCGCGGAAAGCCGGATGACCATCGGGGTGGTGATTTTCTTCGGGGTGCTGGTCTCGACCGTGCTGACCCTGTTCATCGTGCCGGTGTTCTACAACCTGCTGGCCCGGTTCACGAAGTCGCCGGAATACACGGCCAAGCAGATCGAAGCCTTTGAGGAGAAGGAAGAGCAGCGGCTCAAGCAGGCAGCGGAATAGGGCTCACCGTTCCCGCAAGGCCGCCAGAATCTGCGCGTCCGACCGCCGAAGGGCCAGGGTGAACACCCCTGCCAACACCGCCGGGATAATCGCCCATGTCAGAAGCCAGGCGGCCAGGAAGGTGGCGAAGCCGATCAAGGCCTGGATGATCATGATGGCTATGACGATCAGCCAGTGAAGGTTGCCCTTGCGCTGGAAATCGGCGCGGCGGCCAGGGCGCTGATGCCAGATGCTGATCATGCCGGCCGACCAGGCGGAGGCGAACGACCCCAGGGCGGCGGCGAGGGCCGCGACAGGGGCGAACCAGGCCAGCAGGCCAAGCGGGATGACCAGCAGGGCGGCGGTCGGGATCAGGGCGGCCCACAGCTTTGCGCGATTCAGGTCGCGGACCGGAGCGGGGGAGGAGACCAGCAGGTCCGGCGCCTCCTCGGCCGAGATCGTGATCCAGGCCAGGCTGGCGGTAACCTGGCCGGCGATGAAGCTGAGCGCGGCCGCTCCGCCAGGCAGCAGGACGTTGGCTCCCTCGCTGGCGTTGCGGACCATGATGAAGCCGAGGGGAAGCAGGAACAGCACCCGCAGCAGCACCTGAGACATCAGGGCGATGTCGCGCAGCAGGACGCGCAGCTCCTTGCGCAGGGTGGCGGCGAAGGTCCCGTGGGCGAAGTCGCCGGCCATGGCGCGGCGGCGGACCACGGTATTGGCGCCGATGGCCGAGGCGGCGTCCTTGGCGAAGCGACGGCCCAGGCTCTGGTTGACCAGCACGAACAGAGCCACCGCCAAGCCGACAATGACCAGCAGAGGCAGGGGCTCGCCCACCGCCGCGCGGGCCGGCCAGTCCGCGAAGGGTGGCAGCTGGATGGTCACGGTTCCCCGGATCATGGCCTCGATCTGGTCGGCCATGCCGTCCTGACGATCCCGGTCGATCAAGTTGCCACTCTGGAACAGCAGGAAGACCCCGGCGCCGACCAGAGCGGCGAGGACCTGCGCCACCGTTCGGGTGCGGCGAGGGCCCAGAACACGGAACAGGGCCATGGCCAGCAGCAGCCCGAGCGCGGCGGCCATCAACCCCATGGCGGCCACTAGCGCCAGGGCGCCCAGCCACTGAGGCGTGCCCAGGATGGCGACCGGGATCAGCACCCCGGCCAGCAGGAAGAAAGGGATCAGCGAGACGTTGAAGGCGATGGCCAGGAACCGCACCGTCAGCACCGTTCGCGGCGGCAGAGGCGAGGAGAAAAGCAGGTCGAGGTCGCCGCGCACGTAAAGCGCCTGAGCCGCGGCGGCCAAGGCCATCGACAGCATGAAGGTGAAGACCACGAAGGCCACGCCCCCAATCACGGCGGCGGCCGCCGGGGTCATGGCCCAGTCGAGTTCGCGCAGCGCCAGACCGAGGCCCGTGCCGAGCGCCAGCAGGAACAGAAACCCGATCGCCAGAGCGACGATCGAGATGATCATCTGGGTCTTATTGCGCCCTTCGCGGAAGGCGAGGCGCATCTCGTGGCCCAGCAGCCAGGGGATAGAACCGGCCTTGAAGATCACGGCTGGGCCGCCTCTCCGGTCAATTGAAGGAACAGGTCCTCCAGCGTCTCGCGGCCGCCGCCCGCCAGGGCGCGGAGCTCTTCCAGGCTGCCCTCGGCGCGCAGCTTGCCATGCTGAATGATGCCGATACGGTCGGCCATCCGCTCGGCCACCTCGAGGATGTGGGTGGTCAGGATGACGGTGGCGCCCTGGGATACCTTTTCCTGGAGTACGTCCTTGACTTGGCGGGCCATGGCCGCGTCAAGGCCGGTGAGAGGCTCATCGAGCATCAGCAGGCGCGGCTCGTGGATCAGCGCCCCGGCCAGCGCCGTCTTCTGCTTCATGCCGCGAGAGAAGCCCTCGCACCGCTGGGTGCGCTCCTCCCAAAGGCCGAGCCACTTGAGCAGTTCCTCGGCCCGCGCCCGCGCCGTCTTGCCATCCACGCCCCACAGGCCTGCGACGAACTCCAGGTATTCCATCGGGTTGAGCCGGTCGTAGAGCATCGGCTCGTCCGGAGCCCAGGCGATCATCGCCTTGGCGTCGGCGGGGTCCTTCAAGGCATCGACCCCGAACACGCTGATCGAACCGCTGGTGGGGCTGAGCAGCCCGGCGACCATTCGCAGGGTCGTGGTCTTGCCGGCGCCGTTAGGGCCGAGCAGGGCGTAGAGCTCGCCGGAGCGGACGGTCAGGTCGAGATCCGAAACGGCGGCCTTTGTCCCGAAGGTCTTGTTCAGGCGGCTCAGTACAAGGGCGTCGGTCACGGGCAGGCACAACCTCTGGAACGAAGGCCTCTGTTATCGCCCATGGCCGTCGCGGTCGCTAGGCGGATGTCGCCCTGGTAGCGTTTGCCGACGGGCGGCCCTATGAAGGGTCGAATTCTTCGGCATTGGATGGCGTTTGAGCATGGATGACGGGCTGGCGACCGCGGAACGGCAGGACATCGCCCTGTTGCGCCGGCTGGAGGAGCGGGTGCTCTGGCTGGCCAGCTGGACCATCCACAACGCCAACCATCTGCGTGAGAGCCGTGACGGACTGAAGGTGGGAGGGCACCAGGCCAGTTGCGCCTCGATGACCACCCTGATGACCGCCTTGTATTTCCGCAGCCTTCGGCCGCAGGACCGGGTCGCCGTCAAACCGCACGCCAGCCCGGTTTTCCATGCCATCCAATATCTGTTTGGCCGACAGACGACCGACCAGTTGCAACGCTTCCGCAGCCTGGGCGGCGCGCAGTCCTATCCGTCGCGGACCAAGGACATCGACGACGTGGATTTCTCCACCGGATCGGTGGGGCTGGGTGTGGCGATGACCGCCTTCGCCAGCCTGACGCAGGACTACCTGGCGGCGCGGGGGGCGGTGAAGCCCGACGCCATGGGGCGGATGATCTCGCTGCTGGGCGATGCGGAGCTGGACGAGGGCAACATCTACGAGGCCCTGATCGAGGCCTGTAAGCACGACCTGCGCAACACCTGGTGGATCGTCGACTACAACCGCCAGAGCCTGGACGCGACCACCTCCGACCGGATGTTCACCCGTTACGGCGAGATCTTTGAGGCGGCCGGGTGGCGGGTCGAGACGCTGAAGTGGTCCAAACGCCAGCTGACCGCCTTCGCCCGGCCGGGCGGCGAGGCGCTGCGCAACTGGATCGAGACCGCGCCGAACGACCTCTATTCGGCGCTGACCTATCAGGGCGGCGCCGCTTGGCGCGAGCGTCTCACCACCGATCTGGCGGGGGATGCCAAGGCGCTGAAACTGATCGAAGGCTATGGCGACGCCGACCTGGCCCTGGTGATGACCGAACTGGGCGGCCACTGCCTGGAGACCATTCTCGAGGCCTTCGAGCGGGCGGCGGAGGACGATGCGCCGCGGTTCTTCATCGCCTACACGGTGAAAGGTTGGCGGCTGCCGTTCCAGGGGCACAAGGACAACCATTCGGGCCTGATGACTCCCGCACAGATCGCCGAGCTGCGCGGGCGGCTGGGCGTGGTCGAGGGCGAGGAGTGGGACATCTTCTCCGGTTTGGGCGACAATGAGCGGGCCGCCCTGCGGCATGTGGTGGACACCGCGCCGTTCGCGGCCCGCAAGGATGGCAGGAAGGTCGCGCCGACGGTGGCCCTGCCGACGGCGGACGAGCTGCTGAAGGCGGTCGAGGGCGGCGGGGAGGCCTCGACCCAGGCAGCGTTCGGCAAGGTGATGTTCGAGATCGCCAAGCGGACAGACGATTTTTCGGGCCGGGTGGTGACTACCTCGCCAGACGTTACGGTATCGACCAACCTGGGTGGGTTCGTGAACCGGCGGGGCGTGTTCCACCGACGAGCGCATGAGGACGTGTTCAAGAACCGGCGCATCCCCTCCGCCCAGGTCTGGGCGATGGCCGAAACGGGCCAGCATGTCGAGCTCGGCATCGCCGAAAACAACCTGTTCATCGCCCTGGCGGCGCTGGGGCTGAGCGCCTCTGTGTTCGGGGAGCGGCTGTTCCCGGTCGGCACCCTGTACGACCCCTTCATCGCCCGCGGCTTGGATGCCCTGAACTACGCCTGCTACCAGGACGCCCGTTTCCTGCTGGTGGCGACGCCCAGCGGCCTGACCCTGGCGCCGGAGGGCGGGGCGCACCAGTCGATCGGCACGCCCCTGATCGGGATGAGCCAGCCGGGGCTGGACAGCTACGAGCCGGCGTTCGCCGACGAGACGGCGGTGCTGATGGCGCACGCCTTCGACCGCATCCAACGGGAGGATGGCGGCTCCACCTACCTACGCCTGTCGACCCGCGCTCTGGCGCAGCCGGAGCGGTCCGATGACGCCTGGCGAGAGGGGACGATCGACGGCGCATACTGGATGCGGCCCCCGGAGCCGGGCGCCCGGATGGCGCTGGTCTACAGCGGTGCGATCGCGCCGGAGGCCCTGGCCGCCTTCGAGGCCATCGTCGAGGATATGCCGGAGGCCGGATTGCTCGCGGTGACGTCGCCCGACGTGCTGCACGCCGATTGGACGGCCGCCGGGCGAGCGCGCTGGACGGGCGGGGAGGCGCGGAGCTCAACGGCCGAGCGGCTCCTGGCCGACCTGGCCCCCGATGCGGTGCTGGTCACCGTGCTGGACGGGTCGCCCGCGGCCCTCTCATGGCTGGGGTCCGTGCGAGGGCAGCGGGTTCGGGCTCTGGGAATGGAGACCTTCGGGCAGTCGGGAGACCTGCCCGACCTCTACGCCAAATACCGGCTGAATTTCGACGCGATTCTAGATGCTTGTGCCGATCTGTTGATCTAACTGGGATCCATCCTCAGGATCAGGCCGTCAGGACTGAAGGTGTAGGTGTGGGTTACCCGCTGATTGGCCCAAAGCCCGCCATCGAGCCTGCGAACGGTTTGATCGACGTCGACTTCCACCCGGCCGTCCGGGAGAGATGTGTATGTCAGGGGGCTCAACTCGGTCCGCACGATTTCGAACTGCCCGAGCCAATAGGCCTCAACTGCCGCCCGGCCCTTGATCTGCACGCCGTTGAGCACATCCCGCCACTCCACTCCAGGGTCGAGGCCCTCAAGCATCGCCGGCACGTCCTGGCGGTTGAAGGCCTCATAGAGCGGTTCCAGCACCGCCTTATAGGCCTCGACCGACGTCATTGCCCTTCCACCTGATCCATCCGGACAATCAGTCCGTCCCGAAACTCGAACCGGTACTGCACAGTGCCTTCGTACCAGAGCTTTCCGGCCAGGCTGCTGACGTGATGATGCACCGTCGCGAGCATCGCGCTGTCACCCAACGCCTTGAAGGCAGACGGGGTGCTGATCGCGTGGATCATCGTGAAGGCGTTGGTCCAGTAGTCGCGGAGCGCTGCCACGCCCCGCCGGCGGCCGCCGTCGATCTGGTCAGGAAAGTCTACGTCAGGATGCAATGTGGCGACGATGCCCTCGACGTCCCGTTGGTCGAGGGCCTTGTAGAAGCGCGTGAGTAAGGCCTTCCGCGCGTCCATGACGCTCCGTCTACTTTGCCGGCTGGAAGCCGGTTTCCACCTTCAGATAGGCAATCAGGTCGATCCGTTTTTGCGGGTCCTTGATGCCGACGAAACTCATCCGATTGCCGGGCAGGAAGCCGCGCGGGTCGGCCAGCCAGGCGTCCAGCTTCTCGGCGTCCCACTTGAAGCCGGCCGCCTTGACGGCGTCGGAGTACTTGAAGCCCTCGTGCGTGCCGGCCGTGCGGCCGAAGACCCCGTGAAGGTTAGGGCCGGTTCGGTTCGGACCGCCTTCGGTGATAGTGTGGCAGGACTGGCAGAGGGCGAACTGGGTCTTGCCGTTGGCCAGGTTGCCGGTGTTGTAGGGCGCCGGAAGGCTGGCCAGAATGGCCTGCTTTTCAGCGTCCGTCAGCTTGGGCGCGGGCGGAGCCGCAGCCGGCGCGGCTGCACTTTCCGCCGGGGCCTCCGTGACCGGGCTGCAGGCCGTCGCCAGGGCGCAAGCCCCGAGGGCCATCACCAGTACACCAATCGTCCGCATCTCAATCCCCTGACTTGCGTGTGAATCTAGGCCGTTGTCGGCGCGCTTTCAATTGAACAACGACGTTATCTATTCATCTCCCGCCGGACGGCCTCGGCCGGCTTTAATCGAGCCGCGCCGCGCTTTGCCGGTCAGCCGCCGTTCCTTCGAGGCGCGGGTCGGTCGCGTCGGACGGCGCGGTGGCGGGGGCGGCTCCGCCGCCTTGGCGATCAAGGCGACCAAGCGCTGGACGGCGTCTGCGCGATTGCGCTCCTGGGTGCGGAAGCGGTTCGCGGTCAGCACGATCTCACCGGCCAGCGTGAGTCGGGAGCCGGCCAGCTTCTCCAGGCGCGCCCGCACCGGGTCGGGCAGGGCAGGGGAGTTACGGGCGTCAAAGCGCAGCTGAACCGCCGTGGCCACCTTGTTGACGTTCTGGCCACCCGGGCCCGAGGCGCGGATGAAGCTGAACGTCACCTCGCTGTCGTCCAGGCTGATGGCGGGGGTGACGGGGATCATGCCAGCGTCAGATAGCCTGAGCCGCCACGTCCGCAAAGGCCGTCAGTCGAAGACGCTGCTGACCGCATGTTGACTGCGGTGCTTGCGGAGCGACACGTAGACCGATCCGGGGACGGCGCCGGCCGCCAGCGGGATCGCGGCGCTGAAAACCAGATAGAGTGGAACTGCGAACAGGACGATCCCGATGGGGAACTCACCATCGGTGTCGAACGCCCCGGTCAATCCCGCCGCGCCAAATGCCAATCCCATGAGGAGGGCCATCACCAGATAGGCGATCAGCAGCCCCACCACCGCACCGATGTAGGCGATGATGTAGTAGCCCAGCATCTTCAGGTGGTTACCTTCGCCTGCGTTGATGCTCGCGCTCAGAGAGGCGAACACGCCCTGGCGCTCCGCGACTTGGATCATCGGCGCGAGGCCCAGGAAGGCGATGATCAGGGCAAGGGAAACCAGGAAGGGGACAATGAAGAAGATTCCGAAAAGGGCGGAAACGAAGGCGGCGATCACGAACAGGACGCCAAGGATCAGCTGAATGCCCAATTGGGGCAGGAAATTGCGCCACGCGGCGTTCCAGCCGCCAACGAAGGTCGCCTTCTCGCCGCGCACTTCGGCCTCCGACGCGTGGCCGTTGACCCCGCCGATGAGCGCCCCGATGACGAGGGCCATGGCCAATGAAACGATGGCCCCGACGATCGAGCCGGTGGAACTCGGCTCGGCGGGCACGCCGGCGGACGCAAAGCCGCCGTTGAGCGCGGTAACCCCCACCTGGATGGCGCCGCCGACGGCCGAGAAGGCCAGGATGACGCCGCCGAGCTTCAGCAGGTTGCGCCGCCACATGCCGCCCGCTCGAAGCAGGGTCTGGCCGATCTCGAAGTCCGGAGTTCTCGCCATATGCCCCCCAAAGAGCAGCCACCATACAATCCGATTCGGCAGACGTCAGAGCCGACGCCGCGCCTTGTTGATCGCCTCATCCAGGGCCTGAAGGAAGCGGGAGCGATCGCTGCGGCCAAAGGGAGCCGGACCGCCGGTAAATTCGCCCGTTGATCGGATGTGCTCCATGATCGAGCGGGTGGCCAGCGACGAGCCGATGCTATCGGGTGTGAAGGGCTGGCCGTTGGGCTTCAACACCTGAGCCCCAGCCTTCAGGCAGAGGTCCGCCAGGGGAATGTCGTTGGTCACCACGACGTCGCGGGGGCCGCAGCGCTCCGCGATCCAGGCGTCGGCGACATCAGGGCCGGCATCGACGATCACCCGTTCGATCAGCGGCGAGGCGGGAACTTGCATAAAGCTGTTGGAGACCACGAAGGTTTTCAGCCCATACCGGCCGGCGACCTTGTAGGCCTCATCCTTCACCGGGCAGGCGTCGGCGTCGAGGAAGATGCGTATGGGATCGACCATAGCCCTTCAAAGCAGGCCCGGCCGATCGGGGCAACCAGCGGGGCGGCAACCAATCGTTAACGGCTGCGTTTGGCCTGCATCCCGCGCCTTGGGCGCCTGCCGGGAGCATCGAGGATGCGTAAGTTCTTCCGCCGTATGATCGCCAATTTCGACGCCATGGTGTGGAATCTCACCACCGGTGGGGCGCGAGGCTAGTTGGTGCCGGCTGCAGGGATCGAACCCGCGACCTTCGGTTTACAAAACCGCTGCTCTACCATCTGAGCTAAGCCGGCGCTTGCCGAGGCAGGCACGGGCGCCCA
Organism: Caulobacter sp. SLTY; assembly: GCF_009905535.1. GTDB lineage: Bacteria > Pseudomonadota > Alphaproteobacteria > Caulobacterales > Caulobacteraceae > Caulobacter. Next base: position 35,006 of record NZ_JAAALA010000020.1, on the reverse strand, counting down.
AATGCGACAAAGCTCGCGTCGCGTCAAACAGGAAGCCCCGTTGTCCCAGCCTCTGACCATCAACATTCCCCATCAGCTCGGCAAGGACGAGGCGCGGCGGCGCCTCGAGACCGGCTTCGTCAAGATCGAGCAACAGTTTGCCAAGCAGGCGCAGGTCGACAAGACCTGGGACGGCGACCGGATGGCCTTCCGCGCCGTGGCCATGGGCCAGACGATCACCGGGACACTGGATGTGCTGGAAGAGGCGATCCGGCTGGAGATCGTGTTGCCGGGCTTCCTGGGAATGCTGGCCAGCAAGATACGGGGTAAGGTGGAGAAGGAAAGCCAGCTTCTGCTCGAGAACAAGAAGAAGTAGGCTGTCAGCTTTTTAAGGGGGACCCACATGCGCGTCATCGGTATCGGGCTGACAGCGGCCGTCATGCTTGCGAGCTCCGCGCTCGCTCAGGAGCAACCCGGCGCCGGAGTTGACATGGCGGGCTTCCGCGGCGACTGCAAGCTGACTTCGGCGGGCAAGACCGTGGCCTGCGAAAGCGTCATCTACATGCACTTCCGCGCCAACGGCCGGACCAATTTCGGCGCGGTGGTGGACGAAGACACCATGACCAGCTTTTCCGGCGGCAATGACGATCAGCCGAAAAGAACCGAGTACTGGCTGGAAGTCGACCGGGTGCTTCAGGGCAGGGCCGGCGAAGTCAGCGAGTTTCCAGGCAAGGGTCGTTGCGACCTGAAAATCTCCGAGGATGGATCGATCGTCCACGAACTGGTCTGCCGGGCAATGATCGAGGGCGGGCCGGTCGAGCTTCGATTCTCCGGAAGCCGGAGCAACTAGGCCGGAGTGGCCGTCCGCTCCCGCCACTTCATGCCAATCGACCAGCAGATGACGCCGATCGTCACTGCCCCGATCAACAGGGTGCAGACGGCGTTGATCTCCGGCGAGACGCCCAACCGCACCTGGCTGTAGATCCGCATCGGCAGGGTGGTGGAGCCGGGGCCGCTGGTGAAGCTGGCGATCACCAGGTCATCGAGCGACAGGGTGAAGGCCAGCATCCAGCCGGCCAGGACGGCGGGCAGGATGTTGGGCAGGGTGACCTGCCAGAAGGCGCGGGTCGGGGTGGCGCCGAGATCCTGGGCGGCTTCCTCCAGGGATCGGTCGAAGGTGGCCAGGCGCGACTGCACCACGACCGTAACGTAGGCCATGGTCAGGGTGGTGTGGGCCAGGGTGACGGTCAGGATGCCGCGATCGATGCCCAGCGCCACGAACAGCAAGAGCAGCGACAGGCCCATGATCACCTCGGGCATGACCAGCGGCGCATAGGACATGCCTGAGAACAGGGTGCGGCCCCGGAAGGCGCCGTGGCGGGTCAGGGCGACGGCGGCGAGGGTTCCAAGGACGGTGGCCAGGGTAGCGCTGATCAGGCCCACGCGGATGGTCACCCAGGCGGCGGCCATCAGCTGGTCGTTCTGGAACAGGGTCCCGTACCATTTGGTCGAGAAGCCGCCCCAGACGGTAACCAGTTTGCTGGCGTTGAACGACCAGATCACCAGCAACAGGATCGGCAGGTAGAGGAAGGCGAAGCCGACCGTCATGCTGACCAGGTTGAAGGGGGAGGGCCCGCGCCTCATCGGCCGGCCTCCAGGGCCTTCACCTGCTGGCGTTGGTACAGGACGATCGGTACGACCAGGGTGATCAACAGGACAATGGCCACCGCCGAGGCGAAGGGCCAGTCGCGGTTGGCGAAGAACTCCATCCAGATCGAGCGGCCGATCATCAACGAACCCGGCCCGCCGAGCAGGTCGGGGATGACGAACTCACCGACCATCGGGATGAAGCAGAGCAGGCAGCCGGCGATGACCCCGGGAATTGAGAGCGGGAAGGTGACCTGCCAGAAGCTCTTCCAGGGCGGGGAGCCGAGATCGGCGGCGGCCTCCAGCAGGGTGTGGTCCTGTTTTTCCAGAGCGGCGTAGAGCGGCAGCACCATGAAGGGCAGGTAGCTGTAGACCAGGCCGATCTGGACGGCGGCGGGGGTGTAGAGCAGGTCGGCGTCGGGCAGTCCGAGGAGGCCGAGACCCGCATTCAGCAGGCCCTGCGGCTTGAGGATGCCGACCCAGGCGTAGACCCGGATCAGGAAGCTGGTCCAAAAGGGCAGGATCACCGCCATAAGCAGCAGCGAGCGTGTGCCCGGCTTGCAGCGGGCCATACCGTAAGCCATCGGATAGCCGACCAGCAGGGCCAGCACCGTGCCCTCCAGGGCGAAGCGCAGGCTGGAAATGTAGGCGTTGAAGTAGAGGCTGTCGCCGACCAGCGCCTTGTAGGTGTCGAAGTCGAGGGCGTCGATGAAGGCCCGGACGCCGTCGATGCCGCCGCCCCAGTCGATGCGCGGCGTATAGGGCGGGATCGCCAGGGCGCTGTCGGAGAGGGACAGACGCAGGACCAGCAGGAACGGCAGGGCGAAGAAAACCAGCAGCCAGGCATAGGGGATCAGCGCCGACAGCCGGGGCAGCGTGCGTTTCATTGCTCCAACACCACCCCGGCGTCGGCGTCGAAGGTCACCCAGACCTTGTCGTCCCAACCGATGGGCCGGTCGACGAAGCGGCTGGCGTTGGCGCGGGCCACGCGGATCAGCCGCTCGCCCGGCAGTTCAACGATGTAGTTGGTCCAGTCGCCGGTGTAGCCGATGTCCCAGATTTCGCCGGTCAGGACGTTGTGGGTTCCGGCCGGCGGCGGATCGAGGCTGATCCGCATCTTCTCTGGCCGCACCGCCAAGCTGACAGCGGAGCCGGCCGGCGGGCAGTCGTCGTCCAAAACGTAGAAGCCGTCGGTGGCCTCGGCCGCGGCCAGGCGGGCCATGGGGTGCTCGATGGCCGAGACCTTGGCCTCGAACAGGTTCACATCGCCCAGGAACTCGGCGACATAGCGGTTGGCGGGGGTTTCATAGACCTCTTCGGGCCGGCCGATCTGGGCGATCTCGCCCTCGCGCATCAGGGCGATGCGGTCGGCCATGACCATGGCCTCCTCCTGGTCGTGGGTGACGATCAGGAAGGTCATGCCGAGCTCGACCTGAAGGTCCATCAGCTCGAACTGGGTCTCCTCACGTAGCTTCTTGTCCAGGGCGCCCAGCGGCTCGTCGAGCAGCAGCATCTTGGGTTTGCGGGCGATGGCGCGGGCCAGGGCGACGCGTTGTTTCTGGCCGCCGCTGAGCTGGTCGGGCTTTCGGCGGGCGAAGGGCTTGAGCTTGACCAGATCCAGCATCTCGACGACGCGGGCGGCGATCTCGGCCTTGGGCATGCCCTCCTGCTTGAGGCCGAAGGCGACGTTCTGTTCGACGCTGAGGTGCGGGAACAGGGCGTAGGACTGGAACATCATGTTGACCGGCCGCCTGTGCGGCGGGATGCCGGCCAGATCCTCTCCGCCCAGGGTGATGCGGCCGGCGTCCGGGGTCTCGAAGCCGGCCAGCATCCGCATCAGGGTGGTCTTGCCGCAGCCCGAAGGACCAAGCAGGGCGAAGAACTCCCCCGGATAGATGTCGAGGGAGACGTCGTTGACGGCCGTGTGGTCGCCGAACCGCTTGCTGACCCCTTCGAAACGGACCAGCGGGACCGCGGCCGGGTCGTTCCAGGGGGCGAAGCTGGATCGCACCGCCCCGATGTTGAGTCGTTTGCCGGCCGCTTTAGCGGGCCGCCCCTTCGCCGCGCTCATCGACCGGTGAGCACCTTGGTCCACTGGCGGGTCACGACCTTCATCAGCGCCTGGTCCTTGGCCTTGGTGGTGAACAGCCGGCTCATCACCTCGGGCGGCGGATAGATGCCGGGGTTGTCCTTGATGTCCGCATCCACCAGGCCGGCGGCGGCCAGATTGCCGTTGGCGTAGGTAGTGACGTTGGAGGCGCGTGCGATGATCTCCGGCCGCATCATGAAGTTGATGAACTTGTGGGCCGCCTCGCGATTGCCGCCGACCGGGATGGTCATGGCGTCGAACCACAGCTGGCTGCCTTCCTTCGGGATGATGTAGCCGATGTTGACGCCGTTCTTGGCCTCCTCGGCCCGGTCGCGGGCCTGGAAGATGTCGCCGTTGTAGCCGACCACGACGCAGGCATCGCCGTTGGCCAGGGCCTCGATGTACTCGCTGCTGTGGAACTTGCGCACGTAGGGGCGAAGCTTGAGCAGCAACTGGGCGGCGGCCTCATAGTCGGCCGGGTTGGTCGAATTGGGATCCTTGCCCAGGTAGGTCAGGACCACCGCGAACATGTCCTCGGGCGCATCGAGGAAAAAGACGCCACAATCCTTGAGCTTGGCGAGGTTGGCGGGGTCGAAGATGACCGACCAGCTGTCGAGGGCGACGCCGGGCAGTCGCTCGGCCACCTTGGCCTTGTTGTAGCCGATACCCATGGTGCCCCACATGTAGGGGACGCTGTATTTGGCGCCGGGATCGAAGGGTTCCATGCCCGCCACGATGTCCGGCCAGAGATTCTTGCGGTTGGGCAGCAGGGCGAAATCGAGGGGTTCGATCGCCTTGCCCTGGATCAGCTTGGGAATGGTGTGGTTGGCCGGAACCGCGACGTCATAACCGGACTGGCCGGTCATCAGCTTGGTTTCCATGATCTCGGCGGTGTCGAAGGTGTCGTAGACCACCTTGATGCCGGTCTCGGCGGTGAACTCTTCCAGCAGCTTGGGGTCGATGTAGTCCGACCAGTTGTAGACGTGGATTTCCTTGGCCTCTGCGGCCTTCTCGCCGCCGCCTTCGCAGCCGGCCAGACCCAGAACCGCAAGACCCACAGCCACCACGGCCAACCGCCGCGTCATCGCACCCAGCATCGCGCCCTCCAGCACTATCCCTGGGGAGCGTTATACGGCGTACGCGCCTGGGGTTAAGCGGTTTTGCGTCGCGACTGTCATTCCGGGCTTCAGTCGCCTATATCCGCGCCCCATGACGCGCGTCCTCATCACCTCCGCCCTGCCGTACATCAACGGGATCAAGCACCTGGGCAACCTGGCCGGCTCGATGCTGCCGGCCGACGTGTTCGCGCGGTTCAAGCGGGCGAGCGGCGCCGAGGTGCTCTACATCTGCGCCACCGATGAGCACGGCACCCCGGCAGAGCTGGCCGCCGCCGAGGCGGGCCAGGATGTGCGCACCTATTGCGATGAACAGCATGTGCTGCAGCACGACATCGGCCGGGCATTCGGTCTGTCGTTCGACTGGTTCGGCCGCAGCTCCAACCCGCCCAACCACCGGCTGACCCAGCACTTCGCCGAAGTTCTGGAATCGAAGGGGCTGATCGAGGAGCGGACGGACAAGATGGTCTATTCCATCGACGACCGCCGTTTCTTGCCCGATCGCTATGTCGAGGGCACCTGCCCGCACTGCGGCTTCGAGAAGGCGCGGGGGGACCAGTGCGACAACTGCGGCAACCTGCTGGACCCGGTCGACCTGATCAATCCGTACAGCAAGATCAGCGGCTCGCGGAACATCGAGGTGCGCGACACCAACCACCTCTACCTGCTGCAGACCAAGCTCGAGGGGCGGATTCGGGAGTGGGTGGACGCCAACTCGGCGAACTGGCCGCTGCTGACCAAGTCTATCGCCTACAAGCATCTGGACGAGGGGCTGATCGACCGGGGGATCACCCGGGATCTCGCCTGGGGCATCCCGGTGATGAAGGACGGCGCGCCGCGGCCGGGGTTCGAGGACAAGGTCTTCTACGTCTGGTTCGACGCGCCGATCGAATACATCGGCGCCACGGTCGAGTGGGCGGAGGCCGAAGGCAAGGACTGGGAACGCTGGTGGCGGACCGACAAGGGCGCGACCGACACCGAGTACGTTCAGTTCATGGGCAAGGACAACGTCGCCTTCCACACCGTTAGCTTCCCGGCGACCATCCTGGGCAGCGAGGAGCCGTGGAAGACCGTCGACCGGCTGAAGGCCTTCAACTGGCTCAACTGGTATGGGGGCAAGTTCTCGACCTCCGAGAAGCGCGGCGTGTTCATGGACGCGGCCTTGGAACTGCTGCCGCCGGACCTGTGGCGCTGGTACCTGACGGCCAATGCGCCGGAGGGGTCGGACACCGCCTTTACCTGGGAACAGTTCCAGTCGGCGGTGAACAAGGACCTGGCCGACGTGCTGGGCAACTTCGTCAACCGGATCGCCAAGTTCGCCGAGAGCAAGTTCGATGGTGTCGTGCCGGTGGGCGGCGAGCCGGGGGCGCTGGAGCAGAAGCTGTTCCTGGACCTCGACGCGGGTATCGGTGAGCTGACGACCAACCTGGAGGCGATCGAGGTCCGCAAGTCGGCCCAGGCGCTGCGGGCGCTGTGGGTGCTCGGGAACGAGTATCTGCAGGAGGCTGCCCCCTGGATGGCGATCAAGACCGACCGCGACCGCGCGGCGGTGATCGTCCGCACGGCGCTGAACCTGGCGGCACTGTACGCGCGGCTCTCGGCGCCGTTCATCCCATTCGCGGCGGAGAAGATCGCCGAGGCGTTCGGCGAGACCTGGCCGCTGGCCTGGCCATCGGAAGGCGCGGCGGTCGAGCTTGGCCGCATCGAAGCGGGCCGGGCGATCCGGGCGCCCGAGGTGCTGTTCAAGAAGATCGAAGATGACCAGGTCGCCGAGTGGGCGGAGCGGTTCGGCGGGGCCTAGCGGAACCGCCAGGCCTCTTCGGCGGCCCGGCGCAGCGCTCGGCTCTTGTGCAGGGTCTCTTCGTATTCCGCGTCCGCGTCGCTGTCGGCGACCACGCCGCCGCCGGCCTGGACGTACAGCATGCCGTCCTTCACCAGGCCGGTCCGGAGCACGATGCAGGTATCCACCGAGCCGTCGGCGCCGAAATAGCCAACGGCGCCGGCGTAGGTCAGGCCGCGCTTGACGACCTCCATCTCGTCGATGATCTCCATCGCCCGCACCTTGGGCGCACCGGACAGGGTGCCGGCGGGCAGGGCGGCCATCAGGACATCGACCGGGTCCAGGCCGTCGGGGGCGTCGCCCTCGACGTTGGAGACGATGTGCATGACGTGGCTGTAGCGCTCGATGAAGAAGCTCTGGGTGACCCGCACCGCCGGGCCCTTGCCGAACGGCGCATCGTCGTTGCGGCCCTCATCGCGCAGCCGCGCCACCCGGCCGACGTCGTTGCGGCCGAGGTCGAGCAGCATCAGGTGCTCGGCCCGCTCCTTGGGGTCGGCCAGCAGTTCGGCCTCAAGCGCGGCGTCCTCCTCGGGCGTGGCGCCGCGGGGACGGGTGCCGGCGATGGGGCGAATGGTGATCTTGTTGTCTCGCAGCCGGACCAGGATTTCCGGGCTGGAGCCGACCAGCTGAAAGGGCCCGAAGTTCAGGTAGAACAGGAAGGGCGAGGGGTTGGTCCGGCGCAGCGACCGGTAGAGGGCAAACGGGGCGCCGGCGTAGGGCGCGCTGAACCGGTGGCTGGGCACCACCTGGAAGATGTCCCCGGCCTCTATGTAGTCGCGGCAGCGGTCGACGATGGTCGCGTAGTCGGCGCGGCTGACGCCCGGCTCGAAGGCCACGTCGCCGGGCTTGCTCGCCGGACCGGGGGCGGGCATCGGGCCCTCCAGGTCGGCCAGCACCTCGGCCAGCACGACCTGGGTTTCGTCCCAGGCCTGCTTCGCCGACACGCCGGCGCGGGGCCGGGCGGGCGCGACCAGCAGGATCTCCTGAGCGATGGCGTCGAACACCGCCACTACCGAGGGCCGGATCATCAGGCCGTCGGGTAGGTCCAGCGGGTCGGGGTTCACGTCGGGCAGGCGTTCGACCAGCCGGACCATGTCATAGCCGATGGCGCCGAACACCCCGGCGCTGGGCGGCGGCAGGCCGGCGGGCAGCTCGATGCGCGAGGCGGCGACCAGGTCGCGCAGGCTGTCCAGCGCCCCGCCGTCCTGAACAGTGAAGCGTCCGGCCGCGACATCGGCCCCGGTGGCGATCTCCGCCACATCGCCGCGACACCGCCAGACCAGGTCCGGCTTCATCGCCACAATGGAATAGCGCCCCCGCCAGGCCCCACCCTCGACGCTTTCAAACAGGAAGGCGTACGGCCGCTCTCGCGCGATCTTCAGATAGGCCGAGACCGGCGTCTCCAGATCGTCGATCAGCCGGGTCCAGACGACCTGGGGCCGGCCGGCGTCCCAGACCCGCGCGAAGTCATCGAAAGAGGGCTCCGCGGGCGGGGTCGTCACTTCTTGGCCTTGTCCGCCTTGCCGGCTTCCTCGGGCTTCTTCTCGGCGTAGTCGGCCGGATCGAGCCCCAGGGCCTGCAGCGCCCGGTCGCGGTTGGACTTGGGCTTCATACGGTCCTTGGCGTACTGGCCGATGGTCACGTCGGCGTCCTGGAACACCTCGCGAGCCGAGGTCTGGCGGCCCTGGCTGGCCATCATGGCGATGTCGTTCTGTGCCCCGGAGCGGACCGCCTCGATGCGGCCGACCACCATGCCCTTGCCCTGCACAGGCACCGACAGAACCTGTTTTGCGGCGCCCTCGTACAGCGCGCCCAGCGCGCCCTCACCCAGGGCTTCCATGTGTTCGCGGGCATTGGCCCGGGTGGCCTTCTCCAGCTTGACTACCGAATAGCCCAGCGAGCCGGCGACAGCTTCGACGCTCTCGCCCTTCCGCAGCCGGTCGGAGGCCGCCTTGGCGCGGTCGGTGACGGCCTTGTTGACCTTTTCCCGCATCATCAGCTGGCTCAGTTCGGTGCGAACCTCGGCCAGCGGCGGCGGGGCCGGCGGCAGGATGCGCTCGACCCGCACGGCGAACTGGTCACCCGCCGAAACCTCGACCAGGCCACTATCGGCGCCGGCCGGCAGGCCGAAAGCGGCCTTGAGGATTTCGGGGCGAACATCGACCGGCCGATTGGCCGGGTCGCGGCCCTGGTCATCGACCGGCCCGATGGTGATTACCTTGGCGCCGACCTTGGCTGCGGCCTGGGGCAGGGTGGCGCCCTGGCCGTGGGCGGTGTCATAGGCGGTCGCCTGGGCGTAGGCCTTGTTGGCGGCGGCCTGGGCGATGACGTCCTTCTCGATCTCGGCGCGGTGCTCTTCGAGGGTGGCGGTCTGGGCCGGGGTGATCTTGGTGATCTTGACCACCGCGAAGCCGAGCTCGGTCTTGATCACCGGGCTGACGCCGCCGAAGGGCAGGGCGAAGATGGCGTCGCCCAGGGCTTTGTCCATGATGGCGTCACGCGGGCGGTCGCTGTTGTTCAGCAGCTCGACGCCCAGCGTCTTGGCGACCGCGGCCGGGTCCTCACCCTTGTTCAACCGGGCGGCGGCATCGGCGGCGGCGCGTTCGTTCTTGGCCGGGATCTGCACGTAGGAGCGCAGCTCAGGGGCCGACAGGCTCTTCTTGCGGAAGTCGAACCGCTTCTGCACCTCGGCCGGATCGGCGGTCACCTGGCCGGCATAGTCGGCGGCCTGGAACTGCACCACCTGGATCACGCGCATTTCCTTGCGCATCAGCCGGCTGGCGTTGGCCTTCAGGAAGGCTTCCATCTCCGCCTCGGTCGGCGGCGGCACGGGGCCCAGGCTCTGCGGAGTGATCACGAAATAGCTGAAGTCACGCTCTTCCAGGCCGTAGCCGGCGCGGGTGGCCGAGTAGATGTGCGGGATTTCGAGCCCAGCGGTCACCGAGCCGTAGAACTGGTTCAGCACGATCTTGCCGCCGAGGTCGCGGCGCAGGCCCTCTTCGGTCGTGCCGACGTTCTGCAGCACCTCAGCGTAGCGCTGCTGGTTGATCTGGCCGGTGATCGGGTCGAACAGGCCAGGCACCTGGGCCAGCTGTTCCTGCAGCACCTTATTGATCAGGTCGTCGGGCGCCTTGAGCCCCATCTTCTCAAGGGTGGCGCCGAGCGACTCGGAGGCCATGAACCGCTCGAGCAACTGCTTGTCGAGCCCGGCCTTGACCAGTTCCGAGTCGGGGATCTGGGTCTGGTACTGCTGTTCCAGTTGTGACTTCTCGTTGTTCCAGAACATCTTGAAGACGTCCGGACCCGCCTCGCGGCTGCCTGCCTTGACGATCCAGTTGCCGCCGCTCATCGCGGCGAACGGGTCGGTCCCCTGGTTGAAGCCGAAGAAGGCCAGGGTGATGATGAGCAGGCCCAGGATCCCGGCGGCGAGCCAGGACTTCATGAGCTTCTTCATGGCGGCGAGCATGCGGGACGAGCCTTGAACGTTGGACCGCGCGCGCGGCCGTGAAGGGCGGGTATAGTCGGGCCGCTATCCAGCAAGCAAGGGCGGCGGAATGTGGGCGTGACAGGGCGATGTTTGGCCGCTAGTTCCGGCCCCTGATTTCAGGAGGAACCGCCGCATGTCGTCCGCCCGCCCGCTGGTCGCCGGAAACTGGAAGATGAATGGTCTGGCCGTGTCGCTCGACGAGGCGCGGGCCGTGGCGGCGGCGGTCGACGCCCATCCGCCGGCCTGCCGGGTGGCGCTCTGCCCGCCGAGCACGCTGGTTCACCGGATGGCGGAGGTCATCGGCGGGACCGGTGTCGAGGTCGGCGGCCAGGACTGCCGGGCGGAACAAAGCGGCGCCTTCACCGGCGATGTGTCGGCCGAGATGCTGGCCGAAGCAGGGGCTGAACTTGTCATCCTCGGCCACTCCGAGCGTCGGGCAGGCTATGGCGAGACCGACGCGCTGGTCGCGGCCAAGGCGGAAGCCGCCCTGCGCGCCGGGCTGGAGCCCATCATCTGCGTCGGTGAGACGCTGACACAGCGCGAGGCGGGCGAGACCCTGGCGGTGGTCACCGGGCAGGTGAAGGGTAGCCTGCCCAAAGCCCTGGCCGGCAAGGCCTTTGCGGTGGCCTATGAGCCCGTCTGGGCCATCGGCACCGGCCTGACCCCGACCCTGGAGCAGATCGAAGAGGTGCACGTGGCGATCCGCGCCACCTTGGTCGAGCTGTTCGGCGAGGCCGGCAAGGTTCCACCGATCCTCTATGGCGGCTCGGTGAAGCCCTCGAATGCCGGCGAAATCCTCAAGGCGCGGGAAGTTGGCGGCGCCCTGGTCGGTGGCGCCTCGCTGAAGGCGACGGACTTCCTGGGGATCGTCACGGCGGCCTGAGCCGCCGCCCCCTTAAGCCACCGCCCGGTGTTCGGCGACCAGCCGCCGCGCACGGATGAACATCTCGATCCGTGACGTGCCCAGCAAGCCGACGGCGAAGGCCAGGAAGATGTCGCTGACCAGCATGGGGTTGATGTGCCAGTCGGCGGCGTGGCCCTCGAAGAAGCCGCGCAGGAGAACCCGCACCGCCATCAGGCCGAGGATGAACACCAGGGCCGCCGCCGAGGTCTTGACCATCGGCTTGCCGGTCTCCGGATCAATGTGGATCGGCATCATCCGGCCGCGCTGCCAGCCGAGCGCCGACCCCGCCGCCAGCCCGACCACCACCCAAAGATACTCCAGCGGCTTGAGGTGCGACGCATAGGTCAGCACCGCCAGCATGGTCAGCAGCATCAACGGCACGATCCATAGGGTGATGAAGTTCATCGCCTTGGCCTTGCCGCTGCGCGCCCGCAGGGTCATGGCGATGACCGCGATGCCGATCCCGATGATGGGACCCCAGGTTTGACCGTCCTGAGGGGTCATGCCGCCTCCAACGCCTTGTCGATCGCCTTGCACAGCCGCTCGGTGACATCGGCTCCGGAAATGGCGATCTTCCCCCCGAAAATCGTGAAGGGCACACCGCTGACACCGGCCTGGTGGGCCTGGATGTGCTCGCGGGTGACCATGTCCTTGTCCGTGCCTTCGGCCAGGGCTTTGAGCACGAAATGCCGCTCCATGCCGATGTTCTCGGCGATGTCGGCCAGCACCACCGGATCGCCGATGTCGCGAAGCTCGACGAAATAGGCCTTCATGATCGCTTCCAGCGCCTGCTGCTGCAGGCCCACGGTCTGGGCCCAGCGGATCACCCGATGGGCGGCGTTGGTGTTCGGCGAGACTGGAATTTCGGACAGCTTCAGGCTCAGGCCGACGCTGGCCGCCTCACGGTCCAGCACCTCCAGCGCGGATGCCCGGCGCTCGGGGTCCGGGAATTTGGCGGCCATGTACTTGGCGCGGTCGACGCCCTCTTCGGGAATGGCAGGGTCCAGCTGGAACGGCCGCCACAGCACCTCGGTCGGCACGCCGGGCCGCTGGGCCAGGGCCTGCTTCAGCCGCTCCCAGCCGATGTAGCACCAGGGACAGACGACATCGGCGATGAAGTCGATCTTCAGGGCTTCGGGCTTCAAGGTGTCGGGCGTCGGCGCGGCGGTCATCCGGCTTCTCTCTGCAGGGCCCTGGCGGCGGCGCGTTCCAGGGCGGCGGCGGCGTTCTCGCCCCGGTCGATCTGGGCGACGCCGATGTCGAAATCGACTGTGAACGGCGTCTTGCCCTCGCCGGCCTCGAAGGCGGTGCAGGCGATCACCGCCGCGATTCGCTCGGCCGCCGACCGGGCGGCGCCCTGCGGCGTGCCAGGCAGCGCCAGGGCGAAGACCTCCGGCCCCAGGCGCGCGGCCGTGTCTTCGGCCCGCACCAGTCGCCCGACCATGCTGCCGATCTGCGGGATGGCGCGGTCCAGCCAACCGCCGACGCGCGCCGTCGATACACCGGGCCTCTCTGCAAGTCGCAGGACGCAGACACTCAAGGGCCGGTTCCGCGTCCGCGCCGCCGAGGTCAGCCGCACCAGGTGGGCGGCGAACAGGTCGCGGGTGAAGAGGCCGGTAGCCGCATCCATCAGGCCAGACGAGCGCGCCTTTTCCAGCGCCCGCCGAATGGCGCTCTGGCGACGATAGCTGCGGGCCAGTTCGATGACCCGCTTGGCCGTCTCGGTCTCCGGCGTCTCCGGCGAAGCGACATCGGAGACGCCCCGGTGGAAGGCCTCGGACGTGGTCACATAGCTGTCGGCCTGCAGATAGAGCAGGGCCGGGATGTGATAGAGCCGGGTGTTGCGCCGCATGCCCGCCGCGATCGACAGGGCCTCGGCCTGATTGTCGCCGGCCCACAACACGACCGAATCGAAGGCCCGCTCATGCAGGTAGTCGAAGGCGGTGAAGGCAGTGAAGGCGCCGACCACGTCCGCGCCGCTGCGGGACAGAGCGTTGCTCAGCGCCAGGAACTGCGGCGCCGGTTCCCCGACCGCCAGCACCCGATAGGGGCCGGGTGAGTTTTCCGGCAGGTCCAAGCGGCGGCCCTTGTCGGCGAAGGTCTCGAGGCGAAGCTCGAACTCCTCCTCGGCGATCGCCATCCGCACCAGCGATTCGAGGCGCAACACGGCCTGGGCCGGATGCAGTGGCGGGGCCAGGGTGAGGTCGAAGGCGAAGCTGTCCAGTTGCGGATCCGGATCGCCGATGGCGATCACCGGAAGCCGGCGCGGGGCGCAGGCCGCCTTGAGCCGTCGCGCCAGCGTCAGGGCGTCGGCCCCGCCGCTGGCAGTATCGACGATGGCCGCCTCGATCTGGAGGTCGCCCAGCGCCGCCAGGGCCGCATAGGGCCCACGCGCGGTGATGGTCCGCCACCCCAGCCGGTCCAGCCCCTCGGCCAACGGCCCGGCCAGCGCGTCGTCGCGCGCCACGATCAAGATCCGGGCCTGAACCGTCACTAGCCACCCATCAATGGACGCCGCCCCACGGGCATCCGGATTCGCGCACAATAGCAAAGGCGCGGCGGGGGGATAGCGCGACGTTTTGTATTGCGTCGGCGAACCGCGACCTTGGCTAGAGCAGCCTCCCCCAAAGCCGGACGTCCCGCCGTCCGCCTTCGCGGCCGACATGGCCCCGCATGTAGCCCTCTTCCTCGAACCCCAGCTTGGCCAGCAGCTTCTCGGACGCATCGTTGCCGACCTGGGTCCGCGCCCAAAGCCGCTCCATCCCCTGGCTGGCGGCGAAGGTCATCACCGCCTGCATGGCCTCATAGGCATAGCCCTGTCCCCAGCTGTCCTTGCCGAGAATGAAGCCCACCTCCGCCCGCTTGTGGCGCCAGTCGATGTCCGACAGGTCGCAGAGCCCCAGGAAGGTTCCGTCGCCGGTCAGCCGCATGGCCCAGTGGAAGGCCCGCTCGGCCGCCATGGCTTCCACCTGGCCGGCCAGCACCTCGTCGACCACATCCGGGTCCTCGATCTCGGCCACGTCCCAGTGGGCCATCACCTCGGGGTCGGCCATGATCGGGTGCACCAGCGGCCCGTCCTTTGGCGTCACGGGCGACAGGGTCAGGCGTTCGGTTTCCAGGATCACGGCGCGGTATGCTCGCTAGCTTGCAGGGGCGGCAGTCAGACCCCAGCTATGGCGTGGCCGTCGGCATGGTGCTAGAGGGGCCGCTTCATTTCGCGCCGGCCCATGCCGGCCCCGCCAGAGACCGCCTTTTCCGACCATGCAAGTCCTGACCATCGTCCTGCTCGTGATCAACATCCTGGTCGCCGCCCTGCTGACCGGGGCGGTGCTGCTCCAGAAGTCGGAGGGCGGCGCCCTCGGCATGGGCGGCGGGCCGTCGAACAGCTTCATGAGCGCGCGCGGCACCGGCGACCTTCTGACGCGGACGACCTGGATCCTGTTCGGCGTCTTCCTGGCCATCAGCATCACCCTGACCCTGCTGGCCGCGTCGCAGCGCGCCCCGACCCTGGGCGAGGGTCTCAAGATCGATCCCAACGCGGTGATCCAGCCCAAGGCCCCGGAAGCGCCGAAGTCCGGCCTGCCCGAAGGCATCACCCTGGCGCCGGGCACGGCCCCCGCGCCGGGCGGTTCGACCACCGATCTGCTGGCCCCCAGCGCGCCGGCCCCGGCTCAACCGACCCCGGAACAGAAATAGTCTCGTTCGCTAACAGCTTCCTCGGAACACTGGGGAGGCGTTAGGCCGAATCGTTCGCTATAACCGTCCTCCCATGGCCCGGTACATTTTCATCACCGGCGGCGTGGTCTCTTCCCTTGGAAAAGGTCTGGCGTCCGCCGCCCTCGGCGCGTTGCTTCAGGCGCGCGGCTACAAGGTCCGCCTGCGCAAGCTCGACCCGTATCTCAACGTCGATCCGGGGACGATGTCGCCCTATCAGCACGGCGAGGTCTTCGTGACCGATGACGGGGCCGAGACCGACCTCGATCTGGGCCACTACGAGCGGTTCACCGGGGTGAACGCCACTCGGGCGGACAACATCACCACCGGTCAGATCTACAAGACCATCATCGAGAAGGAGCGGCGAGGGGACTACCTCGGCGCCACCGTCCAGGTGATCCCGCACGTCACCAACGAGATCAAATCCTTCGTCCTCAGCCCCGCCGTCGACGAGAACGGCGATGAGGCCGACTTCGTGCTGGTCGAGATCGGCGGCACGGTGGGCGACATCGAGGGCCTGCCCTTCTTCGAGGCCATCCGCCAGCTGGGCCAGGAGCTGCCGCGCGGCGACAGCTGCTTCGTCCACCTCACCCTGCTGCCGTTCATCAAGACGGCCGGCGAGATGAAGACCAAGCCGACCCAGCACTCGGTCAAGGAATTGCGCTCCATCGGCATCCAGCCGGACATCCTGCTCTGCCGCTGCGAGCAGCCGATTCCGCCGGATGAGAAGCGCAAGATCGGCCTGTTCTGCAACGTGCGAACCAGCGCCGTGATCCAGGCCATGGACAGCGCCAGCATCTACGCCGTGCCGCTCGACTATCACGCCGAGGGACTGGACCAGGAAGTGCTGGACGTCTTCGGCATCAAGGATGCCCCGGCGCCGGACCTTTCCCGCTGGCAGGCGATCAACGACGTCACGCTCAACCCGGACGGTGAGGTCACCATCGCCGTGGTGGGCAAGTACACGGTGCTGAAGGACGCCTACAAATCCCTGATCGAGGCCCTGGCCCACGGCGGCGTCGCCAACCGGGTGAAGGTCAAGCTCGATTGGGTCGAGAGCGAGCAGTTCGAGAACGCCGATGGCGCGGCCGCCACCCGTCTGGAGGGCGTGCACGGCATCCTGGTGCCCGGCGGCTTCGGCGAGCGGGGGGCCGAGGGCAAGATCCTGGCCGCCGAGTTCGCTCGAACGCGCAACGTCCCCTATTTCGGCATCTGCTTCGGCATGCAGCTGGCGGTGATCGAGCACCTGCGCAACTGCGCCGGCATTGCCAATGCCTCTTCCACCGAATTCGGCCCCGCTGTCGAACCCGCCGTCGGCCTGATGACCGAATGGACGCAGGGCAACCAGCGGATCGAGCGGCGCGAGGGCGACAACCTGGGCGGCACCATGCGCCTGGGCGCCTTCGAGGCGATGCTGACCCCCGGTTCGAAGGTGTCGGAGATCTACGGCGCCACCGACATCAGCGAGCGCCACCGCCACCGCTACGAGGTCAACATCAACTACCGCGAGGCCTTCGAGAGCGCCGGGTTGAAGATGACCGGGGCCTCGCCCGACGGCATCCTCCCCGAGATCGTCGAGCGCGAGGACCATCCCTGGTTCATCGGCGTCCAGTTCCACCCGGAACTGAAGAGCCGACCCTTCGCCCCCCACCCCCTGTTCGCCAGCTTCATCGCCGCGGCCAAGACCCAGAGCCGGCTGGTGTAGGGAAGGGGGCATGAGGACCTGTGGCGACTGCACCCTCTGCTGCCAGGTCCTCGACATCCCCGAACTCGCCAAGCCCGCCGGCCGCCTGTGCGTCCACGCGAACGCAGGCTGCAGAATCTATCCGGATCGTCCGACGCCCTGCCGAACCTTCACCTGCGGCTGGCTCGCCACCCCGGCGCTGGGCGAAGCCTGGCGGCCGGACATCGCCGGCTTCTTGGTCCGCGACGAGCGGGACCAAGGCTATCTTTGCATCGACGTTGACCCCGCCCGTCCAGAGGCCTGGCGAGCGCAACCCTATCTGGCTCAGATCAAGGCCTGGTCACGGATGGTCCATGATCGGACCGGCTGTCTGCTGGTCTACACCGGCCGGGAGGTGACCGTCGTGTTTCCGGAGGCGGACATTGCGCTGGGGCCGGTTGGTCCCGATCCCAGGCTCATTATCGGATACCTGAAAGGCGCCGATGGTCGCCGTCCTTTCGTACGGCTGCTGGATGGCGACAGGATGATCCAGGAATGGCTTGGGCAGTCCGGCGATGCGAAGGTCGGGCGATGACCTCAATTCGCACCGAACGCCTGCTGCTGCGACCGGCGCGACCTGAGGACGCCGAGGCGATGTTCGAGGTTCTTTCCGATCCGGAGGCCATGCGGTTCTGGTCCACCCCGCCGCACGAATCAGTCGAGCGCACGCGGGCCTGGATCGACCGGATGATCGTCTCCCACGCGTGCGGCTGGCACGGCGACTTCCTCGTCGAACATGACGGTCTGGTCGTCGGCAACGCCGGCTTTTCCCGGGCGTCGGAGGTTGGCTTCATCATCCGTCGGGACTGTTGGGGCCAGGGGTTTGGTCGCGAGGCGGCCTCGGCGACCATCGCCTACGGCTTTGAAACCCTGGACCTTCCGGCTGTCACGGCCGATGTTGATCCCCGGAACCTCGCTTCCCTGGGATTGCTGGAAAGCCTGGGCTTCGCCCGGACAGGCTTCGCCGAACGCACCTTCAACGTGGGGGGGCAGTGGGTCGACAGCCTCTACCTGACTCTGGAGCGCCCGGACTTGCATCCTCCCGGCTGTTGAGGCATACACCCCCGCTCACGCGGCGGCCCCAACCGGCCGCCGTACCTGTTTCATGCTCAGCGAGCAGAGATTCTTCGATGGCCGTTCCTAAACGCAAAACCTCGCCGTCCCGGCGGAACATGCGCCGCTCGCATCACGCGCTGGGCGCAAACTCCTTCGTCGAGGACAAGGACACCGGCGAGATGCGCCGTCCGCACCACGTCGACCTGAAGACCGGGATGTACAACGGTCGTCAGATCATGACGCCGAAGGAAGACTAGTCTTTCACCTCGAATGAGGTCGCGACGCCGCCCGCGCACTGCGCAGGCGGCGTTTCGCGTTTCTACTGGCCGCGCCCGCGCGCCTGGATGCCGGCGCGCCGCGCCTCCACCGCCTCCGGCGTCACCTTGCGGTTATGCTTGCTCGACCGCTCGTGTTCGATCTCCATCGCCTTGCCGAAGCTCTTGCCGAAACCCTCGTCGATCAGGCCCTTGTAGAAGCTCAGCGTCTCCACCGGGATGGTCGCCATGTCCGCGGCCAGCTTCAGCGCCGTCGGCATCAGTTCGCCCGCCGGCACGACGCGGTTGACCAACCCCCAGTCGCAGGCCGTCTGTGCATCGAGGAAGTTCCCCGTCAGGCTCAGCTCCTTGGCCCGATAGATGCCGATCAGCCGCGACAGCTTCTGCGACAGGCCCCAGCCCGGCATGATCCCGACCCGCGCATGGGTGTCGGCGAACCGGGCGTTTTCCGAGGCGATCAGCACGTCGCAGGCTAGCGCGACCTCGAACCCGCCGGTGATCGCGACCCCGTTGATCGCCCCGATCACCGGCTTGCGGCACAGCTCGATCGCCTTGACTGGATTCTCCTGCGCCCCCTCGGCGTTGGCCGCCCCCATGGCCTTGGCGTCGGAGCCCAGCTCCTTGAGATCCAACCCGGCCGTGAACGCCCGCTCCCCAGCCCCGGTCAGCACCACCACGCTGACCTCGTCATCGGCGTCCAGCGCCGTCATGGCCTTGTAGAGCTCCGAGCGCAGCGCCTTCGACAGCGCATTCATCGCCTCGGGGCGGTTCAGGGTAACGACGGCAATGCCATGTTTCTTCTCGACCAGCAGCATGGGGTGTCTCCTTTGCCATGACCGAAGGCCACTGCTCGTAGGGGCAGTCAAGCGAACCTTGCCCCTGAAGGCCCTGGCGGCTAAGCACCCGCCACGCCGCGAAAGGGAGCCCCATGGCCGAAATCATCGACATCATTGCCCGCGAGATCCTCGACAGCCGGGGCAACCCGACGGTCGAAGTCGATGTGGTCCTGGAAGATGGCTCCTTCGGCCGCGCCGCGGTGCCGTCGGGCGCCTCCACCGGCGCCCATGAGGCGGTCGAGCTGCGAGACGGGGACAAGAGCCGCTACCTCGGCAAGGGCGTCGAGAAGGCGGTCGAGGCGGTCAACGGCGAGATCTTCGACGCGCTGTCGGGCCAGGAAGCCGGCGACCAGCGCCGTATCGACAATCTGCTGATCGGCCTCGACGGCACGCCCAACAAGGCCCGCCTGGGCGCCAACGCCATCCTCGGCGTCTCCCTGGCGACGGCGAAGGCGGCGGCGATCAGCGCCGACCTGCCGCTTTACAAATACGTCGGCGGCGTCTCGGCCCGTGTCCTGCCCGTGCCGATGATGAATATCATCAACGGCGGCGCCCACGCCGACAATCCGATCGACATTCAGGAATTCATGATCCTGCCGACCGGCGCGACCAGCTTCCGCGAAGGCCTGCGCATGGGCGCCGAGATCTTCCACGGCCTGAAGAAGGCCCTGAAAGACGCCGGCCACAACACCAACGTCGGCGACGAGGGCGGCTTCGCCCCCAACCTGGCCACCGCCGAAGAGGCCCTGGCCTTCATCATGAAGGCGGCCGAGGGCGCTGGCTACAAGGCGGGCGACGACTTCCTGCTCGGCCTCGATGTGGCATCCACCGAGTTCTTCAAGAACGGCAAGTACGAGCTGGAAGGGGAGGGCAGGTCCTTCGACCCGGCCGGCATGGTCGGCTACCTCGAGGGTCTGGTCTCCAAGTTCCCCATCGCCAGCATCGAGGACGGCTGCGCCGAGGATGACTTCGAGGGCTGGAAGCTGCTGACCGACGCCCTCGGCAAGAAGGTGCAGCTGGTCGGCGACGACCTGTTCGTCACCAACCCCGCCCGGCTCTCGGTCGGCATCGAACAGGGCCTGGCCAACTCCATCCTGGTCAAGGTCAACCAGATCGGCACCCTGTCGGAGACCCTCGACGCCGTCGATATGGCCCACCGCGCCGGCTACACCGCCGTGATGAGCCACCGCTCGGGCGAGACCGAGGACAGCACCATCGCCGACCTGGCCGTCGCCACCAACTGCGGTCAGATCAAGACCGGCTCCCTGGCCCGCTCCGACCGCACGGCCAAGTACAACCAGCTGCTCCGCATCGAAGAACAGCTCGACGACCAGGCCATCTACCTCGGCCGCGCGGCGATCAAGCAGCGCTGACTGTGGTGGGGACCGGATCGCCGCAAAGCGGCGTTCCTGTCCCCGGTCAGCGCCGGCCTCAAACCCGCCGCGCTCCGACCGCGAGACAACCGGCTGGACCGAGCCCGGCATTGGCCACCTGCGCTGACCGGGGACAGGAACAGCGCTGCGCGTTGATCCGGTCCCCTAACCCGCCCAGCGCTCCACTCGCGCTTCCAGCACAGGCAACGGTAGCGAACCGGGCGACAGCAGCATGTCGTGGAAAGCGCGCTGGTCGTACCGGGCGCCCATCGCCGCCTTGGCCTGCGCTCGCAACTCCAGAATCTTGATCATTCCCACCTTGTAGGATGTCGCCTGCCCCGGGCTGACGAAATATCGGCGGATCTCCGAGCGGATCTTGCCGACCGGTTGCGGTGAGTTGGAACTGTAGAACTCGAACGCCTGCGCCTCGCTCCAGCCCTTGGCGTGGATGCCGGTGTCGACCACCAGCCGGATCGCCCGCCAGATTTCCCGGCCCAGCCGCCCGAAGTCGCTGTACGGGTCGGTATAGAAACCCATCTCCTTGGCCAGCTGCTCGACGTACAGCCCCCAGCCTTCGATGTAGGCGCCGTACTTGTATTGGGTCCGGAAGGCCGGCAGACCGGTCAGTTCCTGGGCGATCGAGATCTGCATGTGATGCCCGGGCCAGCCCTCGTGGTAGCTGGTCCCCTCGATCTCATAGATCGGCGTCGCCCGCGTGTCGGCCAGGTGGACGTAGTAGACACCGGGCCGCGCCCCATCGAGCGAGCCGGTATTGTAGTGGGCCGCGCCGCCCGGCTCCTCGCGGTACAGCTCGACCCGCTTCACCACCAGCGGCGACTTCGGCAGCCGCCCGAACTGCTCCGGCACGCGGGCCCGCATCGCCGCCAGGAAGTCCTCGCATTTCTTCAGGTAGATCGCCCGCCCGGCATCGTCGTTCGGCACGTAGAACCGATCGTCGGTGCGCATGAAGACGAACATCTCCTCCAGCGTCCCGGCGAACCCGATCTCGGCCTTCAGCGCCTCCATCTCCACCCGGATCCGCTTCACCTCGGCCAAGCCCAGGGCGTGGATCTCCTCGGCGGTCATGCTGGTGGTGGTCTGGTCGCGCAGCATCGCCTCGTAATAGGCCTTGCCGTCCGGCAGCGACCCGGCCCCCTGCGGCTCGGGCGAGGCGTTTGCACGGTCATCCGCCAGCCAGGCGGCCAGGCGGTCGTAGGCCGGCTTCATGCCGGTGCGCATCGCCTCGGCCACGGCCGCTGTCAGCCTCGCCTCAGTCGCCGCGTCGATCTTTCCGGCCGTGCGCAGCGCCGCCGCCTTGGCCTTGGCGTCGACCAGCAGGGCGCTGTCGGGACCCTCGCCGAACGGGGCGCCGGCGGTGATCTTGCGCACCTCTTCCAGCGACTGCTCATAGGCGAAGCGCGGCATCCGGATGCCCTTGCCCGCCGCCCGCTTGGCCTGCGCCAGCAGCACCTCCAGGGTCGGCCCGATGGCCTTCACCCGCGCCACATAGGCCTCCATGTCGGCCGGCGTATCCACCCGGTGGGCGTTGATCAGAAAGCCGGGCAAGCCCGCGTGCGGTCCGCTGCGTACGAAGATGTAGTCATGGTCGCGCCAGCGGTAGGCGTCTTCGGCCCGCTCCAGTTCCAGCGCCCAGATGTCGAACGAGGTGCGCGCGTCGACGCCCAGCTTGGCCGGATCGAACCGCCGCTTCATCTCCGCCACGCTGGCCCTGCGCCAGGCCAGCCGCTTCTCTGCCGCGGCATCGCTGCGGTCGCTGAGCCTGTCGTACTGGGTCTTGCGACCCAGCCGGGTCAGCCACTCCGGGCTCATCGCCAGCTCTTCCTCGAACGCCTTGTCGAGGAATACGGTAAGTTCCCGGTCGAGGTCCGACGTCGCCGCGAAGGCCGGCGCGGTGAGGGCCACGGCGGTGGTCCCAAGGGCGAAGGCGCGTCGCGAAAGCCGCATCGGAGAATCCTTAGAAGCCGAGCTCTCGCAAGGCTAAGCCAATCAGACACCGGCCGACAGCCCGGCTGACGCCCCGGAAAAGCCCAGCCTGGTGTCTAATCCTACCGGCAGCCGGACGAATCCGGCCAGGATACCCCGATGCGCCGAGCCCTTGTCCTTCCCCTCGTCCTCGCCGCCGGCGCCGTCCTGCTCCAGGGCTGCCTGGCCGCCTCCATCGCCGGGGATGTCGCCGAAGGCACGGTGAAGGCGACCGGCGCCGTGGTCAGCGCCGTCATTCCGGGTGAGAGCAAGAAGCAGCGCCTCGAACGTCTCGACCGCGAGGACAAGGCGCGCAAGAAGGCCGAACGCAAGGCCGAGAAGGAACGCCGCAAGCGGGAACGCGAGCGGGACTGACCGGGCCGCCCCTATAGGCTCTGACCGATCGACCAACTGTGACCGTAGGGGTCTTTCAGCTGGCCATACCGATCACCCCAGAACTGGTCTTCCAGCGGCATGGTCACGGTTGCGCCCGCCGCCACGGCCCGGTCCCACCAGGCCCTGGCGTCATCCACCTGCAGGTGCAGGGTTACGCGGCCGGGCGGCGGGGCGCCGCCGGAAAAGTCGTCGGACAGCATGATCAGGGCGCCGTTGATGACCAGCTGACTGTGGAGGATCAGCCCGCTGTCGCCGTTGGTATTGCGAAAGCGCTCGGTCGCCCCGAACGCCTCTTCATAGAACGCTACGGCCTCCTTGCCGCCTGTCACGGTCAGATAAGGATAAACCCCATTCGGGGTCTCAGGCGGCTGGCTGAAGGCGGTCATCTGATGCTCCTGTCGTGATCATTCGGCGCCGTACAGGCTGATCAGATCGCCTCACGCAGCATGGTCAGTGCCATCGCCACGGCAGCCAGCTGGATGTCGATTCGCTCCGGCCCGTCGAACCGCTCGACCGCGTGGCGAATGCCCTTGTTCGACCTGGCCGTGGCGAAGTGCACCGTGCCGACCGGTTTCATCGGCGTACCGCCGCCCGGACCCGCTACGCCGGTGATCGCAACCGAGATATGGGCGCTGGAATTTTCCAGCGCGCCTTCGGCCATCATTCGGGCCACCGGCTCGGACACCGCGCCATGGTCGGCCAGCAGGTCGCCCGGGACGCCCAGCATCTCCGACTTGGCGCGGTTGGAGTAGGTGACGAACCCGCGCTCCAGCACGTCCGAAGCGCCCGGAATCACGCCTAATGCCCCGGCGACCAGTCCGGCCGTGCAGCTTTCGGCGGTGACGATCCGTAAAGACCGGTCGCGGCATTCCTCCAGCAACAGGCGGGCGAGGGTCTGAATCTCGAGCGGGAACATGGGTTGGGCCTCTGGTCAAATCGCCGCGACAGCCCAACATCGCCGCGCTGGCCGTTCAAGCCGATTCGGAAATGACATGACCGCAGCCGACGCCGTACCGCTTCCCGCCGAAACCGGCGACCCGACCGCGAACGAGCGGATTCCGTGGATCTACGTCCTGGCGGTGTTCTGCGGCGCGGCCATGGTGTTCATGGTCCAGCCGATGGTGGCCAAGCTGGTCCTGCCTCAACTCGGCGGCTCGCCCCAGGTGTGGAACACCTCCATGGCCTTCTTCCAGGGGGCCTTGCTGGTCGGCTACGGCTACGCCCACTTCCTGCAGAAGATTCCCCGCGCCCGCACCCAGATCCTCATCCACCTGGGGGTGATGGCCGTGGCCGCCCTGGCCCTGCCGCTGCGGATCACGCCGATTTTCGGCGACCCCGGCGCCACCCCTCCGGCCCTCTGGCTGCTCGGCGTGTTGGCCGTTTCCATCGGCGCGCCCTTCGCCGCCCTGTCGGCCACCGCCCCGCTGGTCCAGGCCTGGCACGCCAAGGTCCACGGCCGACACGGCGGACCCGAGCCCTGGGCTCTCTATGCCGCGAGCAATCTCGGCAGCCTGCTGGCCTTGCTGGCCTACCCCGCGATCTTCGAGCCCGGCCTGTTACTGCACGACCAGCGCTGGGGCTGGAGCGGTCTCTACGTCGCTTTCGTCGGCCTGATGGTGGTGCTGGCCATCAACATCCGCAAACACGACACCGCCCCAATCGAGGCGCCGAGCGATGACAGACCGGAGGCCGCGCTGGTCAGCTGGCGCCAGCGACTGATCTGGATCGCCCTGGCCGCCCTTCCGTCCAGCCTGATGCTGGGCGTCACCGCCCACCTGACCACCGACGTGGCCAGCGCCCCCTTCCTGTGGGTGCTGCCGCTGTCGCTCTACCTGCTGACCTTCATAATCGCCTTCCAAAGCCGACCTCTGATCCCGCCCCAGACGGCGTTGGTGATCATGTCGACGGTGCTGATCGTCACCGTGGCCACCATGCCCTTCGGCTCGCCCAACGTGCTGGTCACTCTGGCCATCCACCTCGGCGCCTTCTTCTTCTGCGCCCTGGTCTGCCACCAGGCGCTTGTGGCAAGGCGCCCCGATCCCTCGCGCCTTACGGATTTCTACCTTTGCATGTCGATCGGCGGCGTGGTCGGCGGGGCGTTCAACGCCTTCGTGGCGCCGGTGATTTTCGAGACCGTCGCCGAGTACATCATCGTGCTCTGTTTGATCGCGCTGGTGCGGCCGTGGGGCTCGCCGATGCCAAAGCTGCGCGACCTGCTGGTGCTGATGGTGGCCGTCGTCGGGTTCGTCCTCGCGCTCCATTCCGTCACCGGCGACCTCTGGGCTGCCTTGGATAAGAACCGCTTCTCTGCCTTGCAGGCGATGGGGGTTGTCGGCGGGTTGGGCCTGTTCATTGTCGGCGTCGTGGCGGCAATCGCCTTCGCCCGGCGCCGCGCGACCGAGCCGCCCCGCCGGATGGAATGGGTGGGGCTGGCCGTGGCCGCAGTCGTCTGGGTGCTGGCTCTCGCGGCCACCATAATGCCCGGCCTTCGCCTGCTGGACGGTATCGCGCTTATCGATCTCATCCTGGCGTTGGTTCTGGTCAGCGCCCTGGCCCTCGGTGCGGTCATCGTCCTGTTCCGGGCGCGGCCGGACCTGGCTGTCCAGCCGAACGGCTTCGAATGGACCGTCTTCGCCCTCGCCTTGATCGGCTTCGATCTGGCGGTCCTGACCCTCTGCGGCCAGTTTGGAACTGCCCTGATCGAGCCCGTGGATATCGTCCGGATCATGGGCGCGACCGGGGTGCTGCTGATCGCGGTGGCCGCGGTGACCCTGCGCGACCGGGCCATCCCGTTTTTCATCTGCATCTGCCTGCTGGCCTATGCGGCCGACACGGTCGACCAGGACACCAAATACTACGAGAGCCGCCGCAGCTTCTTCGGCGTCGTGCACCTCTCCAATCCGGAAGTCGCCAACTTCGGCAAGACGGGTAAGGAGCTCGGCCAGGCGGGCAACGTCCGTGTGTTCTCGCACGGCACCACCTTGCACGGCGCCCAATCTCTGGATCCCATGTATGAGTGCCGCCCGCTGACCTACTACGCGCCGGACACTGCCATCGGCCAGGTCTTCCGCACCGTCCAGTCGGCGAAGCCGGGCATCACTATCGGGGCTGTGGGCCTGGGCACGGGCGCGGTCGCCGCCTACGTCCGCCCCACCGACAGGATGACCTTCTTCGAGATCGATCCGCAGGTGGTGGCTGTCTCGAGCAACCCCCAGATTTTCAGCTACACCAGCCGCTGCGCGAAAGGGCCGATCAACTACGTGGTCGGGGACGCTCGCCTCACCCTGGAAAAGGAGCCGGCGGAAAAGTTCGACATCCTGCTGATTGACGCCTTCTCTTCAGACGCCATCCCGGCGCACCTGCTCACCGTCGAGGCGCTCAAGGGCTATCTGGCGCGGGTGAAGCCGGACGGCATCGTCATTCTCCACCTGTCCAACCGTCACCTTGAACTGATCTTCCCGGCCGCCTCGGTGGTCAAGGCTGCCGGCGGCTACGCCATGTTCCAGGGCTACCAGGCCAGCGACGACGGCCCCAGCTACTGGGAGTCGTCAGAGGACGTGATGATCGTCGCCCGCAACCGCGCCGCCCTGGCGCCCTACCAGGCCAACACCGCCTGGCTGCCGGCTCCCCCGGCCAAGGTCCGGCCCTGGACCGACGATTACACCAACCTGATCGGCGCCATGCTTGCCAGCGTCCGCTTCGGCGACAATCCGGGCCGTCGCTGGGCCTGGCAGACCGAGGCCGAAGTCATGCGGGCGTCTCCAACAAAGCCACCGCCTGCGCCGCCAGCCCCTCCTGCCGGCCGGTGAAGCCCATCCCCTCGGTCGTGGTCGCCTTGACGCTGACCCGATCGAGCGGGAGGTCCAGGATTTCCGCCAGCCGCTGACGCATGGCCTCCCGGTGCGGCTTGATCTTCGGCCGCTCGCAGATGAGCGTCACGTCGACGTTCGAGATCCGGCCGCCGCGCGCGGTGACCATCTGCGCCGCATGCCGCAGGAACAGATCGGAAGCGGCCCCCTTCCACTGCGGATCGGTCGGCGGGAAGTGGTCGCCGATGTCGCCTTCGCCCAAAGCTCCCAGGATGGCGTCGGTCAGGGCATGCAGCCCAGCATCGGCATCCGAATGCCCGATCAGCGTCTGGTCATGATCGATCCGCACGCCGCACAGCCACACCGCCTCTCCGGGTCCCCAGCGGTGGGCGTCGAAGCCCTGTCCGATCCGCGTAATCATCGCCCCACCGGCCAGCCGCTCGGCCATCTCGAAATCCTCCGGAAAGGTCAGTTTCATCAGCCGGGGATCGCCGGGCGTGAGCGCGATCCGTCCCCCGTCCGCCTCGACCACCGCCGCATCGTCGGTCGGCTCGCCAGGCCCGGCCCAGTTCGCATAGGCCGTCCGCAGCCGCCCCAGCCGCGCCGCCTGCGGCGTCTGCGCCCGCCACAGCCCATCGCGGGGCACTGTCTCGGTCCGCCCGTCCGCCATCCTTCGCAGGGTGTCGGCCACCGCCAGGGCGGGGAGGGCGGCGTCGGCCGTCTGCAGCGCCGCCAGCAGGTCGTCGACATGGTTCGCGGTGACCAAGGGCCGAGCGGCGTCGTGCACGAGCACCGGCGTTTCGTCGGCGACCTCTATCGCCGCTAGTCCGGACTGCACCGACTGCGCCCGCGTCGCGCCGCCCCGCGCCAGGCGCCATCCATCGAGCCCCGACAGGGCGGCCCGTGCTGGCGCCTCGCCCTCGGCTGATACGACCACCACCAGGGGGTTGGCGCCGGCATCCACCAACCGCTCCGCCGACCAGCGCAACACCGGCTTGCCGGCCAGTGTCCGCCACTGCTTGGCGGGACCGGACCCGGCCCGGCTGCCTGTTCCGGCGGCGACAATAATGGCGGCGAAAGTCATGGCCGTGTCTTAGAGCGGCGGAGGCGTCAGGGGAAACAGGGTTTTGCCCCTTGCTTGGGTTGGGGAAAGCGTCGCACGAGAGCGCCCTTTACGGCGCCGCAGCATTGTGCCTAAAAAGGTAGCGATGGGGTTGAACAAGAAATGAGCAATCAGCTCACAGTCGGGGATAAGGTGGTGAAGAGCCGGGTTTGGTTGGCGCCGATGACCGGCGTCTCCGACCTGCCGTTCCGCCGCGCCGCCGCCGCTCAGGGCGCGGCCTATGTCGCCACCGAGATGGTCGCCTGCGCCGAGCTTGCGCGGGGCCGGCCCGACGTCGTGCGTCGCGCGGCGGTGGGCGAAGGCCTCCCACTGATGGTGGTCCAGCTGGTTGGGCGTGACCCCGCGATGATCGCCGCCGGGGCCCGGATGGCCGCCGCCGCCGGGGCCGAGATCATCGACCTCAACTTCGGCTGCCCGGCCAAGGAGGTCACCGGCGTCCAGTCCGGCTCGGCCCTGATGCGCGACCTGGACCTGGCCGAAAGTCTGGTCGCCGCCGCCGTCGAAGCTGTGGAGCTGCCGGTCACCGTCAAGATGCGCCTCGGCTGGGACGACGCCAGCCGCAACGCCCCCGAATTCGCCGCCCGCGCCCAGGCGGTCGGCGCCCGCGCGGTCACCGTTCACGGCCGCACCCGCTGCCAGTTCTACAAGGGTGAGGCCGACTGGTCGGCGGTCGCCGCCGTGAAAGCCGAGGTCTCGATCCCGGTCATCGTCAACGGCGACATCGTCGACCTGGCGACCGCCCGCCAGGCGCTTGAGGCCAGCGGCGCTGACGGCGTGATGATCGGCCGCGGCGCCTACGGCCGCCCCTGGATCGCCCGCCAGATCGATGCGGGCCTGGCCGGCATCGACCTGCCCGAGCCCGACCTCGACCAGCGCCTGGCCATCGCCCTGGCCCATTTCCGCGACGCCCTGGCCTTCTACGGCGAGCGGATTGGGCTGAAGATGTTCCGCAAGCACCTGGCGTCCTACATCGAGGCCGCGCCGCTGCCGCAAACCGCCGAGGAGCGGCGCGCCGCCCGCGCCGCCCTCTGCCGCCTGGAAACCCCGGCCGAGGTCGAGTCGGCCCTGACCCAGCTTTGGACCCAGCCCGAGCGGAGGCTGGCCGCGTGACCGTTCCCGTCAAACCCCGCCCCAATGCCCGGGCAGTCGAGGTCCTCCAGGCCGCCGCCTTCGAGCTCAGCCCCGATCCCGCCCTGGTCATCGATGCCGGCGGCGCGCTTGGCGCGGTCAACGAAGCCGCCGAAGCCCTGTTCGGCCAGGGTCTCGCCCTCCTGGCCCGTGGCCACGTCCGCGCCGTCCTGCCCGAGGACTCTCCGTTGGTTCGCCTGCTCGACCGCGCCCTTTCCGAAGGCGCGCGGGTCCGCGAGCACGGGGTCCAGATCGGCCTGTTCGGCCAACCACCCTTCCTGGCCGACGGCGCAGCCACCCCGCTGGGCGACGGCTCGGTCCTGCTGACCCTGCACCTGCGCGGCGGCTCGATGAGCTTCGAGCGGGCCGCCGATCCCTCCGGCCTGCGCTCGGTGGTGGGCCTGGGCCAGATGCTGGCCCATGAGATCAAGAACCCACTCGCCGGCATCCGCGGCGCCGCCCAACTGCTGAAGACCGGCGCGGCCGCCGAAGACGCGCCGCTGGCCCAGCTGATCGTCGATGAGACCGAACGCATTCGCCGCCTGGTTGACCGCATGGAGGCCTTCAGTGACACCGCCCTGCCGCAGCGCACGGCCGTCAATATCCACGAGGTCCTCGACCGGGTCCGCGCGCTGGCCGCCAATGGCGTCGCCGACGGCCTGACCCTCAGGGAGTCCTACGATCCCTCCCTGCCGCCGGTCAGCGGCGACGAGGACCACCTGATCCAGATCTTCCTCAACCTGGTGAAGAACGCCGCCGAAGCCGCCCACGGCCGCCGCGATGGCCGGGGTGAGCTGCTGATTTCCACGGCCTGGCGCCCCGGCGTGAAGGTGCGCGGGGCCGATGGCCGCATCCAGAAGGCCGCCCCCATCGAGGTGCGCGTGCAGGACAACGGCCAGGGTATCCCGGACACCATCCGCGACCACCTGTTCCAGCCCTTCATCACTTCAAAGGCCAACGGCGCGGGCCTCGGCCTGCCGCTCGTCGCCAAGCTGGTCTCCGCCCATGGCGGGCTGATCGATTTCGAGTCGGAACCGGGCCGCACCGTGTTCCGCGTCCTGTTGCCCGTCGCGTCGGAGACCCAATGAATCCCGCCAACAAGAAGATCCTGATCGCGGACGATGACAGCTCTGTCCGCCTGGTGCTCAGCCAGGCCTTTACCCGCTTGGGTTATCAGGTGCGGGCCACCGGCAATGTCACCACCCTGATGAAATGGGTCGCGGACGGGGAGGGGGATCTGGTGGTCACCGACGTGGTGATGCCGGACGAGAATATCTTCAACGTCCTGCCGCAGATCCGGAAGGACCGACCCAAGCTGCCGGTCATCGTGATGAGCGCGCAGAACACCCTGCTGACCGCCGTCAACGCCAGCGAGGGCGGCGCCTTCGAATACGTTTCCAAGCCCTTCGACCTCGATGAGGTCACCGCCGCCGCCCGCCGCGCCCTGTCGCGCCCGGCCGACAGCGAAGCCAGCAAGGCCCAGGCGCGGGCCATGAAGGACGAGCGTCTGCCGCTGATCGGCCGCTCGGCCCCGATGCAGGACGTCTACCGCACTATCGCCCGCCTGGTCGGCGCCGACCTGACGGTGTTGATCACCGGCGAGAGCGGCTCGGGCAAGGAGCTGGTCGCCCGCGCCCTGCACGACCTCGGCCGCCGGCGGGACGGCAAGTTCGTGGTCATCAACCTGGCCGCCGTGCCCCGCGAGCGGGTCGAGACAGAGCTGTTCGGGCGGGGCGACGGGGACCTGGGCAAGCTGGTCGAGGCCGACGGTGGCACCCTGTTCCTCGACGAGATCGGCGACATGCCGCTCGACGCCCAGAGCCGTCTGCTGCGAGTCATCGACGGCGCGGAACCGGCGCTGAACCCCAAGACAAACCGCCGGCCGAACGTCCGCCTGATCGCCGCCACCAACCGCGACCTGCGCGGCCTGATCCGCCAGGGGCTGTTCCGGGAGGACCTGTTCTTCCGCCTCAATGTCGCGCCGCTGCGCCTGCCGCCCCTGCGTGACCGCACCGAGGACATTCCGGACCTGGCCCGCAGCTTCCTGCTGCGCGCCGCCCGCGAAGGCCTGCCGTCCAAGACCATCGACCAGTCGGCCCTCGAACGGCTGAAGACCCACGCCTGGCCCGGCAACGTCCGCGAGCTGGAGAACCTGATCCGCCGCATCTGCGCCCTCTACGCCGAGGAGCTGATCACCGCCCGCATCGTCGAGCGCGAGCTGCAGGAACAGGTCCCGGTCGCCGTCGGCGAGGATGGCCCGGTCACCCTCTCCACCCTGATCGAACGCCACCTGGCCAGCCACTTCGCCGACCAGCCTGACGGCGTTCCGCCCCCCGGTCTCTACGACCGCATTCTGGAAGAGGTCGAACGCCCGCTGATCCGCCTGACCCTGGCGGCGACCCGTGGCAACCAGGTGCGGGCGGCGGACATCCTCGGCCTCAATCGCAATACGTTGCGGAAGAAGATCGTGGATCTGGGTGTCGAACTAAGCCGCGGCAAGCGCTGACCCCCTTTTGAGGTATCTGTGGCTGACGTAATCCGGCCACATCGGTGTTGAATTTTGATCACATATCGCCCTAGTCTGTGGCCATGAGTGAAGGCGTTCTGGTCGAAACGGGGGGAGGGGGGCGAGCGGCCTGGCGCCGCCTGCTGGCCTCGCCTTACCTGCTCGGCGGCCTGTTCGCGCTGGCCACGGCCCTCACCGCGCTCAGCGCCTTCCTGGCCAGCGCCCCGCCGCAGGGCGAGCTGATCGGCCCGGCCAGCCGGGTTGTGCTGGCGGTTCTCGGCGTCAACCTGATCCTGATCCTCGCCATCGCGGTGCTCATCGGCCGCCGGGTGGCCAAGGTGATCGACACCCGCTCAGGCGACGCGGCCGCAAAGCTGCACCGCCGCTTCCTGCTGCTGTTCGCCCTGGCCGCCGTCGCGCCGGCGCTGGTGGTAGCCCTGTTCTCCGGCGCCCTGGTCACCCAAGGGGTGGAGACCTGGTTCTCCAAGCG
Organism: Caulobacter sp. SLTY; assembly: GCF_009905535.1. Taxonomy (GTDB): domain Bacteria; phylum Pseudomonadota; class Alphaproteobacteria; order Caulobacterales; family Caulobacteraceae; genus Caulobacter. The sequence goes on along the minus strand of NZ_JAAALA010000020.1, from coordinate 3,533 downwards.
GGTGCAGACGGTGGTCGAGAAGTCGGCTGACGTCGCGCGGGCCTACGTCCGCGAGCAGAGCGCCAGCATCCAGACGGACATGGGTCTGATGGCCACCGACCTGAACCAGGTCGCCGGCTCGATCCGCACCCAGCCGATCGCCTTTGCCCACTACATGGCCACCCAGGCCGCCGACCGCCGCTTCCCCGCCGCCTATATCGTCGATCGCGATGGCCGCATCCTGGCCCGCGCCGAGAGCGACGACCCGCCGCCCTTCCTCGCCCCGCCGGCCTCCAGCTACGGGATCGCCGAGGAGGAGATCGCGCTGCGGCCGTTCGAGTCGGACGACCTGTTCCGCGCCCTCTACCGCCTGAAGGGCTTCGAGGAGGAGGCCTACCTCTACGTGGTCCGTCCGGTCGACCGTGGCATCCTCTCCCACCTGCGGGAGACCGAGGCCTCGCTCGTCGAGTATCGCGACGCGGCCCAGCGGCGCGGTATGGTCCAGGCGGCCTTCGCCCTGAGCTTCCTGGAGACGGCCTTGCTGGTGCTGATCGCCGCCATCTGGCTGGCGATCACCGTGGCGAACTCCATTGCCGGGCCGATCGGGCGGGTCGTCCAAGCCGCCGGTCAGGTGGCGAGCGGCCGGCTGGACGCGCGGGTCCAGATTGGCAAAGAGCCTGAAGACATTGCCGTGTTGTCCAAGGCATTCAACAGCATGGCGGACGATCTGCAGGGGCAGCAGTCGGCCCTGACGGCGGCCAGCCTCGACGCTGAATCCCGAAGGATGTTCATCGAGACCGTGCTGCTGGGCGTCAGCGCCGGCGTCCTCGGCGTCGACCGTGACGGAACCATCTCGGCCATCAACCGGCAGGCCGCACGCCTTCTCGACCTCGACGCCGACGCGGTGCGGGGCGGCAAGCTGAGCGCCGCCGCGCCGGAGCTGGCCGAGGTCTGGGCCGGGGCGTTGGAGACCCGCGTGGAGGCCGAGACCGAGGTCGACGTTGTGCGCCACGGCGAGACCCTGCGCCTACGGGTCCGGGCTGGCGTGGCCGGGGACGAGGGCGTGGTGCTCACCTTCGACGACATCACCCGACTGATCACCGCCCAGCGCAACGCCGCCTGGCGCGACGTCGCCCGCCGCATCGCCCACGAGATCAAGAACCCGCTCACCCCCATCCAGTTGTCGGCCGAGCGTCTGCGCCGCAAGTACCGGCACGAGATCACCGGCGACCTGGAAACCTTCGATCGCTGCACCGACACCATCATTCGCCAGGTCGGCGACATCGGCCGGATGGTCGACGAGTTCAGCGCCTTCGCCCGCATGCCGACCCCGAAATTCGGTGCCCACGACCCCGCGGAGATGCTGCGCGCCGCCGTCTTCGCCCTGCGGGTGGCCAGCCCCGACATCGAAGTCGAAATGGCTGAACCGCCGACTGGCCTGACCTTCACCTGCGACGACCGCATGGTCGGTCAGGCGCTGACCAACGTGCTGAAGAACGCCGCCGAGGCGATCCACGGCCGGGGCGAAGGCGAGAAGGGCCGCATTCTGGCCACCCTGCACGCCGACGAAACGGCCCTCTGCTTCATCATCGAGGACAACGGAATTGGCCTGCCGACCCGCGACCGCGACCGGCTGATCGAACCCTACGTGACGACCCGCGAGAAGGGCACGGGCCTCGGCCTGGCCATCGTCAAGCGGATTGCCGAGGAGCACGGCGGTGAACTGCTCCTCAACGACGCCCAGACCCTGACCGGGGCCAGGGTCGTCCTGAAATTCCCGCCGGTGGCCCAGGTCCAACCTGAGCCTAAGGCAAAGAAGAGTCGAAAGGTGACCCATGGCGTCTGACATTCTGGTGGTCGACGACGAGGCCGACATCCGCGAACTGGTGGCCGGGATCCTCACGGACGAGGGACACGGCGTGCGCACGGCCGCCGACTCCGAACAGGCGCTGGCCGCCATCCGCGCCCGCAAACCGGCGCTGTTGGTGCTGGACATCTGGATGCAGGGTGGCGGCATGGACGGGCTTGAGCTGCTCGACATGGTCAAGTCGCTCGACCCCGACCTGCCGGTGGTGATGATCAGCGGCCACGGCAACATCGAGACCGCGGTCAGCGCCATCAAACGCGGCGCCTATGAGTTCCTCGAGAAGCCGTTCAAGTCCGACCGGCTGCTGATGGTCGTCGAACGCGCCCTGGAATCGGCCAACCTGAAGCGCGAGAACCGCCGGCTGCGCGCCCAGAGCCTGACCCCCGATGGCCTGATCGGTCGGTCCAGCGCCGCCCAGGCCCTGCGCCAGATGGTGGCCAAGGTCGCCCCGGCCAACAGCCGGGTGCTGATCGCCGGCCCGCCGGGCAGCGGCAAGGAGCTGGTCGCCCGCTTGATCCACGGCGCCAGCCCGCGCGGCAAGGGCGAGTTCGTTGCGATCAGCGCCGCCGGCATGGCGCCGGAGCGCATGGACCTGGAACTGTTCGGCGAGGAAGGGGAGGGCGGTCGCCCGCGTAAGATCGGCGTGTTCGAACACGCCCACGGCGGCACCCTCTACCTCGACGAGGTGGCCGAGATGCCGCGCGAGACCCAGAGCCGCATCCTGCGGGTGCTGGTCGAACAGCGGTTCCGCCGGGTCGGTGGGGCGCAGGACGTCCAGGTGGACGTGCGGGTCATCTCCTCCTCCAGCCGCGACCTGCGCGACGAGATCTCCGCGGGCCGGTTCCGCGAGGACCTGTTCCACCGCCTTAACGTCGTGCCCATCCGGGTCCCCGGGCTGGCAGAGCGCCGTGACGATGTGCCGGAGCTGATCGAGTACTTCATTGATCGCATCGCCGAGACCACCGGACTGCCGCGCCGCCGGCTGGCCGCCGACGCCCTGGCCACCCTCCAGGTCCATGACTGGCCCGGCAACGTGCGCCAGCTTCGCAACAACGTCGAACGCATGCTGATCCTGGCCAGCGGCGACCCGGCCGACGAGATCACCGCCGAGATGCTGCCCAGCGAGGTTTCCTCGACCGCCCAGGCCGGCGCCATCGGTCCCGAACGGATCATCGCCCTGCCGCTGCGCGAGGCCCGCGAGCTGTTCGAGCGGGAGTATCTCAACGCCCAGATCCTGCGGTTCGGCGGCAACATCAGCCGCACCGCCGCTTTCATCGGCATGGAACGCTCGGCCCTGCACCGGAAACTCAAGTCCCTCGGCTTGACCAGCGCCCGCGCCGTCGAGGAAGAAGACGCCTGATGTCCAGGCAGGCCTATGTGAACGGGCGGTTCGCACCGCATGGCGAGGCCGCGGTCCATATCGAGGACCGCGGTTACCAGCTGGCCGACGGCGTCTACGAGGTCTGGGCCGTGATGAACGGCAAGCTCAGCGACGCCGACGGCCACTTCGCCCGGCTGTGGCGCAGCCTAGACGAATTGCGCATCCCCCATCCGATGAGCCGCGCGGCCCTCGAGGTGGTGCTCAAGGAAACCCTGCGGCGCAACCGCGTCCGTGAAGGCCTGCTCTACCTCCAGGTCACCCGCGGCGTCGCCAGGCGCGATCACGCCTTCCCCACCACCCCCGTTG
>NZ_JAAALA010000002.1 GCF_009905535.1 Caulobacter sp. SLTY | reverse complement strand
CTTGTCGCCCTTGGATTCTGCCATAGCCATCGTCTTTAAAGCCTCAAGCCTGACCGACTCTCGCCGAACGCACAGCTTTCGCCAATGCCGCGGCTTTGGAAAGAACGCTCTCGGTCACGTTTTCGTTCGTTTTGCCTTCCAGGGCGTCCTGGACCGCGTCGACGAAGGCGGAGCCGACGACCACGCCGTCGGCCACTTTCGCCACGGCCGCTGCCTGTTCCGGCGTGCGGATGCCAAAGCCCACGGCGACCGGCAGGCCCGACGCCGCCTTGACCCGCGCCACCGCCGGAGCCACGGCCGAGGCGTCGGCTGACTTCACCCCGGTCACCCCGGCGACGGAGACGTAGTAGACGAAGCCGCTGGTGCGCTTGACCACGGTCTCCAGGCGTTTGTCGTCGGTGGTCGGGGCGGTCAGGCGGATCAGGCTGATGCCGTTGGCCTCAAGGGCGTCGGTCAGCTCGTCGGCCTCTTCCGGCGGGCAGTCGACGCAGATCAGGCCATCGACCCCGGCGTCGGCGGCTCGGGCGGCGAACTTCTCATAGCCGGCGCTGAACAGCGGATTGAGGTAGCCCATCAGCACGATGGGGGTGTCCCTGTCGGTCTTGCGGAAGGCGGCGACCAGTTCGAGCGTCCGGTTCAGAGTCATCCCGGCCTTCAGCGCCCGCAGGGCGGCGCGCTGGATCGGCGGGCCCTCGGCCATCGGGTCGGAGAAGGCGAAGCCCAGCTCGATGATGTCCACCCCGGCGCCCGGCAGGCCGCTGACGATCTCCAGCGAACGGTCGAAATCGGGATCGCCGCCCATGACGTAGGCAACGAAGGCGGCGCGGCCCTCCGCAGCCACGGCCGCGAACCGCTTGTCGATACGGGTATTGCTCAAATCGTCCGCCCCAGGGCTTCGGCGACGGTGAAGATGTCCTTGTCGCCGCGGCCGCACAGATTCATCACGATCACGCCGTCCTTGCCCAGTTCCTTGGCCAAGTCCGCGACGCGGGCCAGGGCGTGGGCCGGTTCCAGGGCCGGGATGATCCCCTCCTGCTCGGCGCAGAGCTGGAAGGCGGCCAGGGCCTCCTTGTCGGTGGCGCTGAGGTATTCGGCGCGGCCGGTCTCGTGCAGGAAGCTGTGCTCGGGGCCGATGCCGGGATAGTCGAGGCCGGCGCTGATCGAGTGGGCGTCGATGATCTGGCCGTCGTCATCCTGCAGCAAGTAGGTCTTGTTGCCGTGCAGGACGCCGGGGCGGCCGCCGGTGAGGCTGGCGGCATGGGCGCCGGTTTCGATGCCGTGGCCGGCGGCCTCGACGCCGATCAGGCGCACGCCCTCATCGGCCAGGAAGGGATGGAACAGGCCGATGGCGTTCGATCCGCCGCCGATGCAGGCGACGACCGCGTCGGGCAGGCGGCCTTCCATCTCTAGGATCTGGGCGCGGGCCTCGATGCCGATGATCGACTGGAAGTCGCGGACCATGGCCGGATAGGGGTGGGGGCCGGCGGCGGTGCCGATCAGGTAGTAGGTGTCCTCGACATTGGTCACCCAGTCGCGCATCGCCTCGTTCATGGCGTCCTTGAGGGTGCCGGTGCCGGAGGTGACGGGGCGCACTTCCGCGCCCAGCAGGTTCATGCGGAAGACGTTGGGCTTCTGCCGCTCCACATCGGTGGCGCCCATGTAGACCACGCAGGGCAGGCCGAAGCGGGCGCAGACGGTGGCCGTGGCCACGCCGTGTTGGCCGGCGCCGGTCTCGGCGATGATCCGGGTCTTGCCCATGCGGCGGGCCAGCAGGATCTGGCCCAGCGCATTGTTGATCTTGTGGCTGCCGGTGTGATTGAGCTCGTCGCGCTTGAAGTAGATCTTCGCCCCGCCGAAATGGTCGGTCAGCCGCTCGGCGAAATACATCGGGCTGGGCCGGCCGGTGTAGTGGCGGTGGAAGCGGGCCAGCTCGGCCTGGTACCCCGGGTCGGCCTTGGCGGCGGCGTAGGCCTCGCCGAGATCGAGGACCAGCGGCATCAGGGTCTCGGCCACATAGAGGCCGCCGAACTCGCCGAACTTGCCGCGCGCGTCGGGAAGGGAGTTCCAGTCGTTGGGCTTTGCGGGGGCGTTCACTGACGGCTCACAGGCTGCGCACGGCGTCCAGGAAGGCCGTGATCAAGGCGCTGTCCTTTATCCCCCGGCCCCGCTCCACGCCAGAGGAAACGTCCGCGATCGGGGCGTTTGACTGGCCCAAAGCCTCCTTGACGTTCCAGGGATCGAGGCCGCCGGCCAGGAAGTGCGGCCGGGCGTATCGCTTGCCGGCCAGAAGCGTCCAGTCGAACCTCGCGCCCATGCCGCCGGGCAGGTCGCTGCCCGTCGGCGGTCGGGCGTCGAACATCAGATGATCGGCCAGCCCATCCCACTTTTCGGCCTGGGCGATGTCGGAGGCATCGGAGACGGACAGCACCTTGATGATGCCCACCCCGGTGCGGGTCCGGATGGCCTGGGCGCGGGCCTGGGTTTCCTCGCCATGCAGCTGGATGAAGTCCGGTCGCAGGTTGGAGACGATGTCATCGACCAGGGCGTCGGACGGGTCGACCGTCACCGCCACGATGGCCGGCGGTCGGCGCGGGCCGTCGCGGCGCGCCTGGGCCGCCAGCCGGCCTGCCGCCTGCGGCGTCACGTAGCGCGGGCTCCTCTCAAAGAAGTTCAGCCCGAGCCAGGCCGCGCCACCAGCCACGGCGGCCTCGACGGTCTCGGGCGTGGACAGCCCGCAGATCTTGACGTCGGCCATCAGCCGCAGCCCGGCGGGTCGCCCTGGCGGGTGATCTTCAGTTCCCGGCGGGTGGTCGCCGGCCCGACCGTGTGGATCGAGACCTCGGACAGCCGCAGCACCCAGCCATCGTGGATCGACAGGGTGGCCGTAGTCTTCAGGTCTTCCGACTGAGGCTCCGGCGCGCCCGTGACGGTGCTAACCGTGCCCCGGCTGTAGGTCGCCTCGCATCGGCCGGCGGCCAGGTTATCCAGGCCTAGATAGGCCTTCTTGGTCACCGTCACCCCGGGGGCCGGGGTGTAGATCTGGTCCGGGATCACCGTCCGCTCGATGGTAATGGCCGGGATCTGCATGCCGGCCATCACCCCCAGGTCGCCGGCGAACAGGGCGGCGAGCCCCTCGGGCCGTTTCTCCAGCCGCGCGAACTGGTCTTCCATCCCCTTGCGCAGGGCGGAGTCGCCCGGGGCGGTCTGTTCCAGGTTGCGGAAGAAATGGGCCTTGGCCGCCTCGCCGTTGACCATCTCACGCGGGGTGACGCTCGGATAGGCCTTGAACTCCACCGGCACCCCGACCATCGCCCGAAGCACCTTGTCGATGCCCGGTTGGCGCGGATCGTCGATGGTCGCCTCGCGCAGGGTGTAGCGCAGGACCAGGAAGTCGGGGCCGCCGCCGATGATCTCGACGTCGAACATCTGGCGATTGGTCTGGCGGCCGTCGAAATCTCCGCCGGTCATGGTCGAGACCGTCTCGCTGACGAACCGGTAGCGGTCGCCCTGACGGAATGGCCGCTGCTGGGTCTCGACGATCCCGCCCTTGGGGTTCTTCAGCTCCACTGACGGGGCCGGCTGACCAGACGCAGGCGTCGCAGCCAGCAGGGCAGCTGTCAGCAGCCCGGCGAGGACCGGTCCAAATCGCCTCATGTCAGGTCTTCTTCGTCGCCGGGGGCTTCTTCGCCGCCGGCTTGCGGACCACGGCTTTGGCGGGCGCCGCCTCGGCCTTGACCGGAACCACCTTCGGCGCCGGCGCAGCGGCCTTCTGGGCGGCCAGCAGGTCGCGAATCTCGGTCAGCAGGGCCTCGCTGGGCGTCGGGGCCGGGGGCGCCGACGGAGCGGGGGCCTCGGCTTCCTTGCGCCGGGCGGCGTTGACCAGCTTGACCAGCAGGAACACCGCGAAGGCCACGATCATGAACTGGATGATGGTGTTGATGAAGGCGCCATAGGCGATGGCCACCTCGGCGGTGTCGCCGACCTTGGGGGCCAGGACCAGCTTCAGGTCGGAGAAGTCCACCTTGCCGAGGATCAACCCGATCGGCGGCATGATGATGCCATCGACCAGCACCGTTACGATCTTGCCGAAGGCCGCGCCGATGATCACCCCGACCGCGAGGTCGATGACATTGCCGCGTGAGATGAACTGACGAAATTCGCTGACGACACTCATTGGCCGAGCTCCGCTTGTGGTTTGGCGGTCGGAGCTTAGTCGGCGTTCAGCCGGGCCCGCAGTTCCTTGCCGCTCTTGAAGAAGGGCACATGTTTGGCCCGCACGTCCACCGTCTCGCCGGTGCGCGGGTTGCGGCCCGAGCGGGCCGGGCGCGAACGCACCGAGAAGGCGCCGAAGCCGCGCAGCTCGACGCGGCCGCCCTCTTCCAGCGCCACGATCATCTTTTCGAGAATCACGCCGACGACACGCTCGACGTCCTTCTGGGTCAGGTGGGGATTTTCGGCCGCCAGGCTGGCGATCAACTCGGACTTGATCATTCTCTATCCCCGGGGAACCCCGCCTTTCGGCGCCGCGACCTTTGCCCAACTCGCCTTGAGTCTTCAAGGGGTTGCATGAGGTTTGCGCCCGAACTGCGGGCCCGGCGCCCGCAAATTCAGCGCCGGTGTTTGCTTTTGCGCGACACCGGTTCCCACCCGCCACATACGAAAACGGCGGCCGGGTCACCCCGGCCGCCGCCTCGTCTCGTCAGTGGCTCAGAAGGACTTAGTCGTTCTTGGCCTTCTCGCGCAGGGCCGCGCCGAGGATGTCGCCCAGCGAGGCGCCCGAGTCCGAAGACCCGTACTGCTCGATGGCTTCCTTCTCGTCGGCCATTTCCAGGGCCTTGATCGACACGGACACCCGGCGGGCGGCCTTGTCGACGGTGGTCACCTGGGCGTCCACGCGGTCGCCGACGGCGAAGCGTTCCGGACGCTGCTCCTGACGGTCGCGCGACAGGTCCGACTTACGGATGAAGGCGGTCATCGGGGCGTCGTCTTCACCGAACTTCACCTCGATGCCGCCCGAGGTGACCTCGGTGACGGTGCAGGTGACGGTCTGGCCACGGCGGAAGGTGTCGCCGGCCAGCGGGTCGCCGGCCAGTTGCTTGACGCCCAGGCTGATGCGTTCCTTCTCGACGTCGACGTCGAGGACGCGCGCCTTCACGACATCGCCCTTCTTGTACTTGGCCAGGGCTTCTTCGCCCGAGACGGCCCAGTCCAGGTCCGACAGGTGGACCATGCCGTCGATTTCGCCGTCCAGGCCGATGAACAGGCCGAACTCGGTGGCGTTCTTGACTTCGCCTTCGACGTTCGAACCGATCGGGTGATCGGCCAGGAACTTCTCCCACGGGTTGGCCGCGGCCTGCTTGAGGCCCAGGCTGACCCGGCGCTTGGAGCTGTCGACGTCCAGCACGATGACGTCCACTTCTTGGCTGGTGGAGACGATCTTGCCGGGGTGGACGTTCTTCTTGGTCCAGGACATTTCCGAGACGTGCACCAGGCCTTCAACGCCGGCTTCCAGCTCAACAAACGCGCCGTAGTCGGTGATGTTGGTGATGCGGCCGGTGAACTTGGCGCCGACCGGGTATTTGGCTTCGACGCCGTCCCACGGGTCCGACTGCAGCTGCTTCATGCCGAGGCTGATGCGCTGGGTGTCGGGGTTGATCTTGACGATCTGCACTTTCACCGTGTCGCCCACGGCCAGCACCTGGCTCGGGTGGTTGACGCGCTTCCAGCTCATGTCGGTGACGTGCAGCAGGCCGTCGATGCCGCCCAGGTCCACGAAGGCGCCGTAGTCGGTGATGTTCTTGACCACGCCTTCGCGGATTTCGCCCTCTTGCAGCTGGCTGACCAGCTCGGTGCGCTGTTCGGCGCGGGCTTCTTCCAGGATGGCGCGACGCGAAACGACGATGTTGCCGCGCGGACGGTCCATCTTCAGGATGGCGAAGGGCTGTTCCTTGCCCATCAGCGGACCGACGTCGCGGACCGGACGGATGTCCACCTGCGAACCCGGCAGGAAGGCGCTGGCGCCGCCCAGGTCGACGGTGAAGCCGCCCTTGACGCGGCCGACGATGGCGCCGTTGACCGGCTCGTTGCGGGCGAAGACTTCTTCCAGACGGGTCCAGGCTTCTTCGCGCTTGGCCTTCTCGCGGCTGATGACAGCCTGGCCCAGCGCGTTCTCGATGCGCTCGAGGAAGACTTCGACAGTGTCGCCGACCTTGACGGTGGGCTTGCCGGCTTCGTCGACGCCGAATTCCTTAACGTCGATCCGGCCTTCGGTCTTCAGACCGATGTCGATGATCGCGACGTCCTTTTCGACCCCGACCACCAGGCCCTTGATCACGGTGCCTTCAGCGAAGTCGCTGGCGCCGCCGAGGCTTTCGTCGAGGAGGGCCGCGAAATCGTCGCGGGTCGGGTTGAAGTTCATATCATCAGCCATGTGGCTACTTACGTCTCTGTTGGGGAACGAGGACGCGCGAGTGCGGAGTCCGGGCGTTCGGTTGATTTTCAGCTGTTTGGTTGGCCCGCTTGCCGCGCGGTTGGATTAGCCCTGCCCGGTTAGGGGCGTGAGGCGCGCGCGGCTTCGACAATGCGGCGGGCCGCATCGAAGGCGCGGTCTATATCCATTTGCGTGGTGTCGAGCAAGACCGCGTCGGGCGCGATGACCATCGGGCTGTCGCTGCGGCCGCTGTCGCGTTCGTCGCGGATGCGAATGTCAGCGAGGATATCCTCGAAGCTCACCGCCTCGCCCTGGCCGGTCAGCTGCTTCCAACGCCGGGTGGCGCGGACCTCCGGCGTGGCGGTGACGAACAGCTTGGCGGGGGCCTGAGGCGCAATGACGGTGCCGATGTCGCGGCCGTCGATCACCGCGCCTGGCTCCTGGGCCGCGAAGGTGCGCTGGAAGTCGCGCAGGGCCTCGCGGACGGGGGTGTAGGCCGCCACCCGGCTGGCTGCTTCGCCGGCGGCGCGGGTGCGGACCTCGGGGTTTTCCAGACTGGCCGGATCAAGGGTGCGGGCCACGCGGGTGGCGTGCTCGGCATCCCCCAGATCGCCCCCCTCGGCCAGCACCCGCATGCCGACGGCGCGGTAGAGCAGGCCGGAGTCTAGGACGGGGTAGCCGTAGAGGGCCGCCAGCTTGGTGGCGATGGTGCCCTTGCCCGAGGCCGCGGGGCCGTCGACCGCGATCACGAAGCCCATCCTACACCCCACGCGACATTGAAGGGGCGTCGCCGCCGGAGCGAACCATCTTGACCCTCTCCCGCGAGGTAGAGGGAGGGACCCGCCGCGCAGCGGTGGGAGGGAGAGGATTTACGCTGCCAGCACCGTAAACCCTCCCCCTACCCCCTCCCTCAGGGAGGGGCGCGCTATTATCCGCTGATGCAAGAGAGGCGGGATTCATCCGATCTCCCCTCCCAGGCCCTGCATCAGCTCCACAAAGCCCGGGAAACTGGTGGCGATCATGCCGGGCTCGTCCACGGTCACGCTGCCCTGCGCCGCCAAGCCCAGCACCAGGTGGCTCATGGCGATACGGTGATCGCCGTGGGTGGTGACGCGCGTTTCGCCGCGCACCGGATGGTTGCCACCGGCCGTGCCGACCACGGTGAAGCCCTCCGGCTCCTCCTCGACGCCCACGCCGCAGGCGGACAGACCGGCCGCCATCAAGGCGATCCGGTCGCTTTCCTTGACCCGCATCTCGCCGATGCCGCGCATCACCGTCGAGCCCGAGGCGAAGGCGGCGGCGACCGCCAGGATGGGGTACTCGTCGATCATCGCCGGGGCCCGCTCCGGCGGGACCACGACACCTTTGAGGGGGGAGTAGCGGGCGGTGATGTCGCCGACCTCCTCCCCGCCGGCGTCGCGGCGGTTGGCGATGGTCAGGTCGGCGCCCATCTCGATCAGGGTGTCGAACAGGCCGGTGCGCAGGGGGTTGAGCATCACCCCCTCGACCGTCACCGTCGAGCTGGGGGTGATCAGGGCCGCCACCAGCGGGAAGGCCGCCGAGGAGGGATCGCCCGGCACGGCCACGTGACAGCCGGTCAGCGACTGGCCGCCTTGCAGCCGGATGGTGCGGCCTTCGCTGGCGTCGGTGACGTCCACGCTCGCCCCGAAGGCGCGCAGCATGCGTTCGGTGTGATCGCGGGTGGCTTCCGGCTCGGCCACCACCGTCTCGCCCGAGGCATTGAGACCGGCCAGCAGCACCGCCGACTTAACCTGGGCCGAGGCCATCGGGAGGACGTAGCGGACGCCCTTCAACCCCCCGCCGCTGAGGGTCAGAGGCAGCCGGCCGCCCTCGCGGCTGAGCCATGTCGCGCCCATCAGGCCCAGGGGGGTAAGCACCCGGCCCATCGGCCGCTTCTTCAGCGAGGCGTCGCCGGTGAAGGTGGCTTTGAGATCGAACCCGGCGGCCGCCCCCATGATCAGCCGCACCCCGGTGCCCGCGTTGCCGCAGTCGACGATGTCGCCCGGCTCCACGAACCGCCCCTGGCCCTCGATGGTCCAGGCGCCCGGGCCGGTGCGGGTGACGCTGGCGCCGAAGGCCCGCATGGCCGCGGCGGTCGCCAGGACGTCGTCCCCTTCCAGCAGACCCTCGACCGTGGTCACGCCGTTGGCGAGCGCGCCGAGGATCAGCGAACGGTGGGAAATCGACTTGTCGCCGGGGACGCGGATCGTTCCGGTCAGGGCCGCGCCGGGGCGGGCCGAAAGGTCGGCGGTCGACATGCCGGGGCGACAGGCTCCGATTGGCGGGGTCGTTTGGGGGAAAGCCTTTTGACAGCGCCCCTGGCGCGTGGCAAGGGAGCCGCCGCTTTTCCACACCCTTCTCATAGAGAGGCCGCCCGCCTTGGCCAGCCCAGAACTTGGCGTCAAGCAGCTCTGCCCGAACTGCTCGGCGAAATTCTACGATCTCAACCGCCGCCCGGCGACCTGCCCCAAATGCGGGGAATCCTTCGACCCCGAAGAGGCCGTCCGTAACCGCCGCGTCCGCGCCCGCGCCGCCCCGGCCGACTACGAGACCGACGACGAGAAGGACGAAGACGCCGTCGACACCAAGAAGAAGGTCGCGACCGAGGATGAGGACGGCTTCGAAGAAGAACCGGACCTGACCCCGGAAATCGACGACGAAGCCGCCGCCGAGCCTATCGAGACGGACGACGAGGAAGGCGACGCCGCCCCCGCCGCTCCGGCCGACGACCTGGGCGTCGACTTCGCCGAAGACGAGGACCTGGCCGAAGACGAAGCCGACGACGTGCCGTTCCTTGAGGACGAGGACGAAGACGACTTCCCCGACGACGAGATCGACGGTCTGCCCGGCGAGGGCGACGAGGACGTCTGATGACTGCCGGCGCGCCGGGGCGGGGTGATCCCCGCTTCGGCGAGGCGGTAAAAAAACCGGCGGGGAGGCTTGATCGGCGAAAGCCGACGGACTAATACCCCGCCCTCGCTTCCGGCCCGCCGGACGCGATCCCGAACTTCGGGGCTATAGCTCAGCTGGTAGAGCGCTTGAATGGCATTCAAGAGGTCAGCGGTTCGACTCCGCTTAGCTCCACCATAAGGCCCGCATCCGACGAGGATGCGGGCCTTTCCATTTGTGGCCTCGGCGAAAGGCGGCCTCGGCCGCCGGACCAGCGGCGCAGGCGCTTGAAGCGGGTCGTCGGCTAAGCCGTCTCGAACCGCAGCCGCGCCGTCAGCCCCTCCGGCGCATAGCTCATCTCCACCGCCCCCTTCATCCCGCTCTCCAGGCTCATCCGGATCAGCCGCGAGCCGAAGCCCGTGCGGGCGGGCGGCGAGACCGGCGGGCCGCCCCGTTCGGTCCAGGTCATGGCGACGGTCCCATCTTCCGTCCTCGCCCAGTCCACCGTCACCACTCCCTCGGCGCGGCTGAGCGCCCCGTATTTTGCGGCGTTGGTGGCCAGTTCGTGGAACACCATGCCCAGCGCCAGGGCGTCCTGGGCGTTCAGCTGCACCTCCGGCCCGGACAGCGCCACCTGGTTCGGGGCGTAGGGGGCGAATTCCTGGTTCAGCAGGTCGCGCATGGCGGCCCCGTCCCAGCCTTGGGCGGTCAGGACGTTGTGGGTCTTGGACAGGGCGATCAGCCGGGCCTCGAAGCGGGCGCGGAAGTCGGGGATGTCCTGGCTCTGTCGGGCGGTGGCGGCGGCGATCGACTGGATGGTGGCCAGGGTGTTCTTCACCCGATGGTTCAGCTCGTTCATCAACAGCTGTTGGCGGCGGACCCCGGCGTTCAGCTCGGCGATGGCCCCGTGACGGTCGGTGACGTCGAGGATCACCCCGGCCAGCTTGAGCGGCCGTCCGGTGCGGCTGCGGAACATCCGGCCGCGCACCTGTAGCCAGCGGCCGTCGATGAGGCCGTACTCGACATCATAGTCGCTTTCACCGTTGAGCGCGGCCTCCAGCGCCTTACGCCGCTCTTCGCGCGCCTCCGGCGACAGCCGGCCTTCGACGTCGGCCTGGGTCACCGGCGCGTCGGGGGGCAGGCCAAGCAGGGTCTTGGCGCCGGGCGAGGCGATCAGCTGCCGCCCCGGCAGGGTCAGTTCCCAATAGCCGGCCCCGCCCGCGTCCAGGGCGGCCAGGACGCTGGCGCGCTGGTCGTGCAGGGCCGCCCCCAGGGCCAGGATCAGGATGAAGAAGGTTCCCGCCGCCACCGCCAAGGCCAGCACCACCGGCGGCGCGCCGGGCGCCTGGGCCTCGGACCCCGGCAGCGGGGTCAGCCTGAGCGCCATCATGGCGATGTAGTGCATGCCGACGATGGCCAGCCCGAGCGCCGTGGCCGCCCCGGCTCGCCACAGGGGGGAGCGGTCCAGGCTGGCCGCCACCAGGGCCGCCGTGGCCGCCCCGATGGCCACCAGGAAGGAGACCCCGACCAGGACCGGGTCGTAGCCGAATGCCGCCGACGTCCGCACCGCCGCCATGCCGACATAGTGCATGACGCAGATCGACATCCCCATGCTGGCCCCGGCGACCACCACGCGCGCCGGCCCGCCGTCGCCGCCGGCCGCGACCAGGAAGGCCACCCCGGTTCCGCCCACGGCCAGCACCAGCGACAGGGCGGTCAACGCCAGGTCGTAGCTGACCGCCGACCCCGGATCGAACCCCAGCATGGCGATGAAATGCATCGACCAGACGCTGGACCCCATCGCCAGGGCGGCAATGATCAGCCAGGTCAGCCGGGCGCTGCCTGAATGACTGCGCACCCGCCGAAACAGGTCCAGCGCCGTCCACGAGCCGAACACCGCCACCAGGACGGCGAGCACGGCGAAGATGGACAGGTGGTCGTGGTGCACGCCGGGTAGGCCTCGTCGGGGGTCTCAGCGCGGGTCGCCGAACGCCCGCTTCCACTCGACCTTGATCGCCTCGACCTTCTGCCGCTCTTCGGACGTCAGCGCGGGCAGCCGCTGCATGATCAGGCCGGCGTTCCGGTCGCCGCCGTCCCGCGCCATCTCGATATAGGCATAGCCGCGAAACGGATCCTGAGCGCCGCCCTCGCCGGTCAGCAGCATCGTGCCCAGGCCCCGCAGGGCGTGGGCCGACGGCTGTTCGGAGGCCTTGCGGTACCATTCGCGGGCGGCGACATCGTCCTCGGCGACGCCCTCGCCGGTGGCCAGCATCACCGCGGCGCTGATCTGGCCGTTGACGAAGCCGCCTTCGGCCGACCGCTTGACCCAGATCCAGGCCGCCTGCTGGTCACGGTCCACGCCGTCGCCGTTCAGCAGGTACATGCCGTAGTACCATTGGGCGACGGGATCGCCGTCCTCGGCCAGGTCGCCCATGTCGCGGGCGGCGCGGACCGGGTCGGTGTCGTGGCGCTTCAGGGTCGCCTCAACCTCGGGCTTGACCGGCTGGGCCGCCGCCGCCGCCCCCATGCTCAGGGCCAGCATCGCCAGCACTGCAATCGCCACCTTGCGCATAGCCCAACTCCGTCTTGCGAACTGCCCCCACAATCGCCACCTAATGGCACAGCCGCAAGGGGTGGCGCCGATCTCGGGCCAGGCTTTGCGGGAGTCGCTTGAAAGGACTCGAGGCAAAGATATGACGACCCGCGCCCTGCTGTTCGACAGCCCCTTCCTGCTCGGTTTCGATCACACCCGTGGTCTGATCGAACGGGCCCAGAGGGCGGCGACCGAAGGCTATCCCCCCTACAACGTCGAGGCCCGCGAAGACGGCGGCCTGCGCATCACCCTGGCGGTGGCCGGCTTCTCGCCGGACCAGCTGGAGGTGACCGTTGAGGGCGAGCAGCTGACGGTGGCCGGCAAGCGCGGCGGCGAGCCCGAGGGCCAGGATCGCGCCTTCCTGCATCGCGGCATCGCCGCGCGCGGGTTCGTGCGGGCCTTCGTCCTGGCCGACGGCATGGTGGTCGAGGGGGCGACCCTCGAACACGGCCTTCTGCACGTCGACCTGTCCCGGCCCCGGCCCGAGCGGATCGTCCAGCGTATTCCCATCCGGACTGGCGGCTGAACTTTTAGCGCCCGTCCTGCGTTCGCTTATCGAAGGAGGTGGTCAATGATGACGCCCGTGAGACTGACCAACGAAGCTTTCGCCGCCCTGGGCGGACCGAGCCTGGTCTATGTGCGCCCCGTGTCGGGCGCAGAGATCATCGCCTCGTCCCCGGCCGCCGCCCTGGCCCATGTGGAGCTCGACCCCGAACAGACTCTCTATGCCGTGCACCGCGCGGACGGTGAGCGGCTGGCCGTGATGAGCGACTACGACACCGCCGTGGCCGCCGCCCTGGCCCACGAACTGGCCCCGGTTTCGGTGCACTGAACCCCTGCCCCTTGAGGCCCGCGGGCAATGCGCCGCGGGCCGAAAGGTTGCCTTCCCGACATCAACCTCGTAAGACGCCGCCCTCTTATCGCCCGATTGGCGAGGCTAATGCCCGTCTCCGGTTCTGAGTAAGCGTCAAAGTCCGCGTCCCCGGTCGTCCAACCTCGGCGATCGAACTCCCCCCGGCGCGGCCCCTACGAGGTTGACTAGTGCAAAACAGCTTTCCGGCCCTCAAGGGCCCATACGGCGCGGCCGTTCCCGTGATCGTTGGCGTCGTTGGCGGCGCCTTCGCGATGAGCGCCGCTTTCGCCATGACGGCGACCGGCCGTCCGGACCGCCCTGTCGCGATCGCCGCCCCGTCCAAGACCCAGACCGCCACCGCCGTGGCCGCCCACCTGGCGCCCGCCTCGCAGGACCCGGCCCTGAAGATGCTGGCGTTCAACATGCCGGTGCCCGGTTTCGCCATCAACTCGCCGTTCGGCATGCGCCGCATGCCCTGGGAAGAGGGTGGCCGGCTGCACGAGGGCGTCGATATCGCCGCCCCGGCGGGCGCCAAGGTGGCCGCCACCCTGCCCGGCACGGTGACGCGGACGGGCCTCAGCTTCTCCTACGGCCGCTATGTGGAGGTGCAGCACGAGGGTGGCCTGGTGTCCTTCTACGCCCACCTTGGTGGCTGGCCAAAAGGCATCAAGGCCGGGTCGATGGTCACCGCCGGCCAGCACATCGGCTTCGTCGGCAACTCGGGCCGCTCGACCGGCTCGCACCTGCATTTCGAGATCCGCCGCCACGACAAGCCGCTGAACCCGGCCATGTTCATCGGCCGCACCTTCGCCTCCGCCGACCAGCTGCCGCTCAAGGACGCGGCCAAGGTAGGCCGGACCCGGGTGGCCGTGGTCGCCAACTGGCCCGCCTCGGTGAAGCCCACCGCCAAGCCCGCCGCCGGGGTCACGGTCACGCCCGCCGCCGACGGCCGCGTCCGCGCCGTCATCCAGCCGGCCGGCCCCATCGAGATCGTCGCCCGCGACCCGGTCAAGGCCGCCGAAGCCCGCGCCAGGCTCCGCGCCATGCAGGAGGCCGGCGGGCCCGAACTGATGGTCAAGGAAGTCAACAAGCCGAAGGCGGCGGCGCCCGCGAAGGCCGCGGATGACGAGGACGGCCCGGTCCGCACGGCTACCCCGGCGGCTTAAAGCCGGGCGCCGCTATCTATAGCCCCAGCTGAATCCGGGCGAGCAGCACCCGCTCCGCCGCGCGATCGCCATGGGGTTGCCCGGCGCTGTGGCCCCAGACCGGACCCGGCCAGGCCGGATCGCCCGGTCGGCGACCGACCACATGCACATGCAGCTGCGGAGTGACGTTGCCGAGCGCCCCGATGTTCAGCTTGGCCACCTCGAAGCCGAGCACGGCCCCCAGGGCGTGAACCGCCCGGCCGGCCATCACCGTCTCCTCGACGAGCCGGACGCGGTCGGCCGGGGAGAGGTCCTCGATCTCGACCAGCTCCGGGCCGCGCGGGATCAGCACCAGCCAGGGATAACGGGCATCGTCCTGCAGGCGGACATGGCAGAGGGGCAGGTCGCCGACCAGGTGGCTTGTGGGGCCGAACGCCTCGTGAAGCTGAAACACCGTCCAAACCCCCAATCCCCGTCATCCTCGGGCTTGTCCCGAGGACCCATGCATCCGCCGCACAGACTTTAGGGGGCGTCGCGCCGCCCGGCCAACCTTCGCCTGTCCTGCGGGCTGAACGATGGGTCCTCGGGACAAGCCCGAGGATGACGGAGGAAGTGGTTCAGGAGCGCGCCGGAACCGCCGCCCAGTAGTCGAAATCGAGGATCACCTCGGGCGGATAGGCGCCGGTGTCGTCCTTGTACGGCAGGTCCGTACAGGGCCGGTCCTTGGTCGCCACAAGCCGCAGCCGCAGCGCGCCGATGCCCGGCTCCAGCAGCGCCTTGTCGAGCACCTGGCTCCAGGCGAACACCGTGCCGCCAGCGAAATAGGGGTTCACGTGGCGGCCGCCGTTGATGCCCATGATCAGGCCGGCGTTCTGCAGCCCGTTGAAGCTGAGCGCCTTGGCGGTGGAGATCACCACCCCGCCGTAGACCAGCCGCCGGCCCGACGGGTCCTTGGCCCTCTCATATTGGTTGAAGTGGACTTTGGCGGTGTTCTGGTAGAGGCGCGTGGCCTGCTGGTGCTCGGCCTCCTCGATGGCCATGCCGTCGACATGGTCGATCTTTTCGCCCACCGCATAGTCCTCGAAGGCGTGCGGGGCGCCGGCTAGGGCGAAGTCGTACCGGCTGAAGTCCAGGGTCTTCGGAATGAGCAGGTCGGAGGCGGCGACGGCCGACTTCAGGTCAGGGACCTTCTGCTCGGGGATCTCGGCGGCGTCGTCCCGCTTGCGGACCATCACCCAGCGCACGTAGCTCAGCACCGGCTCGCCGTGCTGGTTCTCGCCGGTGGTGCGGACGTAGACGACCCCGGTCTTCTTGTTGGAGTTTTCCTTCAGCCCGATGACCTCGCTGGTCGCGATCAGGGTGTCACCGGGAAACACCGGCCTGAGGAACAGGCCCTCGGCGTAGCCCAGGTTGGCCACGGCGTTGAGGCTGATGTCCGGCACCGTCTTGCCGAAGACGATGTGGAAGGCGATCAGCGGATCGACCGGCGCGCCGCCAAGGCCGCAGGACCGCGCGAACTCGTCGGAGCTGAACAGGGCAAAGCGCGGGCCGTGCAGGGCGGTGTAGAGGGCGACGTCGCCGACCGTCACCGTGCGCGGGGTGGCGTGGCGGATCACCTGACCGAGGCGGAAGTCCTCGAAGTAGTTGCCCGGATCGGTCTTGGACATGGCTTGGCTCCCCGCGTTCGGCTGATCATCGTAATGCCGCGCCCTTCGCATCTGCGAAAGGGGGCTTGAGGGCCGGGGGCTGCGGGTCTAGACCGCGCCCGACCCTTTTTTCACAGCACGAGAGACGCATCCATGGCCCGAGCCAAGATCGCCCTTATCGGCGCCGGCATGATCGGCGGCACCCTGGCCCACATCGCCGCGCGCGAAGAGCTGGGCGACGTCATCCTGTTCGACATCGCCGAGGGCACGCCGCAGGGCAAGGCTCTGGACATCGCCGAGGCCTCCTCGGTGTTCGGCAAGGACGTCTCGCTGAAGGGCGCCAGCGACTATGCTGACATCGCCGGCGCCGACGTCTGCATCGTCACCGCCGGTGTGCCGCGCAAGCCGGGCATGAGCCGCGATGACTTGCTGGGCATCAACCTGAAGGTCATGAAGGCCGTCGGCGAGGGCATCAAGGCCCATGCCCCCAACGCCTTCGTCATCTGCATCACCAACCCGCTGGACGCCATGGTCTGGGCCTTGCGCGAGTTCAGCGGCCTGCCGCACGAGAAGGTGGTCGGCATGGCCGGCGTTCTCGACAGCGCCCGCTTCGCCTACTTCCTGGCCGAGAAGACCGGCGTCTCGGTCGAGGACATCCACGCCTGGACCCTCGGCGGTCACGGGGACGACATGGTGCCGATGGTGCGCCACTCCACGGTCGGCGGCCTGCCGCTGCCGGACCTGGTCGCCCAGGGCTGGATGACCCAGGAAGAGCTCGACGGCATCGTCAAGCGCACCCGCGGCGGCGGCGGCGAGATCGTCGCCCTCTTGAAGACCGGCAGCGCCTTCTACGCCCCGGCCGAGAGCGCCATCGCCATGGCCACCAGCTATCTGAAGGACAAGAAGCGCGTCCTGCCCTGCGCCGCCTACCTGAATGGCCAGTACGGGCTGAACGACCTCTACGTCGGGGTGCCGGTGGTGATCGGCGCCGGTGGCGTCGAGAAGATCATCGAATTCTCCACCAACGACGAGGAGAAGGCGATGTTCAAGAAGTCGGTCGAGTCCGTGCAGGGCCTGATCGAAGCCTGCAAGGGCATCGAGACCTCGTTGGCCTGAGCTGACTGGTCGATTTGAGCGTTTTCAGCGACCCTCCTTCCGGAAACGGAGGGAGGGTCGCTTTGCATCTGGGGATCACTCGGCCTTAGCGCTGGCGCTCCTTATGCTGACGCAAGGGGACGCGGCGCTAACGCCCAGTACACGGTCCGCACCTACACTCTGACTGCAGGATAGGGCGTCGTGATTCCAAACAGCTTTTCTCGACGAGCGGCACTGATTGGCCTGGCGTCAGCAGGCCTGTCTGGGTGTATGCCGCCGACGTACAAGGCCCGTTGCCGCCTGACGGTTACCGCCAATGTCGATGGCCGCCAGGTCACCGCCTCTGCGGTGCGGGAACAGGTCACTTCCGACCAACCAGGGTGGCTGCCGACCGCTGGCGGGGTCGGCTCACGGGTCCGGGGGGAAGGCGTAATCCTGATGCTTGGCGGCGATCGTGTCCTGGTGGCCGGCCTTCGGGGCTTTCATGATGGCCACCCCAGCTACGATGCTTGGTCTTCGTTGAGCGCGCTGGCAGGGCCGTCTGACAGCGCGAACAAATGGGTAGATGGCCAGAACCCCGCCTACGCCCACATAGCAGGGCGACGGTCTCTTGGGCCGATTGACGTTCCGGCCCCGCGTCAGCCCATGTTCATCGAATTCCCGGATCGGCGGCAGTCGACCGGGATCGTTCGCGACCCCGAAGTTCTCGCGAGTGCCGGCGTCGACGGCATCATGGTTCTCAAGGTGACGATCGAGCTTACCCGGGACCGGATTTACACCGGCAGGCCGGAGAAGGCCTTTCCTTGGCTTGTGCGCAGCCTGGAGGAAGTAAGGGCCGGATCGGGCCCCTTGAGGGAAGTCACGGACTACTACCCTTCGGACATCTTGCTGAGACGAAAAAGGTAGGGGTGGCGCGCGAGACCCCGCGGCGCTAACTCAAGCGCCATGCCCGACCACGCCTTTCCCCTCCGCCCCACGCCCACGGTTCCGGTCGATGGGGACAAGCCGTTTCCCGTGCGCCGCATCCTCTGTGTCGGCCGCAACTACGCCGCCCATCGGGCCGAGATGGGCGGGGACGATCGCGATCCGCCCTTCTTCTTCGCCAAGCCGGCCGACGCCATCGTGCCGCCGGGACAGAACGTCGCCTATCCGTCGGCCACGGCCAACCTGCACCATGAGATCGAGCTGGTGGTGGCCATCGGGCCGGACGGCATCTTCGGCTACGCGGTCGGCGTCGACCTGACCCGGCGGGACCTGCAATCGGCGGCCAAGGACAAGGGCCAGCCCTGGGACGCGGCCAAGGGCTTCGACCAGTCGGCCCCGATCAGCGCCATCAGCAAGCTGGACAGCCTGGGTGACGCGGCCATCAGCCTGTCGGTCAACGGTGAAGTGCGCCAGAAGGCCCGCATCGGCGACATGCTCTGGTCGGTCCCGGAGATCGTCGAGCAGGCGGGCCTGCTCTGGAGCCTGCAGCCGGGTGACCTGATCTTCACCGGCACGCCCGAAGGGGTCGGCCCGTTGCAGAAGGGCGACCTGGTCGAAGGGTCGGTCGAGGGGATCGGCTCGCTCAGCTTCGAGATCGTCTGATGCTGAAGCTCTACAGCGCCTGGCGGGCCTCGGCGCCCTACCGGGTCCGTATTGCCCTGAACCTCAAAGGCCTACCGTTCGAGATAGTCCCCATCGACCTGTTGGCCAATGAACAGGGCGGCGAAGACTACCGCGCCCACAATCCCCAGGCCCTGGTTCCGACCCTGGATGTCGGCGGCGCCGAACTGACCCAGTCGATGGCCATCCTCGAATGGCTGGAGGAGACCCATCCCGAGCCGGCCCTGCTGCCCGGCGACGCCCTGGCGCGGGCCCGCGTGCGGGCCATGTGCGGCGTCATCGCCTGCGACATCCATCCGGTGAACAACCTGCGCATCCTAAAAGCCCTGACCGCCCTCGGCGCCGACCAGGCGGCGCGGGACGACTGGGCGCGGCGCTGGATCGGCGACGGCTTCACCGCCCTTGAAGCGATGATCGCCCGCCATGGCGGCGACTTTGCCTTTGGCGAAACGCCAACCCTGGCCGACTGCCTGCTGGTCCCCCAGGTCTACAACGCCGCCCGCTTCGGCGTGGACCTGGCGCCCTTCCCCCGTCTCTCCGCCGTGGCGATGCGGGCCCGCGCCCATCCGGCCTTCGAGGCCGCCCACCCCAACCACCATCCCGACGCCAAGGAGATCATCTGACGTGCTGGATCACCTCAAGGCCAACAACCGCGCCTGGTCGGAACGCAAGACCCAGGTCGACCCGGATTTCTTCACCCGCCTGGAGAACCAGCAGGCCCCGCAATACCTGTGGATCGGCTGCTCCGACTCCCGCGTGCCGGCCAACGAGATCGTCGGCCTGGATCCGGGCGAGCTGTTCGTCCACCGCAACGTCGCCAACCTGGCCCCGCCCCAGGACGCCAACTACCTCAGCGTGCTGCAGTATTCGGTCGATGTGCTGAAGGTGCGGCACATCATGGTGGTCGGCCATTACGGCTGTGGCGGGGTGGCGGCGGCGGTCGACGGCCAGCGGCGCGGGCTGATCGACCACTGGCTGCACCCGATCCGCGAGGTGCATGCCCATCACCGCGGCGAGCTGGAGGCCATCGAGAACGACCGGGCGCGCTGGGACCGGCTGGTCGAACTGAATGTCATCCGCCAGGTGAAGAACGTGGCCAGCGACATCTTCGTGCAGGACGCCTGGGCGCGCGGCCAGGCGCTGTCGGTGCACGGCTGGGTCTATTCGCTCAGCAACGGCATCGCCAACGACCTCAACGTCACCGTCCGCAAGATCGACGACGTTCCCGAGGTGCTGGGCGACTTCTGACCGCTACTCCCCGCCTCGCAGCTTCGCCACCAGCCCCTTGAAGTCGACCTTGCCGGTCGAGAGCGCCCCGGCGCGGAACGCCCGGCCGGCGATCCACACCACCAGGGCCACGGTCGCCAGCATCAGAACGCCCGTGCCCGCCACCTGCCATATCGGCGGGTTGGAGGCGGCGCGGGCGGTCATCATGAAGGGGGTGAAGGGCGGCACCCAGGAAAGGATGTCGAGGGCCGGGGTGTCTGGCCGGCGCAGGGCCTGGCTGAGGAAGATCACCGGGATGGTCAGCAGGATCATGATCGGCCCCAGCAGGGTCTGGGCCTCCCGCGTGGTCTCGCAGAAGCTGCCGATGGCGGTGAAGATGCTGGCGTACATCAGGTAGCCGCAGATCAGGTAGAAGGCGAAGTAGAAGACCAGCCCGCCGCTGAACAACACCTGGCCGATGCCGGCCGCCTGGGCCGGGGCGAAGACGTTGAGCAGCACCGTGCTTACCGTGCCCCAGACGCCCAGCACGGTGAAGGTCACCCCCGCCACGCCCAGAATCTTGCCGAACAGGATTTCCGGCACCGTGGCCGAGGACAGCAGCACTTCCAGCACCTTGGACGACTTCTCCTCGATCACCCCGTTCAGCAGGATGCCGGCTCCGGTGAAGATCACGCTCCACAGCAGCATGGCCGCCGCAAAGCCGATCAGCCCGGGTAGCCGGGTGAGCAGCGAAGCCTTGCCGGCGGTCTTGGGCGAATAGTCGGTGACCGTCGGCTGGAGCGCCTGGGTGGCGGTCACGAGACTCGGGTCGACTCCGGCCGCGACCAGCTTTTCCCGCTGCATGCGCGTGGCGATCGTCGTGCGGACGGTCTCACTGGCGCCCAGCAGGGGGCTGTCGGTCCACACGTCGAGGGCCACCCGTTCGCCGGCCCCATGGATGACCAGGGCGCCCGCCAGACGGCGCTTGCCCTCCAGCCTGGCCTCGCCGCTAAGCCAGGGCTTCAGCGCCGCCCCGATGGCGGCGGGGTCGCGCGGCAAGGCGACCGGGGAGGGGACGATCTCATTGCGAAGCCGGCCGAGGCTGTTGCGGGTCTCCACCGCCTCGCTGACCGCGGGCAGATAGCCCTGGTCCGGGGTCAGATCGACCACCACCAGGGCCGGCGGCGGGGCGCTGGCCTCCATCCAGCCGCTGGCGGCCATCACCAGGCCCATGCCCAGTGGCAGGGCCAGCATCGACAGCCAGAAGCCGACGGTGCGGACATAGGCGACATACTCGCGAACGGCGATGCGCAGCAGGCGTCTCATGCGGCGGCCTCCTCATCGAGAGACTCGCCGGTCAAGACGATGAAGGCGTCGTGCAGGCTGGGCTCGCGCAGTTCGAACCGCTGGATGTCCAGCCCCTGGGCGAAGGCGGCCTTGAGCGCCTCCTGGCCCGAAGCGCCGGGCTTGAGCGCGCAACTGTGCCGCACATGGCCGCTGTCGAGCGGCTGGCTGGTCACTTCGGCCACGCCTGGCAGGGCGCCGGCGTCCGCGGCCTCGAGCGAGCCCTCCAGGACCAGGGCGCGGGGCGCGCGGGCCTTGGCCTCGCTGACCGTGCCGTCGAAGGCCTTGCGGCCCTTGGCCAGCAGGACGACGTGTTCGCAGAGCCGCTCGGCGTGCTGCATGACGTGGGTGGAGAACACCACCGTCGCCCCGCGCTCGGCCAGCCCCCGGATCATCGCCTCCAGCGCCTGCTGGTTGACGGGGTCGAGGCCACTGAACGGCTCGTCGAGGATGACCAGCTCCGGCTCATGGGCGATGGCCGCGATCAGCTGCACCTTCTGGGCCATCCCCTTGGACAGCTGGCGGATCTGCCGGTTCTGGGCCTCGCCCAGCCCCTGCTGCTCGAGCATCGCCCGCGCCCGCTTGCGCGCCTCGCCGGCGGGAAGCCCCTTCAAGCCGGCCAGAAAGACGATGGCCTCCACCGGCGTCATCCGCCGATACAGCCCGCGCTCCTCGGGCAGGAAGCCGATCCGGTCCCGCACGCTGCGCCCATCCGGAGCCCCCAGCACGCTGAGCCGCCCGGAGGTCGGCTCGCTCAGCCCCAGGACCATCCGCAGGGTCGAGGTCTTCCCCGCCCCGTTCGGTCCCAGGAACCCCAGGATCCGCCCCTGGCGGGCGGAGAAGGACAGGTCGTCGACGGCGGTGAAGGCGCCATAGCGCTTGGTCACCCGCTCGAGCTCTAACGCGGCTTGCATGCGGTCTCCCGTACAGCGGTAGAGGATGGGCGGGGTAGGGTTAAGTTAGTCTGCAGGGGATGTCGTCAAGGCCCTGGCCCACGCTGAGGGTGGCCTCGCCGGGCGCGGCGGGCTAATTCCCTCCCCATGGCAAAGACCAAGCAAGGCCCGGAGTTCGAGATCGAGGTCGATGGTGACCCCTACATCTGGCGGCTCCAGCGACGGCCCCAGTGGTCGAGCGACGCCAACGCGTTTCGCGGGATGGCGATCGCCGTGCGCCACAGCGAGGGCCAGCGCGAGGCGGTCGTGGAGTTCCCGGCGGGGCCTCAACCCCGCTATGGCGCGCCTCAGCTGAAGCCCGAGCAGATCGATCCGGCGCTGGTGGCCAGGGCCATCGCCTCGGCCCTGGCGGTCGGCTGGGAACCGCATTCGCGGGGCAAGACCGTGGCCATCGTCGTGGACGAGACGGGTGCTTAAGGCGCCGATGGCCCGGCGGCCGGGACATTGATCGCCCACTACGGATGGTCTGACCTGCTGGCGGAGAGCTTCACGCCGCACGCCCGCGCCGGCCACATGCCGGGCCGCATCGTCGTCCAGCAGCGCAACGGATACCTGGTGGTCACCGACCAGGGCGAGCTGCGCGCCAAGCCTTCCGGCCGGCTGATGCATGAGACCGTCGAGGACGGCCGGCCGGCGGTCGGCGACTGGGTGGCCCTGTCGCTGAACCCCGGCGAGCGGACCGCGACCCTCCACGCCATCCTGCCGCGCCGCACCGCCTTCGTGCGCCTCGCGGTCGCCAGCGCGGCGACGGTGCAGGTGATCGCCAGCAACATCGACGTGGCCTTCGTGGTCGCCTCGCTGAACGCCGACCTCAATCCCCGGCGCATCGAACGCTACCTGGCCGCCGCCTGGCAGAGCGGCGCGCGGCCGGTGGTGGTGCTGACCAAGGCCGACCTCTGCGACGACCCCGAGGCAAGAGCCGCCGAGATCGCCGCCCTGGCGACGGACTGCCCGGTGGTCGTGGTGTCGGCGCGCCAGGGCCAGGGGCTGGAGGGCCTGCTGGCGCACCTGGAGCCTGGCGAGACCTGCGTACTGATCGGCTCGTCCGGGGCGGGCAAGTCGACCCTGGTGAACGCCTTCCTGGGCGAGGCCCGGATGGCGACCAAGGCGGTGCGCGAAGGCGACGACAAGGGCCGCCACACCACCAGTCACCGCGAACTGGTGCGGCTGGCGGGCGGCGGGCTGATCATCGACACCCCCGGCATGCGGGAAGTGGGGCTGATCGGCGAGGACGAGGGCGTCACCGCGGTGTTCGAGGACGTCGAGGCGCTGGTCGGGCAATGCCGGTTCAGCGACTGCGGTCATGGGGGTGAGCCGGGCTGCGCCGTCCGCGCCGCCCTGGAGAGCGGTGAGCTCGATCCGGCCCGCTGGGCGCATTTCCAGAAGCTGGGCCTCGAGCTGGCGGCGGTCGAGGCCAAGGCCGACCAGGCGGCGAAGGACGCCCAGCGCCGCGCCCGCAAGCAGCACCGCGCCAGCAAGCAGGCGGACCGGGACGGGGACTGAACCGATTTTTTTTTGAAGAAACTGGGCCGCTTCCGCCGGGGAACAGGCTAGGGGTGGGCTTCCTGACTCAAGAGAGGCGACCATGCCCGCATTCACCATCGTCACGACCAGCGCCACCCAGGGCAGCGATGCGGCGGAGGTCAGTACCCTGGCCGACGACTTCGCCGATCAAAGCGAGGCCCTCGGCTACTCGCGCCGCATGGCCGAGGAGATGGTGGGCTATGCGAGCCAGCTGTCCCTGGACTTCGACTACAGCACCATCGGCCTCTACGAAGGCGACCTGATCGATGAGGAACTCGATCCGACCCACCCGGCCTTCGTCGGCGCCTGGGTGCTGGACGAGGACGGCGCCGGCTTCGTGCCGGCGGATGAGTTCAACGCGGACGAGGCTGAGGCCGACCCGGCCTAATCCGCGGCGCTCCGCACCCGCAGGATCGCGTCCACGATCACATCGCGGTGCTTGAGCCCCAGCATGTTCGCGTGCCCGGCCTCGTCGATGTTGATGTGAAAGCCGGTCTTGCTGACCCGCGCCGGAGCCGACTGGAATTTTTTCCAGTCCGACAGAGCGCCCTGGCGCTGCGGCCCGGCGGTGACCACTCCCACCGGCAGGTCCGGATCGTAGGGCGCCACCGCCTTGCCCTGCTCCGAGCTGGCCAGCCAGGCGGAGACCTCGCGGGCGGCCCAGCGGTTGTGGCGGCCGGAGGCAAAGGCGCGGCGCTTTTCCTTGGCCGCCTCGGGCGGCAGGCCGATGCGGTCGCCGATGGTGGGGCCCAGCGGGGCGAAGAGGCCCAGGGTGGCGCCGACGCCAGCGACGTTTGAGACCGCGGCGAAGCGGCCGATCCAGGTTTTGGCCACCGGCAGGTCGGCGGCTTCCGGCGGGGCGGCGTCGAGCAGCACCAGGCCGGCGATCTTGTCGCGGTTGCGGGCGGTGAACAGCCGCAGGTGCAGCCCGGCCATCGAATGGCCGACCATCACATAGGGGCCGGCCTCGCCCGAGGCGGCCAGCAGCTTTTCCAGGTCGCCGACAATAGCGGCGCTGTCGCGCGGGGCCGGGCCGGGGTCTGAGCGCCCCAGGCCCGCCCGGTCGTAGGCGCAGCTGCGCACACCCTTGGCGGCAAGCCCCTCCTGCACGGCCCCGAAGTCGGCCGACAGCCCGAAGGCGCCGGCCTCGAACACCACCAGGGGCCCGGGCGCGTCGGCGGGGCCCGCGCAAACCAGGTTCAGGCGGCGGCCGCCGATATCGACCAGGCGACCGGGCGGATGGGCGGAGGCGATGGCGGTCACGACGGATCCCAGGGAGATGGCAAGGGCGAGAAACAGGACCAGGGCCGCGCTCGCCCGGCCCGCTCCTGAAGCGACCCGGCGCGTGGCGGTCTTGAGCATGGGATCAATCTAGTTAGGGTCGGGCCAGATCGAAAGCGGGGAGGCCTTCGAAATGCTTCGTTTGATCCTGGGAATCGTCGCCGGGCTGGTGGTCGGGGTGGCGTTGGTCTGGGGACTGCAGATGCTGGGGCATGCGATCTGGCCGCTGCCGGCCGGGGTGGACACCCACGATCCGGAACAGGTGAAGGGCCTGATCGGCAAGATGCCGGTGATGGCGGTCGCCTGGGTGGCGGTGGCCTATGGGCTGGCGGCGTTCGGCGGGGCCAGTGTGGCGAACATCGTGGCGCAGGGACGGCTGGCGGCCGGATGGGTGGCTGTGGGGGTGCTCTTCGCGATGAGCGTCGCGACGATGTTCATGATCCCGCACCCGTTCTGGTTCGTGGGGCTGACGGTGGCGCTGTACCTGGCGGCGGGGACCGGTGCACAGGCGCTGTTCGGGAAGCGGACGGCTTAGCCGGCCGCCCGCCGTCACTGGCGCCGCATCGTCACCTGGCGGGTCGCGCCGCCTTCCCAGATCTCGCCGCTCCAGCCGCCGCCGGCGGGGCGCAGGGTGATCACCGCCGGTTGGCTTTGCCCGCGCAGTCTGAAGCGCAGTTGGACGCTGCCGTCGACCATCCGGTCGACGCTGTCGATCAGCCCGACCTGGCCCGCCCCCTTGCCCTGGCGGAGGCTGCGGAAGGCGCCGCCCTCGACCAGCCCGTTTCCCTTGTCCACCAGCTGCAGCCCATACAGCGTGCCGCCGTCCGCGCCGCGCAGCACCCAGCCGCCGTCCAGCGGACCCTGCAGGCCCTGGGCGGAGTTGGACCCGCCCCGGATCCGGCTCTCGTAGCTCTGCTCGCTGGCCGTGGGCGGCGCCTCGGGCGTGCGCCACAGCTCGTCGATCATCACCGGCCGGTCCAGCTGCGGGAGGCGAGAGACCGGCGGCGGCGGGATGAAGGGGGCGGGGGCGACATAGCTCGGTGTTGAGGCCGGAGGCGGCGCGGGCCGAGGCGTCGGGGCGGCCGTCTCCGTCGGCGCCTCGTCATCCCCGTCGGCCGTCGCCGCCCCGGTATCGACCGCCTCGTCGGCCTCGGCGGGCTCGACCTCGCCGCCGATCAAACTCTCGCTGGCCGGCGCGGACTCGGCCGCATCGTCATCCATTCCCTGCTCGGCCGCCACGCCCGACAGCAGGTCGGCGATCGGATCCTCGGTGGGCGGCGGGGTCGGTTCAGCCAGCGCCGGCCCGGCCAGCAGCACCAGCGACGCGGCCCCGGACAGGATCGCCAGACGCCTCATGCGGCCTGCGCCTCCGCGATGGCTTCGGACACCGCCACCAGCCGCTCGGCCTGGGCCAGGTGCAGCAGTTCGGCCATCCGGCCTTCGACCCGGATCGCGCCCTTGCCGGCGTTTTCGGGCAGGGCGAAGGCGGCGATCACCGCGCGGGCCCAGTCCACCTCGCCCGGCGCAGGGCTGAACACGA
Organism: Caulobacter sp. SLTY; assembly: GCF_009905535.1. Lineage (GTDB taxonomy): Bacteria > Pseudomonadota > Alphaproteobacteria > Caulobacterales > Caulobacteraceae > Caulobacter. The sequence goes on along the minus strand of NZ_JAAALA010000002.1, from coordinate 155,073 downwards.
GGTTGCAGGGCTCGACCTGTTTGGGATGGATCAGGGTCTTGCCGTCGAAGCCAAAGTCGACCCCCTGTTCGCAGACGTTCACCAGGCCTTCGATGTTCTCGATGTCGTTGTAGACCCCATCAAGAATGGTCAGCCCCGCGCCCCGCGCCGCCGCCACCGAAAGGCTCAAGGGACCCCAGAACGGCGCGCGGTCAGCCGTCTGGCGACAGCGCATCTCCTTGGCCAGGTCGTTGGTGCCCATGACCCAGGTGGTCATGCGGGTGGTCTTCGCCGCCTTGGCGATCTCATCAAGGGCGAACAGGGCCGCGCAGGTCTCGATCATCGCCCACAGCTTCGTGGTCGCCGGCGCCTTTTCGATGGCGGCGTCGTAGGCGGCGACATCGGCCCCGCTGCTGACCTTTGGAACCAGGATGGCGTCCGGCCCCGCCAGGGCCACCGCCGCCAGGTCCTCGGCCCCCCAGGGGGTGTCCAGCCCGTTGGTCCGGATGACCAGCTCGCGCCGCCCGAACCCGCCGGCCTTCACCGCCTCCACCGCCTGGCCCCGCGCGGCTTCCTTGGCCTCCGGCGCCACCGCGTCCTCCAGATCGAGGATCACCACGTCGCAGGCCAGGGTGCGGGCCTTGTCGAGCGCCTTGGCGTTGGAGGCGGGCAGGTAGAGGGCGCTGCGGCGGGGGCGGGGAATGTCGGTCATGGTCTTCCGGCGAGGGCAGGGGAAGGCGCGGTGATAGCGGCCCGGCGGAAATCAGTCGAGCGTCACGCCTTCGGCCTTGGCGGCGGCGTCGATCCTGCCGTTCATGTAGCGCCACTGCTTTTCGGTGGTGTCGATCACCCCGAAGGCGGCGCCCACGAAGTCGGCCATGGCGCGGCAGGTCTTGAGATCGTCCTGGCTCTTGGTCGCCTCCATGAACGGCGCCATGGCCGCCATGAGGCCTTCCAGGGACTTCATGTTGTCCTTGCCCAGGGCCTCGAAGGTTGGGTCCTTCAGCATGCCGGAGGCGAAGGCGCCGGCTTCCTGCTGGGTCCAGGCGCCCTTGGCGACCATCTGGTCCATCCGCCACCTGGCGGTGGCTTGGGCATGGCGATTGTAGTCCTCCATATAGGCCATCACCCCCTCCAGGGTGGTCTCGGAGCGGGCGACGATCTCCGTCCGCTTGGCTGGGGTATCGCAGTCGGCGACGGAATGGATGGCGGGCCGCGCCATCAGCGGCTTGGGCTTGCCGCCGTCCTGGGCCAGGGCGGCGAGGGGCGCGGCCGCTAGGGTCAGGGCCAGGAGGGCGCGGGTCAGGGTCTTCACGGTCGTGGCTCCATGGAATGGTCAGCCATGGTGGCAACATTCCCGCCTCGCGCCAAGCCGGCTCGCCGCACTGGCGCGTGCGCCCGGTTGGCGTCAGGATGGCCGTATGACCCGCTACGATCCCACCGCGAAGAACGTCCTCGGCGGCGAGCTCATTCCCTGTTCGCTCGACCCGGTGACCGGCTTCTACCGCAACGGTTGCTGCGAGACCGGGCCACAGGACCTTGGCCTGCACACCGTCTGCGCGGTGATGACCGCCGACTTCCTGGCCTACAGCCAGCGCCAGGGGAACGACCTGTCCACCCCGCGCCCGGAGTTCGCCTTCCCCGGCCTCAAGCCCGGAGACCGCTGGTGTCTCTGCGCGCCCCGCTGGAAGGAGGCGCTGGACGAGGGTTGCGCGCCCCAGCTGGTGCTGGAATCGACCCATGAAGAGACCTTGGCCATCGTCCCGCTTGGCGTGTTGAAGGACTATGCGGTGGAGGCCTGAGGCCTCTCACTCCAGCCGGTAGTCCCGTTCCAGCCGATAGGCCGACCCGTCCCGCGTCCGGTGGCTTGAATAGAGCCCGAACCGCGTCACCCGGAACGGCGGGGAGTGCAGCAGGTTGTGCGCCTGCTCCCAGGCGATCACCCGGCCGGGATCAGGCCGGTTCAGATAGGCCAGTGTCACGTGCGGATGGTAGACCCGCGTCTCCGCCGCCAGCCCGGCCCGCCGCGCCGCCGCCTCGCACCGCTTGGCCAGCGCCCGCAACGGCTCGCTCTCAGCAACGCCCGCCCAGATGGCGTGGATATCCTGGCCGTCGCCGAAATGGCCGACCCCGGTCAGCTCCAGGTCGAAGGCCGGCGGGGCGATGGCCGACAGTTCGGCGTCGAGGTCGTCGGCTACATCCTCCCGCACCTCGCCGCAGAACCGCAGCGTGATGTGAAGCTGCTCCTCCGTCCGCCAGCCAGCGCCCGGCAGGTCCTGCTGGTGAGACTTCAGACCCTGGGCGATGTCCCAGGGAATACCGATGGCGGCGAACAGGCGAAGCATGGGCCTTACGGACAGGGGTTGGGCCGCTGAACGTGCAGCTCGTCCACCGCCTTGTCGAGCGCCTCGGTCCAGTCGATGTCGAAGGCGTCGATGTCGCTCTTCAGCTGGTCCATGGTGGTCGCCCCGATAATGGTGGCGGTCACGAACGGCTTGCTGTCGCAGAACCGCAGAGCCAGACCTTCGGGGGTCAGCCCATGCGCGGCGGCCAGGTCGACGTAGGATCGGATGGCCTCCTGCGAACCCGGCCCGTCATAGCGCTGCATGCGATTGTACAGGGTCTTACGCGCGCCGGGCGGCAGCGCCCCATCCAGGTATTTGCCGGTCAGCGCCCCCTGGGCCAGCGGCGAATAGGCCAGCAGGCCGACATCCTCGCGCATGGCGATCTCGGCCAGGCCGTATTCGAACACCCGGTTGACCAGGCTGTAGGCGTTCTGGATCGAGGCCATGCGCGGCAGACCCAACCGGTCGGCCGCCTCCACGAACTTCATCACCCCCCAGGGCGTCTCGTTCGACACCCCGACAGCCCGGATCCGCCCGGCCTTCACATGGGTGTCGAGCGCCGAGAGGATGGCCTCGAAGCCTTCGTAGTCGGCGTCATAGTCCTTGAAGGTCATGCCGCCGAAGATGCGCACCGATCGGTCAGGCCAGTGCAGCTGGTAGAGGTCGATATAGTCGGTGTTGAGACGCTTGAGGGAGGCCTCCACCGCCTCGTCGATCTGGCCCTTGGTCAGCCGCGTGGGCGAGCCGTCGGCCCGCAGCCAGCTCATCGGCGAACGCCCCGCCACCTTGGAGGCCAGCACCACCTCGGCCCGACGGCCGGTCTTGGCGAACCAGGAGCCGATATGCCGCTCGGTCGCCCCTTGCGTCTCCGGCGTCGGCGGCGAGGCGTACATCTCGGCCGTGTCCCAGAAATTCACCCCGCGCTCGAGGGCGTAGTCCATCTGCTCGTGCGCCTGCGCCTCGCTGTTCTGCGAGCCCCAGGTCATGGTGCCCAGGCAGCAGCGCGACACCCGGATGCCGGTCCGGCCCAACTCTGAATATTGCATTCCGTCCCCTCTTCAGCCGGGGACTGGTTGCCCGCCGCGCCGCTCGTTCCGAACTCTCTATGCCCTCTCCCGGGCTACCTGTCCCCGACGGGCCACCGGCGCCAGATCGGGGACAGGTAGCTTGGGCCAGACCGAGTTTCATTCTGTTCCGTCAGCACACCGAGCAACCAGTCCCCTGATTTCTTACCCCAGCGCCCGCACCACCGTCGGCGCCAGGCCCCGGGCGATGATCTTCACCCCTTCGGTGTTGGGGTGGATGCCGTCGCGCTGGTTCAGGCGCGGCACCCCGGCGACACCAGCCAGCAGGTCCGGATACAGCACCGCCCCATGCTTGCGCGCCAGGGTCGGGAAGATGGCCGCGAAGTCCCTCGCATAGCTGCGGCCCAGGGCCGGCGGCGGCCGCATTCCGGCCAACACCACCTTGATGCGGCGGGCCTTCAGCCTGGCCACGATCCGGTCGAGGTTCTGGCTGGTGCGCCGGGGGTCCAGCCCCTGCAGCAGGTCGTTGCCGCCCAGGGCCACGACGCAGACGGTGGTGTCAGCCTGGACCGAGAAGTCCACCCGCGCCAGACCGGCGGCCGAGGTATCGCCGCTGACCCCCGCCCCGCGCACCCGCGCCCGTCCGCCCAGCCGGTTGAGTTCGGTCTCAAGCACGAAAGGCAGCGCCGACCGCGAGGGCAGGCCCAGCCCCGCGGTGATGCTGTCGCCCAGCAGGGTGACGATGCGCGGCTTCGGCTGCGCCAGCGCCACGCCCGGCGCGGCCAGCACAGCCCCGGCCAGCACCGCGCGCCGGCTTAAGAATCGTTCAGGTGTCATTGCCATTCGAGCGCCCTATGTAGGTGAGGAGATCGCCGCGACAAACGCTTCCTCCCCCTGAAATTTCCCGAGCCGCCCAAGCATGTTCGATACCTCAGCAGAGACCGCCCCCCTGGCCCTCCAGGGGGTGACCCTGACCCTGCCCTCGGCGGCGGGGCCGGTGGAGATCCTGAAAGGCGTCGACCTGACCGTCGGGCCGGGCGAACGGGTGGCGGTGGTCGGGCCATCGGGGTCGGGCAAGTCGTCGCTGATCGCCGTGGCGGCGGGGCTGGAGCGGCCGACATCGGGGACGGTTCGGCTGTTCGGCCAGGACATGGGCCCACTGTCGGAAGACGGTCGGGCAAAACTGCGGCGCGGGCGGGTCAGCCTGGTGTTCCAGAGCTTCCACCTGCTGCCGAACATGACCGCCGAGGAAAACGTCTCCGCCCCGCTGGAGATCGCCCGCCGTGCGGACGCCACGGCCATGGCCCGCCAGTGGCTTGACCGCGTCGGCCTCTCCTCCCGCCTGACCCACTACCCGCACCAGCTCAGCGGCGGCGAGCAGCAGCGCGTGGCCCTGGCCCGCGCCCTCTCGGTCCAACCCAAGCTGCTGTTCGCGGACGAGCCGACCGGCAACCTCGACGGCCCCAACGCCGGCGCCGTCGCCGACCTGATGTTCGACCTGGTGGCCCAGACGACCGCCGCCCTGGTGCTGGTCACCCACGACCCCGCCCTGGCCGCCAGGGCCGACCGCACCGTGACCATGGGCAGCGGCAAGGTGGTGGGGTGAGCCCCCTCTCCTTCCGCTTCGCCGCCCGCGAGCTGCGCTCCGGCGTCGCCGGGTTCCGCATCTTCCTGGCCTGCCTGGCGCTGGGGGTGGCGGCGATCGCCGCCGCCGGCTCTACGGCGGAGGCCTTCCGCGCCGGGCTGGCGACCCAGGGCCGGGAGATCCTCGGCGGCGACCTCAGGGTCAATGTCGAGGACCGCCGGTTCACCGACGCCGAGCGCGCCCGGTTCGCCGCGCTTGGCAAGGTGGTGTTCTCCGCCGGCCAGAGGGCGATGGCCGAGGCTCCCAACGGGGAGCGCACCCTGACCGAGCTGCGCGGGGTCAGCCCCGGCTATCCCCTGCTCGGCAAGGTCGAACTCTCCGGCGCCCCGGATCTCGCCGCCGCCCTGCGCTGGGACGGCGAGGTCGCCGGCGCGGTGGCTGAACAGGCGCTGATCGACAAACTGGGCCTGAAGATCGGCGACCGCTTCCTGGTCGGCGAGGCGCCCTTCGTGCTGCGCGCCGTCCTGCTCAGCGAGCCGGATCGCCTGGGTCGCGGCTTCGCTCTGTCACCGCGGGTGCTGACCAGCCTGGAGGCGGTCGAGAAGGGCGGCTTCCTGGCCGAGGGCCTGCCCGACCGGGGTGAGACCGCTCGCATCGCCCTGCCCGCCGGCGCGGACGTAGACGGCGCCGCCCGCGGCCTCGACCCGACCCGCGTGAAGCGGGACGGCGACCAGCCCCGGGGCCAGCGCCGCATCGCCCGTCCCCCCAACGGGCTGGAAATCGCCACCCGCAACGAGGCGGCCAACGGCATCAAGCGGCTGATCGACCAGCTGGAATACTTCCTTGGCTTTATCGGCCTGGCCTCACTGGTCGCGGGGGGCCTGGGCGTCGCCGGGGCGGTCAGCGCCTATCTGGAGGCCCGCAAGCCCTCCATCGCCGCCCTCAAGGCGTTGGGCGCGGAGGGGGTGCTGATCCGCAACCTCTACCTGATCCAGATCGCCGTGCTGGCGGCGCTGGGCGTCGCCATCGGCCTGGCGGTCGGGGCCGTCGCTCCGCTGATCCTCGGCCAGATTGCCAGGGACCAGCTGCCGATCCCGGCCCTGTTCGCCGTCTATCCAATGCCGCTGCTGAAAGCCGCCGCCTTCGGCCTGCTGGCGGCGGCCGCCTTCTCCCTGATCCCCCTGGCCCGCGCCCGCTCGACCCCGCCCTCGGCCCTGTTCCGGCGCGATCTGGCTGGCCGGGTCGGCTGGGGGCTGGAGCTGTGGGTCACCATCGCGGCGGGGCTGGGCCTGGCCGCCCTGGCCGTGGTTACCGCCCCGACGCCGCTGTCGGCGGTGATCATGATCGGCGGGGTGGCCGTCGCCTTCGGCCTGCTGGCCCTGCTCGGACGCGGGGCGGCCTGGGGCGCCGGACGCCTGCGCCGGTTTGCCAGGGGGCCCCTGCGTATCGGCTTGGCCAACCTCGCCGGGCCGCGCTCGGCCGCCCGCACCGCTGCCCCCGCCATCGGCCTGGGGGTCGCCCTGCTGGCCTCGGTGGTGCTGATCCAGTCCAGCCTGCTGGCCCAGATCGGCGAGGTCGCCCCCCGCACCGCCCCCTCCATGGTGTTCCTCGACGTCCCCGGCGAACGGATCGCCGACTTCGACAGGACGGTGCAGGCCGCCTTCGGCCGCCCCCTGACCGAGGATGCCTACCGGCGATTCCCGTTCGTCACCGGCCGTATCGTGCGGCTGAAGGGCGAGCCAGTGGACCTGGAGAAGGTCAGCCCCGGCGAGCGCTGGGCCTATGACAACGACCTGCAGATGTCGGTGTTCGACGCCGCCCCCAGCGACGCGGGCGTCGTCGAGGGCGCCTGGTGGCCGGCCGGCTATCGCGGTCCGCCGCAGCTGGTCATGGAGGTCGATTCCGCCAAGGGGGCGGGCCTGAAGGTCGGCGACATGGTGACCGTCTCCATCCTCGGCCGCGAGATCGACGCCCGTCTGGCCGCCTTGCGCAAGGTGGAGTGGGGCAGCTTCGGTCCCGCCTTTACCGTGATCATGAACCCGTCGGCCCTGGAGGGCGCGGGTCTCCGCTACATCGCGATCGCCAAGGGTGGGGCGACCGAGGAGCGGGCGGTGACACGGGCTCTCGGACGTGATTTTCCAGAGGTCAACGTGATCAGCGTCCGCGAAGGCCTGGCCCAGGCGGTGGAGATGTTCGATCGCCTGAAGCTGGCGGTGCAGGGGGCCGCCGCCGTGGCCGCCTTGGCCGGGTTGCTGGTGCTGGCCGGGGCCATCGCGGCCGGGGCGCGGGCCCGTGCGCGCGAGGCGGCGACGCTCAAGGTGCTGGGCGGATCGCGCCTTCAGATCCTGTCGGCCTATGCAGTGGAGTATGGCGCCGTGGGCCTGATCGCCGGGGTCTGCGGGGTGGCGCTGGGCTATGCGGCGGCGTGGCCGGTGGTGGTACTGATCTTCGAGGCCGGCTGGAGTGTCGACTGGAGCGGCGTCGCCGCCCTGGTCGGCGGCGCGTCCGGGCTGGCGGCCGTCGGTGGGCTGCTGGCCGCCGCCCAGGCCCTGTCGCGGCGACCGGCGCCCGTGCTGCGCACCGAATGAGTCGCCCGAAGTACTTGCGTCATCCGGTCGCGCACCCGATATTCAGCCGCACGACCCCATTTCGGGGCCATGAAAGGATAGATTTACGATGAGCGACTTCGAACGCGGCTACGCGCGCTCGATCCCGCACACCGGCGACATGTCGGTCGACGCTGGACTGCGCGCCTTCATGCTCGGCGTCTACAACAAGATGGCCCTGGGCCTCTTGCTGTCGGCCGTCCTGGCCTTTGGCGTGGCCAATTTCCCGCCCATGCGCGACCTGCTGTACGCCACCACCGCCTCGGGAGCCTTCGCGGGCTATACCATCCTAGGCCTGGTCCTGTCCTTCGCACCCCTGGTCCTGCTTCTGGTGGCCGGCTTTGTGATGAAGAACCCCAGCCCGGCGGCCGCCGCCGGCCTGTACTGGACCATCGTCTCGGTGATCGGCGTCAGCGGCGCGGTCTGGGTGCTGCGCTACAACCTGCCCTCGCTGGCTTCGACCTTCCTGATCACGGCCACCGCCTTCGGCGCGCTGAGCCTGTTCGGCTACACGACCAAGAAGAACCTGTCCGGCATGGGCTCGTTCCTGATCATGGGCGTGTGGGGTCTGATCGCCGCCGGCCTGGCCACCTTCCTGCTGCCGGGGCTGGGCTCGAACCCGATCTTCTTCTTCGGCTTCAACATCATCGGCGTGCTGATCTTCGCGGGCCTCACCGCCTACGACACCCAGCGCCTGAAGATGACCTACTATGAGATGGGCGGCGACCAGAACGGTCTGGCCGTGGCCACCAACTACGGCGCCCTGAGCCTGTACCTGGACTTCATCAACATGTTCCAGTTCCTGCTCGCCCTGTTCGGCGGCCGCCGCGAATAGCGGTCAGCGACAGGCTGAAAAAGTGGAAGGCCCCGGTTCGCCGGGGCCTTTTGCTATTCCACTACCTGAAACTTCTTGGCCTCGAACAGCCGCAGCACCTGGGCCAGCTCATGGCCCCGCCGCAGGATCATCCCGCCCTGGCCCTTGACCGACCAGGCCCCCTGGCGCCGCGCCAGGTCAGGCTGTTTCTCGATGCGATAGAGCGGCTGTTCGGAGGCGCGGCGGAAGACGCAGAACACCGCCTTGTCGCTCAGGCCCGCGATGGCGTAGTCCCGCCACTCGCCCGCCGCCACCATGCGGCCGTACAGGCGCATCAGCTGGTCCAGCTCCCGGCGCTCGAAGAAGACCTGCACGCCGGGCGGGGACGGGTATGTCGGATCGAGGCTCATCGACAATCGTCAGCCTGCCCCAATTTCCAGAGCTTGGCGAGAGGGGAGCAGCGATTGTGCGAACGCCGAAACATCAGGCCCCGAAATGACCGCGATTGGGTCCAACCGCCGCCCGTTTCCCCAACGATAACCTGAGTGTCGGCTGATCGACGGGCCCAGCGGGTTCGGACTTGAACAGCCCCCCAGCCCCCCCCCGGATTCGTGGGGTCCCCTGGATCGGCCGACACCTAAAATGAAGCCCGCGTCGCACCCTCCCCCCCTGGCGACGCGGGCTTTTTCTTTGCCCGATCCTTTTCTTTGCATGACGTTGGGGTGGCCTGCTTCCATAGGAAAAAAGGGAGCAGACCATGGGAAGACTGTCCGGCCGCAGGGCCATCGTCACCGGAGCCGCCAGCGGTATCGGCCGCGCCACTGCCCAACTGTTCGCAGGCGAAGGCGCCCAGGTGCTGGCCGTCGACCGGCCGGGTGCGGACCTCGCCTTCGACAACCCCGCCATCCTGACCCTGGCCCAGGACATCACCGAGGACGCCGCCCCGGACGCCATCGTCTGCAAGGCGGTGGAGACCTTCGGCGGGCTGGACATCGTCTACAACAATGCGGGCGTCGGCTTCAGCGCCCCGGTGGCCGACACCACCGACGATCAGTTCGACCGCCAGATCGCCGTCAACCTGCGGGCCGCCTTCCGCATCGCCCGCCAGTCGGTCCCGCATCTGGTGAAGTCCGGCCACGGCCGGCTGATCTTCACCGCCTCGATTATGGCCCGCCACACCGACAACGGCCTGGTCGCCTATTCGGCCGCCAAGGCCGGGGTGGTGGGGATGATGCGCACCTTCGCCCTGGAGCTCGGTCGCCACGCGGTGACCAGCAACGCCATCCTGCCCGGCGCGATCGCCACCGGCATGACCGCCGCCAGCTTCCAACGCGAAGACATCCAGGCCGTCTGGGCCAAGAAGGCGGCGCTGAAGCGTCTGGGCCAGCCGATCGACATCGCCCGCGCGGCCCTGTTCCTGGCCAGCGAAGACGGTGGCTTCGTCACCGGCCAGGCGCTCGGGGTCGATGGCGGGTTGATGCTCAGGGTGTGAAGCGCGTTCCGGTAAGTGGGAACCGGTTATCGGATCAAACGCGCGACAAACTAAGAGGCCGGCTCGGTCAGCACGGCCAGGATGCGGCCGCCCTTGGCCGCCTGCAGGATGACCACCGTCTTCAGCCCGTCCTCCGTCGCCTTGGGCGTGCGGTAGGCGGTCGGGCGGCCGGCCCAGCCGCCGAGGCGGGCGACCTGGCGGACGACGTTCTTGTGGACCAGGGTCTCGCCGCGGTTGTCGCCCTTGCGGGGGGTGACTTCCTGCGCGCGGGGATCATAGCGGATCAGCCAGACCTCGGCCCCGCCGCGCGGGACCGGGCCGGAGCCGACGGCGACCCTGGTGGTTCCCAGGAACTGCATGTCGGGCGGATTGCGCGGCGCCTTGGCGGCCTGCGTCACCAGGGCGTCGACCTTGTCGGCGCGCCCGCCGCCGGTCTGATAGCGGCCGTCGACGACCACCTGGGGGGTGTAGACCTCGCGGATGGCCAGCTTTCGGGCATAGGCCCGCTGGCGCTCGACGAAGGCCGGCTGGGCGAAGGTGTCCCGCCAGCCGAGGTAGTCCCAGTAGTCGACGGCGAAGGTCAGGGCCAGCACGCCCGGATCGTCGGCAATCTCAGCCAGATGGTCGTTGGCGGCCCGGCAGGAGGAGCAGCCCTGGGCGGTGAAGAGCTCGACCACCACGGGTGGCCTGGACGGCTGGGCGGCCGATGCCGCGATCGGGGCCATGCCTGGGACAAGCGCCGCCAGGGCGAGAAACAACAGGATGCGCCTCATGGCGCGCACTTAAGCGGAACCCAGGCGATAAGGGGCTTCACGAGGCCGTGAAACCGTCGCGGACAAGCAAAAGCCCCCTCCGATGGAGGGGGCTTCCGCAGGTCAGGTCGCGATTCAGGCAGCCGGCTTGGCCAGGTTGCGCAGCACGTAGTTCAGCACGCCGCCATTCTTGAAGTACTCAAGCTCGGTCGGGGTATCGATGCGGCAGCGGACCGGGAAGCGGGCGATGCGGCCGTCCGACGGGCGGTAGAGTTCGACGATCAGTTGCTTGCGGGGCGCCAGGTCCTGCAGTCCGCGGATCGAGACGATCTCTTCACCGGTGAGGCCCAGGCGCTGCCAGCCGTCGTTGAGGAACTGCAGCGGCAGGACGCCCATCCCGACCAGGTTGGAGCGGTGGATGCGCTCGAAGGTCTCGGCGATCACCGCCCGGACGCCGAGCAGCTTGGCGCCCTTGGCCGCCCAGTCGCGCGACGACCCGGTGCCGTACTCCTTGCCGGCGAAGACCACCGCCGGGCGGCCTTCCTGCTGGTAGCGCATGGCCGCGTCGTAGATCGGCATGGTCTGGCCGGAGGGGAAGTGCTTGGTCACCCCGCCCTCGATGTCCGGGGTGATCTTGTTGCGGATGCGGATGTTGGCGAAGGTGCCGCGCATCATCACTTCGTGGTTGCCACGGCGGCTGCCGTAGCCGTTGAAGTCCTCGAAGCGGACCTGGTGGCTCAGAAGATACTCACCGGCGGGCGAGGCCTTCTTGATCGAACCGGCGGGGCTGATGTGGTCGGTGGTGATGCTGTCGCCGAACACGCCCAGGATCCGCGCCTCAATGACGTCGGTCACCGGGGAGGGGGTCATGGTCATGCCCTCGAAGTAGGGCGGGTTCTGCACGTAGGTGGAGCCCATGTCCCAGGCGTACGTCTGGCCACCGGCGACCTTGATCGCCTGCCAGTTCTTGTCGCCGGTGAACACGTCGCCATAGCGTTCGGCGAACATCTTGCTGGTCACAGACTTCTTCTGCAGGGCGGCGATATCGGCGTTGGTCGGCCAGATGTCCTTCAGGAAGACGTCCTTGCCCTTCTTGTCCTGGCCGATCGGCTGGGTCAGCAGGTCGATCTTCATCGACCCGGCCAGGGCGTAGGCCACAACCAGCGGCGGGCTGGCCAGGTAGTTGGCGCGGACGTCGGGGTTCACCCGGCCTTCGAAGTTGCGGTTCCCGGACAGCACCGAGGCCGCGACCAGGTCACCCTCGGAGATGGCCGCCGAGATGGCTTCCGGCAGCGGGCCGCTGTTGCCGATGCAGGTGGTGCAGCCGTAGCCGACCAGGTTGAAGCCCAGCGCGTCCAGGTGCTTCTGCAGGCCGGCCTTGGCCAGGTAGTCGGTGACCACCTGCGAGCCGGGCGCCAGGGAGGTCTTCACCCAGGGCTTGACCGACAGGCCCTTGGCGATCGCGTTCTTGGCCAGCAGGCCGGCGGCGATCAGCACCGAGGGGTTGGAGGTGTTGGTGCAGCTGGTGATCGCCGCGATGACCACGTCGCCGTGGCCGACGTCGAACTTCTCACCGGCGACCGGAACGCGCACATCGGCGCCTTCCTTCTTGCCGAACTCACCGGCCAGGGATTCGGCGAAGGCCGAGGCGGCGCTGGACAGCAGCACCTTGTCCTGCGGGCGCTTGGGGCCGGCCAGCGAGGGCAGGACGTCGTCCAGGGCCAGTTCGAGGATGTCGGTGAATTCCGGCTCGGGCGCTTCCGGATCGAACCACATGCCCTGGGCCTTGGCATAGGCTTCCACCAGGTTGACGCGGGCGGCGTCGCGGCCGGTGGCCTTCAGGTAGTCGACAGTGGCTTGCGACACCGGGAAGAAGCCGCAGGTGGCGCCGTATTCGGGGGCCATGTTGGCGATGGTCGCCTGGTCCTCGATGGTCAGGTTCGCCAGACCGTTGCCGAAGAACTCGACGAACTTGCCGACCACGCCCTTCTTGCGCAGCATCTGGGTGACGGTCAGCACCAGGTCGGTGGCGGTCGCGCCTTCCGGCAGGGCGCCGGTCAGACGGAAGCCGATCACTTCGGGGATCAGCATCGGGATGGCCTGGCCGAGCATGGCGGCTTCCGCCTCGATGCCGCCGACGCCCCAGCCGAGCACGGCCAGACCGTTGACCATGGTGGTGTGGCTGTCGGTGCCGACCACGGTGTCGGGATAGGCGACTTCGCTGTCGAGGCCGGCGTCATTGGCGGTCCATACGGTCTGGGCCAGGTATTCCAGGTTCACCTGGTGGCAGATGCCGGTGCCGGGGGGCACGACGCGGAAGTTATTGAAGGCCGAGGAGCCCCAGCGCAGGAAGTTGTAGCGCTCCAGATTGCGCTGGTACTCGATGGCCACGTTGTCGGCGAAGGCCTTGGCGTTGCCGAAGTGGTCGACCATGACCGAGTGGTCGATGACCAGGTCGACGGGGATCAGCGGGTTGATCTTGGTCGGATCGCCGCCGAGCGCGGTCATGGCGTCGCGCATGGCGGCCAGGTCGACCACGGCGGGCACGCCGGTGAAGTCCTGCATCAGGACGCGGGCGGGGCGGAAGGCGATCTCGTGTTGGACCGAACCCCGGTTCTGGACCCAGGCGGCCATGGCCTTGAAGTCCTCGGCGTCGGTCTCGGCGCCGTCTTCATTGCGCAGCAGGTTTTCGAGCAGAACCTTCATCGAGACGGGCAGGCGCGAAATTCCGGCCAGACCAGCCTCTTCCGCGACGGGCAGGCTGTAGTAGACGTAGGTCTTGCCGCCGACCGAGAGGGTCCGGCGGGTTTGCAGGCTGTCGATGGACGCCATTTTGGGGAGTTACCTTTCTGTTCAGGACCGCCCGAGAACCGCTCCCGGGATCGCGCGCAACTCGTAGGGGACACACAGGGTCCCAGACGGCGCCGCGTACCATCCCGCGCGGGCGCGGGAGGTCGGTCGGGGGGTGTCTACTCCCGGTCGGCGCAAACGTCCATGCAGGCGCCATGGACATTTCGCCCCCTCGAGGAATTTCAAGCGGGGTGGCGCTGTGATCACGGGTCTGAGGGTCGAAGGGCTGGCGATCCGGCGCGGGGAGCGGGTTCTGTTCAGGGATCTGGCATTCCGGCTGGGGGCCGGCGAGGCCCTGGCCCTGACCGGGGCCAACGGGTCGGGAAAGACCAGCCTGCTGCGGGCCCTGGCCGGGCTGTTGCGACCGGAGGCGGGCAGGATCGCCTTCGAGGGGGCGGTCGACGCCGACGCGGCGCGGCATGAGGCGGTGCATCTGATCGGCCATGCCGACGGGCTCAAGGGCGGGCGCACGGCGCTGGAGGAACTGCGGTTCCAGGCCGCCTGGCTGGGCGGCGACGACCATGGGGTGGCGGCGGCCATCGAGACGCTGGCGCTGAAGCCCCTGCTGGACCTGGAGGTGCGGCGGTTGTCGGCCGGTCAGCGGCGGCGGCTGGCCTTGGCGCGGCTGGTCTCGGCGCCGCGGCCCCTGTGGCTGCTGGACGAGCCGATGGCGCCGCTCGATGCGGCCCGGCGAACGCTGCTGGCGGGCATGATGCGTGAGCACCTGAGCGGCGGCGGTCTGATCGTGGCGGCGGTGCACGATCCCCTGCCCATCGACGCGACCGGGCTGGAGATCGGGGCATGAGGCCGCTGATCGCCCTGATCGAACGGGAGCTGGCGCTCGGCTGGGGTCGGGGCGGCGGGCCGCTCCCCGCCCTTGGCTTCTATGCGGCGATCACCGTGTTGCTGCCCCTGGCCGGCGGCTCCGACACCGGCCGGCTGGCGCCGGTGGCGGCGGGGGTGGCCTGGATGGCCCTGGCCCTGGCCAGCCTGCTGTCCCTGGAGCGATTGTTCGAGCGTGACTACGAGGACGGCGGCCTGGACCTGTTGATGACCGGGCCGGCGCCGCTGGAGCTGGTCTGCGCGGTCAAATGCCTGGCCCAGTGGGTGACCACGGGCCTGCCCCTGGCCCTGGCCGCGCCGGTCGCGGCGGTGATGCTGGGGGCGCCGCTGGAGACCGCGCCCCTGGTGCTGGCCTGCGCCCTGGCCGGGGGGCTGGCCTTCGCCTTCGTCGGCGGGATCGGGGCGGCGCTGGCGCTGGGGTCGCGGCGGGGGGGCCTGCTGGTTGCGATGATCGTCCTGCCGCTGTTCAGCCCGCCCGTGATCTTCGGGGGAGCGGCCTTGCAGGCGGCGGCGTTGGGCTCGGGCGCCTCTGGCGGCCTGTTGCTGTTGCTCGGCTGGACCCTGGCGGCGGTTGGGCTGTCGCCGCTAGCCATGGGCGCCGCTTGCCGTAACGCTGTTGGCTGAACGCTACAGTCCCGCAACAAATCCGGGGTTTTCCGACATTCGGCGGCCACAAGCGCCGGGCAAGGTTCCATCGTCACACTCGGGAAGGGACCCCTTATGAAACTCATCCTCCGCCACGCCGGCCTTCTGGCCAGCGCCGCCTTCGTCCTGACCGCCGCCGGCGCCGCCGTCGCGGGCGAGCCCGCCGCCAGGAAGGAGGGCGAGGTCAAGGTCGAGCGCAAGGTGATCGTCCACCGGGCCGGCGGGCCGATGGGCCGGCATCACGACCCCGAAGCCCGCGCCCAGCACCTGCGCGACACCCTGCAGCTGCGTCCCGACCAGGAGCCGGCCCTGAAGGCCTATCTTGAGGCGACCAAGCCGCAGATCGTCAAGATCGAGCGCAAGGTCGGACCGGGCCAGGAGGGCGCCCCGCCTGAAAAACCCAGGATGCTGACCACGCCCGAGCGCCTCGACCTCCAGGCCAGACGCATGGCCGACCACCAGGCCGCCTTCCAGAAACGCGCCGCCGCCACCCGCGCCTTCTACGCCTCGTTGAGCCCCAGCCAGCAGAAGGCCTTCGACGTGCTGCACGTCGGTGGGTCGGGGCATCGCCGCATGAAGGTGATGCGCATGGGCGGACCGGGCCGTCCGGGTCCCGGCGGCGCGCCGGGCGAGGACCGGATCGTCATGATGGAGGGGCCGGACGAGCTGGCCTTGCTGGATGGTGAGGATCTCGAACTCGAAGTCGAGATCGACGAGTAGGGTTTGCGGTGCTCCCTCTCGAAAGGGAGGGGGCCACTTGCCGGGTTCTACAGGCTCCCAGCCCGCATCGCCGCCAGGCGACCAAAGGCCAGGGTCAAGGCTTTACGCCGGGCCGCGACGAGGGGCGTCCAGGGCGCGTCCCGCACCACCGCCCCACCGAACCCGTCGGCCACCATCAGTCCCGGCTCCTCCGGCAGAAGGGTCTGCGGAAACTCCGGCCCGACCGCGAAGAAGAAGCTGTCGCAATAGGGCAGGTAGTCCCCCCATTTGCGGTCGCAGAGATAGTCCTCGGGGCTCGACTTGACCTCGACAATGACAATCTCGCCCTTCGGCCCAAGCGCCATCAGGTCCGCCCGCCGTCCGTTCGGCAGTCCCACCTCGGCCAGCGGCGCATAGCCCATCGACACCAGCAGCCGCGCCGCGCCCCGGGTCACCACCGAGGTGGTCTCCGGGCGGGTCAGGGTGACAAGGGTGAGCACGGCCTCCATGGCCGCCATTTATGTTCCGGTTGTGTTCCGGGTCAAGACTCGCCGGGTCAGGCCGGCGGCTGCTTGGGCTGTTCCAGCTTCGCGGTATTGTAGCCCAGCGCCTTGATCCGGCCGATCGCGGCCGCCTTGGCCGCCGGGGTCATCACCGCCTTACGGCTCATCAGCCAGACGTAGTTGCCCCCCGGAGTGGCCATGATCCCCCAGCTGCCGTCGCCGGCCGTGTCGAGGATCCAGTACTCCTGGTTCACCAGCCCGAAGAACCTGGCCTTGAACTTGGCGTTGCCGCTGCCCGGGACGATCTGCCCCTCGGCCTTCCACACCTTGGTCGGGCCGGCAGGCGAGCCCCGGCGGCAGGTCTGGGTCATCAGGTACTTGCCGCCCTTGGCCGAGGAGAACTGGCTGGTCGGGGCGTGGCAGTCCTTCTGGTTGCCATTGGGGGTGCGGGCGACCTCGTACCAGGTCCCGGAATAGAAGCTGGCGGAGATGGGCTTGGTCGGTTGGGGCGCGGCGGCGACCGCCGGAAGGGCGGCGAGCAGCAGGGCGCCGGAAATGACGATTGCGGTTTTCATGGTCGGCAATCTAGTCCGGACGCCGAAAAAGAAAACGCCCCGGCTTTCGCCGGGGCGCTCAAAAAGTCGTGGCCTGAGAGGATGTTACTCGGCGGCCAGGCTGACCGGGCGCGGGTTGTCCTTGAAGTTGATCGCCTGCAGATAGCGGATGCCGTCCTCGGCAATATCGTCGCCGACCATCCGGTCGCCCTCGGCCTTCAGCTCTTCCAGGTCGACATACATGCCGTAGAAGGCCTTGGTCCGCTCGGTGATGATGCCGGCGTTGAGCAGCGTCTTGACCAGCACCCGGAAGATGTTGGTCTGTTCCTTCATGTTCTCGCGGCGGGCGTCGTCCGTCATGATCTGGGCGAACTCGGCGATGACCTTTTCCGGGTCCAGACCGTAGGCCTCGTAGAGGTCGCGCTGCTGGGTCGGGCCGACGAGGTTGAACAGCACCGCCTGGAAGCAGTGGGCGGCCCAGTCCTCGATGATCGCATGCTCTTCGGCGCTCAGCTTGGGCACGGTGCGGTCGGCCCAGATCTTCCCGAACTTGTGGTGGAAGGCCTCGTCGGTCATCACCAGCTGCAGCAGCTTCTTGCCGAGCGGATCGTTGATGGCGTTGAACAGGCTGGCGAAGGCGCCCATGGCCAGGCCCTCGACCAGCATCTGCATGCCGATGATCTTCTTGTAGACCTCCGGCGCGTCGATGATCTCGACCAGCAGGGCCTTCAGGGTCGGGCCGCACTCGACCGGACGGCCCCAGCGCGCCTTGATGTATTTGGCGAAGGCGGTGACGTGACGGGCTTCTTCGCGGGTCTGGTTGGCGGCGTATTCCTGCGCGCCCTGGTCCTTCAGCACGTGGCAGAGGCTGGCCGACAGGTTCAGCGCGCCCTGCTCGCCGTGCAGGATGGAGGAGAAGATCCGCAGGGTGCTGTCGTTGATGAAGCGGATGCGGGTCTTGGGGTCCGACAGGTGGTTGGAGACGTATTCGGTCTGCAGCGCGACGACGAATTCCTCGGGAACCAGGGCCTGGTTCTCCATGTCGAAGGGCTCGTCGAAGTCGATGTAGGCCTTGTCGAGCGGATCCCAGAAGTGGTCGTGGGTGGCGCTGATGATCTTGTCGAAGGCGGTCGAGCGGTTGTTGTAGCGGTCGAGTTCGAGCATCGACTCGAAGTCGTTCGGCGCCACCGCGTCGTACATGGCGTCCTTGGTGATGTTCTTGTCGGTCATCAGCTTCATCCTCCGGCCAAAAGGGGTGCGGACCCTGTGCCGGGCCTCTGCAATGTGAACACTGCTCACTTAGCGCCCTTACGTCAACAAAAAATGACGGCGGCGTCACCTTTGTGATCGCCTTGCGCGGCCCCCTTCCATCCGCATACTCCCGGCCAAAAGAGGGAGTGCGCCATGAGCGAGGAACAGATTTTTCCGGTCCCGGCCGAGTGGGCGGCCCGGGCGCACATGGACGCCGCCGGCTACGAAGCGGCCTGGGAGGCGGTGGAGAAGAATCCGGACGCCTTCTGGGCTGGCGTCGCCGCCCGCCTCGACTGGATCACCCCGCCGACGAAGATCAAGGACGTCTCCTTCGCCAAGGACGACTTCCGCATCCGCTGGTTCGAGGACGGGGTGCTGAATGTCAGCGTCAACTGCTTGGACCGGCATCTGGCCGAGCGCGGCGATCAGGTCGCCTTCATCTGGGAGGGGGATGATCCGTCCGAGAGCCGCAGGATCACCTATCGGGAGGCCCATGAAGAGGTCTGCCGGATGGCCAACGTCCTGAAGGACCTGGGGGTCCGCAAGGGCGACCGGGTGACCATCTACATGCCGATGATCGCGGAAGCCGCCTACGCCATGCTGGCCTGCGCCCGCATCGGGGCGGTGCATTCGGTGATCTTCGGCGGCTTCTCGCCCGACAGCATCGCCGGCCGCATCCAGGACTGCGACAGCCGCTTTGTGATCACCGCCGACGAAGGGTTGCGCGGCGGCCGGATCATTCCGCTGAAGATGAACGTCGACCTGGCCCTGACCCACTGCCCGCAGGTGGAGAAGGTGCTGGTCGTGCGCCGCACGGGGGCCAAGTGGCTGACCCACAATGGCCGTGACGTCGCCTATGAGCCGCTGCGCGACGCCGCCAGCCCCGACTGCCCGCCCGAACCGATGAACGCCGAGGATCCGCTGTTCATCCTCTACACCTCCGGCTCGACGGGGAAGCCCAAGGGGGTCCTGCACACCACCGGAGGCTATCTGGCCTGGGCCAGCTGGACCCATGAGCTGGTGTTCGATTATCGGCCCGGCGAGATCTTTTGGTGCACCGCCGACGTGGGCTGGGTCACCGGCCACAGCTATATCGTCTACGGCCCGCTCTCCAATGCGGCAACGTCCCTGATCTTCGAGGGAGTGCCCAACTATCCGACCTCTTCCCGCTTCTGGGAGGTGATCGACAAACATCAGGTGGAGATCTTCTACACCGCCCCCACGGCCTTGCGGGCTCTGATGCGCGAGGGCGAGGAGCCGGTGAAGAAGACGTCCCGCAAGAGCCTGCGGCTGCTGGGCAGCGTCGGCGAGCCGATCAATCCGGAGGCCTGGCTCTGGTACCACCGGGTGGTCGGCGAGGGCCGGTGCCCGATCGTCGATACCTGGTGGCAGACCGAGACCGGCGCCTGCCTGGTCAGCCCCCTGCCCGGCGCCACGGCCCTGAAACCCGGCTCGGCCAGCAAGCCCCTGCCGGGGGTGAAGCTGCAGCTGGTCGACGCCGAAGGCCAGGTTCTGGAGGGCGCGACCAGCGGCAACCTCTGCATCACCGACAGCTGGCCCGGCCAGATGCGCACCGTCTATGGCGACCACCGGCGGTTCTTCGACACCTACTTCTCGACCTATCCCGGGAAGTATTTCACCGGCGACGGCTGCCGCCGCGACGAGGACGGCTACTACTGGATCACCGGCCGGGTGGACGATGTGATCAACGTCTCCGGCCACCGGCTCGGCACCGCGGAGGTCGAGAGCGCCCTGGTCGCCCACCATGACGTGGCCGAGGCGGCGGTGGTCGGCCGGCCGCACGATGTGAAGGGCCAGGGCATCTACGCCTATGTCACCCTCAACGCCGACACGGCGCCGAGCGAAGAACTGCGCAAGGCGCTGGTGCTCTGGGTGCGCAAGGAGATCGGCCCCTTCGCCGCGCCTGACGCCATCCAGTGGGCGCCCGGCCTTCCCAAGACCCGCTCGGGTAAGATCATGCGCCGTATCCTGCGCAAGGTGGCCGAGGGCGACGTCTCCAACCTGGGTGACACTACCACCCTGGCCGACCCGGCGGTTGTCGACGACCTGGTGAAGAACCGGATCGGCTGAGGCGACCCCGCGTTACCCCCACAAAAGGAGGTTTCCCTTCTTTGAAAAGGGGTTAGCGTTAACCACCATGTGGGCCGTTCTCATCCTTGCGCTGGCCAGCAGCGTGTACGCCGAGGTGTCTCCGGACCCCGGCGGCACGGCCGGCGTCGTGCGCGGCCGGGTGGATATCGAAGCCCCGCCGGCGGTGGTGTGGAAGGTCATTCTCGACTGTAGCCGCGCCCGGCGGATGGCCCCCAACGTCCAGAGCTGCAAGGTGCTGGACCGGGCCGGTGATGGCAGTTGGGACGTGCGCGAGATGGTGGTGGCCCCGCCGCTGGTGCCCAAGGTGCGGTCGGTCTTCCGCTCCAGCTACGATCCGCTGAAGCGGATCACGTTCAAATGCACCAGCGGCGACGTGAAGGTCTGCGAGGGCGAGTGGCGGCTGGTCGCCCTGCCCGGCGGCGGCACTCGGGTCCACTACACCAACCGCGCCTCCTCCCCCTTCCCCAGCCTGCCCAACGCCCTGACGCGCGAGGCGCTGAAGAGCGACATGATCCGCGCCCTCAAGGGATTGCGGAAGGAATGCCTCAACGCCGCCAAGGCCTGAACCCCAGGCCACGCCCCGCGTTTGGGGCGCATGAGCAACCGTTGGCCCGCCCGACTCTGGATCGTCCGCCACGGCGAGAGCGCCGGCAACGTCGCCCGCGACAGGGCCGACGCCGCGGGCCTGGGCCGCATCGATATCGCCATGCGCGACGTGGAGGTGCCGCTCAGCCACGCCGGCCGTGACCAGGCCCTCGCGCTCGGCGCCTGGCTCGCCGACCAGCCGGAGGACCGGCGGCCACAGGTGCTCCTCGCCTCGCCCTACCTTAGGGCCCGGCATACCGCCGAGCTGATCGCCGAGGCCGGGGGCGTGGTTGCCGACACCTTCGCCCCCTGCATCGACGAGCGGCTGCGTGAGCGGGAGTTCGGGGTTCTGGACCGGCTGACCCGCGCCGGCATCCTTGAGCATTTCCCGGAGGAGGCTGAGCGGCGGACCTTCCTGGGCAAGTTCTATCACCGCCCACCCGGCGGGGAGAGCTGGGCCGACGTCATTCTGCGGCTGCGGAGCATGCTCGACACCCTCAGCCTCCACCACGAGGGCCAGCGGGTGCTGATCGTCTGTCACCAGGTGGTGGTGCTCTGCCTGCGCTATTTGTTGGAGAACCTCGACGAGACGGCGATCCTGGCCATCGACGCGGAGAAGGACGTCTCCAACTGCGGCGTGACGGAATACGAGATCGACCCGGACTCCCGGCGCTCCATGCGGCTGGTCCGCTACAATTTCGTTGCCCCGCTGCGCGAGGCCGGCGCCCCGGTGACCAGCGCCCCCGACGCCAACGTCGCCGCCCGATGACGCCGACCCCTCTGACGCCGGACCTGCTGGCCGGCTGGCCTCTGCCGGCCCCGCCGCCGGGCTCCGACAAGGATGCGCGGGGCCGCGCCCTGGTCGTGGCGGGCGGCGCCCAGACCCCCGGCGCGGCGGTGCTTGCCGGGATCGCCGCCCTGCGGGCTGGGGCCGGAAAGTTGCAGATGGCGGCGGCGACCCCCTGGGCCCAGGCGCTGGCCTTTGCCCTGCCAGAGGCGAGGGTGGTGCCGGTGGCCGCCACGGCGGAGGGCGAGATCGCCGCCGGCGCCGCCCGAACGCTGAACAAGCTGGCAGCGCGCTCCGATGCGGTGGTGGTCGGCCCCGGCATGATGGACGATGCCGTCGCCTGCCCGCTGGCCGCGCGGATGGTGGCCGCCGCGCCGCTGGCCGCCTTCGTGCTCGACGCCGGCGCGGTGACCGGGCTTGCGCCCCTGTTGACCCGCTTGGCCGGCAAGGGCGAGCAGCTGGTGCTGACCCCTCACGCCGGCGAGATGGCCGCCGTGCTGGAGATCGACAAGGACCGGGTGCTGGCCGATCCGATCGACGCCGGCCGCCGCCTCTCCGATGCCCTGGGCGCCGTGGTGGTCATGAAGGGGCAGGTCACCCACATCCTCGCCCCCGACCGCTGTTGGGTCCACGAGGGCGGGGTTGAGGGTCTTGGAACCTCAGGCTCTGGCGACGTCCTGGCCGGTCTGATCGGGGGGCTGCTGGCCCGAGGCGCGGCGCCGGCTCAGGCCGCCTGCTGGGGTGTGGCCATACACGGCGCCGCCGGCCGGCGGCTGAGCGGCACCGTCGGTCCCCTCGGCTTCCTGGCGCGGGAAATCGCCGGCGAGGTCCCGCGACTGCTCCATGATTGGGCCCGCTAACAATCGGCAACCGGACTTGGGTTGCGGTCCACGCGCGCGCCGCTAAACCCCCGCCATGTACGACGCCGTCATCTTCGACGCCGACGGGGTGCTGCTCGACTCCGAGGCCATCTATCATGTCATCGAGATGGAGGTGCTGGGTGGCTACGGCCTGACCTACGACCCCCGCGACTATCGCGGCCGGTTCATGGGCATGCATGAGCGGACCTATGTCGCCGCTCTCGACGAAGAGCATCGCGCCAAGCTCGGGACCCCGCTCCCGGCCGACTTCCTGCCCACCGTCCGAGGCCTGTCGCGCATCGCCTGTGACGAGCGGCTGGAATGCGTCGCCGGCGCCCATGCCGCCGTGATGGCGGTGAAGACACCCCGCGCCGTGGCCAGCAGTTCCGACGCCGAGGCTCTGCGCCGCAAGCTGACCAAGGTCGAACTGGCGCCCCTGTTCGACCCCCACATCTACTCCGCCGACCTGGTTCCCCACGGCAAGCCGCATCCCGACATCTTCCTTCACGCCGCCGACGCCCTCAGCGTTGATCCGACCCGGTGCCTGGCCATCGAGGACAGCGTCAACGGCGTGCGCGCCGCCGTCGCGGCCGGCATGACCGTCTGGGGCTTCACCGGCGGGACCCATCTGGACGACGGCTATGCGCCGGGCCTGCTGGCCGCCGGGGCGGCGCGGGTGGTGGCCGATTGGGGCGAGGCAGAGCGGTTGATCCACGCCTTCCAACATTGACCCCAAGGCCTGCGACGCCTAATCGCCCCGGCATGTTTGAAGGTCTCTCCCCCCTCGCCCGCGACGCCAAGGCCTGGCCGTTCGAGCAGGCCCGCAACCTGCTGGGCCGCATCCTGCGCGTCCGCCTGACCGACGCCGAGCGCGATCTGGCGTCCACCCTGATCAACTCCGGCAAGGCGGCCGAGGCGGTCGCGACCTTCCCGGCGCTGGCGAAGCCGGTGACCTTCCAGTGCGGCTATGGCGCCTCGGGCCTGCCGCACATGGGCACCTTCGGCGAGGTGGCCCGACCGACCATGGTGCGCACCGCCCTGCGCGCCCTGACCGACGACGCCCTGCCCACCCGTCTGATCGTCTTCAGCGACGACATGGACGGCCTGCGCAAGATCCCGACCAACGTCCCCAACCGCCATATCCTGGAGGAGGATCACGACAAGCCGGTCACAGACGTGCGCGACCCGTTCGGCGAGTACGACAGCTTCGGCGCCCACAACAACGCCCGGCTGCTGGCCTTCCTGGACAGCTTCGGCTTCGACTACGAATTCATGTCCTCGACCGCCTGCTACAAGGGCGGGGTGTTCGACGCCGTGCTGCTGCGGGCGCTGGAGCGGTTCGACGCCATCCAGAAGGTCATGCTGCCCACGCTCGGTGAAGAGCGCCGCGCCACCTATTCCCCCTTCCTGCCGATCAGCCCGACGACCGGCCGGGTGCTTCAGGTGCCGACCCTGGGTCGCAACCTCGAGAAGGGGACCATCACCTTCCACGACGAGGACGGCTCCATCGCCGAGGTCCCGGTCACCGGCGGCCATGTGAAGATGCAGTGGCGCCCCGACTGGGCCACCCGCTGGACGGCCCTCGAGGTCGACTACGAGATGAGCGGCAAGGACCTGATCGATTCCGTCCGGGTGTCGAACCAGGTGTGCAAGGTGCTGGGCGGCACGCCGCCCGAGGCCTTCCACTACGAGCTCTTCATGGACGAGAACAACCAGAAGATCTCCAAGTCCAAGGGCAACGGCCTGACCATGGAGGAGTGGCTGCGCTACGGCGCGCCCGAGAGCCTGGCCTACTACATGTTCCAGAGCCCCAAGTCGGCCAAGAAGCTGTATTTCGACGTCATTCCCAAGGCGACGGACGAGTATCTGCAGCAGCTGGACGCCTACCAGCGCCAGGACGAGGCCCAGCGGCTGAACAACCCCGCCTGGCACGTCCACACCGGCCGCCCGCCGCAGGAGGGCTCACCGATCAGCTTTTCGCTGATGCTCAACGTGGTCTCGGCGGCGGACGCCTCGGAGAAGGCCATCCTCTGGGGTTTCCTGAGCCGCTACGTCCCCGGCGCCACCCCGGAAAGCCACCCCCTGCTCGACCGACTGGCCGGCTATGCGCTGAACTACTACGAGGACTTCGTGAAGCCGCATAAGGCGTTCCGCGCGCCCGACGAGAAGGAACGCGCGGCGATGCTCGATCTGCGGGCGCGGCTGGCGGCCCTGCCGGCCGACTGCCAGGACGCCGAGCTGATCCAGAACGAGGTCTATTCGGCCGGCAACGAGGCCGGGTTCGAGCCGCTGCGGTCCTGGTTCCAGGCGCTGTACGAGGTGCTGCTGGGCCAGAGCCAGGGGCCGAGGTTCGGCTCCTTCGCGGCGATCTTCACCCTGCCGCGCACGATCGCGCTGATCGACGAGAAGCTGGGCTAGGGCCGGCGCCTCAATGCCGACTCCGAAGAAGCCCGGCCGCAGGAAACGCCTCTCTCCCAAGGAGCGGGCGCGGGTCGAGGCGCTGTTCGAGCGGTTCTCGACCCTGTCGGACAATCCAAAGACCGAGCTGCACTTCACCAGTCCCTACACCCTGGTGGTCGCCGTGGCCCTGTCGGCCCAGGCCACCGACGTGCAGGTCAACAAGGCCACCGACAAGCTGTTCGCGGTCTACAACACGCCCCGGCAGATCTACGAGCTGGGCGTCGAGGGCCTGATCCCCTGGATCAACTCCATCGGCCTGTTCCGCAACAAGGCCAAGAACGTCATCGAGCTATCCCGCATCATCCTGGAGGAGCACGGCGGCCAAACCCCGCTCAATCGCGAAGCGCTGCAGGCCCTGCCCGGCGTTGGCCGAAAGACCGCCTCGGTCGTCCTCAACGAACTGGACATCGAGCCGGCCATAGCGGTGGACACCCATGTGTTCCGCGTCTCCCACCGGCTGAAGCTGTCGGCCGGCAAGACGCCGGACGCGGTCGAGGACGACCTCATGGCCATCGTCCCGGCCCCCTACCTGACCCGCGCCCACCACTGGCTGATCCTGCACGGCCGCTATGTGTGTCTGGCCCGCAAGCCGAAGTGCGAGATTTGCCAGGTGGCCGACCTCTGTCCCTCGCGCGAACTATTCATGGGCGGCTGAGACCATGATGTTCGGCAATCCCCAGGCCTTTGCCGTCCAGGTCGACCTGGAAGTCGAGAGTGAAATCCGGGACTGCCGCGTCTTCTACTGGATCGACGGCGAGCCGTTCGGAGACCCTCTACAGCCCGTCGAGGTTCTCTCGATGGTCTCGCAATTTGTCTCCATCGTTAAAGACGGCGGTCGTCGATTCGACGATGCCCTTGACCACCTGCCGGACGCCGAGGCCTTTCGCCTCATCGACGAGCATATGCACGGCGACGAGCCCTTCGAGGTGGTGGAGATGGCGGCCCGGTTCAATTTCGTCCCGCACGACCTGAACTTCCCAGGGCTTGCAGGCTATGCGGTGGAGCGTGATGGCCTGTACCGGCTGCTGCTGGGAGACCGGGAGGGTCGGTTCGAACGAACGCGCTATTGTCCGGGGGTGGCCTTGGAAGACGCCCTGTTCGACGCCTACATGTATCTCAATAGCGCCGTCCCGATGCGGCATGAGGATTAGCCCTCCAGCGCGTCCCGCACCGCCGCCCCGAACCGGCCGCCGGCTTTCGGCGCGTACTGCAGGAACAGGTCCGGCTCGATGGCCTCCAGCTCCATCAGCTGAAGCGTCCCGTCCAACCCCCGCAGCAGGTCGACCCGCGCATAGGCCAGCGGCGGTACGGCGGCCAATATCTCCTGGGCCACCGCTTCGGCCCCGTCCCACGGCTTGACCCGAGACACCTGCCCGCCGAACTGTGGCTGCACCCGGAAGTCGCCCTTGGCGGCGACCTTTGTCACCGCGTGGCTGAACTTGCCGGCGAAATAGAGCAGCGAGATTTCCCCCTCCTTGCCGACCGCCGGCAGGAAGGGCTGGATCAGGGCCGGGCCGTCGACCCCTTCGCCGAGCTCGTCGCCGGGGGTCAACTTCAAGGTCTGGTGCGAGCCGCCGCTGATCCGCGGCTTGGCGACCACGGTCTTGACGCCGAAGGTCTCGCGGGCCGCCGCGATGTCGTCGGCGGTCAGCGTCTCCACACTGATTGTCGGCACCACCGGCGCGCCCTTGGCGCCCAGTTCGGCCAGATAAGCCTTGTCAGTGTTCCAGCGCAGCACCTGGGCCGGGTTGATCATCCGCTGACCTGCCGCCTCGAAGGCGTCCAGCCTGGCCAGCCACTGCTCCGGCTTCTTGTGATAGCCCCAGGCGATCATCGGCAGGACGGCGTCGAACTTAGCCTCCAGCGGCTGGGTCCAGTCATGCGCCGTGGCGGTCACGCCGGCGGCGGCCAGCCCGGCCTCCAGCTTGGCGAACCATTCCGGCGCGAACTGCAGGTAGGCGGCCTCGTCGGCGGCGGGGGTCAGGATGGCGACTTGCATGAGGCAGGGTCTAAGCCGCCTCGCCGCTTTTCGGTACCCTCTGCGCCTCCCACAGTTTCCGAGACCCGGTGGGGATTGGCGTTTGACCCCGCCTCCTGTAACGACCCACGCGTTTGCCCAACTGAAAGACCGCTCATGACCGCCCAGTACGACGTCGCCGCGATCGGCAACGCCATTGTCGATGTGATCGCCCCGGCGGAGGAAGGCTTTCTGCATGCCGAAGGCCTGGTGAAGGGCTCGATGCAGCTGATCGACGAGGCCCGCGGGGTCGAGCTCTATGGCCGCATGGCCAAGGGGCTGGAGACCAGCGGCGGTTCGGCCGGCAACACCATCGCCGGGATCGCCAGCCTGGGCGGGCGCGCAGCCTATCTGGGCAAGGTGGCCCCGGACGGCTTGGGCGACACCTTCGCCAAGGACATGCGCGCCATTGGGGTGCATTTCGACACGGCCCCGCTGCAGGGCGGGCCGGCCACCGCCCGCTGCCTGATCAACGTAACCCCGGACGGCCAGCGGACCATGTGCACTTATCTGGGCGCCTCCACCGAACTGACCCCCGAGGACGTGCCCGCCGAGATCGTCGAGCAGTCGGCCATCGTCTATCTGGAAGGCTATCTGTTCGACCCGTCGGACGCCCGCCGCGCCTTCGCCAAGGCCGCCGGCCTGGCCCATGCCTCCAGCCGGCTGATCGGCATCACCCTGTCGGACAGCTTCGTGGTCGAGCGGCACCGGGGCGAGCTGCTCGGCTTCATCGAAGGCCAGGCCGACATCGTCTTCGCCAACGAGGACGAGGTGAAGGCCTTGTTCCAGACTGACGACTTCGACACCGCCGCCGCCAAGCTGGGCGCGATCACCAAGATCGCTGCCATCACCAGGGGCGAGCAGGGCTCGCTGATCCTGGCCGGAACCGACAGCCACCGCATCGCCGCCGATCCGGTGGACAAGGTGGTCGACACCACCGGGGCGGGCGACCAGTACGCCGCCGGCTTCCTCTATGGCCTGTCCCAGGGCCTCGGCTTCGACATCTGTGGGCGGCTGGGCTCGATGGCGGCGGCCGAGGTCATCACCCACTATGGCCCGCGCCCGGAGGTCAACCTGCGCGACCTGGCCATCTCCAAGGGTTTGCTGAAATGAACCGCACTGCGGAAATCACCCGCGACACCAAGGAGACCCAGATCAAGGTCTGGATCGACCTGGACGGCACCGGCGCCTCGACGATCTCGACCGGCATCGGCTTCTACGACCACATGCTGGAGAGCTTCGCCCGCCATGGCGGTTTCGACCTGAAGGTCGAGACCAAGGGCGACCTGCATATCGACATGCACCACACGGTCGAGGATACCGGCATCGTGCTGGGCCAGGCGGTGAAGCAGGCGCTGGACGGCTTCAAGGGCATCAAGCGCTTCGGCAGCGCCTACATCCCGATGGACGAGACCCTGACCCGCTGCGCCCTGGACCTCTCCAATCGCCCCTACCTGATCTGGAAGGTCGACTTCAGCCGGCCCAAGGTCGGCGAGATGGACACCGAGCTGTTCAAGGAATTCCACCACGCCTTCGCCATGAACGCCGGCGCCTGCGTGCACCTGGAAACCCTCTACGGCGACAACACCCACCACATCGCCGAAAGCGGCTTCAAGGCCCTGGCGCGGGCGCTGCGGGCGGCGGTGGAGATCGATCCCAAGGCCGGCGGCCAGGCTGTTTCAACGAAAGGCGTTCTCTAGCCGGGTTCGCCTCGGGGCTTCCTTCTCCCCTTGCGGGAGAAGGTGGCGCGAAGTGCCGGATGAGGGGTCGAAGACAGAAGACGCTGCCATCGCTGGCGGCCCTCGCCCTTCCCCATCAGCCGGTGCGCCCCCTCATCCGTCGGCTTCGCCGACACCTTCTCCCGCGAGGGGAGAAGGGACCACTAGCGGATTGACCCCGAACAGAGAGGAGGGTCGAAAATGTCTACCGTCGCCCTCATCGACTACGGCTCAGGCAACCTGCGCTCCGCCGAGAAGGCGCTGCTCAAGGCCGCCTTCACCCTGAAGTCCCCCCCGACGATCACGGTCACCGCCGACCCCGACGTGGTCGCCAAGGCCGACCGGCTGGTGCTGCCCGGCGTCGGGGCCTTCGCCGCCTGCATGGGCCTGCTGAAGGCCAGTGACGGCCTGGTCGCGGCGATAACCGAGGCGACCCAGACCCGTGGCGCGCCCTTCCTCGGCGTCTGCGTAGGCATGCAGCTGCTGGCCGACAGCGGCCTGGAGTTCGGCGTCACTCCGGGACTCGGCTGGATCCCAGGCCAGGTCCGCCGGCTCGAACCGCGCGACCCGGCCGCCAAGGTCCCCCACATGGGGTGGAACACGGTGCGCCCGGCCAGCCCGCTGTTCGCCGGCCTGGGGTTTGCGCCGCACATGTACTTCACCCACAGCTTTGCCTTCGATCCGGCTGATCCCGGCGATATCGCCGCCACCTGCGACCACGGCGGCCCGTTCGTCGCGGCGGTGGCGAGGGACAACGTCATGGGCGTACAGTTCCACCCTGAGAAATCCCAAGGGGCCGGACAGCGGCTGCTGGCCAACTTCCTGGAGCTTGCCCTGTGATCCTCTACCCGGCCATCGACCTGAAGGACGGCCGCTGCGTGCGGCTGCTGCACGGCGACCTCGCCAAGGAGACGGTGTTCAACGCCTCCCCCGCCGACCAGGCCGACCAGTTCCAGAAGCAGGGCTTCACCTGGCTGCACGTGGTCGACCTCAACGGCGCCGTCGAGGGCCGGGCGGTCAATGTCGAGGCGGTCGCCGACATCCTCCAGGCCGTGTCGATCCCGGTGCAGCTGGGCGGCGGCATCCGCACCCTGGCGCAGATCGAGACCTGGATCGAGGCGGGGGTCAGCCGGGTCATCCTCGGCACCGTGGCGGTGCGCGAGCCCGAACTGGTGAAGAAGGCCGCCCGGCTGTGGCCCGAACAGATCGCCGTGGGCATCGACGCCCGCGACGGCAAAGTCGCCACTCAGGGCTGGCTGGAAACCTCCGAGCTGGAGGCCGTTGAGTTGGCCCGACGGTTCGAGGACGCAGGGGTCGCCGCCCTGATCGTCACCGACATCGGCCGCGACGGGGCCATGACCGGGGTCAATGTCGCCCAGGTCGGCGAGGTGGCCGACGCCGTGTCGATCCCGGTGATCGCCTCGGGCGGGGTGGCCAGCGTCGCCGACATCGAGGCGTTGAAGGCCCGGGAGGGCGTGGCCATCGCCGGCTGCATCCTCGGCCGCTCGCTCTATGAAGGGGCCATTGACCCGGCCCGCGCCCTGACCCTGGCGGCGGGCTGAATGCTGAAGGTTCGCGTCATCCCCTGCCTGGACGTCAAGGACGGCCGCGTGGTGAAGGGCGTCAACTTCGTCGCCCTGCGCGACGCCGGCGATCCGGTGGAACAGGCCGCCGCTTATGACGCGGCCGGGGCCGACGAGCTGATGTTCCTCGACATCACCGCCAGCAGCGACAACCGCGGCCTGATCCTCGACGTCATCGCCCGCACCGCCGACGTCTGCTTCATGCCCCTGTCGGTCGGCGGAGGGGTGCGCTCGGTTGACGATGCGCGGCGCCTGCTGCGCGCCGGGGCCGACAAGGTCAGCGTCAATACGGCGGCTGTGAACGACCCCGATCTCCTATCGCGCCTGGCCGACGCCTTCGGCAGTCAGGCGGTGGTCTGCGCCGTCGATGCCAAATCGACCGGCAATGGCGGCTGGAACATCTTCACCCACGGCGGCCGCACCGACACCGGCAAGGACGCCGTGGAATTCGCCGCCCTGGCGGTGGAGAAGGGCGCGGGGGAAATCCTGCTGACGTCCATGGACCGCGACGGCGCCAAGACCGGCTATGACCTGCCCCTGCTGCGGGCGGTGACGGCGGCGGCTTCCGTGCCGGTAATCGCCAGCGGCGGAGCCGGCAACGTTCAGCATCTGGTAGAGGCCGTTCGTGATGGCCACGCCGACGCCGTGCTGGCCGCCTCGATCTTCCACTTCGGCGAGGTCAGTATCGGTGAGGCCAAGGCTGCCATGGCGGCGGCCGGCGTGCCGGTGCGGCAGGAGGCGGCATGAGCGAGCTTGGCGACACCCTCGATCGGCTGTGGGCGGTGATCGACAGCCGGCGCGGCGGAGATCCGGCGGCGAGCTGGACGGCGAAACTGCTGGCCGATCCGAAGCTGGCGGCGAAGAAGCTGGGCGAAGAGGCGGTGGAGGCGGCGATTGCCGCAGCTGTCGGCGACAAGGCAGCGCTCACGGCAGAAGCGGCGGACGTGCTGTACCACCTGCTGGCCGTGCTGGCCGCGAGCGGGGTGACACCGGATGAGGTGGCGGCGGCGCTGAAGGCCCGCGAGGGAAATTCAGGGGTCGAGGAAAAGGCGAGCCGGTCATAAGTGGTTCGCTCTCCCCCATGAAATGGGGGAGTGGATTTGGCGAGCGCTGCAAGCGAGCCAAACCGAGGGGGTCCCCACCGCCGGTGAAGGAGGAACCTCTAAACCGCCGGCGCTGCCCCGCCTCCTGGTCCGTCGCTATCGCTCCGAACCGTCCTCCGCCCCCTCTCGGGGGCGGAGAGCGAAGCCTCGCTCGCTCGCCTACTCCGCCGCCATCGCGACCGGCGCCGGCTGCGCCCCGCGCACCAGCCGCCCCGGCAAGGCCCCGGTCGGCTGCCCGTCGCGATAGGTCACCACCCCGGCCACCACCGTCGCGACATAGCCCTCCGCCTTCTGGGTCAGCCGCCGCCCGCCGGCCGGCAGGTCGTACGACACCCCCGGCGCATGCAGCTTCAGCCCCTCGTAGTCGATGACGTTGAGGTCCGCCCGCAGGCCCGGCGTAATCGTCCCCCGATCCATCAACCCGACCGCCGCGGCGGTATCCCGCGTCTGCATCCGCACAATCTCTTCGACGCGGTACTTCGGCCCCCGCGTGCGATCCCGCGTCCAGTGGGTCAGCATGCTGGTCGGGAAGGAGCCGTCACAGATCATCCCCACATGCGCCCCGCCGTCGGACAGGCCCGGCACGGTGTCGCGATGGCCGAGCATGGCGTAGCTGGGGTCCAGGCTGTTGTCGGCGTAGTTGAGGAACGGGTGGTAGAGCATCCCGCGTCCGCCATTGCTCAGCATGTGATCGATGGCCAGGTCCTCCGGCCAGATGCCTCGGCCGGCGGCCAGGGCGGCGATGGTCTTGCTGGCCGGCTGCTCGTAGTCGGGAACCTCGTCCAGCAGCCACATCCGGTCCCAGGCCTGCAGCATGCTGCCGCCGAAGGGCCCCTTGGCGGCGCCAGTCTCGCTGAGCAGCCGGGCGCGGAAGTCCGGATCGGCCATCGCCGCCGCCCGCTCGGCCAGCGGCAGGTGGGCGATCGCCTTGTAAGTCTCCGACCCGCTGAACGGATTGAGCGTCAGCTCCAGCCCGAACAGCACCCCGACGGGGCGGCCGCAGACCTGGGCCTTCATC
The DNA here is from genome assembly GCF_009905535.1 of Caulobacter sp. SLTY. GTDB lineage: Bacteria > Pseudomonadota > Alphaproteobacteria > Caulobacterales > Caulobacteraceae > Caulobacter. The sequence continues at coordinate 122,887 of NZ_JAAALA010000002.1, read as the reverse complement.
GCCACCCCGTCATCAACCGCCGCCTCGACCTTGCCGAGCAGCATCTTCCACAGCTCCGGCGCCTTGGGACTTTGCGCCAGGGTGAAGCTCAACGGCCGGCCGCTGGCCTCGGCGATGCGGCGGAACATCGCCACCTCCTCGGCCGGGTCGGGGGCGAAGTCGCTGACCAGCTGCAGCACCCCCTTGCCCGCAGCAGCCATGCCCATGGCGATGCCGGTCAGCTCGTCCTCGCCCGCATTGAGGGTCGGGGTCGGCTCGCCGTCGCTGGTGCGGTGGTTGAGGGTGCGGCTGGTCGAAAAGCCGATGGCGCCGGCCTGCATCGCCCGCTCGGCGATGGCCGCCATCTGGGCGATGTCCTCTGGCGTGGCCGGCTCGCGGTTGGCCCCGCGCTCGCCCATCACATAGACCCGCAGGGCCGCGTGCGGCAGCTGGGCCGCCAGGTCGATATCGAAGGATCGCTTGTCCAGGGCGTCGAGATAGTCGGGGAAGCTTTCCCAGTTCCAGGGCAGGCCTTCGGTCAGCACCGGGAAGGGAATGTCCTCCACCCCCTCCATCAGCTTGATCAGCCGGTCGTGATCCTCCGGCCGACAGGGGGCGAATCCGACCCCGCAGTTGCCCATGACCACCGTGGTCACCCCATGGCCGCTGGAGGGGTTCAGCCGGTTGTCCCAGGTCGCCTGGCCGTCGTAGTGGGTGTGGATGTCGACGAACCCCGGCGTCACCAGCCGGCCCGTCGCGTCGATCTCGTCGGCGCCAGCGCCCAGGTTCGGCCCAACGGCCGCGATCAGCCCGTCCTTGATCGCCACATCCGCCGTGAAGGGCGCCGCCCCCGTGCCGTCCACCACCGTGCCGCCGCGCAGCACCAGATCGTAGTCCGCCATGGCCGTTCCTCTGACTTATCGTTGTTAAGCCAAGGGTCGGACTCGATGACGCGGGCGTCAAGGGCGACGCTGGGTCAGCCTATTTCAGGCTCACGGCCGCGAGCCGCCGACAGACCGCCGGATCGCACCCCTCGGGATTGGCCTCCGGCGCAATCACGTAGAGCACGCCGAGGGGCCGGGCCCTGTCCTTGGCCGTCAGGGCCAGGCGCAGCAGCGACTCCGCCAGCGGATCGCGGCTTTCTATGGCAAAGCGACTTGGACCCCCCGCCTTGCCGGCGCATCCGATCTCCAGCCGGTCACGATCGGCGAAGATCTCGCCGACCATGCATTCGGTCCAGCTTCCGCCCTCGGGCGCCTTCTGGGCGACGGCGGGCAGGGGCAGGGCGACCAGGGCGGCGGCAAGCAGCAGGCGTTTCATGGGCAGACCGTCGCCCCGGCCTTCGACTTCGTCAATGGCCGGACCCTGGTTGACGCGCGCGTGATCTTTCGCGGGCGCGAAGGTTGCCCTAGGGTCGCCCGCGATTTTCAAACCACCGTTTGAAACCTTCCCTGAGGACCCTCATGCGCGACGCCGTCATCGTTTCCTACGCCCGCACCGGACTGGCCAAGTCCGTCCGCGGCGGCTTCAACAACACCCACGGCGCGGCCATGGCCGGCCATGCCATCCAGCACGCGGTGTCGCGCGCCGGGCTGGAAGGCGCGGAGGTCGAGGACGTGATCATCGGCTGTGGCGGGCCCGAAGGCGCCACCGGGATGAACGTGGCCCGCAACGCCGCCATCTGGGCCGGCCTGCCGGTGACCACCAGCGGCACGACCATCAACCGCTTCTGCTCCTCGGGCCTGCAGGCCATCGCCTCGGCCGCCCACTACATCAAGAACGAAGGCGCTGATGTCGCCGTGGGCGGCGGGGTGGAATCCATCTCCCTGGTCAACGCCAGCGGCCACATGAACCGCTATCACATCACCGAAGAGAAGCTGATGGAGATCAAGCCGGCCCTGTGGATGGCGATGATCAACACCGCAGACATCGTGGCCAAGCGCTACAACGTCGCCCGCGACTACCAGGACGAATACGCCCTGCGCAGCCAGCAGCGGATCGCCGCCGCCCAGGCCGCCGGCCTGTTCAAGGACGAGATCGTGCCGATGGCCACCAAGATGAAGGTGGTCAACAAGGAGACCAAGGAAGAGAGCTTCGTCGACTACGTGGTCGATCGCGACGAATGCAACCGCCCCGACACCACGCTCGAAGGCCTGGCCTCGCTGCAGCCGGTGATGGGCGAAGGCAACTTCGTCACCGCCGGCAACGCCAGCCAGCTGTCGGACGGCGCCGCCGCCGTGGTGCTGATGGAAGCCAAGGAAGCCGAGCGCCGGGGTCTCAAGCCGCTGGGTCGTTTCAAGGGCTTCGCGGTCGCCGGCTGCGAGCCGGACGAGATGGGCATCGGCCCGGTGTTCGCCGTCCCCCGCCTGCTCGAGCGTCATGGCCTGAAGGTCGACGACATCGACCTGTGGGAGTTGAACGAAGCCTTCGCCTCGCAATGCCTCTACAGCCGCGACAAGCTGGGCATCGATCCGGAGAAGTACAACGTCAACGGCGGCTCCATCGCCATTGGCCACCCCTTCGGCATGACCGGCGCCCGCTGCGTGGGCCACGTGCTGATGGAAGGCCAGCGCCGCAAGGCCAAGCATGCGGTGGTCACCATGTGCATTGGCGGCGGGATGGGCGCCGCAGGCCTCTTCGAGGTCTTCAACTAAGGCCGTCGGGGACCGGGCTGTCGGTCATCCGACAGCCCGGATACCTGGAAAGTCTGCGAATCCTGCTCGGATTCACCAAACTAAATTCATCGAACACCGCATCTGGAACCCGGTCGTTGTCGTACCGTTAAGGGTGTGGGCGCCATTGTGGCGCCTGCGTACAACGGAACCGACCGCCATGGCCCTCAAAGGCCTTCTCACCGCCGCCGCCCTGCTCGCCATCACCCTGGCGATCGTGCTGCCCGTCCCCGGCGCCCGTTCGCAGCCGGCGCCCTCGTCGATTCCGACGATGGAAATCGGCAACCGCTAAAAGCCACCCACGGCCCGCAGCCGCTCGATCTCCAATTCCATGTCACGGGCCCGCCGCTCATTCATCTGCCGCTGACGCTTGTCGGCGCTTCGGCTGACGAGCATGGCACGCAATCGCTCCAGGGCCATCCCGATCGGCGCCCTACGACCCCGTGGAGCCGCCCCTGCTGATCCCGCATAATCCATCGCGCTCATGATCCCCGTCCTCCCTGACGGTCTAGGTTGTCGATGAACGCAGTTCGCCAGAGCCAAGCTGACCGGCGCATGAATGAAAACCATGGCCTTTTCGTCAGGCTTGCCGCGGGCCCCAAGCGACCTGCACGGCGTTACGACATCGAGGCCCAGAAAAGGCCGCGTTCATCCCCCGTTGATCGGGATGGAGGCAGACAGGCGGCTGCGCTACACACGGCGCGCAAGCGTGCGAACAGGGTAAAGACGAGATGGCCAACCCACAGGCGGGCGGAACCGGCGCCAGACGCACCCCGCTGCAAGCCTTTCTCTATTGGGGAACGGTCATCGGCGTCTGGGGGCTGATCTTCCTGGTCGCCTTCCTGGCGGTGTTCGCCATCGACCTGCCGGACGTCTCCAAGCTCAACGACGTCACCCGCCAGCCGTCGATCTCCTATCTGGACCGATCCGGGGCGCTGATCGCCGTGCGCGGCAGCCAGTACGCGCCGCCCGTCGATCTGGAGAAACTGCCCGAATATGTGCCCGAGGCCTTCCTGGCTATCGAGGACCGGCGGTTCTACTGGCATCCGGGGTTCGATCCGATCGGCATCGCCCGAGCCGGGGTCGCCAACGTCAAGGCCGGCAAGGTGGTGGCCGGCGGCTCGACCATCACCCAGCAGCTGGCCCGCAACCTGTTCCTGACCCTGGACCAGAACTGGCGGCGCAAGGTGCAGGAGCTGATTCTGGCCGTCTGGCTGGAGATCAAGTTCTCCAAAAAGGAGATCCTCGCCCTCTATCTGAACAGGGTCTATTTCGGGGCTGGCGCCTACGGCATCGAGGCCGCCTCGCAGCGCTATTTCAACAAGCCCGCTTCGAAACTCACCCTCGGCGAAGCCTCACTGCTCGCCGGGATGATGAAGGGCCCGTCGCGCTATTCGCCGGTCTCGGCCAAGGAACGCGCCGCCCGCCGCGCCACCATCGTGCTGGACGAGATGGTGCGCACCAAGGCGATCACGCCGGAGGAACGCGAAGCCGCGGTCAAGACCCCCGTGCGGGTCAGCGCCGTGCTGGCCAACCAGCGGGCGCAGTATTTCACCGACTGGATGGACGGCCAGGTCCGCGCCCTGGTCGGCGAACCGACCGAGGACCTCTACGTCGAAACCACCCTGGACCTGCCGATCCAGGCCGCCGCCGAACAGGCGGTGCGGGCCGGCGTCGCCCGGAACAAGGCCGCCGGGGTGCAGCAGGCCGCCCTGGTCGCCCTCGACGCCGAGGGCCGGGTGCGGGCCTATGTCGGCGGGGTGGACTACAGCGAAAGCCAGTTCGACCGCGCCTCGGTGGCCAAGCGGCAGGCGGGCTCCGCCTTCAAGCCCTTCGTCTACCTGACCGCCATGGAGCAGGGCCGCAATCCCGGCGTGGTGGTGGTCGACGAGCCGCTAAAGATCGGAAACTGGGAGCCGCGCAACTACGACGGCCGCTTCGCAGGCGCCATGACCCTGGAGACGGCGCTGGCCAAGTCGACCAACACAGTGGCCGCCCGGCTGGCCAACGAGGTCGGCACCGGCAACGTCGCCTCCACCGCCCGACGCCTGGGGATCAGCAGCAAGATCCAGCTCGACCCCTCGATGGCGCTGGGCGCCGTGGAGGTCAGTCCGCTGGAGATGGCCCAGGCCTATGCCCCCTTCTCCAACGGCGGCTTCCGGGCCCGCGCCTGGGGCATCAGCCGTATCCGCACCGCTTCGGGCAAGGTGCTCTACGACCACAACATCGAAAAGCGCGGCCGCCAGTCGGTGATCGGCAGCCCGGCCCTGCCCTACATGAACCAGATGATGCGCACCGTGGTGACCGGCGGCACGGGCACGGCCGCTCGCGTGCCCGGCTTCGACATCGCCGGAAAGACCGGCACCACCAGCGATTATCGCGACGCCTGGTTCGTCGGCTACACCGGCGGCTTCGTGGTCGCCGTCTGGACCGGCAAGGACGACAACACCCCTATGCGCCGGGTCACCGGCGGCGGCGCCCCGGCCCAGATCTGGAAAGGGTTCATGGGCCAGGCCCTGCCGAGGCTGAAGGCCGGCCCCATCCCGGGCGGCCGCATCGCCCCGCCCGAGCCGGAAAACCAGGGCCCGATCGACGATATCCTGTCGGGAATTGGCATCGGTGGGGAAGAGCCGCCGGAACCACAGCCGAGGGCCCCGACGCCCGCACCGGAGCCGGCGAGACCGCCTGAAGAGGTGCCTTTCTAACGAGCCGGTGCTTGGGAATTCGCCTCTGGGCGCCCTTCTCCCCTCGCGGGAGAAGGTGTCGCCGAAGGCGACGGATGAGGGGGCGCACCGTCCTCCAACTCAGCCTGTAGCATCCCTCGCGAAGCAGCTTGAAGACCTATCGACCCCTCATCCGGCGCTTCGCGCCACCTTCTCCCGCAAGGGGAGAAGGGACACTCACGGCGGCTGAACCGATTGGGGTCAATGTCTATGGCTTCGACCCAACTCCCAGCATCCGCGCCGCCTCGGCGGGCGACACCTTCCCCTCATCCCGGTCGACCGCGTAGTTGGCCTCGCGCATCCGCTCCACGGGGATTGCCCCGATCAGGGGTGTCAGCGCCTCGATCAGTCGACGGTCTTTCGCCCGCCGGGGTGAGATCAGGATGACCGCGTCATAGCTCGGCACCGCCCCGCGCGGGTCGGCCAGAACCACCAAATCCTGGGCGGCGATCCGGCCGTCGCTCGAGAAGGCGGAGATGACGTCGGCGTCTCCGCTGGACAGGGCGCGGTACATGAAGGTCGGGTTGAACGACTTTTCCCTGGCGAAGCGCAGGCCATAGGCGCCCTCGATCGCCGCCCATTCCGGGCGCGACAGGAATTCGAGGTCCCCGCCCAGGGTCAGGCGCGGCGCCCGGGCGGTGAGGTCGTCGAGGCTGGCTACCCCCAGTGAGTTGGCCAGCTTGCGCTCCATGGCCAGGGCGTAGGCGTTCTCGAAGCCGAGCGAGCCCAGCACCACCACCCCCTTCTCGTCCTTCATCCAGCGGGTCAGTTCGGCCAGCAGCTGGGCGCGGGGCGGGTTGTCCTTACGGCCGATGACGTTGGTCCACAGGGTGCCGCTGTAGTCGACATAGACGTCGATCTCGCCGGCCTCGAGGGCGCGGAAGACGATGGCCGAACCCAGGCCGTCGCGGCGGGCGACGTCGGCGCCTTGGGCCGTCAGACGGCCGGAGATCAACTCGGCCAGGATGTACTGCTCGGAAAAGTTCTTGGCCCCGACCACATAGGCCGGCGCCGTGGCCGCCAGCAGCGGTGGAACCGCCGCCGCCGCGGTCCCCAGGCCCAGCAGCGCCAGCCCGGCGGCCGCCGGCAGCAGGCGCCGGCGGCCCGCCCCCCACTCGATCAGGCCCAGCAGCTGGTCGACGATCAGGGCCAGTCCGCCGGCCGCCGCGCAGCCGAACAGCACGAACACCCAGTTCTCGGTCTGCAGGCCCGAGAAGATGTAGTTGCCCAGGCTCGTCTGACCGACTGGTGTCGACAGGGTGGCCGCCCCGATGGTCCAGACCGCAGCCGTGCGCACCCCGGCCATCACCACCGGCGCGGCCAGCGGCGCCTCGACACGCAGCAGCCTCTGGGCCGGCGTCATCCCCACCCCGTCGGCCGCCTCGCGCACTGCCGGATCGATGCCGGTCAATCCGGCGACCCCGTTCCGCAGGATCGGCAGCATGGCGTAGAGGGTGAGCGCCAGCAGCGCTGGCAGGAAGCCCAGGGCCTGGAGCTTGAAGCCGAAGGCCCCTTCGGTCACCGCCGACAGGGCCAGCAACAGGGGATAGAACAGCGCCAGCAGGGCCAGGCCCGGAATGGTCTGCACCATCCCGGCAAGGGTCACCAGCGGCCAGCGCACCACGGTGTTGCGCGCCGCCAGCACGCTGAGCGGCAGGCTGATCGCCACCCCGAGCGCCAGGGCGGCGGCGCTGAGCAGCACGTGCTGGGCCAGATAGTCGGGCAGCAAGGCCCAGGCGGCGGCGACCTGCCCCTCCATCACCGGGCCTCCATCAGGGCGGCGATGGCCCGCGCCTGGCGGGCAGGCGTGGCCATCAGGGCCGCCACGTCCGGGTCGGAATGGCCGGCGAGCAGGGCGCGGGGCGTATCGTCCGCCAGCACCTTCCCGTTCGCCATCACCACGATCCGGTCGGCCAGCAGCACCGCCTCCTGTACGTCATGGGTGACCATCAGGGTGGTCAGGCCCAGCTGGTCGTGCAGCGCGCGCGTCGCCTGGCCCAGCGCCTCGCGGGTAATCGGGTCCAGCGCCCCGAAGGGCTCGTCCATCAGCAGGATCGAGGGCCGGGCCGCCAGGGCCCGCGCCACCCCGACCCGCTGGCGCTCGCCGCCGGACAGTTGGTCCGGGAACCGTTCGGCATAGGTCCTGGGCAGGGCGACGAGGTCGAGCAGCTCATCCACGCGCGCGGCGATGTCCGCCTTCACCCAGCCGAGCAGGCGGGGGGTGATGGCTATGTTCTCGGCCACGGTCATGTGCGGAAACAGCCCGACGCCCTGGAAGACGTAGCCGATCCGCCGGCGCAGCTGGACGGCGTCCTGCGCCGCCACATCCTGGCCTTCGATCCGGACCCCGCCCTGGGAAGGCTCCGCAAGGCGATTGACCATCTTCAGCAGGGTGGTCTTGCCCGAGCCAGAGGCGCCGACCACCGCCACGAACTGTCCCGCCGGGATCGCCAGCGATACGCCATCCACCGCCGCGCGACCGGCGTAGGCCTTTGAGACGGTGTCGAAGTCGATCGCGGAGGGGTCGGCCATGCGACGACCCTAACCCGTGTTCCCCGTTTGGCGGAATGGGTTAGCTTGCCCCGATGACCGCCCGGACCTCGCCCTCCACCGCCCGCAACCGCGATCCGATCCTGGCTGTGCTGCGCGAACATCTGCCGGCCACCGGCCTGGTCCTGGAGATCGCCGCCGGGGCCGGAGAGCACGCCGTGCACATGGCCGGCCACCTGCCGGACCTGACCTGGCAACCGACCGATCCCGACGAGACCGCCCTAGCCAGCATCGCCGCCTGGCGCGCCGAGGCCGGCCTGCCCAACCTGCTGGAGCCCTTGCGCCTGGACGCCTCGCGTCCGGACGACTGGCCGGTTCAGGCGGCCGACGCCATGGTCTGCATCAACATGGTCCACATCTCGCCCTGGGCGGCGACGGAGGGCCTTCTGGCGGGGGCCGGCGCCGTCCTCCCCAAGGGTGGCGTGCTCTATCTCTACGGTCCCTATCTGGAGGGCTTGGTCGAAACCGCCCCGTCAAACCTGGACTTTGACCACAGCCTGAAGAGCCGGAACCCGGCTTGGGGCCTGCGCCGGCGCGAGGATGTCGAGGCGTTGGCGGACCGGTACGGCCTTGCCTTGCGAGCCCGCATCGCCATGCCGGCCAACAATCTCAGCCTGGTGTTTGCGAAGATGAACGGCGGATGACCAAAGCCGTTCAGGTTGGGATCAGCCGGCGCCCTTCATAACCCTCTCCAACGTCGGGGACGGGATCGTCCTTTCACCCGCCGAGGAGAGAGTGACCCATGAAGAAGTTCCTGATCGCCGCCATTGCCCTGTCGGTCCTGGGGACCGCCGGCGCCGCCGCGGCCCAGCCCTACGGTGGCGGTGGATACGACCGTCGCGACGAACGCCGTGACGACCGCTACGACCGCCGCGACGAGCGCCGGGATGACCGGTATGACCGCCGGGATGACCGTCGCGACGACCGGTATGACCGCCGTGACGACCGCCGCGACAGCCGCTGGGAGCGCCGGGCCGACCGTCGCTACAGCGCCGGACGCTACTACGCCCCGCGTGGATACCAGGCCAACCGTCGCTGGGCTCGTGGCCAGTACCTGCCGCCGGCCTACCGCGGCCGCGGCTACTACGTCGACTACCGGGCCTACCGCCTGCCCCCGCCCCCGCGCGGCTACGGCTACTATCGCCACGGGGATGACGTCATCCTGACGGCCATCGCCACCGGCCTGATCGCCTCGGTCGTCTTCGACCTGTTCGAATAGACCGAGTCACAAAGCCGAATGATCGAGCCCCCGGAGCGGACGCCTCGGGGGCTCTTTCGTGTTTCAGAGGCCGCGGCGGTCCTGGTTAGCGGAGATCAGGGCGCCGACGCCGACGATCAGCGGGCCCGCCAGCAGCCAGGCGCAAAAAGCCTGGACGCCGAAGGGGGAGCCGGCGAGGCCCAGATTGGTCACCCCGATCAGCCCGATCCAGCCGACCCAGTGGCGCACCCGCGTTATTCCATCGCCCAAGGTGTCAGCCATCGGCCGGGCGGCGATCGTGGCCATGGCCGCCAGCGCCGCGACCATGGGCAGGTGCTCCAGCGAGCGGAACAGTCCCCACAGAAAGACCAGCCCAAGCAACGTCACCCCAAGCAACAGTCCCGCGCCGATGATCCGCGCGCTGGCGCTGAGCCGGTACAGCCAGAACTCCGCCAGGGACCCCGACCCCAGCAGCGCGACCAGTCCGGCCAGCAGCAGGACCGGTCCCATGGGCAGCATCACCGCCGGGGCGAGGATCGCCATGGCCATCAGCCAGACCAGGTAGTAGCCATGCAGCATCGGCAGGCGCAGCCACCAGGCCTGGCCGGCTTCGCGCCGGTCGATATCGCCGGTGACCGCCGTCCAGAGCACCATTAGGACGCCAAGGCCGATCAACCCCCAGAAGAAGACCGGAGCGTCCACCGCCAACGGCGAGGCCCAGACCAGGAAACTGCCGCCGACGATCCAACCCAGCCCCAGCCAACCCGGCAGGCGCCAGGACCACCGCGTGCGCCACAGACGGCGCGGCCAGAGAATCAGGTAGAGATGGGCGAAGGCGAGGAGGAGGGTTCCGAGGCCCCCGGCCACGGCGCCGGCTGGAAAGCCCCAAGGTCCGGGACCGGCCAGAGAGACCATGGCCATGGCGCCGATTACCGGCGCCGCCACGGCGGCGAACCACAGCGCCATCGGACTGAGCCTCGGCGTCTCCAGCCAGTCGCTCCAGGCCGCCAGATGCGGAAAATCGTCTTCCAGCGCCGGAAACTCGTTCTCCAGCCGCTCGATGATCAACCGCGCCGACTTCAGCGAGCCGGGACGGAAGGTGAAGGCGAGAACCGATTTCGGCGGCGGCGCTTGCAGGGCCCGATAGCCGTCATGGTGCGGATGGCGCTTGAGCTTCAACTCCCGCAGGTAGCCCAGCGCCGCCTGGCGATCGAACACCTCGTCGATGGTCGAGGCGAGGGGGCCGCGCCCATGGGGTTTCCAGCCCATGGCCCGGATCGCGGCCGGGATCAGGCCGTCGGCGCGCGGGGGATTGTCGAGGATCAGCTGCGCCAGGCGCCGCTCGACGCGGGCGCGCATGTCCAGGTTCTGCATCGCCGGGGCGGCGACCAGGGCCTCCAGCCCCAGCGCCAGGGCCGCGTCGCTGGCCGGCGGGTCGGCCGCGACCAGTTCGGCCAACCGCGCCAGGGCCGCATGGGCTTCGTCGATCTCCCGCGCGATGGCCTCGGCGACCGGATCGATGGGCTGGGCCGGCATGTCGGGCCGAGGCGCGGGCGGGCGACGCAGCGATGCGGCAGGCTCGAACGGCGCCTCTTCCGTCTCGTCCACGTCCTCGTCCCCGGCGTCTTCCGAGCCGTCGCTGAAGAACATGCCGTCGGCGAATTCGAAGCCGCGTTCGGCATAGCTCAGGGCCTGCTCATAGGCCTCGCGCAGGCTCTGGAAGCCGGCCGGATCGTCCTCCGGATTGGTCAGCTTCAGCTTGCGGGCATAGGCGCGGCGGATGTCTCGCTCCTCGCGGGTCCGCTCTATCCCGAGTGTTTCCCAGGCCCCCAAAGCTCGCCCCTCTACGCCACGGTTCTTCCTAGCGGCGTCGGCGACGTCAAGGAAGCGGCCGCTGCATCCAGACGTCGCAGCGCTGGTAGGGTGTCGCCTGGGCCGGCAGGTCCTCGAAGCCCATGGCCCGATAGAGGCCGAGCGCGGGCCCCAGCGCGCTGTTGGTCTCCAGGTAGAGCCGGCGCGCCCCCATGGCCGTCGCCCGGTCGATGCAGGCCTGCATCAAGGCCCGGCCCAGCCCCGAGCCCCGCGCCGCCTCGCTGACCGTCATCTTGATCACTTCCAGCCCGCCGCCCTGCTGGGCCGCCACGGGCTTGAGGCCGGCGCAGCCGATGGCCTCGCCCTCGGCGTCCTCGGCCATCAGCACGACGCCGCCGATGCCGATCACCTTGCCGACCGGGTCGTCCAGCACCTCGCGGTCGCTGGGCTCGATGGCGAAGTGGCGGCCGATCCAGGCTTCATTGAGCGCCTTCCAGGCCTCGGCGTGACGGGGTTCGAAATCGACGATGCGCATGGCATGAAGCATGGGCGCCCGCCGCCGTGCTTGCAACGTCCCGAGAGTCCCATGGTCCATCCCGTCTACGCCGACCTGCCGACCACCATCTTCGAGGTGATGAGCGGACTGGCGCGGGACAATGGCGCGATCAACCTGGGCCAGGGATTTCCCGACGAACCGGGACCACGGGCAGTGCGCGAACGGGCGGCGCTGGAGGCGGTGGAGGGCTACAACCAGTATCCGCCGATGCGCGGCCTGCCGCAGCTTCGCGAAGCCGCCGCCCGTCACTACGCGGCGTTTCAGGGCCTCGATCTCGACGGCCTGGCGGAGATCACCGTCACTTCGGGCGCGACGGAGGCCCTGGCGGCGGCCTTCCTGTCGCTGATCTCGCCGGGCGACGAGGTGGTGCTGTTCCAGCCGCTCTATGACGCCTACCTGCCGATGGTGCGCCGTTGCGGCGGTATTCCCCGCCTGGCCACGCTACAGCCGCCGCACTTCCGAATCGACCGGCCGATGCTGGACGGCGTGTTCAGCGAACGCACGAAGTTGGTGGTGCTGAACAACCCGGTCAATCCCGCCGCCACCCTGTGGGCCGACGAGGATCTGGCGCTGCTGGCCGAGTACTGCGTGCGACATGACGCCATCGCGGTCTGTGACGAGGTCTGGGAACAGATCACCTTCGACGGACGCCGGTTCAAGCCCCTGATGGCCTTTCCCGGCATGCGCGAGCGGACGGTGAAGATCGGTTCGGCCGGCAAGATGTTCGCGCTGACCGGCTGGAAGGTCGGCTTCCTCTGCGCCGCGCCCGCGTTGATGAAGGCCCTGGCCGGGGCCCACCAGTTCCTGACCTTCACCACCCCGCCCAACCTGCAGGCGGCGGTGGCCTGGGGGCTGGACAACAGTCCGGACTGGTTCGCGCAAATGCCGGTGGACCTGCAACGCTCGCGGGATCGGCTGGCCTCGGGGCTGGAGGCGGAGGGGTTCAAGGTGCTGCCCGCCGCCGGCACCTACTTCCTGAACGTCGACCTGGCCGCCTCCGGCATCGACGAGGGCGACGCCGATTTCTGCCTGCGGGCGGTCAAGGACCACGGCATCGCCGCCATCCCGATCTCGGCCTTCTACGAGACGGAAGCCCCGATCCACCTGATCCGCCTGTGCTTCGCCAAGCGGGACGAGACGCTGGATGCGGGGATCGAGCGACTGGCGCGGGCAAAGGGGACTGGTTCGCCGCGTCGCTGACGCCAAAGGTCTGGGCAAAATCGCCCCCCGGCGTACCTGTCCCCGACGGTCCGGCCAGGTCCGGTCGGGGACAGGTACGCCGGGAAAAGACTACGCCAGGTCTGGTGACGCCGGCGTGGCGGCGAACCTGTCCCCATCGGCTGAGGAACAGGGGCCTAGATCGTCGCCCCGCCGTCCACCACCAGCGCTTGGCCGGTCATGAAGCTACCCGCCGCGCTGGCCAGGTAGACCGCCGCCCCGGCGATCTCGTCCGGCTCGCCGATGCGGCGCAGGGGCACCGGCTCGGTGGCGCGGCGCAGGGTCTCGGGGTTGGACCACAGGGCCTTGGCGAAGTCGGTCTTGACCAGGCCGGGGGCGATGCAGTTCACCCGAATGCCATACTGGCCGTATTCATGCGCCAGGTTGCGGGCCAGCTGGAAGTCGGCCGCCTTGGAGACGTTGTAGGCCCCGATCACCGGGCTGCCGCGCAGGCCGCCGATGGACGAAACGATGATCACCGAGCCGTCCTTGCGCTCCTTCATCTCCGGGATGCACATCGAGATCAGCCAGTGGTTGGCGATCACATTGTTCTCGAGGATCTTGCGGAACTGGTCGTCCTCGATCCCGGCCATCGGGCCGTAGTAGGGGTTGGAGGCGGCGTTGCAGACCACGATGTCGACCTTGCCGAACGCCTTGCGGGTCTCGTCGACCAGGCGCTGCAGGTCTTCCTTCGAGGAGATGTTGGCCGGCACGGCGATGGCCGAACCCGGGTGCTTGGCGTTGATCTCGGCGGCGACCTCTTCGCAAGGCCCGGCCTTGCGCGAGGAGATGGTCACCTTGGCGCCGTGCTGGGCCATGCGCTCGGCGATGGCCTTGCCGATGCCGCGCGACGAGCCGGTAATGACGGCGACCTTGCCGGTAAGATCGAACAGCGTGCCTTCGGCGGCCATGTTGTTTCCCTCTCAAACAGTTGTTTGAAGCGAAACTGACCGGCGACTGGCCTTACGTCAAGCGGAGGTGATCCTGGCGAAGTCGAGCAGGGCGTTGGACTGCACCTGGGGGATCGAGCCGTCGGCGCGCGGCCCGACGTTGAGCAGCAGATTGCCGCCATCGGCCCTTACCTCCTCGAACAGGGCGGCGATCTGCGGACCGGTCATGTAGTTGTCGGTCGGCTCGTCGGTATTGTAGGCGAAGGCCAGGCCCAGCCCCCGGGTCGACTCCCACTTGACCCCCTTCAGGTGCGCGCCCGAGCCGTATTCCACGGTGCGGAAGTCGCAGTGGGGCGGAGGCGAGCCGCCGTTGAAGTGGACTCCGTTCTTCTGGATGCTGTCCTTGATCCGGTCGTTGAACGCCGCGCAGGCGGCCGGCTCGCGGAGGCCCTCGAACAGGGGCGTGATCCCCAGCCAGCGGTCGTTGATCACCCCGTCCGGAACGGCGTCGTAGTAGTAGGCGAACAGGTCGGGCAGGTCCTCGGCGCTGGGCCAGGCGATGTCGTTCCACAGCACCGAGGGCTTGTAGCGGTCGATCAGTTCCTTGGCCTGGGCCAGGGCATAGGCGCGGTAGTCCTCATCGGTCGGCACGGCGGCGAACATCGAGCCCATGTTGCCGATCAGGCTGTCGCGGAAGGTCCAGTCCAGGCCGCCTGAGTAGTAGACCCCAAACCGCATGCCGCGTGCCCGCACCGCCTGGGCCAGTTCGCCGACGAAGTCGCGCTCGCTGTGCCAGCCGGGCTTGTGGGGGTTCTCCACGGCGGTGGGCCACAAACAATAGCCATCGTGATGTTTGGTGACGAAGACCACGTACTTCGCCCCGGCGGACTGAAACAGGTCGGCCCAGAGGTTGGCGTCGAAACTCCGGGACGCCTCCTCGAACGGCTGGCGGAAGCTGTCGTAGGGGGCATCGCCATAGAGCGCCTTGTGGCGGATCGCCGTCGGGCTGGTCTCGTCGCGCAGGGCGTTCTGGTACCACTCGGCGTAGGGGCCGAGGATGAAGGCGCGGTCGTAGTCGGTTTCGAACAGGCTGGTGATCGACGCCCCGGCCGGAGCGAAGGCCGGCACGGAGAAGATGCCCCAGTGGATGAAGATGCCGAACTGCGGCTCGGCATACCAGTCCGGAACCGGCCGGCCGGCGAAGGCGCTGAAATCGGCCATGCGGCCCTCCCTGTTCCGGTCTCTCGCCGGTTGGATCGACCCTAAGTCAGGGCGGGGAGCGGCGACAACCGGCTTACCCAAGGGCGCCGGCCGGGAAAGTTCAGGTCAGCTACACTTGGGCCAGCCGCCCATGTCCATGTGCAGGTGATTGGCATGCTCGGCGTTGTAGTCGGGGCTGAGCACGGTGAGGAACACCTTGCAGCCGCCGTCGCGGACCTTGCGCAGGAAGCGGCCCCTGGGGCCCGGATCCTTCCAGTCGTTCAGCACCGAGATGGTGGTGCCGTCGGCCAGTCGGAAGCCGGCGACGTCGAGGGCGTTGGCCAGGGCGTGCTCACTGACCGGGCCCTCGTCCTGGCCGTAGATCCGGCGGCAGCTGTAGCTGCCGTAGTGATCGATCCCGACCACCGCCTGGTCCAGCTCGGCGAAGGCGGCCGGCTGCACCACCTGCCGCTCCCACAGGGCGACGGCCAGGGCCTGCTTGCAGGTCATCTGGGCGTCGGCGGGCTTCAGCGGGGCCATGCCGGAGGTGATCCGCACCGCGTCCTTCACCACGCACCAACTTTGGGTGCTGGCCGGCGCCTCGGCATAGGCGATGCCGCCCGCGGCCAGCACGGCGCGGCAGGCGGCCGGATCGGCGCCGGCGCGGGCGGCCTTCACCCGCGTCGCCGCGCCCACCGGATCGACCAGGGTCAGCTTCTTCCACGGCAGGTGCTGGCGCGGCACGGCCCGGTCGGCGACGAAGGCCATGACCGCCACCAGCGACCACAGCAAGGCCACCCCCACCAGACGCGCCGCGATGGTCTGGCGGCGGGCGTGGTGAGCGATGTGCGGCTTGTCCGGGTGGGGTACGCGGTATCCGGCCATGAGGTCGACAGGGGCAAGGGTTGACGGCCCATAGCACGGGTCGGCGTTGTCCGGCGCCCCTTTCCCCTACCGGCCCCCTACCGGCAAAGGCTGTAGGGGCTCATGTCCAGGTGAAAGTGATCGGCATGGGCGGCGTTGTAGTCCGGCCCCAGGGTGGCGCCGAACAGGCGGCAGGCGCCCCGGCGGACCTCCTGCAGGAAGGCGGCCTCGGGGTCTTCGCCATCATAGTCGCGGAGCACGCTGACCTGCCGTCCGTCGGCCAGGCGGAAGCCGGCGACGTCGAGGGCCGAGGCGGTGGCGTGGTTACTCGGCCGGGCGTCGGACTTTCCATAGATGTTGCGGCAGGCGTAGGTGCCCAGATGCTCGACCCGCGACAGGTCGGAGCCCAGGGTTTTGCGCGCTGCCGGCTCGACGACGTGGCGACGCCAGACCTCGTAGGTCAGCGCCAGGTCGCACCGCATCACCGGCCCGTTGGGGCTGAGCTTCGCATCGCCCAGCCGAACACTGCCTGCCGTGGTGCAGAAGCCCTCGGTACGGTCGGGAGCAGCGGCGAATCCCACATCCTCGGCCAGCAGCACGGCGCGGCAGCGGGCGGGATCGGCGGTGATCAGCGCCAGCTTGGCGTCGGTGGCCAGGCCCAGCGGATGGTTCAGCGAAAACGGCTTCCAGGGCAGGTCCTGCGGCGGGGCGGCCTTCTCGACGAAGGCCGCCAGCAGGATGGCCGCCAGGCTGAGCTCCAGCAGGGCTGAGCCAAACGCCGCCCAGGCCAGTTGGCCCGGCGTGGCGGGTGGAAGAGTTGGGAGGGTGAGCTTCACGACTGACAGCAACGGGTGGGAACGTTGACGGTTCAGATCGCCGGCTTGACCCGGCCGGTGGCGGTGGCCAAGTGGGGCCCATGACAGACGACGCCCAAAGCGCCCCCGGCTGGCGCGAGATCCTGGCGCCGCAGTACCTGACCCGGTTCCTGTTCCTCTGCCTGGGGGTCTGGCTGAACGCGGCCGACAGCCTGGTGACGGTGACCATCACCCCCAGCATCGCCCAGGACATCGGCGGCTTCCGCTATTTCGCCTGGAGCGTGGCGGCCTTCCTTCTGGCCTCGATCCTGTCAGGGGCGGTGTCGGGGCGACTATCGCTGCGGCTCGGCCTGCGCGGCGCGCTGACCGCCTCGGCCATCGTCTATTCGGCCGGCTGCGTGATGAGCGCGGTGGCGCCCGACTTCCTGATCTTCGTGGCCGGCCGCCTGATCCAGGGGTTCGGGGCCGGGGCGATCATGGCGCTCTGCTATGTGGCGACCACCGCCCTGTTCCCCGAGCGGCTGTGGGCGCGGGTGTTCGGGGCCATCGCCGGGGTTTGGGGGGTGGCGACCATCATCGGGCCGCTGCTGGGAGGCCTGCTGGCGGGGCCGGGCCTGTGGCGCTGGACCTTCTGGCTGTTCGCGGGCCAGGCCATGGTCTTCATCCTGGCCGCCCTGACCATGATCGCCCGCCAGCCGAAAGCGGACGCCGCGCCAGCCCCCATCGCCTGGAGCCAGCTCATCGCCCTGACCCTGGCGGTCAGCGGCATCGCCCTGGCCGGGGTCGTCAGCGAGGGTTGGCAGGCGGCGGCGCTGGGGGTCGGCGGCGTGGCCGCCCTGGCCTGGATGATCGCCGTCAACGGCCGCACGCCCGGCGCGTTGCTGCCCAAGGCGATCGGCGACATCGCCGGGGTGGCGGCAGCCGGCTACCTGATGATCTTCGCTTTCGAGGCGGCTTCGGTGGCCTTCACCGTCTATGGCCCGGCCCTGATCCAGGCCCGCCACGGGGTCACCCCCTTGGTCGCCGGCTATGTGATCACAGCCATTGCCGGCGGCTGGACTGTGACGGCCCTGGCCGTGGCGGGGGTTCAGAACCGCGACGGGCTGATGATCCGGCTGGGGGCGGCGACCCTGCTGGTCGGCATCCTCTTCAGCATCTGGGCCATGCCACGCGGCGGCCTGGTCGCTATCACCCTGGGCATGCTGGTCATCGGCGCCGGCTTCGGCCTCAGCTGGGCCTTCGCCACCCGCCGCATCCTCTCGGGTCTCGACGAGGAACAACAGGCCCTGGCCTCCTCGGCCGTGCCGACAGCCCAGCTGATCGGGGGTGCGGTCGGTTCGGCGGCGGTGGGCGCGGCGGCCAATGCGCTGGGCTTCGGCGAGGGGATCGACCCGGCGGTGGCGCAGACCCGAGGCCTCTGGCTGTTCGCCCTGTTCGCGCCGCTTGCGGTGATCGGGTGGGCCGCGGCCTGGCGGTTGGGGCGCCGGGTGACGACCTAAGGCTGAAGGCGCCGGTCAGTTGGCTGGACGTTCGATCCTGACCTGGGGCGCCATGGCCTCGACCTTGTCCAGGAACTCACCAGCAGTCAGGCCAACCTCCTTCAGAGAGAAACGGTAGATCGGCCCCAGGGGATGGCCGTCGACGAGAAACAGCTCGATCCGCCGGTCGGACAGGCGTCGCTTGACACCGATCTTCTCGATCTCGCTCCATTCCAGGCGATGGTCGTCGTTCTCCAGCCCCTCGGGGTCGAAACCCAGGACGGGAATGCGAAGGAAGATGAGGCAGCCGAACATTGCGACTGTGGCGGCGGCGAGGATTGTGAACACGACGCCGATCGCCAACCTCCCCCAGTCAGCCAGTAGCCCCGCCTGGAACGCCATGCCGGCGCAGGCGGCGGCGGTTGCTAGGACTCCCAGGCCGAAGAGCATAAACGCTATTCGGTAGGCGATCGAATAGGTCCAGGCGAGGCCAGCGTCGTAGGGGAATGACAAGGGGCCGTGCCGGGGGATGAGATCGAAGAGCCTTGTGTTGAGCAGAAGAACGCCCACCCAGATACAGATGCCGGCGACGATCGTGAGCCACCCGGCGCCGGGAATGACCCCCACGTCTATCGGCTCGCGGCCGTCCTTGAGATAATCCCAGGCGGCCAAGCCAACGACCATAAAGACGGCAAAGCCGGCCCAGCGGCCAACCTTCCTCAGAAGCGACTTCTTTGCGGGCGGGGCGGCAGTCTCACTCATGGCGCCAACCGTTGCCGACAATCTCGAGTAGGCCTGCAGACGGACATCTCGGCGATCATGCTCTCACGCGGCGCTGAAGTCGGCGAAGCGGGGGGTCGGCCAGCTGATCTCCACCTGCGGCGCCAGCTCCGAGACCTTTTCGGCGAAACGGCGCGCCGAAATCCCCGCGGCGTCGAGGCCGATGGAATGGGCGCGGCCCGATCGGCCGTCAGCTCCCACCATGAACGCCGTCACGTGCGGCGCCTCCGGACGGTCGCCGATCGCCAGGCGTTCGATGCTGTCCCAGGCGAGGCCGCCCTTGGGTAGCCCCAGGCCGCGCATGCCCTCACGGTCGATGGTCAGGACGATCTTGCCGCTGATCGCGGAGAGCAGATGCGTTGCCGCAACGTACAGGGTCATCGCCAGGAACAGGCTTGTCACCGCCAGTCGCCCCCAATCCTGGTGCTGCCAGGCCGCCATGGCGGTGAACACGAAGTAGTAGGACAGCACCAAGCCGACGAGGTTGCCCAGGCGCTCCAGACGCGAACGGATCGAGCGTCGCCAGGCATAGCCCTCCGGGACGTCGGCCGGAATTAGTCCATGCCAGTTGAACTGATCGATCATCGAGGAGCTGCCAGCGATCACGCACAGGACCAGCAGGCCGACGATCACCAGTCCGAACGACCCGTAGAACCAGTCGGGCGTCTCGACGGGATAGGGCGCTTCGATCAGATACCAGATTCCGACCCCGGCCAGGCCAATGATCAGCAGAGCGATGAACCAGGCGCGTACCAGGCCCAGCCAGTCGGTCTTCGTCTCGGCCTCGCTCATGGCGCGACCCTAGCGAGCATTTCCCAAGATGCCTAGCGGGTCTCGGCGAGCAGGCCCTCTTCCACCACCCTGACGACGTCCGCCATGATCTGGGTCAGCTTGAAGTCCTTGGGCGTATAGACCCGGCGCACGCCCATCTGCTTGAGGATCAGCGCGTCTTCCGGCGGGATGATGCCGCCGACCACCACGGGGATGTCGCCGAGGCCCTCGGCCCGCATCAGCCGGACCACCTCCTGCACCAGGTCCAGGTGGGAGCCCGAAAGGATGGAGAGGCCGACAACGTGGCTCCTGGCCTCCTTGGCGCGGCGGACGATCTCTTCGGGGGTCGAGCGGATGCCGTCGTAGACCACCTCCATGCCGCAGGCGCGGGCGCGGGTGGCGATCTGTTCGGCGCCGTTGCTGTGGCCGTCGAGGCCGGGCTTGCCCACCAGGTAGGAGAGGGTGCGGCCGAGCGCCTGGGACACGCGTTCGACCTCGGCCTTCACCGCCTCGATGTCTTCGGCGTCGCCGGAAGCGACCGCCACGGCCACGCCGGTCGGGCCGCGATATTCGCCGAACACCTCGCGCAGGGCGAAGCTCCATTCGCCGGTGGTGACGCCGGCGCGGGCGGCGGCGATGGAGGGCTCCATGATATTGCGGCCCTCGGCGGCGGCGGCCTTCAGCTCGGCCAGGGCAGCGTCGGCGGCGCCCTGGTCGCGCTCGGCCCGCCAGGCCTTGAGCTTACCCACCACCTCGGCCTCCAGCCGGGGATCGACAGTCTCGATGGATCCCTCGCCGGCCGACAGGGGGCTTTCTTCGGTATCGGTCCAGCGGTTGACGCCGACCACCGTCATCTCTCCAGTCTCGATGCCCCGGAACCGCACGGCGTTGGAGCCGACCAGCTGTTCCTTCATGTAGCCGATGGCGGCGGCGGCCCCGCCCATCTCGTCGATGCGGGCCAGTTCGGCCAGGGCGCCGGTCTTCAGTTCGGTGACCTTGGCCTCGACCACATGGCTGCCGGCGAACAGGTCCTCGTATTCCAGCAGGTCGGTCTCATAGGCCAAGACCTGCTGCATCCGCAGGGACCATTGCTGGTCCCACGGCCGGGGCAGGCCCAGGGCCTCGTTCCAGGCCGGCAGCTGCAGGGCGCGGCAGCGGGCGTCCTTGGACAGGGTGACCGCCAGGGCCTCCAGCAGGATGCGGTAGGGGTTGTTCTCCGGCTGCTGCTCGGTGAGGCCCAGGCTGTTTACCTGCACCCCATAGCGGAAGCGGCGGGCCTTGGGGTCCTGAACGCCGTAGCGGTCTTTCAGGATCTCGTCCCACAGCTGGGTGAACGACCGCATCTTGCAAAGCTCGGTGACGAACCGCACCCCGGCATTGACGAAGAAGCTGATCCGCGAGGCGACGATCTCGAAGTCGGCCTCGGGCGCCTGGCCGCCGGCCCGCACGGTGTCGAGCACCGAGATGGCGGTGGCCAGCGCATAGGCCAGCTCCTGCTCCGGCGTCGCCCCGGCCTCCTGCAGATGGTAGCTGCAGACGTTGATCGGGTTCCACTTGGGCGTCTCCCGATAGCACCAGGCGACCATGTCGCCGATCAGCTTGAGCGAGGGTTCCGGCGGGAAGATGTAGGTGCCGCGGGAAAGGTATTCCTTGATCAGATCGTTCTGGGTGGTGCCCTGAAGCTTGGTCCGCGCCGCCCCCTGCTCGTCCGCCAGCGCCACATACATCGCCAGCAGCCATGCGGCCGGGGCGTTGATGGTCATCGAGGTGTTCATCCGGTCGAGCGGAATCTCCTCGAACAGGGTCCGCATGTCGCCCAGATGCCCGACCGGCACGCCCACCTTGCCTACCTCGCCCCGCGCCAGGATGTGGTCGGCGTCGTAGCCCGTCTGGGTCGGCAGATCGAAAGCCACCGACAGGCCGGTCTGCCCGGCGCTGAGGTTGCGCCGATAGAGGGCGTTGGACTTGGCCGCCGTCGAGTGGCCCGCATAGGTGCGGAAGATCCACGGGGCGTCCGGGGCGTGCTGGAAAGGGGTCTGGCTCATCGGGCGGGGATCATGAGCGCGGGATTTGTGCGGCGCAATATCGGAATGGGGACCGGTTGCTCGCGCGGCGAGCTGCCTGTCCCCGATCAGCGCCGGCGGCTGGGCTTGACTCGATCCAGCCGCACGAACAATGTTCTTTATTTGTTCTCCATGGTCGCTATGCCCAGAACCGCCCGCCTCATCATCCCCGGCCTGCCGCACCACGTGACCCAACGTGGCAACCGCCGCCAGCCAATCTTCCTGAAGGCAGGCGATGAAACCCAGTATCTGCACATGCTGAGGGAGCGATGCCTCGAGGCAGGCGTGGAAGTCTGGGCCTACTGTCTGATGCATAACCACGTGCATCTGGTGATGGCGCCGGAGTGCGAGAACAGTTTGGCCAAGGTTATCGGCGAGACACACCGCCAGTACACCAGCTTCATCAACGGCCGAGAGAAGTGGCGGGGCCATCTCTTTCAGGACCGCTTTGCATCGAGCGTGATGGACGAGCGGCACCTCATCGCCGCGTTTCGATACGTGGCGATGAATCCAGTGAGAGCCGGTTTGGTCAGTCGAGCTCAGGATTGGCCATGGTCGAGCGTGCACGCGCACCTGTTGCGGCGGGATGGCCGACTCGTGCGCGTGTCGCCGCTGCTGAATCGGGTTGTCGATGTTGAGGGGTTTTTCGCGCCGGATGAGAGGATCGATGCGCGATGGGCGCGGGAGGTTGCGGCGATCCGGGCGGCGGTGAAGGGGAACGAGCCGGTTGGGGACCGGGAGTTTCTAGAGCAGTTGCGGAAGCAGTCTGGAGCGGAGGGAAGGCCAGCTTCGGCGCTGAACGGGGACAGGTAGCGCGCGTTGCGCGCAACCGGTCCCCACCGCCTAGCGCCGTTCGAACTTCGGCGTCTGCTTCACGGCGAACGATTTTAGCGCCGATTGGTGGTCTTCGCTGTGGAATAGGGCCGTCAATTCCGCCCGCTCGTCGAAGGGGCGGCCGACGACGCGCTTGACGGCTTCGACCGACAGCGGCGCGCGGGTGGCGATGCGGTCAGCGAGGGCCAGGGCGTCCTTGACGACCGATTTGTGCAGGCCGGTGACCAGGCCTCGGATCAGGGCCGTTTCGGCATCGACCGGGGCGCCGGTGAGCAGGAGGGCCTTGGCCGGGCCCTCGCCGATCAGGCGGGGCAGGCGGCGGACCGAGGCCATCAGGCCGACGTTGACGCCCGAGGCGGTGAAGATGGCGTCCGGGCTGGAGAGGCGGATGTCGCAGGCCAGCGCCAGTTCCAGCCCGCCGCCCAGGCAGAAGCCGTTGATCGCCGCGATGATCGGGACACGGGTCGCCTCGACGCGGTTCATCAGGGCGTTGAAGCCGAAGATGGCCTCCAGCCCCGCCTCGCCCCGGCCCGCCGCTTCGATCAGGTCGTCGCCGGCGCAGAAGGCCTGGCCACGTCCGGTGAGAACCACGGCGCGAATGGCGAGGTCGGCGTCGATCTCGGTCAGGGCCGCCTCAAGCTCCGCTCGCATGGCTAGGCTGAGGGCGTTGACCGGCGGATGGTCGAGTTCGAGCAGGGCGACGCTGGGCGAGGGCCTGGAGCTGTGGACGGGCATCCGGCGAAACTGCGGTCTTCGCGCCAGTGTGTAAATCAGCAACCGGCCCATGTTGCGGCGCACAAAAAGCACTTGCCAGGTTCCGGCGGCCGTTACACGATCCGTCATCAAGATTGCACGGCGGCCCGCCTGGAACGGAGGCGGTGGCTGCCGCATTGCAGCAGAACGTTATGGGGACCCGCCGATGACCACCGACACCCTCGACAAGACCGAACTGAAGGATCTGTACGAGATCGGCGAAATCCCGCCGCTCGGCCACGTGCCTTCGAAGATGTACGCCTGGGCCATCCGCAAGGAGCGCCACGGGCCCCCGTCCAGCGCCATGCAGGTCGAGGTGGTGCCCACCTGGGAGATCGGCGAGGACGAGGTGCTGGTGCTCGTGATGGCCGCCGGCGTGAACTACAACGGCGTCTGGGCGGCCCTGGGCACCCCAGTCAGTCCCTTCGACGGGCACAAGAATTCAATCCACATTGCCGGCTCCGACGCCTCGGGCATCGTCTACAAGGTCGGCGCCAAGGTGAAGCGCTGGAAGGTCGGCGACGAGGTGGTCATCCACTGCAACCAGGATGACGGGGACGATGAGGAGTGCAACGGGGGCGATCCGATGTTCTCCTCCAGCCAGCGGATCTGGGGCTATGAGACCCCGGACGGCAGCTTCGCCCAGTTCTGCCGGGTTCAATCCCGACAATTGATGCCGCGTCCCATGCACCTGACCTGGGAAGAGGCCGCCTGCTACACCCTGACCCTCGCCACCGCCTACCGGATGCTGTTCGGCCACAAGCCGCATGAGCTGAAGCCTGGCCAGAACGTGCTGGTCTGGGGCGCCTCGGGGGGTCTCGGTGTCTTCGCCGTGCAGCTGGCCGCCGTCGCCGGGGCCAACGCCATCGGCGTGGTCTCCAGCGAGGACAAGGTCGACTACGTGCTCAGCCAGGGCGCCAAGGCGGTGCTGAACCGCAACGACTTCAACTGCTGGGGCCAGCTGCCGACGGTGAACGGGCCCGAGTTCGACGACTACATGAAGGAAAGCCGCAAATTCGGTAAGGCGATCTGGAACATCACCGGCAAGCGCGACGTCGACATGGTGTTCGAACATCCGGGCGAAGCGACCTTCCCGGTCTCGGTCTTCCTGGTGAAGCGCGGCGGCATGGTGGTGATCTGCGCCGGCACCACCGGCTACAACCTGACCATGGACGCCCGCTTCCTGTGGATGCGCCAGAAGCGGGTGCAGGGCAGCCACTTCGCCAACCTGGCCCAGGCCAGCGCGGCCAACCAGCTGGTCATCGATCGCCGGGTCGATCCGGCCCTGTCGGAAGTCTTCACCTGGGACGCCATCCCCGACGCCCATGAGAAGATGCTGGCCAACAAGCACCCGCCCGGCAACATGGCCGTGCTGGTCTGCGCCCAGAAGCCGGGCCTGAGGACTTTCGAGGAAGTGCAGGAACTGAGCGGGCCGCTGTAGAGACCGGTCGGCCGCGCAAGCGGCTGGCCTACCTCGATAGGCCACGCCGCCCGCGCAAGAGCTGACTGGGGGCGGCCCGTCCCGCGATCAGCCCTTCGGCGCCTTCCCCAGCTGCTCCTCGCGCCAGCCGATCTCCTGGTCGATCATCTCCTGCGAGGCGATGCCGGCGAAATCTTCCGGTTCGAAGAAGCGGCGCAGTTCGATCATGTCCTCGACGTCGCCGTCCTTGAAGTCGGGGCGGGGGACCTTGCTGAGCCACATCAGCGCCTCGTCCCAGTCCTTGACGTTGAGCACCCAGTAGCCGGCGATCAGCTCCTTGGTCTCGGTGAAGGGCCCGTCGGTGATCACCGGCTTGCCGCCCCGATAGCTGAGGCGAGCGCCCTTGCTGGAGGGGTGCAGCCCTGCGCCGTCGACCAGCACGCCGGCGGCGATCAGCTCGTTGTTGTAGACCCCCATCGCCTCGACCTGTTCGGTGGTGGGCATGACCCCGGCCTCGGTCTCGGCGTTGGCTTTGACGATCATCAGAACGCGCATGGTCTCATCTCCCTAAGGGGCCGCCAAGGCGGGCGGCCGGTTCGCCCCAAGGACGGCCGGCGCCGACAAGGGCCGACATTTTTTTCGCGAAGTTTTTTCAGGCCCGTTTCGCGGTCAGGATCGGCACCGGCTTTTCCAGCATCTGGCCGACCATCGTGGGGTTCTCGGCGGTGGCCGATTTCGGCATCACCTGGATGCGGCGGGCGATGTCGAGCCCCTCCACCACCCGGCCGAAGGCGGCGAAGCCCTGGTTGTCGCCCGGCGCGGCCGGGTTGGCGTCGAGGTAGGGCGAGTCCGCCAGGCAGATGAAGATATCGCAGGTGCCGCTGTTGAGAGCGCCCCGAGCCAGCGAGATTGTCCCTTCCAGATGCTTGAGGCCGGTCTGGGTGGTCGGCTCATGCTGGACCGGGGCGAAGTATCTGCCGGGCTTGGGGCCGAACTGCACCAGGCCCAACTGCGGAGCGTTCGGTACGGTGACGCCGCGATAGAAGCTGCCGCCGGTGTAGCGGCCGGCGTCGAGGTATTTCAGGAAATTGGCCACGGTCAGGGGGGCCTTGTCCCCGGCCAGCTCCAGCAGGAAGCGGCCCTCCGGGGTGGTCAGCTCGACCTTCACCACCCCCGGCGCGCCCGTCTGGGCCAAGGCAGGAGAGGCGGACAGGACGGCAAGGCCGGTCAGGACGGTGCGGCGGTGCATGGCGGTCTCCCAGTTCCCGGCCAGAGTAACGTCGCAGTTTGGCAAGACAACGTCGGCTCGCCTGGGTCAGCCCTTGATCTGGGACAGGGCCTGGAGGGCAAAATCCACGTCCGCCTCGGTGTTGCGGAAACTGGGGGTCAGGCGAACGTGGCGGCGAGCGTAGGGTGCGGCCGAGCCGATCACCCGGGCCCCACGCAGCTTGCGGACCACCGCGTCGGCCGACTGGCCCACCACGTCGAAGCTGACGATGCCGGCCGACAGGTTGGGGTCCATGGGGGTGCGTACGGCGATGTGCGGCATCTGGGACAGGCCCATCTTCAGCCGACCGGCCAGGGCGCGGGTGCGGGCGGCGATGGCCGCCTTGCCGACCATGTTGTGGAACTGGAAGGCCTCGGTCAGGGCCCAGACATGCTCAAAGGCCTTGAAGCCGCCCGGCGTCATCCGCGCGCCGGTATTGGCGCCGGGATCGTAGTTGCCC
Source organism: Caulobacter sp. SLTY (assembly GCF_009905535.1). Taxonomy (GTDB): domain Bacteria; phylum Pseudomonadota; class Alphaproteobacteria; order Caulobacterales; family Caulobacteraceae; genus Caulobacter. The sequence continues at coordinate 96,584 of NZ_JAAALA010000002.1, read as the reverse complement.
AGCCAGGCGCCATAGGCGTTCGGGGCCAGGAAGCTGGGGATGGTCGGGGCGAACCGACCGATGGCGTCCGGCCGGAAGAACACCACCCCGGTGCCGCGCGGCCCGAACAGCCATTTGTGACAGCCGGCCGCCAGGGCGTCGGCGCCCAGACTCTCCAGGGTCTCGTTCTCGACCCCGAAGCCGTGGACTCCGTCGACGCAGAGCAGCACCCGGCGATGAGGCTCGCGGGTGGCGTTGACGCTTTTCAGCGCCTGGGCGATGGCCCCGATCGGCATCTTCAGGCCGGTGGAGCTGTGCACCCAGGTCAGGGCCAGCACCCGTGTCTTGTCGGTCACCGCCCCCATCAGGCGGCCGACGATCTGGGGAATGGTGGCGGTGCGAGCCTCGTCGAACAGGCTGATCTTCTTGACCATCGCCCCGTTGCGCTGGGCCGCCAGCCGCAGGGCCTCGTGGGTGACATAGTAGTCGTGGGTGGTGGTGAGGATCTCGTCGCCGTAACCGACCAGCAGGCCGGCATACATCAGCCCCACCCCGCTGGTGGTGCTCTCGACCAGGGCGATGGACTCCCAGGCCGCCCCGAAATACTGACCGGCCGCCTGGCGGGCGGCGTTCTGCAGAGGCCGGTTGTTGGCCTCCAGATAGGTGACCGGGTTGGCGTCCAAGCCGTCCCGGTGCCGGGCGATGGCGGTGCGGACCAGCCGGGGGTTGGAGGCGAACAGCATCGCCGACAGGTTGACCCAGCTCCAGTCCAGCGCCCACTGGCCGCGCACCCAGTTCCAGTCGACGGCCTTCAGCGTCTCGGGCGCGGGGGTCGTCGCCTCGGGCGGATGGTGGTCCGGCCCGGCGAAGTCGGGGTCGCTTTCGGGCGGCGGCTCGGCCGGGGCCTGGGCGCGCGCCACGGACGCCATGGCGGACCCTGCCAGGGCGACCCCCGTCCCGGCCAGCAGTCGGCGACGGCTCAAGCCTGCTTCACGGTCTATCATTGCCCCTCCAGTCCCCTTGCGCACCATCGGATTTAACGCCGACCGGATCATTCGGGTTCTTGCGAGGGGAGAAGTTTTCGGACCGCCCGGTCCCTTTTCTTCCGCCACGTAACCGGCGCATGTTGACCTCAATAGGGAGAAGAGGCGGCCATGACCGACAGCGTGAGGATTCCGGACGAGATCGCCTTCAAGGCCATCGACCCCAAGGCCTATGCCGACGACAGCGTGCATGAGGCGTTTCGCTGGCTGCGGGCCAACAACCCGCTGGGCAAGGCGGAACTGGAGGGGGTCTATCCCTTCTGGCTGGTGACCCGGCACGCCGACATCCTGGAGGTCAGCCGCCAGAACGACCTGTTCCACTCCGGCGACATGCCGACCACCTTCACGACCAAAGAGGCCGACGAGAAGGTTCGCAGCATGACTGGCGGCAGCCCGCACCTGGTGCGCACCCTGGTGCAGATGGACGCCCCCGATCACCCCAAGTACCGGGTGATGACCCAGGCCTGGTTCCTGCCTCAGAACATCCGCAAGCTGGAGGATCGCATCCGCCAGATCGCCCGCGACCACGTCGACCGGATGGCGGCGCTGGGCGGCGAATGCGACTTCGTCAACGAGATCGCCCTCTACTATCCGCTGCGGGTGATCATGGAGATCCTGGGCGTGCCGGCTGAGGACGAGCCGCGCATGCTGAAGCTGACTCAGGAGCTGTTCGGCGCCCAGGACCCTGAGCTGAACCGTAACAAGCAGGCTGAGATGGGCACCCCAGAGGCGATGGCCGCCATCCAGGCGGTGATCGCCGACTTCTTCATGTACTTCAAAGGCATCACCGACGACCGCAAGGCCAACCCGCGCGACGACGTGGCCAGTGTGATCGCCAACGGCCAGCTGGACGGCCAACCGATCAACGATTTCGAGGCGATGAGCTACTATGTGATCGTCGCCACGGCCGGCCACGACACCACCTCCTCCTCGACCGCCGCGGCGATCTGGGGCCTGGCCGCCAACCCCGGCGAGTTCGCCAAGGTGAAGGCCGACCCCTCGCTGATCCCTGGCCTGGTGGACGAGGCGATCCGCTGGATGACGCCGGTGAAGCACTTCATGCGCTCGGCCACCGCCGACACGGAGCTGGGCGGACGCAAGATCGCCAAGGGCGACTGGCTGTGGCTGGCCTATCCGTCCGGCAACCGCGACGAGGCGGTGTTCACCGACGCCGATGCATTCCGCGTCGATCGCAAGGAAGGCAAGCACCTGGCCTTCGGCTACGGCGCCCACCTGTGCCTGGGCCAGCACCTGGCGAAGATGGAGATGCGGATTCTGTTCGAGGAACTGCTGCCGCGCCTGAAATGCCTTGCGCTTAACGGCGAGCCGAAATTGGCCCAGGCCAGCTTCGTCGGCGGGCCCAAGACCCTGCCGATCAAGTACGAGATGGCGTGATCGGCCAAGGCCACAGCTCGCCCCCTCCGGCATTACCCCAAAAGAAAAACGGCCCCGGATCGCTCCGGGGCCGCCTTCGTCAGGGTCTGCGCCAACCTTAGTTGGGCTTCGCCTTTTCAGCGGTGTCGGACACGGCGTCGCCGGCGGCCGAGACGTCTTCGCCGGCGCCCTTGACGGTGTTGCAGGCGGCGGTGGTGGTGAGGGCGGCGGCAAGGGCGGCCAGGACGATCAGCTTACGCATACGGACTTCTCCTTTGAGGCGCCCCTCGATACGCGGGCGACGGGGATAACTAGCCCGCAAACAACGTCGGTCCGGGTCGCCGGTTCCGCGCCACGAGGATCAAATCAGGCCTGCGCCTCGGGGGTGGGGAAAACCAGGGTCACGGTCAGGCCGCCCTCGGGATTGACCGCCATCTCGGTGCGGCCGCGCAGCTGGCGGGCGAAGGCGTTCATCAGGGTGCGGCCGACCCCCTTGGCCTCCAGAGTCTCAGCGGGCGGGCGTTGGCCGCCCCCATCGTCGGCGATGTCCAGAATGGCCTCGGGCCCCTCGATGCGGAAGGTGACGGTCAGGGCGCCGCCCCGCGCCGCCAGCCCGTGCTTCTGGGCGTTGGTGATGGCTTCGACGGCGAACAGGGCCACGGGCGCCAGCTTGTCGGGATCGATGATCAGGGGTTCGGCATGAACCTCCAGCTTCACCGTTCCCTGGGCGGTCTCGCTCATCAGCAGCTGGGCGGACAGCTCCTCGAGGAAGGGGCGCAGGTCGGCGTGGCGCAGGTCCGTGCCCTGGTAGAGGGCGCGATAGATGAGGGCCAGGGCGGTGATCCGCTGGCGAGTGTCGTTGATCGCCTGGCGGGCGCCGGGGTCGGTGAGGGCCCGCTCCTGCATCGACAGCAGGGAGGAGATGACCTGCAGGTTGTTCTTCACCCGATGGTGGATTTCGCGGAGCAGATCATCCTTCTGGGCCAGGTTGTCCTGCAGGGTGGTGTCGCGGGCCACGATGGCGCCGGCCATCTGGTCGAGCGTCTCGGCCAGAATGCGGATTTCAACCGGAGCCGATTCGGCCTGCACAGATCGGACCGAGAACCGGCCGCGGGCGTAGAGGTCGGCCACCCTCTGCAGGTAGCCGATCCACTGCAGCACCGCCCGATCGGCGGCCATGAAAACCGCGATCAGGGTGACGCTGAAGGCCAGAAGCGGGAACAGCAGGCCCGACAGCGGATCCAGCCAGTTGCTCGACAGCAGGCTGCCCGACGGCGCCGACAGCACCACATAGACATCCCCCAGCAGGGGCGCGATGGAATAGACCCGCTCGCCGTCCCTGGCGCCGCCGGTCGTGATCAGGGCGCCTTCGCCGCCGCGCGAGCGGCTCAGCCAGTCGGCGGGAATCGTCGGGAAAGCCTTGGGGTCGGTGACGGTCAGGACGCGTCCCTGGCCGTCGACCAGCGCGACCTCCGCGTCCCGCGGCAGGGCGCGATCGGCGGTCTCGGGTCGCAGACTGCTCAGGGCTATGACGGCGGTCAGCACATGGCCGCTGTCTCCGGCGGCGACGGAAGCCAGCAGGGCGGGCTCGGAGGCGTAGGCTGGGCCGCCGGGGTTGGTGGTGACGGTCACCTCATCCGACCCGGCCGCGGCCTTGAACCAGGCGCGCTGACCGCGTTGCAGGTCGGCCGGCACGCTGGCCGCAGAACAGACGACCCGGCCGGAGGCGTCGAAGCGGATCAGGTTGGCATAGCCCTGGACCCGCTCGCGGACGCTGGCCAGCCGCTGGGCGCAGTCGAGCTGGATGACGCCGGGCGCCAGGGTTTCGAGCAGGATGCTGGAGGCGGCCATCCGCGCCTTGGCGCTGGCCACGCTGCGCTGGGCCGCGCCCTGAAGCGCTGCCCGCTGGTCGGCGGCCTCGGCGCGGAAGGACAAGGCTGACTGAATGGCGCCGAGCACCAGCACGGGCAACAGGGCGAGCGTGACCGCACCGGCCAGGCGGGCGCGGATCGTGCCGCCACCCGCGCTCTGGCCCGACGCGGCGTCTTCGGCTCCGACCTTCCGGCCGAGCCGCCCCCTGAACAACCGCTTCACCGGACGGAAGCGCTCAGCCGTTCCGCTTCGCCGAGGATGTGGCCCATCGCCTCGCCGGCCGCCCGGCCGTCACGGTCATAGGCGCCGGCCTCCAGGATACCCTGCACGGCCTTGCGCGCCCGGCTGACCCGGCTCTTCACCGTGCCGACCGCGCAGCCGCAGATCTCAGCCGCCTCTTCGTAGGCAAAGCCGCCGGCGCCGACCAGGATCAGGGCTTCCCGCTGTTCGGCGGGCAGCACGGCCATGGCCTGGCGCAGTTCGTCCAGGGCGACCGGCGATTCCGGATCATCCACCGCCATCAGGGTGCGTTCGGCCGCTTCCTGATCAAGCTGGGTCGAGCGCCAGGACCGGCGTTTGTCGGAATAGAACTGGTTGCGCAGGATCATGAAGGTCCAAGCCTTCATATTCGTGCCCAATTGGAAGGACAGACGAGCGTCCCAGGCCTTGATCAGGGCGTCCTGAGCCAAGTCGTCGGCCTGGGTCGCATCCCCGGTCAGGGTGCGGGCAAAGGCGCGCAGGTGGGGGATCAAGGTGACCAGTTCCTTCTGGAACACCTTGTCGCGAGCGGGCCCAGTCAGGCCGCTGACGTCATCGACGGCGCTCAAGCTCAGCGCTCCCCGCTCTGGCCGCCATCGGCGCGGCGCAGGATTTCGAGGAATTCGTCGGGCACCGGCTCGTTGACTACCTCGTCGAACATCTGTCGCAGTTTCACGCCAATGGCGCGTTGGCGAAGACGAGCTTCATCGAGCCCCTCGGCGGGCCGCTGCCCGGCGGAATTTTGTTGCTGATCGATCATGCCATCGGCGCGCGGACGCACCTCTTCCCCGTACTTGGTGGTTCTGTCCCGCTTCAACGCAGTGTGACCCTTCCGGTTCCCGATGAATGGAACCTTCCCCACGCCCATCATGGCGCCATCTCCGAACGCAGGGAACCGTGCTTGCGTTCCGCGCGTTGCATGCCCAGGTTCACATGTGTGCGCGTTTCCGCGCGCCCACCGGTGCGCCCTTAAGAATGTCCTTGAGACATAGCACCGAAGACCGATTGAGACGGAGGGGTCATGAGTCTTCTCGCCCGACTGGCGCCGCATCTTCCCTATGTTCGCCGCTACGCGCGCGCCCTTACCGGCAGCCAGCAGACCGGCGACCAGTATGTGCGCATCGCGCTGGAAGCCTTGGCGGCCGGCGAACAGTCACTGAATGACCAGCTGTCGCCGCGTGTGGCGCTGTATCATGTATTCCATGCCATTTGGGGGTCCTCGGGCGCCCGGCTGGAGGACCGCAATCCCGAGGACGTTGGTGGCGGCGCGCCCGCCGACCGGCTGATGCGGATGACCCCGCGCTCTCGGCAGGCTTTCCTGCTGACCGCGCTGGAGGGCTTCACCCCCAGCGAGGCGGCCCAGATCCTCGATACCGGTTATCCGGAAGTCGAGCGGCTGATCGCCCAGGCCCAGGCCGACATTGACGCCGAACTGGCCACCGACGTTCTCATCATCGAGGACGAGCCGGTGATCGCGGCCGATATCGAGGCGCTGGTCCGCGAGCTCGGCCACAACGTGGTGGATATCGCCGCCACGCGCACTGAGGCGGTCGAGGCCATTGCCAAGAAGCAGCCGGGGCTTGTGCTGGCTGATATCCAACTGGCCGACGGGTCTTCCGGCATCGATGCGGTCAAGGACATCCTGGGCCAGTTCAACGTGCCGGTGATCTTCATCACCGCCTTCCCCGAGCGGCTGCTGACCGGCGAGCGCCCGGAACCGACCTTCCTGATCACCAAGCCCTTCCAGCCGGAAACGGTGAAGGCGGCGATCGGCCAGGCGCTGTTCTTCCATCCGGGTCGCCAAAAGATCGCCGCTTAGGCGATCTCCGGGCTGACGGCTCAGATTGCCGCTCAGGCCGGACCAACGAACAAAGAAGAAGGGCCGCCCTTTCGGGCGGCCCTTTTTTTGATGTCCGACGCGGCTTAAGGCGCGGTGTAGGTCGGGCCGGGGTCGGCCGCCGGCGGCGGCGATTGCGGGGTGGTCTGGGTCACCCGGTTGGTTTCGGTGGCGTCGGCGGCGGCCAGGTCACCGGAGCGCATGCCCCAGCTGACGAACAGCACCAAGGCGGCCAGGAGGGTCGAGACGACCAACACCCAGAAGACATGACGACCCCACCGGCCCTGGCGAGCCTCGGTGGTCTGGATGGTGGTGTGATCGCCATCGGCGTCGTGAATCACTTCGGCCATGAGAGGGCTCCTTACGAAATCGGCAGACGCGGTTGCGCGCCATCGATTCGAAAACGTGCCGAACAGCGCCCGCGTTCCCGGCAAAATGGCAGATGGATCAACGACTTCGTGACATGATGAGTCTTAGGGCAAAAGAATCAGAAAAAAATCGCCAATAGCGGGAACGCGTTTTCGCCTTCCGCATTTTCTCTTTGCGGAGGCGGCGACGCCCCCCCCGACTTGAGGCTGACCACAGTCAGCCTGCCGTCTCCGCACCCCAATTCTCGATGATGCAAACTTCAAAGGGCGGGTCCGAAAATTCGGACCCGCCCTTTCCTTGTGGAAAACCGCCCGGCCGCTGTGAGGTGACCGGGCCGCCCTCTCTCCTACGGATTGGCAGACAGGCGCAGGATAACGTCGGCCCGGCGCCGCATAGGCGCGGCGACGGTCGTTTGCGAACCGGTCGGGATGACCGCCCCAGCATCGCCGGCGGCGGCGACCCGCACATTGGTCAGCCCGTAGCTCTGCAGCGTCTTGGTCACGCTGGCCGCACGCTTTTCGGACAGGGCCAGGTTGGCGTCCGGGGCCCCGACCGCGTCGGCAAGGCCGATCACGTCGACGCCATTGACCTTGCAGCCCTCGGCCTGCTTGGCCGCCCCGCGCAGCACGGCGCGACCATCGCGGCTCACCGCCGCGGACCCGCTGTCGAAGTAGATTGCGACATTGATGTCCTCGCAGGGCGTGAACCGCGCCACCTGCGTCTTCGGCGTATTGGTGCTGGCGCAGGCGGCCAGGGCGGCCCCCGCCAGCATGACCATCAGAATTCTCGTCTTCATGACCTCACCCCTCATTGGCCCGTTTTCGGGCTGAACCTCAACTCCGCGGCTGGCCATTTTCCCAGAAATAGGCGCCGCGGCTTGTGTCGAAATAATAGTAGCGACCTGTCTTCTGGTCGAAGTACTGGCGCCGATTGACCCCTGGCCGTGAGACCGGCTTCGGCGCCGACCGCATAGTCTCGCCAGGCGGTGGCGGGGGCGGCGGCGGAACGCTGGCGCACCCCACCAGGGTGGCGGCGATCAGCAAGGCCGGCAGACTGCGCAAGGAGGCCTCCAGGCAAGCGCCGGGATTCGCCCACACGGCGAACCCCTACCGTCAGGCAACGTTGTTACCCGTTAAAAAGTTCCCTCGTGGAACCGGTTCGGAACCGCCGTCGCCCCCTTCCGTTCTGCCAGCGAACCCGCCATCGTCCAGAGGCAAGCCATGGTTACCCTTTTTCGCCCCAAGCAGAGTCCGACGGCCGTCCATGACGCCGGCCACCACGGCCATTCCGACGCCGAGCTGAAGGCAGCCTATGAGCGTGGACGCCGCGAGGAGAGGGCTCGTCACAAGCGCTCCCCGTTCATGGCGCTGGCCCTTGTGGCTGTGGCCTTGATCGGTGGGACGTCGCTGGCGCTGGCGGCCTACAAGGGTTCGTTCAGCGAGGGCGGCGCCCTGATGGACCGCGGCGTCTCCTCCGCCGCGCGCGAAGCCGTGCCGACCTTGAAGAAGGGCGCCGCCGCCGTGCAGGACACGCTGTCCACCGAGGCCGAACCGGTCGATAACAGCCAGCCGGCGGGCTGACGCATGGTGGGGGGCAAGACACCCGTGAAGAGCAAACCGACGGCCGAGACGGCCGTTGAAACCGCCTCGCCGAAACGCAAGGTCGACGGTGTTCGCAAGGTGGAGGTCATCGCCAACCCCCTGTCGGGCAGCGTCGGGCCGAACGCCTGCGAGGAGGTCACCGCCATCCTGGAGGGTTACGACTTGGAGGCCAATGTCCAGCGTTGCCAGGCCGGCAAGCTGGGCGAGATCATCCGTAACGCCCTGGACGCCAAGCCGGATCTGATCATCGTGATCGCAGGCGACGGAACCGCCCGCGCCGTGGCCGAGGCGGCCGGGCCGGATGGGCCGATGGTCGCGCCGCTGCCGGGCGGCACGATGAACATGCTGCCCTTCGCGATCTACGGCCAGACGACCTGGCCGCAGGCGCTTGAGGCCATCCTGACCGACGGGGTCGAAAAGCGGATTTCCGGCGGCACGGTGGAGAATCACAGCTTCTATGTGGCCGCCATCCTCGGCTCGCCGGCACTCTGGGCGCGGGCGCGGGAGGCGGTGCGAATGGGCCGGCTGTGGCTGGCCATCGCCCGGGCCAAGCGAGCCTGGGGCCAGGCTTTCAGCGGTCGGCTGCGCTTCACCCTGGACGGCGGGGCGCGGCTGAAGTCGGAAGCCCTGACTTTCATGTGCCCGATCGTCTCCAAGGAACTGGACAACGACGCCGCCGGCCTTGAGGCCGCCGCTTTGGATCCCAGCGGCGCCATCGACGTCTTTCGCCTGGCCCTGGCCGCGGCGGCGGGACAGTGGCGCCAGGACCAGTCGGTGCAGGTGACCCTGGCGCGGCAGGCCTATTGCTGGGCTGGCGGTCAGATCCCCGCCATCCTCGACGGGGAGTCGGTGAAGCTTGGCCGCACCGCCCTGGTGCGCTTCAAGCCCAACGCCTTCCGCGCCCTGGTCCCCCGAGACCCGGCCTCCAAGGCGACCGCATGAGGCCACTCCGGCTTTTCCACGCCTCCGATATTCATTTCGGCGGAGAGAACGAGGCGGCCGTGGCCGGCGCGGCCCGGTGGCTGGTCGACAATCCTGTGGACCTGGCCATCATCAGCGGCGACCTGACGCGCGAAGGCATGCCGAAGGAATTCGCCGCCGCCAGGGCCTGGCTGGACGCCCTGCCCGTCCCCGTCGTGGTGACTGCGGGCAACCACGACGTCCCCTATTTCAACATCCCCTACCGCGCCTTGATGCCCTGGACCCGCTTCAAGCGCTGGCTGGGCCACCTGGTGACCCCGCCGCCGGTCGAGGGCCTGGCCTATGCCGGGGTCAACACGGCGCGCGGCGTGCAACCCCGGGCAAACTGGTCCAAGGGCCAGATCAGCCGCGCCCAGGTGCGCCGCGCCATCGCCCGGATCAGCACTGGGCCGGAGGGGACACTGAGGCTCGTGACATGTCACCACCCGCTGGTCGAGGTGCTCGGCGGGCCAATGACCGGCAATGTCTGGGGCGGCGCCGGCGCGGCCGAGGCCTTTACCGCCTCCAAGGTGGATCTGGTGCTGACCGGCCACATCCACACCCCCTTTGTCCAGCCCTACCCGTTCGGCGACGGCCGCACCTATGCGGTGGGGGCGGGAACGCTCTCGATCCGCGAGCGGGGCGTGGCGCCCAGCTTCAATGCCATCGACATTGAGGCGGGGTCTGTCACGGTGACCGCCCAGCAATGGACGGGCACGCGCTACGAGCCCTACCGCACCTGGCAAGTGGACCGTCGCACGCCCCCGCCGCCGGAAAGGGTCGAGGCCGTCCCGCCACCGCAGATCGACGACGTGCTCATCGGGGCGGACGGCTGATCTCAGCCAACTGGTGATCCCCCAACGCGTCGGCCACGGCCTCTCGGGCGGCGTCGGGCTTGTGCTGGCCCAGCTTCCAGATGCCTTCGAAACGGTCCAACGCCACCTCGCAGGCGACGATGCCGCGCAGCAGGGCCTCGAACCGGCCGGGCGTCATCTTGCTCCGCTTCCACACCGGCTTAGGCGCGAGGTCGGCTTCGAAATGGTCGGAAAGCTCGTCGACCAAGGTGGCGGCGCCAGCCTCGTCAAGGACCGTGACCGGCCCCTCCATCTCGGCCGACAGGTAGTTCCAGGTCGGGACCTGGTCGTCGAGGCCGTACCAGTCGGGGCTGATGTAGGCGTGGGGGCCGGTGACCACCGCCAGGACCCGGCCGCCGCCGACCAGGGCGGGGACGAGAGCATTGGCCCGCGACACATGGAACCGCAGGGTGCGCCCCCGCAGCAGCACCGGCGCATGGACCGCCACCGGTCGCCCCTCCACCACACCGACAATCAGGGCGAAGGGGTGGGCGGCGACGAGGGCGGCCAGGGCCGCCTCGTCGTCCTGCCGGAAGATCGGCGAGGGATGCACTATTTGACCCGGTACTTCTCGAACCAGGCGATGATCGCCCCGGCCTTGGCCCCCGACTGGCTGGGCCGGGCGGCGATGCCGCCGTGGCTGGCTCCGGGGACGATCACGAGGGCCGACGGCACCTGCCGCAGCTGCAGCGCCTGGTAGTACTGCTCACTCTCGCTGACAGGGGTGCGGTAGTCCTTCTCGCCGACCACGACCAGGGTCGGGGTCTTGACGTTGCCGACCAGCGACAGGGGCGAGCGGGCCCAGTAGCTCTCCTGGTCCTCCCAGGGCATCTTGGCGAACCAATAGCCCGCCGTGACGGTGGGGATGTCGCTGGTCAGGGCCTCGGTGGTCCAATTGATCACCGGCTTCTGGGTGGCGGCGGCGCGGAAGCGGTCGGTCTTGCCGATGATCCAGCTGGTCAGCACCCCGCCGCCCGACCCGCCGGTGACGAACAGGTTGCGCTCATCGACATGGCCCGTGGCGATCGCGGCGTCCACGGCGCTGATCAGGTCATCGTAGTCGGGGCCCGGATACTTCTTGTCGATCAGGTTGGCGAACTCCTCGCCATACGAGGTCGAGCCGCGCGGGTTGGTGTAGAGCACGATGTAGCCGGCGGCCGCATACAGCTGCACATCGGTGGCGAAGTAGGGGCCGTAGGACGTGTTCGGCCCGCCATGGATCTCGAGGATCAGCGGGTACTTCTTCGCTGGGTCAAAGCCAGGCGGGTAGGCGATCCAGGCCGGCACCTCGCGGCCATCTAGGCTGGACTTCACCGGCAGGTATTCGACCTTGGCCAGCGTCTTGTGGGCCAGCACGTCCTCGTTCAGGCGGGTCACCTGGGTCGCCGCGGCGCCCCGGCTGATGAACAGGTCGGCGGGGCGGTATTCGTTCGCGCCGGTGTAGGCGAGCGTGCCGCCGGCCATGTCGAAGGCGCCGCCGCTGTAGGGCCGGTCCAGCCCGCCGCCGCCAAGTTGGGCGGTGATCGGGGTCATCCTGCCGGTCAGGTCCACCCGCGCCAGCCGGGTCACCGCCCGGTCGACGTACTGGAAGGTGATCGAGCGGCTGTCGGCCGACCACCGCAGGTCGTCCACCGACCGGTCCAGCGCCGGGGCCAGCCGGCGCGGATTGGAGCCATCGACATTGGCCACATAGAGGTGGACGTCGTGATAGGCGGTCTTCTTGTCGTCATAGCCCAGGTAGGCGACCAGCTTGCCGTCCGGCGAGACGCGCGGGAAGGCGTCCGGGCCATAGCGATCGGTCAGCCGCCGGATCGCGCCGTCGGCCACCGCCACCTCGTAGAGGTCAACGAGGCCCGGGTCATGCTCCCAGCCGACCTCGCGCGAGCCGCCGAACAGGATTTTCGCTCCGTCCGGGGTCCAGCTCAGCTGGCCGATGGTGTCGAAGGCGCCGGTGGTCAGCTGGCGCGGCGTGCCGCCCTCGGCCGAGACCACGAAGATCTGCGACGCGCCCGGCGACAGCAGACCTTCGGAATCGGTGCGGTAGCGCAGGCCGGTGATCACCTTCAGCGGCTCGGCCCAGGTGGCCCCCTCGGGCCTGGTCGGCGGCGCGCCATAGCTGAGCTTCAGCCCGTCGGCGCCGACGAAGCCCAGGAAGGCGATGGAGCGGCCGTCGGGCGACCAGGCGATGGCGTCCGGCGCCGACTCCAGGGTGGCGATGCGGCTGGTCGCGCCGGTCTCCATCCAGCGGACGAACAGCTGGGGCGAGCCGCCCTCGGCGGTGGAGATATAGGCCAGACGCTTGCCGTCTGGCGACCAGCGGGGCGACATGTGGGCCCCGGGCCCGGCCACTAGGGGCTGCTGGGCGCCGCTGGCGGCGTCAACGATCCAGATCGTGCGGCGGGTGCGGTCGGTGGTCACGTCGGCGCTGGCGCGGACATAGACCACCTGTTTGCCGTCCGGGCGGACCTGCGGATCGGTGGCCTGCTCCAGGGTGAACAGGTCGGCGGGGGTGAAGCCGCGCGAGGACTGGGCCGTCGCCATGGGGCCGAAACCGAGGGCGGCGGCGGCCGCCAGCAAAACGATCTTCTTCAACTCTTTAAGCTCCCCAGCTTTTTCAAACGTCAGTCCTTCAGGCCCAGAACATCCTGCATGTCGTAGAGGCCCGCTGGCCGCCCGGCCGCCCAGAGCGCCGCGGCCAGGGCCCCGCGCGCGAACAGCCCCCGGTCGCGGGCGCTGTGCGACAGGGTCAGCACCTCCTCCTCGCCGGCGAAGATCACGCTGTGCTCGCCGACGATCCCGCCGCCGCGCACCACCGAAAACCCGATGCCGTCCGGCCGGGGACCGGTGATGCCGTCGTGCGGCGGCAGGCGGGCTTCAGAGAGGGGCGTTCCGCGCCCCTTGGCGGCGGCCTCGCCCAGCATCAGGGCGGTGCCCGAGGGGGCGTCGACCTTGCGGCGGTGGTGGGCCTCGAAGACTTCGATGTCGAACTCGGGGGGCAGGCCGCGCGCCGCGCGCTCGACCAGGCCCAGCAGCATGTTGACCCCCAGGCTGAAGTTGCCCGAGCGGACGATGGCGATCCGCTGGGCCGCCTGGTCGATGCGGCGCAGCTGGTCGGGTGAGAAGCCGGTCGAGCCGATGATCAGGGCCACGCCCCCACGCCCGGCCGCCTGCTCGGCCAGGGCGACGGACGCCTCCGGCACGGTGAAATCGATGACCACATCGGCGGCGGCGAGAGCCTGGGCGGCGGTGACCAGGGCGGGATCGCCGGCGTCCGGTCGGTCGAAGCGCGCGTTCACCGTGATATCGGAACGGTCCTCGGCGGAACGGGCGATGGCCTGGCCCATGCGTCCCAGCGCGCCGGCTATGGCCAGTCGGACGGGGGCTTGGGTCACGGGCGGCTCCTGGAGACGGGGGCGGAGAAAAGCACAGACGGGCGGGGAATCAAGGGAGAGCCCGTGCGATCTGAGCACAGATCGTTGACGGACCCAGCGCCGCCCGCCGACAGTGCGGTCAACAAACGGAAGGAAACACCCATGCCCCAGCTGACCGCCAACGGTATCGCCATCGAGTACGACGAGCGAGGCGCCGGCGAGCCGTTGCTGCTGATCATGGGGCTGGGCGCCCAGATGACGCGGTGGCCGGAGGGGTTCTGCGACCGGCTGGCCGGCCGGGGCTTCCGGGTGATCCGGTTCGACAACCGGGATGTCGGGCTGTCGGAAAAGTTCGACGCCGCCGGGCCCGCCGACATGGCCGCGGCCCTGACGGCCTTTGTCAGCGGCACGGCGGTTCCGTCCGCCTATACCCTGGACGACATGGCGCGGGACGCGGTCGGGGTGCTGGACGCGCTGGACATCGACCGGGCCCATATCGTCGGGGCCTCGATGGGCGGGATGATCGCCCAGCTGGTGGCGGCCGATTTCCCGGAGCGCACCCTGTCGCTGACATCGATCATGTCGACCACCGGCAACCGCACGCTGCCGCCGGGCACGCCCGAAGCCATGGCGGCGCTGAGCACCCCGGCGCCGAACCCGCATGAGGATTTCGAGGCTTTCCTGGCCCATGGGGTGAAGATGGGCCATGTGGTCGGCTCGCCGGGCCATATCGACGAGGCCGCCCTGCGCGAGCGGATCGCCGGAGACTTCAATCGCGCCTATGCGCCGGCCGGGTTCCTGCGCCAGTACGTCGGCGTGCTGGCCTCGCCCGACCGGCGGCCGAAGCTGGCGGGCGTCAGGGCGCCGACCGTGGTGATCCATGGCGAGGTCGATCCGCTGGTGCCCCTGGCCGGCGGCAAGGACACGGCGGAAAACATCCCCGGCGCCGAGCTGATGGTCATCCCCGGCATGGGCCACGACGTGCCGGCGGTGTTCTGGGATGAGATTGTCGATGCCATCGCCAAGGTGGCGGCGCGGGCAAAGGCGGAAGCCTAGTCTTTGCTCCGGGCGTCGAGCGCCCGTTTCATGGCCGGTGAAAGCGGCTCGTCTCGACGGTGCAGGGGGCCGTCGCCAGCTTGGTTGGGCTGGCTCAGCATCAGGCGGACCAAAGCGACCTGATCAGTTTCCACGGCGATCACCATCAGCCGACGGGGCCAGGGGCGCCGGGTTCCCAAGCCGCCGGCGCGCGCCATCTCGATCACATACGGCCGCCGCAGCCGCATGGCCAGAACCAGCGCCGGGGCCTCGGGATGGTGGTTGCAGAGGGTGGGATAAGGGTCAGCCCCGGCCGCCAGCAGGCTGCGGACCGCCTCCGGCCGGTCATGGAGCACCGCCCAGGCCAGCGGCGTCAGGGCAAAGTCGTCGGGCTCGTCGAGCCGGTCGGCTCGGCGAGCGATCCACTGATCCAGAGAGGCGGGGGTTCCATGCCGAGCGGCTTCGCCCAGGCTGAGCGGGCGGCTGGTCGGCGGCGCGGGTGGCGGGCCCGCCCATTCATCGGGTTGGCGGATATCGTTCTGCGTAAACTGCGGGCGCGGCTTCGCCTGGGCGCAGATGTCAGCATAGGGAAACCGGGGATCGGCCAGCATGGCCCGGTTGTAGCGCAGGGCGTAGTCGGCCATCGCCGCCTCAGTCTTCGGCGGAGCGTGTCCGGGCGGCAAGGGGTTGTGGTCGATGTGCAGCCCGAAGCGCTCCAGAGGCATGTCGGGTCCCATGTGGGCGTTATCCGGTCCTCGGCAGAGCATGCCGCTGGGCTGGCTGTCGCCCCAACGACGGAGCCAGATCAGGCCGAAGGCTCCCTTCGAAGCGGCTTCGCGCGCCTCGCGTTCAGCATCCGCCTCGCCCCGCGCCAGCCGCTCAGTGAGACGGGACCTATCCGCCTCCTTTGCCGCCAAACGTCCCTCGGTCCCATGCTCGCATGTCTCGGAGTCCGGTTTGGAAATCGGCCGGGGCTGCTTTCGCCAGCTCTCATTTCGAGCCCCGTCCACAAGCGGCTGCGTGTCCGGAGTCGGCTTAGGGGGCTCACAGCCGAGCAACAGCAGGATCGGAAGGAGGAGCCGGAGCACACGAGCCATAGGGCACCATCCGCCCCAACCGTAAACAGACTACAAATCTAATTTTTGCGATCGACCGCAGGCGGTTGTTCCCGCGACCCTCGGTCGCTAGGTTGCGCGCCTTTCCGACATAACGGCGCCCGCGCGTGCGCCACGGCCAGCCCGAAGGCTCCCATGAACGAATCCGAGAAGAAGACCTTCACCGACGAGGAGGCGCTGGCCTTCCACCAGTTTCCGACGCCGGGGAAGATCGCCATCCAGGCCACCAAGCCGATGGCCACCCAGCGGGATCTGTCGCTCGCCTATTCGCCGGGCGTCGCCGTGCCGGTGCTGGCCATCGCCGAGAATCCGGAGCTGGCCTACGACTACACCTCCAAGGGCAATCTGGTGGCGGTGATCTCCAACGGCACGGCCATCCTGGGTCTCGGCAACCTGGGCGCCCTGGCCTCCAAGCCGGTGATGGAGGGCAAGGGGGTGCTGTTCAAGCGGTTCGCCGACGTGGACGCCATCGACATCGAGGTCAGCACCGAGGACCCCGACGAGATCATCACAGTGGTCAAGAACATCGGGGTGACTTTCGGCGGCATCAATCTGGAAGACATCAAGAGCCCCGAGTGCTTCCGCATCGAGACCGAGCTGCAGGAGCTGCTCGACATCCCGGTGTTCCACGACGACCAGCACGGCACCGCGATCATTACCGCCGCCGGCCTGATCAACGCCTGCGAGATCAGCGGGCGTGAGCTGAAGGACGTCAAGGTGGTGCTGAACGGCCCGGGCGCGGCGGGCATCGCCACCCTGGAGCTGATCAAGGCCATGGGGGTGACGCCGTCGAACGTCATCGCGGTGGACCGCAAGGGCGTCCTCTATCGGGGCCGCACCGAGGACATGAACCAGTGGAAAAGCGCCCACGCCACCGACACGCCGCACCGGACGCTGGCCGAGGCGATGGTCGGGGCGGACGTGTTCATCGGCCTCAGCGCCAAGGGGGCGGTGACCAAGGAGATGGTCGCCACCATGGCGCCCAATCCGCTGATCTTCGCCATGGCCAATCCCGACCCTGAGATCACCCCGGAAGAGGTGGCCGAGGTGCGCTCGGACGCGATTGTGGGCACGGGGCGCAGCGACTACGCCAACCAGGTCAACAATGTGCTGGGCTTTCCCTACATCTTCCGGGGCGCGCTCGACGTGCGGGCCCGGCGGGTGAACATGGAAATGAAGATCGCCTGCGCCAAAGCGTTGGCCGCCCTGGCCCGCGAGGACGTGCCGGATGAGGTGGCCGCCGCCTATCATGGACGGCAGCTCAAGTTCGGACGGGAATACATCATCCCGACGCCCTTCGATCCCCGGCTGATCTGGTACATCCCGCCGTTCGTGGCGCAGGCGGCGATGGACACCGGCGTGGCCCGCCGGCCGATCATCGACATGAACGCCTACAAGGACAGCCTGGCCCAGCGGCTGGACCCGACGGCGGCCTTCCTGCAGCGGATCAGCGACGGGGTGCAGGCCCAGCCGGCCAAGCGCATCGTTTTCGCCGAAGGCGAGGAGCCCAGCGTCATCCGCGCCGCCTACGCCTTCCAGCAGCAGGGCCTGGGCACGGCCATCCTCTGCGGCCGTGAGGAGCTGGTGCACAGCAACATGCGGCTGGTCGGGATGGACCCGGCCGAGTCGGGGCTGGAGATCGTCAACGCCCGGCTGTCGGATCGTAATCCGGACTATGTGGACGCCCTCTACGCACGGCTGCAGCGCGATGGCTATCTGCGCCGCGACGTACAGCGGTTGATCAACCAGGACCGCAACAGCTTCGCCGCCTCGATGGTGGCGTTCGGCGATGCGGACGGGATGGTCACCGGGGTGACCCGCAGCTTCGACCAGGCGCTGGATGACGTGATGCGAGTGATCGATCCGGCGCCGGACGGCCGGGTGCTGGGGATGAGCATCCTTCTCACCAAGGGCCGGACCCTGTTCATCGCCGACACCAACGTCACCGAGATGCCCGACGCCAACGATCTGGTCGAGATCGCCATGGAGAGCGCCCGGTCGGTCAAGCAGCTGGGCTTCAAGCCGCGGGTGGCCTTCATGAGCTACTCGGCCTTCGGCAACCCGATGGGCGAGCGGTCGGAGAAGGTGCGCGAGGCGGTCGCCATGCTCGACGCCATGGGCGTCGACTTCGAATACGAGGGCGAAATGCCGCCCGAACTGGCCCTCGACCCCGACCAGCACGTCAACTACCCGTTCATGCGGCTGACCGGCCCGGCCAATGTGCTGATCATGCCGGCCATCCACTCCGCCTCGATCTCCACCAAGCTGGTGCAGACGCTGGGCGGGGCGACAGTGATCGGGCCGATCCTGCTGGGGATGTCGAAGTCGGTGCAGATCTGCCCGCTGAGCGCTTCGGTTTCGCGGATTCTGAACATGGCCATGATGGCGGCTTACGAGCAGCCCGCGGCCCAAGAGAGCTGATGAGGGGAAGGATGAGGGTTATGGCTTCATGATCATGGACATCCTGCGCCAGGCCTAGCCGTGCTCCTCACGGCCCAACGCCCGTGACGCGCATCCTCATCCCATCAACTCACCCCTTCCTTTTTCAGGCAGGGGCCATTTTGCGTTGGACCACACCATGCCCACCCAACCCGTACTCGGAATCGACTTCGGGACGACCAACACGGTCGTCTCGATCACCACAGGGGACGGCGACGCCCGCCTGATCCACTTCCCCAAAGACGACGCGGAGATCGTCGCCTTCCGCTCGGCGCTCAGCTTCCACGCCCCGATTCACGACCCGGCCGGTCGCGAGGTCGAGGCCGGGCCCTGGGCGATCGAGACCTATCTGGAGGAGCCGCTGGAGACGCGGTTCATCCAGTCCTTCAAGTCCTATGCGGCCAGCCCGCTGTTCACCGACACCGAGATCCTACGGAAGAAGTTCGCCTTCGAGGACCTGCTGAGCGCCTTCCTGCTGAAGGTGCGCGACCATGCCGGCGGTGAACTCGACGACCTGCCCAGCCGGGTCATTGTGGGCCGGCCGGTCAATTTCGCGGGGCTGCGGCCCGATCCGGACCTGGCGCTTCGTCGCTATCAGGAGGCCTTCGGGCGGCTGGGCTTCACCGACATCCGCTATGCTTTTGAGCCGGTGGCGGCGGCCTTCTTCTTCGCCCGCCAGCTGAAGCAGGACGCCACCGTGCTGGTCGCCGACTTCGGGGGCGGCACCAGCGACTTTTCCCTGGTGCGGTTCGAGCGGGAGGGCGGGCGCATCCGCTCCCAGGGCCTAGCCAACAGCGGGGTCGGGGTGGCGGGCGACGCCTTCGACTATCGGATCATCGAGCATCTGGTCTCGCCTGCGCTCGGCAAGGGGTCCAGCTACCGGGCCTTCGACAACCTGCTGCCCATTCCCAACCGCTACTTCACCGCCTTCGCCCGCTGGGAGCAGCTGGCGATCCTTAGGGCCAGCCGCGACATGCGCGACATCCGCGGCCTGGTCCGCACCGCCCAGGAGCCGGAGAAGATCGAGCGGCTGGTCGAGATGCTCGACGACAACCACGGCTACCGCCTCTACCAGGCGGTCTCGCGGTTGAAAGAGGCCCTGTCGGCCCACGAGGAGGCTCGGTTCCTGTTCGAGGCCGGCTCGATCCGGCTGGAGCAGGACGTGAAGCGGGCCGACTTCAACGGCTGGATCGCCCCGGAGTTGGCCGCCATCGAGGGCGCCGTGGACGAGGCCCTGTCCCGCGCCGGCCTGTCGGAGACGGGGGTCGACCGGGTGTTCCTGACCGGTGGCTCGTCCTTCGTGCCGGCGGTGCGGGCCATCTTCGAGCGGCGGTTCGGCGCGGCCAAGCTGGAGAGCGGCGCCGAACTGGTGTCGATCGCCACCGGCCTGGCGCTGATCGGGGCGGAGGAGGATGCCGACCTGTGGAGCCAGCGGGCCTAGAGGAAGGGCGCGCAACCGGCTGACGGCCCCGCCCGCTCAACCAGTTCGCGGCACAGGCGGATGGCGGCGGGGCGGTCGCCCTGACGGGCCAACAGGACCGCCAGGCCGGCGGTGGCGGCCGGGTGCAGCGGGGTGTCGGCGAGGACACGGCGGTACCATGTCTGCGCCTCGGCGGGGCGACCGGCGGTGGCTTGGCGACGGGCGATCTCGACGCCGAGTTCCGACTGCCAGGGGCTGATCCGCTGCGCCTCCTGTCCGTACAGCCGGCTCATGGCGGCGTAGGCCCGTTCGAACAGCGGCAGCGCGGCGGCGCGGTCGCCCCGCAGCTCGACCGTTTCGCCGAGGTTGATCATCACCCCCCAGGCGTCGGGGTCGGCGGCCAGGGCCCGGCGATAGACGGCCTCGGCGGCGGCAAGGTCGCCCTGGGCGGCGAGGACGAAGCCGAGCGCCTTGAGGGCGACCGGATCCTGGGGCGCGTCGCGCACGGCGCCTTCGGCCACCGCCCGGGCGCGGGCCAGGCGGTCGGCGCCTTCCGGCGTCTTGCCCACGCCGCGCGCCAGGGCTTCCGACAGTTGGGTGCGCGGGGGTGACGGGCCGATATAGCGGATCACCTGCTGGACCAGGGCGTTGGCCAGGCCGGCCCGCGCGGCGACCGAGCCCGGCTCGGCCTCGATGGCCCGCTCGTAGAGGGTGACGGCGGCCTCATTGTTGCGGCGGTCGAACTGGAAATAGAGGTCGTCGGCCCGGCGGACCAGGCGGTCGGCCTCGCTGTCGCGGGGCGCGCGGGCAGTGAGCAGGGCGGCAGCGATGGCCGCGAGGACCAGCAGGGCGACCAGGCCGACATAGACCAGTGGGCGGGTTTGCCGACGCGACGGCGCGTCGGCCTCGGCGATCAGGCGGTAGCCGCGCTTGGGGACGGTCTCGATAAAGCGGGGCGCCTTGGGATCGTCGTCCAGGGCGCGGCGCAGCTTGAACACGCAGCGGGAGAGGGCGTCCTCGCCGACCGTGACGCCCGGCCAGACAGCGGCGAGGATGTCGTCGCGGCCAACCACCTGGCCCCGGTGGGCGGCGAGCAGGAACAGCAGGTCCATCACCTTGGGCTCGACGTCGCGGGCCTGGCCGGGCCGCTCGATCCGCCCGCTCATGCGCGACGCCCGCCAGGGTCCCACGGTCAGCTGGTCGGCGGCGGTCATTGGGAGCCTGGTCAGGAAAAAGTCAGGAAGGCGGGAGGATTGCGTCGTTCAACTCTAGCGCCCGCCACGCTAGCCACAAGGCGAGGCCGCCAGGACGTTTTGGAGTGAGAGATGATCAAGGGGATTCGAACGGTGGCGCTGGCGCTGATCGGGCTGTTGCTGCTGGCGGCCGCGCCGCCGGCCTCGCCGGATTCGCAGCTCTATCAGCCGGCGGCGCTGCGGGCGGACTTCGAGGAGATGTACCGCCGGCTCAAGGGGGCGCACGTCGACCTCTACGCCTTCACCCCCAAGGCCGAGATGGACCAGGCCTATGCGGCGACCCTGGCCCGGCTCGACAGGCCGATGACCCAAATGCAGGCGCAGGTCCTGTTCCAGACCTTCCTGGCCAGGGCGCGGATGGGCCACACGCGAATCGACTTCCCGCATCAGGCCTGGTCGGCCTTTCGGGCCGGGGGCGGCAAGGCCTTTCCCCTGGTCATCCGGCCGGTGGGAAGCCGCGTCTGGGTCAGCGGCAACATGAGCGGCTCGGACCAGGTGGCGCGCGGCGACGAACTGCTGGCGCTGGAGGGCCAGCCCATCGGCGCCTGGCTTTCCCGCACTGGCCGGCATGTCTCGGCCGAGACGACCTACATGCGCGACTCCCTGCTGGAGTTCGATTTCGCCCGGCTGCTGTGGCTGGAGATCGGCCAGAAGGACCGGTTCACCGTCACCCTGCGCCGAGGCGACCGGACCTTCGATGTGGCGCTGGCCGCCCGCACGCGGGAAGAGGCCGCCGCCTTCGCTGCCGCCCAGCCACCGACCCTGGACCTCGATACGCCCATGCGTCAGGCGCGAATGCTGCGGGGCGGCATCGCCTATCTGCGGCCGGGGCCCTTCTACAACGCCGAGGCCCAGGTCGAGGCGGACATGTATGACGCCCGTGGCTTCATCGCCTTTACCGACAAGGCCTTCGAGGACTTCATTGCGGCGCGGGCGACCGACCTGATCATCGACCTGCGCGGCAATCCCGGCGGCGACAACGCCTTCAGCGACCCGATGATCGCCTGGTTCGCCGACCGGCCGTTCCGCTTCTTCTCCAGCTTCAAGGTCAAGGTCAGCCTCGAGGCCATCGCCGCCAACCAGGCGCGGATCGACCACGACCCGGTCACGGCCGGGGATGTCTCGCAGATCTACGCCCGGCTTTATGCCAGCGCGAAGCCGGGCGACATCGTCGACTTCCCCATGCCCCAGGCCCAGCCGAGAACCGGGCGGCGGTTCAAGGGCCGGGTCTGGCTGCTGATCGACCGGCAGTCCTATTCCAACACCGTCTCGGTGGCGGCCCTGGTTCAGGACTATGGTTTCGGCAAGGTGCTGGGCGAGCCGACCAGCGACATGGCCAGCACCTATGGGGCGATGGAGCGGTTCACCCTGGCCAACACCGGCCTGTCGGTCGGCTTTCCCAAGGCGCGCATCATCCGCCCGAACGGGGACCGGCGCTCGCGCGGGGTGACGCCGGACATTCCGATCCGCTCGCCCATCGTCCAGACCCCGGCCGATGAGATGCTGGCGCAGACCGTGGCGGCGGTGAAGACCCGCCGCTAGCTGCGCCAGCGCAAGGTGACGGGCTGCACCGGATTGGCGAAGGGGCGGCCCGCGGCCGTCGCGGCGGCCCACTCCTTCTTCAGCTGCTGGTACCACTTGGCCTGGGTGTCGGCGTCGTCGATCCACAGCAGCGAAGGGTCGTACTTCAGCCCCTCGTTCTGCAGGTTCACCATGCCGGCGTCCTGGCGCAGGAAGGCGCGGGCGCCCGCCGCCACAAAGGGCCGCAGGAACAGGAAGGCCGGGTGGTCGGACCAGACGATCTGGGTGATCTTCGTCGCCGTGTCGTGGATGGGGGTCAGGCAGGTCAGCGACAGCACCTGGCGCGGGCCGATGGTGATGTGCTCCCAGCGCAGGCCGGGCAGGCGGAAGGTGATCTCGGTCAGCGGCTCGCCGCCGAGGATGGCGTAGGCTCTGGAGTTCTTCGAAGGCTCGTGGCGGACCATGGAGAAGCCGGCCTCGCGCGGCTCGAACTTCTTGGCCTTGTCGTGCTGGCTGCCGCTGGAACGCCACCACCACTGCTGATGGACATAGGGGCCGTGGGCGGGGTCCATCAGCCCGACGACCGCGTGGTCGATATGGCTGTCGAACACCATCCGGTCGACGATTTTAGGACCGCCGCCGACCACGCCGGGGAATTGCGGCGGCGGCTCGGGCGGTTCGCCGTCGAAGCGGGGGTCGCTGGGGACCCAAACGAACACCATCCCCTGGCTCTCGGCCACCGGGTAGCGTCGCACCCGGATGCGGGAGACGTCCATCGCCTGGTCCGAGACCAGCGAGGGAATGGCCGTACAGCCTCCATCCTTGCCGAACCGCCAGCCGTGATAGGGGCATTCGACGGACGGGCGGCCGTCGGGTTCAGAGACGATCTTCCCCGCCGAAAGCGGCGCGGCCCGGTGAGGGCAGACGTCGCGTAGGGCGAACAGACCGCCCTTTCGATCGCGGCCGATCAGCACCGGCTCGCCGAGCAGTTCGTGTCGGGCCATCGCCCCCGGTTTCACGTCGGTCGCGAGCGCCGCGAAGTACCAGATGTCGCGCAGGAAGCCGGTCCCGAACTTCGTCGGCGGGGCTTTTTGGGATTTGGGGGCTTCGCCGTCGGCCATGGCTCTTCATACCGCCGCGCCGCCCCGGCGGAAAGCCGCCGCGCTTGATGCAGCGCAAGTCGGGGATCGGCGTTTGATGCTGTATGGTCGCCGGCGCCGATCGCGTCGGCCTGGGAGGCTCGCACCATGAAACTACTGAAGTCCATCGCCCGGCTGGCGCCGGTCGCCTTGCTCGCCGCAGCGCTGGCCGGTTGCGGCATCAACACCATCCCGACCCAGGACGAGGCGGTGAAGGCCTCCTGGGGCAATGTGCAGAACCAGTACCAGCGGCGCGCCGACCTGATCCCCAACCTGGTGGCGACGGTGAAGGGCTATGCGGCGCAGGAGCGCGAGGTGCTGGTTGCGGTGACCGAGGCCCGGGCCAGCGCCACCCAGGTGCGGGTCGACGCCTCGACCATCACCGATCCGCAGAAGTTCGCCGAATACCAGGCCGCGCAGGACAATCTGAGCGGGGTGCTGGGGCGGCTGATGATGATCCAGGAGCAGTATCCGGACCTGAAATCCAACGCCAACTTCCTGGCCCTGCAGAGCCAGCTGGAGGGGACGGAGAACCGGATCGCCGTGGCCCGCACAGACTACAATGCGGCGGTTCAGACCTATAACACCTCCCTGCGCACCTTCCCGACGGTGATCTGGGCCAAGACCATCCATGGCGGGTCCAAGCCGGCCCTGCCGTTCAACGCCGCCCCGTCGGCCCAGACCGCGCCGAGCGTCAACTTCGACACCCCGGCCCCGCCGGTCGTGAACCCCTGATGATCGGTTCGGCGCGGCGACTGCTGACCGCTCTCGCGTTTCTGTTCCTGTGGACGGGCGCCGTTGCGGCGGCCGAGCCGACCTTCCCGCCGCTGACCGGCCGGGTGGTCGATCAGGCCAATCTGCTGTCGCCGGTCACCGAGACCCAACTCACGACCAAGCTCGAGGCGCTGGAAACCTCGACCGGCCGACAGCTGGTGGTCGTAACCCTGACCGATCTGCAGGGGCTGGAGATCGAGGATTACGGCTACCGGCTGGGTCGCAAGTGGGGCATCGGCGAAGCCAAGGCCAACACCGGCGCCATGCTGATCGTCGCCCCCAACCAGCGGGCGGTGCGGATCGAGGTCGGCTATGGCCTGGAGCCCTTCCTCACCGACGCCCTGTCGCGGGTGATCCTGGAAAGCGCCGTGCTGCCGAAGTTTCGGGACGGCGAGATGGAGGCCGGGGTGGTGGCCGGGACCGAGGAACTGATCACCCAGCTCAGCCTGCCGGTGGCCGAGGCCCGTGGCCGGGTGCGCCAGGCCGAGCAGGCCCCGGTGGCCGACAGGGGGGGCGGATTCCCGGCCTGGGTGATACCGATCATCCTGATCGTGGTGTTCCTGTTGCTCAGTCGGATGGGCGGCCGGCGCCGGCGACGCTCGGGCCTGGCCAGCGCCCTGCCCTGGATCCTGATGAGCGGCGCCGGGCGAAGCTGGGGCGGCGGCGGAGGTGGTGGATTCTCCGGCGGGGGTGGTTTCTCGGGCGGCGGCGGCTCGTTCGGCGGCGGAGGCGCGACCGGCCGATGGTGACCCCAATGCTCAATACGCAGGACCAGGCCCGCATCGCCCAGGCGGTGGCGGCGGCCGAGGCGAACACCGCCGGCGAGATTTACTGTGTGCTGTCGCCCCGCGCCTCCGACTATCGCGAGGTTCCCCTGGCCTGGGCGACGCTTTGCGCCTTGGCGCTGCCGCCGCTGGCCCTGCTGCTGGGGTTCCGGCCGCGCGGTCTGGAGGCCCTGTTCGGCGGATGGACGATCGGCCAGGACGGGGCGACGGGCGGGACCATCCTCTCGGCCCTGCTGGTCTACATCCTGATCCAGGCGGTGGTGCTGGTCACGGTGCTGCTGCTGGTCTCCCTGCCCGCCGTCCGGCGGCTGGCCACCCCGCCTGGGCTGAAGGCCGAGCGGGTGCGTCGCGCGGCGATGGACCAGTTCCTGGCGCACGGCCTGCACCTGACGAAGGACCGCACGGGGGTGCTGATCTTCGCCGCCTTGGAAGAACGCTGGGCGGAGGTGATCGCCGACGAGGGCCTGCACGCCGCCGTTCCGCCGCAGGTCTGGATCGAGGTGGTCGATCGGCTCACCGAAGGCCTGAGGCGCGGCGACGCGGCTGGCGGATTCTTGGCGGCCGTCGATCGAGCTGGGCAGGTGCTCCGCCAGCATGCGCCGCCACGGGGCGACAATCCGAACGAACTTTCGAACCGGATCGTACTGCTCGACCCCGAAAGGCGTTAGGGGGCCGAGCGGTCGCGCTTGCGCACGAACATGGTAGCGTCGGCCTCGGCCAGGGCAGTTTCCGGATCGGCCCCGGGGTCGATGGCGCGGACGCCGGCGCTGATATGCAGGGGCACCGACCAGTCGCCGCACTGGACGGGCGTCGTCTCGATCAGTCGGACCAGGCTGTCGGCCTTGGCTTTCGCCGTTTCCAGGTCGGCCTGGACCAGGATCACGGCGAACTCGTCGCCGCCCATTCGTCCAACGATGTCGCTGTCGCGAACGTTGGCGACCAGGCGCTCCGCCACCGCGCGCAGGGCCGCGTCGCCGGCTGCGTGGCCGAAGCGGTCATTGACGCTCTTGAAGCCGTCGAGGTCGAGATAGACCAGGCTGGCGGACGCCCCGTACCGGGCCGAGAAGGTGGAGATGCGGCCAAGCTCGCGCATGAAGGCGCGGCGGTTGAGCACGGGGGTCAGCACATCGCGGTCGGCCAGGCCCTCCATCTCAGTCAACTGGGCCTTCAGCTTGGCGACTTCGCCGCGCAGGTCGTCTATCTCACCCAGCAGGGTCTTCAGCGCGCCCTGCACCTGGGGAGTCAGCTCGGCTTCGGTCAGGCCGAGGAAGCCAGCCTTGTCGGCGGCGCTGGCCTGACCCGTGGCCTGCGCGCCCGCCGCCGTGAGCGCACGGCGCCGGATGGCCGAAAAAGCCTCCGCTCTGGCGCCGGATATCTTCATGTCAGAATCACTCGCTACCCACCCAACGGTGATTCTTGCCCATCGGTTGCGGCGCAACAAGTGGCGCCTATACTCCGCGCCTTTCCGACACAGGGGATTCCCGCATGGCGGCGCCGGTTGCGATCATCATGGGCAGTCGATCCGACTGGCCGACCATGAAGGGCGCGGCCGAAAGCCTGGATGCCCTGGGCGTCGCCTACGAGGCCAAGGTGGTCTCCGCCCACCGGACGCCCGACAGGCTATGGGCCTTCGCCAAGGGGGCCAAGGCGGCGGGATTCAAGGTGATCATCGCCGGGGCCGGGGGCGCGGCGCACCTGCCAGGCATGACCGCCTCGATGACCGACCTGCCGGTGCTGGGCGTGCCGGTGGAGAGCAAGCTGCAGAACGGGCTCGATAGCCTGCTGTCGATCGTCCAGATGCCGGGCGGGGTGCCGGTGGGGACCCTGGCGGTCGGTGCGGCGGGGGCCAAGAACGCCGGCCTGCTGGCGGCGCAGATCCTCGCCCTGTCGGATGACGGCCTGGCCCAGCGGCTGGCCGCCTATCGCGAGCGCCAGACCAGCGCGGTCGCCGAAACAGTGGAAGACTGATGGCCACGCCCCTTCCCCCCGGCTCGACGGTCGGCATCCTCGGCGGAGGACAGCTGGGGCGGATGCTGGCCCTCGCCGCCGCGCGACTGGGCCTCGATGTCGTGGTGCTGACCCCGGACGAGGACAGCCCGGCCTCGCGGGTGGTGAAGCAGACGATCGTCGGCGCTTATGATGATCCCGTCGCGCTGAAGGCCTTCGCGGCCGCCTGCGACGTGATCACCTACGAGTTCGAGAACGTGCCGGCCGACACGGTTGACGCCCTGATGGACCTGGGGGCCGAGGTGGCGCCCGGTCCCATGGCCCTGGCCGTGGCCCAGGACCGGGTGTCGGAAAAGACCTTCCTCAATGCGGTGGGCGCCCCGACCGTACCGTTCGAAGCCATCGACCGGGCGGGCGACATTCCCGCCGCCGCCAAGGCGCTCGGCCACCCCGCCCTGCTGAAGACCCGCCGCGAGGGCTACGACGGCAAGGGTCAGGTGTGGATCGAGCGATCCGAAGGCGAGACGGACGCCTTCTCCACCATCGGCGGCAAACCGGCCATCCTGGAGGGCCGGGCCGATTTCGTGCGCGAGCTGTCGGTGATCGCCGCCCGCGGCCGCGACGGCGAGATCGCCCTCTATCCCCTGAGTGACAACCACCATGAGGGCGGCGTCCTGCGCCGCACCCTGGCGCCGGCCGAGGTCTCCCGCGCCACCGCCGAGCAGGCAGAACGCATCGCCATCCAGATCCTCACCGGCCTCGACTATGTGGGGGTGATGGGGGTGGAGTTGTTCGAGCTGGCCGACGGCCGCCTGCTGGTCAACGAGATCGCCCCCCGCGTCCACAACACCGGCCACTGGACCCAGGACGGGGCGGTGACCGACCAGTTCGAGCAACACATCCGCGCCGTGGCCGGCTGGCCGTTGGGCCCGACCGACGCCCTGCGGCGGGTCGAGATGCTCAACCTGCTGGGCGAGGACGCCGACGCCTGGGCGAAGCTGGCGTCGGAGCCGGACACGAAGATTCACCTGTACGGCAAACGGGAGACGGTGGCCGGCCGCAAGATGGGGCATGTGAACCGGCTTAGGGGGCCGGTTTAGCTGGGGACTGGTTCGCCGCTTGCGGCGTACCTGTCCCCGGTCAGCGCGGACCGTTCCGCCACCCCGGTCCAGCCGGAATGCCAACCGTCTGGACCGAGCCTTTCTCGACCTTCGGCGCTGACCGGGGACAGGTACGGCGTTTCACGCCGAACCGGTCCCCAAGCCTCACGCCCGTCCGTAGCGGATGGCGGCCAGGGCGCCGGCGATTTCGCGGGGGAAGTCCGCGGGTTTGATCCCGGCCTTCCACTTCTCGAAGTCCATGACGTTCTGGATGCGGGCATCGAGGTGGGCCAGCGCCGCCTCCCGGCCCGAGGCCAGGTCGATGGCGGTGGTCGAGACCAGGATGCCCGACAGGATGGCACGCTTCGAGTAGTGGTTCTCGTCGGTGGCTGTGTCGCCGGCCCAGCGCCACAGCTTGTCCGCGCTCTCCCAGACCAGACGCAGGGCCAGGGGCAGGTTCAGCGGCAAGGACAGGAAGCCGGCCCAGCGGCGCAGGGCCTCGCGGTCGGCGGACGCGGCCTCCAGCCGGGCTTCGACGGCGGCGCGGATGCGCTGGCGGATTTTCAGGGACGCGGGATCGGGCAGGGCGGCCAGGGCGGCGGCGTCATGGCGGCGCGACAGCAGGGCGGCCAGGTCGCGGGCGCCGTGGGGCAGCAGCAGGTCCGCCTCTCCGGGCGTGAGACCGGCCTTGCGGGCGGCGGCCAGCGTCATCGGGCGGGTCCAGCCCATGTGGGCGCTCAGGGCCAGAGCCTCATCGAGGACGGCCTGTTCGGTGGTCTCGGCCCAATCGGTCATGACCTCATCCTACACCGGCGACAGGGTTCGGCGCCAAGCCGTTGATCCGATTCATCTTGTGATGGCGGAGCGGTGGACAAGCCAGGCCGCCTCTGCTATCCCGCGCGCCTTGCTCCGCCAGGGTCTCCCTGTCGGGGACACCGATATTTGTTTTCGACCGCCCTGCCGCGCAGGCGTGCGGCGGGCAGCCGAAGGAGAGATACCCCTGGTTCAGATTTTCGTCCGCGACAACAACGTCGACCAGGCGCTGAAGGCCCTGAAGAAGAAGATGCAGCGCGAAGGCTCCTTCCGGGAGATGAAGCGTCACGTGCATTACGAGAAGCCCTCGGAAAAGCGCGCCCGCCAGAAGGCGGAAGCCGTCCGTCGCGCCCGCAAGCTGGCCCGCAAGCGCGCCCAGCGTGAAGGCCTGATCGCCGCGCCGAAGAAGCCGCCGGGCCGGTAGGTCTAGGTTTCTGCTGAAGTTCGAAAGGGCCGTCCCTCGGGGCGGCCCTTTTGCTTTGATGCTCCTTCTCCCGGCAAGCGGGAGAAGGATCGGTTAGCCCCCCTTGATCCGCACCCGCGCCTTCGCCTCGCGACCCTCGGCATCGATCACGGTCACCGCATAGAACCCCGGCGCCTCCGGCCGCCAGATCGGGCGGTTGCTCACCGGCTCCAGCGGCACGGGCCGCCCATCCACGTACCAGCTCAAATTCTCCCCGCCGGCCGCCAGCACCAGGCCGCGCGAGCCCGGTCCGAAGGCGTCGACCTGGACCGTCGCCCTGTCCGGCGGGAAGATCAGGCGGGGGCCGGCCTCCGCCCGCTCCAGCCGCTGCAAGGCCGTTGGGGCGGCTTTGGGGGCGATCGGCGGTGGAGCGCTGGGGCCGGAGGAGACCAGGTCTGCGACATCGAACAGCAGGGGCAGAGCGGCCTCCCGGCCGGTAAGCCCCCCACGTGCGCCGCCGTCGGCGCGGCCGGTCCAAACGATGATCACATAGCCGCCGGCCACCCCGGCGGCGACCGCGTCGCGGAAGCCGTAGGAGGTGCCGGTCTTGAAGGCCAGGCCCGGCCCGCCCCGGGTCAGGGCGCTGGGAATGCGCCCTTTGGGGCCGGGGGCGTCGCGCAGGATGTCGAGCACCTCGCCGGCCGCCTTGGCGCCGACCAGGCGGCGGCCGGAGGATTGCTGGTTGCGCTGCTCCGCCTCGCGGGTGAAGGCCAGGGGCTTGGCCAGGCCCTCGTCACCCAGGGCGCAGTAGAGAACGGCGAGGTCGCGCAGGGTGATGCCCTCGCCGCCGAGCGCGATGGCCAGGCCCGGGTCGGGCCGCGCGCTGCGGGGGCGGACCAGGGTGACGCCGGCGTTCTCCAACCGGCCCATGAAACTGCGCGGGCCGATCTTCTCCATCATGGCCACGGCGGGGACGTTAAGGCTGTGGGCCAGGGCCTCGGCGGCGGTCACCTCGCCCCGGAAGACGCGGTCGAAGTTCTCCGGCTGGTAGTCCTTGAAGCGGGTGGCGACGTCCTGGATCTTGGTGTCGGGCGCCGCCGAGCCGTCGTCGAAGGCCATGGCGTAGATGAAGGGCTTCAGCGCCGAGCCCGGCGAGCGGACGGCGCGGGTCATGTCGATCCAGCCGCCGGGGCGGTCCAGGCCGCCGGACCCGACCAGCGCGCGCACGGCCCGGCCCTCGATCTCGACCACCAGGATGGCGGCGGTGGCTTCCGGCCCCTGGGTCTTGGCGTAGGCGGCCGCGAGGGGTTCGAGCCTGGCTTGCAGGCCTGCATCGAGGGTGGAGTGGACGGTGGCGGCGTCGCCGGGGGCGTTGCGGGCCAGTTCGCCCGACGCGTGCCAGGCGCGGGCGGGGAAGACGGCGCGGCCGGGCAGCGGCTCGCCCTCGGCCTCCATGGCGCCGGGCTCGGCGATCAGGCCGGCGCGGATCATCTTGGTCAGCACCCGGGCCCGGGCGCGGCGGGCCTCGTCGGGGAAACGGTCGGGGCGACGGGCCTCCGGCGATTGGGGCAGGGCGATCAGCAGGGCCTGTTCGCCGTTGGTCAGGCTTTCGGGCTCATGGCCGAAGTAGGAGAGGCTGGCGGCGCGGACGCCCTCCAGATTGCCGCCGTATGGGGCCAGAGTCAGGTAGAGGGCGAGAATCTCGCGCTTGGACATCCGCGCTTCGAGCTGGAAGGCGCGGAGAATTTCGATCAGCTTCGAGCCGATGGTGCGGGGACGGGGCTCCAGCAACCGGGCGGTCTGCATGGTCAGGGTCGAGGCGCCGCTGGTCGCATGCCCCCGCACGATGGCGCCGCCGGTGGCGCGGACCAGCGAGATCGGATCGACACCGGGGTGGAGCCAGAACCGCCTGTCCTCGATGGCGATGAGCCGCTTGCGGAAGCTGGGGTCGGTGCGCTCGAGGTCGGCGCGGATGCGCCAGCGGCCGTTCTCCACCGGCAGGGCGCGCAGCCAGGCCCCGCTGCGGTCGAGAGCGACGGGGGAGGAGCGTTCGGCGCGGCCGAGGTCCGGCGGAAGGGCGAGGTCGAGGACAGTGAGCCCCGCCTGGACGGCGACCAGGACGATCAGGGCTTTGACGAGAAGGGGGATGTGGCGGTCGAGCGGCGGCAGGCGGGACCGCCAGGCGCCGAGGGTGGCGGAGAAGGTCATGGCGTTTCAGCCGCCGTGAGGGTTCCCTTCTCCCCTTGCGGGAGAAGGTGTCGCCGTAGGCGACGGATGAGGGGTCGCACCGGCCCGGACACAGCCCGAACTCTCCGCCTCCACGCAGCTTTGAGAGTCATCGACCCCTCATCCGGCCCTTCGGGCCACCTTATCCCGCAAGGGGAGAAGGGACCACTGGCGGCCAATCACGAACGCTCACTGATACCCGATCACCACCCGGCTCGCCCCGCCGCGCGCGTTGACCGCCGGGCGGTACATGTCCCTCGCCTCCGCGCCAGGGAAGAAGAAGTCCCCGGGGGTGACGGCGCGGGCGATGTAGGCCAGCGCGTAGGGGCGGTTGCCGCCCAGGTCCATGGCCGCGATGAAGCGGTCGTCGCGGGCCTCCTGGATGTCCGCGCCGGTCAGTTCGCCCAGGAACTTGAACGGACCGTCCTTGGCGTCTTCCGGCGACAGCACCGTCTCCACCTCGAAGCCGGCCGGCAGGGCGTCGTCGACCACCAGGCTGATGGTGCGGCCCTGGGCCGAGCGGCCCGAGAGCAGCACGATGACCCGGTCCCCCTGGCGGATGTTGGCCAGATCAACGCCGCCGCCCTGCAGGGTGAACAGCCGCTTGTCGACGCTGACCCCGTTACTGGCCGCGCCGGGGGCGGCGATGGGCGTGCCGCGCACCGTCACCGTCCGCCAGATGCGCGCCCCGCCGTTGTTGGTGAAGCGGGCGTCGGCCAGCTTGCCCACCGCCCAGCGCGGAACCCCGCCGGCCGGCTCAAGCGCCGTGACCCCGGTCGCCTGGATCTTCACCGGGCCGGTCCGCTTCATGATCGCCGAGGCGGCATGCAGCAGCTGGGCCTGTTCCTGGGTGTTGAGGGCGTCCGGATCACGCACCACCCCGTCCAGCCGCTCGATCAGCGGCCGGGCCAGGTCCTGCTCGCCGGCCTCGTAGGCGTAGGCGATGACCGCGGCGATGTCGCGCAGCGGGCTCTGGTACCAGTCCTGCTCGTCGCGGTAGCCAAGCTTGGCCACCGCGCCCCGCAGGGCCGAGCGGGCCCGGGCCTTGTCGCCCATCAGGGCCAAGGCTGCGCCGACCTGGGCGCGGGCGATGGGGTTGTCGTCCTTCTTCATCTGGACGTCGTGCCACCAGCGCAGCCGCGCCAGATCGCCACGTCCGGACTTGGCCAGGACATAGAGGGCGTAGGCCGAGGCGCGGGACCGCATCCGCTGGGTCGCGGCCTTGGCCTCGTCCTCGTTGCGGCCCCACCAGGCGGGGTATTCGGTGCGGTAGCCGACCGAGACCCAACCGTCGGGACGGCTGATCGCCTTCATGGCGTTCAGCGCCTTGTCCATGGCCGCGTCCGGCACCGGGGCGCCGCGCTGCTTGGCTTCCCAGAGGAAGTCGGTGGCGTAGGCGCCGAGCCAGGCGTCCGCCTCCCCGTCGCCGACCCGCCAGAGGCCGAAGGCGCCGTCGAGGGTCTGGCGGTCAAGCAGCTTGCCCACCGCCTCGTTGAGGGCGGCGCTGGAGCGGCGCTGCTTCGGGTCGGGGGCCACCTCCGCCGCGTAGAGCAGCGGATAGGCCACCGACACCGTCTGCTCGGTGCAGCCATAGGGGTAGCGCGACAGGGCTGCGGCGATGGCCGCCGGGTCGAAGCCGCGGAACGGCGAGTAGCTGACCTGGAGCGTCACATCGCCCGCCGCCATGCCGGCCAGCAGGTCGCCGGACGGGGTCCAGACAGCCCCGGGCGCCTGTTCGGCTGTGAAGGTGCGGGTGACCGGTCCCCAGCCGAGGCGGCTCTGGATGGGATAGGTCTTGTCGGTCGAGAAGTCGGGACCGGTGACCTTGAAGCCGACCTCGCCGACGCCGATGCGGTCCGGCGCCAGGAAGGGAATCCGCTCGGCGATCCGCTGGCCGAGGATCAGCCGGAAGATCTTCTTGAAGGTCATGACGATGCCGTTGCTGGCCCGTGTCTCGACCGCGTAGTCGCCCGGCTTGCCCTCGACATTGTGCAGTTCGAGAGTGGCCACCGGCTTGTCGCCGGGGCTCAGGAACCGGGGCAGGTTGAGGTCGGCCACCACCGGCTCGCGCACGGTCATCGGCTTGGAGGCCGAGCCGACGGCCTCGTCGGTCCAGGCCACGGCCATGACCCGCAGCTCGCCATTGAAGTCGGCGGCCGGCAGCTTGATGCGGGCCTTGCCGAACACGTCGGTCTCGACGATGCCGCTCCACAGGGCCACCGACTTGATCGGGGTGACCGTCAGCCCCTCGCCGCCCAGCTGGTCGCCGCCGAAGTTGACGTTGGCGGGGGCGCCGAGGTTGGGGTCGAGCAGGCGGCCGTAGTCATCACGGTAGTCGAGCGTCAGGGCCCGCTTGCCGAAATACCATTTGGCCGGATCGGGACTGGAGAACTTGGTCAGGCGCAGGATACCTTCATCGACGGCCGCGACCGTCACCTTGGCACGCTGCCCGACGCCGAGGCCCTTGACCTCCACCGGCACCTCGACGGCGGCTTTGGCGTGCAGCTTCTCAGGGGTGCCGAGCTCGACCGTCAGCTTGCGGTTCTTGGGATCGAGCGGGACATAGAGCAGGCCGAGCGCCCGGCGGGGCTTGGGCGTGGCGACCGGATCTCGCGGCTGGACCACGCTGACCAGCACATAGGCGCCGCCGCCCCAGGCGGGGTTGGTCTTGAGTTTCAGGGTCGTGCCGCCTTCCGGCACGCTGAAGGTCTTGAAGTCGATCACCCGGTCGGTGGCCACCGCCACCTGGGCCTCACCGGCGTAGGGGCTCTTGATGGTCAGGTCGACGGTGTCACCCTGAGCCGGGGCCTTGTTGGTCAGGCCGATGCGGACGAAGTCGGGCGCCTCGCCGTCGCGGGCCGGGCTGCCCCAGCCGGCGGCGAAGCGGATCACCGTCTTGGCCCCGCTCGGGCCCTCGATCTCCAGGCGGTAGTCGCCCCAGTCGAGGCGGCGGCCGATCTTGGCAGGGGCGCCGGCGCCGATGTTGATCGTCTGGCGCACGATGACCGCGTCGCGGCTGGTGCGCCGCCATTGCCAGCGGCCGTCCTGCTGGAACCAGTCATAGTCCCAGTTCTCGGAGATCAGGGTGTAGGTGGACCCCGGCGCGGCGATGCGATTGCCGGCCGCGTCCACGGCGATCACATCGATCCCGACAGTAGGCTTCGAGCCGCCGCCCTCACCTTCATCGACCTTGACCCCCAGATAGACCGGCTTGGTGCGGACCTTGAGGAACAGGCTTTCGCGCACCGGCCGGCCGCCGGGTTCGAAAACGCTGGCGGTGACCGTGGCCTTCAGCGGCGCGGTGGTCTCGCCGGCCTCACTGGAGGCCAGGGACAGGATCGCCTTGCCCTCGCCGTCGGTGACCGAGGAGCCGAGCTCGAGGAACTTCTCCTGGAAGCCGTCCTTCTCGTTCCCCCAGCGGAAGTCCTTGAAGGCCGGGAAGGGGTTGGTGTCCGCCGCCAGCCGGGCCTCGCCTTGCGTCTGCAGGCCGGCGCCGGCCGCGCCGTATAGGAAGCGGGCGGTGACCGCCACCTGGCGGGTCTCGCCGGCGGCGACCGGAACCTTGTCATTGCCGTTGGTGTCGACGGCCAGACGCTGCGGCGCGAAGTCCTCGACCGAGAAGGAGAGATTGCCGGCGTCACCCTCCAGACCCTCGATCTTGAGCACGGCGGTCCAGCGGCCGCGCGGCGAGCTCTTTGGCAGGGCCACATCGATGCTGACCGCCCCCTTGGGCGCGCCGTCGAAGCCGTAGCGCTTGAACTCCACGCCGGAGGGGCGGCGGATGATGATCTCGCCCTTGCGGTCCTTCACCGCCTTCGACTGCAGGTCGCGGACCATGGCGGTCAGGTGGACGGTCTCGCCGGGACGGTAGATGCCGCGGTCGGCGTAGAGGTAGCCATCCACCTCCGAGCCGGCCACCCGGCCGCCGGTCTCATCCTCGTCCGGCGCGGGGCCGCTGCGGCCGCCAACGCCCTGTTTCGACAGGTCCACCGGCGAGCGGTCGAGGTCCAGCACCGCCAGGTCCCCCTGCGGCCCATAGGCCATGACCATCTTCGGCCGCATGGCGTTCTCGCCCTTGAGCAGCGGGCGCAAGAAGCGGACCCGGCCGCTGGCGTCGGACTTGGCCTCGGCGAGGTCCTCGCCGTTGGCGGCGACCAGCACCACCCGCATCCCGGCCATGGTCTTGGCCGACTTCAGGCTGCGGACCACCACGTCCAGGCTCTCGGCCCCGTCGTAGCCGGCCAGGGCCATGTCGGTGAACATGATCCAGCGGCGGGCCTGGGCGGGCTGCACGCCCTCGCTCTCGTCGTCTTCGTTGCGGGTTCCGGCCGAGGCGTCGCGGGCCTTGATGACATAGCCGCCCGGCTTCATTTCCTTCAGCACGGCGCCCAGCGGAAAGACGGTGGTGACCCGGTCGCCCTGGCCGCCGCGCACCGGCACCTCGCCCTTCCAGACCACCCGGCCCTCGTCATTGGGGCTGTCATCCCCATAGTCGCCCGGCCAGTCGCCCTCGCCGGTCGGATCCGGCGCGCTGATCGACTTGCGGACCAGGTTGCGGTCCGACACGCGCCAGACCTCGACATAGAGCTTGGAGACATTGACCGTCTCGATGCCGACCCCGTCGCTGTCCTGGCGGGGCAGGATGACGCCGTTGCCGGCGAAGCCGACGTACGGGGGTTTCTCACCGAAGGTGAAGTCGACGTCGGAATTGGCGGCCAGCTTGTCGCCGCCCCGGCCGGGCAGGCCCTTGAGCAGGGTCACGCGGCGGTCGGTGAAGCCCATGCCGGCGATGCAGAGCTCGGCCTTGTTCTTCGGGTTCACGCTGACCGCGGGGGTGCCGCCGAGGTCCGGCGAGACCAGCACGAAGTCGCTGTAGGATTTCGATTCGTCGAGCGGGCGGGACAGCTCCACGCAGGCCTTGGGCTCGGCGGCGCTGGTGTCCAGCCGGGTCCGCCACACGGCGAAGCCTTCGGGCTTGGGAATGCCGCGCCGGGGCGCATTGGCGCCTCGCGGCTTGCCGAACAGGTTCCAGGGCAGGGCGCCGGGCGTGCGGCCATCCTTGGACGCGCTGGCGACGGAGGTGTTGGGGCCCGTGCCGCCCAGGAAGGGCAGGCCGCCGCTGGCCGCCACCCAACCGCCGCCGAAACCGAGCGCCAGGGCCGCCGCCGCGACGATCGCCACGGACGGAGAGACGCCTTTGGGCATCTGGAAATTGAACCGGGAGGGGGAGCTTTTGGCGCGCGTCTCCGCGCCGGGTTCACCGGAGGTTTCGTCGCTCGGCGCCATGGCCGGTCTCCCCGAAATTAGGCTGGTTTTCCACAGGATGAGGCCAGTTACGAACGGCGGTCAATGAGCCCGTTCAAATTCTCTTTTCCGGGGAATCCCAAGGGCTTCGACGCCCCCTTTTCATGGGACGCAAGCTGGGCCACCCTTGGATAGAGTGGGTCCCGGTCATCGGATTGGGCCTTGGCAAAGGTGTCGGATGATCAAGGCGAAAATGGCGGGTCGGAACCTGTTGGGGCTGGCCGCCGTGGGGATCGCACTGGCGGGGCTGGGCGGACCGATGACGGTCGTCCCGGCCCCAGCCTTTTCCCAGGACCGCGAAGCTCAATGCCTGAAGATCGTCGAGCCCGCGCTGGACGAGGCCGAGGCCGCCATGGCCCTGGGCGCGACCCTGGACCAGCCGGGCGCCGACTATCCGGCGTTGTGCGGCAAGATGAAGAGCCATGAGACCGCGCTGGCGGACCACGCCCGCAACCTGACCGTCTGCGAGGGCCTGGCGCTGGGCGGCCAGGATCAGGTCACCCTGGAAGGGCTGATGCGCGAATTCCGGACCAAGCGGGCCGCCATCGGCGAGTCGCGCGTGGCCGTCTGCGAGGCGGCCGACCTGCGTCCGTAGACGAATTCGCGCAAGACGCGTTCTTGACCTTGCGGTAGGGAGGGGGCAAACGGCCCCCGAAACGGCCATAGGGAGAAAAGCTCATGCGCGTTGGCGTGCCCAAGGAGATCAAACCTGGCGAACACCGCGTGGGACTGCCGCCCACGGCGGTCCGTGAATATGTCGCGCGCGGTCACCAGGTGCTGGTCGAGACCACCGCGGGCCTCGGCGCCGGCTACAGCGACGAGACCTATATGCGGGCCGGCGCGACCATCGCCCCCGACGCGGCGGCGGTGTTCGCGGGCAGCGACATGATCGTCAAGGTCAAGGAACCCCAGAAGGTTGAGTGGGAGCGGCTGGAGCCGCGCCACATCCTGTTCACCTACCTGCATCTCGCGCCCGATCCGGCCCAGACCGAGGGCCTGATCGCCTCGGGCTGCGCGGCCATTGCCTATGAGACCGTCACGGACGCCAAGGGCGGCCTGCCGCTGCTGGCCCCGATGAGCGAGGTGGCCGGCCGGATCGCCGTCTTCTCGGCGGCCGAAACCCTGCTGAAGCATAACGGCGGCATGGGCCTGCTGCTATGCGGCGTCCCTGGCGTGCCCCCGGCCCGCGTCGCCGTGCTCGGCGGCGGCGTGGTCGGCATGAACGCCGCCCGCATGGCCATGGGCCTCAACGCCGAGGTGGTGGTGCTGGAACGCTCCATCCCCCGGATGCGCGAGCTGGACGACATCTTCATGGGCCGGGTGCTGACACGATACTCGACCCTCGACGCCATCGAGGAAGAGATCCTGAAAGCCGACGTGGTCATCGGAGCGGTACTGACCGCCGGCGCCGCCGCGCCGAAGCTGATCAAGCGCGGCGATCTTGCCCGCATGAAGCCCGGGAGCGTGCTGGTCGATGTCTCCATCGACCAGGGCGGCTGTTTCGAGACCAGCCACCCGACCACCCACGCCGAGCCGACCTACACGGTCGACGGCGTCGTGCACTATTGCGTCGCCAACATGCCGGGCGCGGCCCCGCGCACGTCCTCGGAAGCGCTGGTCCACGCCACCCTGCCCTTCGGCCTGGCGCTGGCCGACCATGGGCTGGAGGCGCTGGCCAAGGACAAGCACCTGGCCAAGGGGCTCAATGTCCTGACGGGCGAGCTGACCCACCCGGCCGTGGCCGAGGCCTTGGGCAAGCCGTTCGTGGATCCTTACGGGGCGTGGGCCTAAGGTCTAGCGGACCCGCGCGCGCCACTGCTCGCGGGTCTGTCCCCAGGCGTCGACCGGCTTGTCCTCAAACGGCGGCGGAAGCTTGCTCGGCCCCCAGTTGGTCGAGCCGAGGCGCTTAGCAACAACCTGGCTCGCCGTATTGGCCGGGTCGATGGTGTGGATGACCTCGGTCCAGCCCAGGGTGTCGAAGGCCCAGTCGATGGTCGCCTCGGCGGCCTCGACCGCATAGCCCTTGCCCCAGGCCTTCTTCAGCAGGGCCCAGCCCACTTCGGTGCCCGGCCAGCCCTCGGGAACCCAAGGGCCGATGCGGCCCAGCCACTCGCCGGTCTCCTTGTCCAGCACGCTGAACATCGCATAGCCCTCCAGCGCCCAGGCGCCGGCCATGCTCATCATCCCGCGCCAGGCGGCAGGCCGTGATTGCGGGCCGCCGATGAATCCACTGTTCTCCTCGTCCGCCATCAGTTCGGCCCAGCCGTCGAAATCCTCCCTCGCCGTCGGGCGCAGGATCAGGCGGGCGGTGGTCAGGGTGGGGCCAGGAGCGATCATGAGCCTTGCATAACCTGGTTGTGGCCAAACGAAAAAGGCGTCCCGAAGGGCGCCTCTGTCGAACATTCGGTTGGAGCGCATCGGCTCCACCGGGCCTGCTGGGGGAAGAACTAGACCCGGTGAAGCATGGCGCGGCGGCTCACAGACCGATCGCGCGGGCGGCGGTTTCCATCTGGGCGATGCCGGAAATGGCGACGATCGGCAGGGCGGCCAGGATGAGGCTGGCCAGGTTGGCGAAACGGGTGGTCATCGAAGTTGTCCCTCTAGGTTTGCTTGGCGGCGGAGATGTCCGCGGCCTGTGATTAGAGGTGTAGGCCGGTTGCTTGGATAATGCTTGTTAAGCCTGCGTCATGACGTGCTTTTAAGAGAATAACTCAGGTGTAAGGAAGTTACGGAAATGTAATTAAGGCTCGACCTGCTCGTTACTTCCGTCACCCTAGGCCTTGTGCCTAGGATCCATGGTGCGGCTCGCCGCGAGCGACTGCCTTGGAGGCGCGCCGCGCCTCCACCCTACGATTCCTGCAAGCGGACAAATGGATCCTAGGCACAAGGCCTAGGATGACGGCGAGGGAGATCAGCTCTCTCCCTGCGCCAACAGGAAATGCGCTCTCAACGCGGCGATCGGGGAGGCTCGCTGTTCCTGCCAGGCCTCGACGTGGACGTTGGCGATCCGCCGCCCGACCTTCTTGATCTCGGCCCTGGCATAGGTGGTCAGCGGCCGGCCCGATCGCAGGTATTCGATGGACACGTCGATCACCCGCGGCTGGCGCGCAGCGCCTTCCTTGACCTGAAGCTGGGCCAGGGCGGTCATTTCCATGAAGCTGCCGAGCACCCCGCCGTGGATGGCCGGCAGGGTGGGGTTGCCGATGATGTGCTGGCCGAAGGGCATAACCATGGTCATCTCGTCGCCGGCCAGCTCGGCCCGAACACCCAGGAAGCGAGCGTAGGGAATCCGCTCCAGCATCGCGGACAGCGCGGCCTGGGCTTCGGTCTGGGCGCCGCTCATTGGCCGGCCTTCATGTTGGCCATGAACGGCCGACCCTTGCTGGAGTCCAGCATGAAGGCGGCGGCGGCCGAGGCGACCGGATCGTCCGGCGTCTCGTCGTAGGCCACGGCCCGTACGAAGGCCACCGAGCGGGTGACCTTGTAGCATTCGGCCCTGGCGAAGATCGGCATCCGGGGCTTGGCCGCCCGCATGTAGTCGATCCGCAGGTCGAGGGTGGCAATGATCTTGAACTCGGTCATCGACAGGTGCACCGCCGAACCGCAGCAATGGTCCAGCAGGCCGGTGACCACCCCGCCGGCGATCACCCCGGTGTCCGGGTCGCCGACCATGATCTCCTTGTAGGGCGCCCGCATCAGGGCGGCGCCGCCCTCCATGCTGACCAGCTCAAACCCCATCTCGCGGGCGTAGGGGCTGCCCTGGCTCATGCCTTGGGCGATGTTGTGCATGACGGCGTCTTTGTCGCTCATCCCTCGGTCATACGGCGGCGAACGCCCTATATCCAGTGCCCTATATCCAGTGTGGGGGAGCCTTCCCGCGCGCCAAACGTAAGGTCCTTCGTGATCAGACCCGAACAGCTGCTCTGCCCGACGCCGAAAGGGCTCTACTGCCCGCCGGGCGACTTCTATGTCGATCCGGTGGTCCCGGTGGACCGGGCGGTGATCACCCACGGCCACGCCGACCACGCCCGCTCCGGCCACGGCACGGTGCTGGCCACCCCCGCGACCCTGGACATCATGGCCACCCGCTATGGTGAAGAGTTCACTGCGACTCGCCAAGCCGCCCCTTATGGCGAGACGGTGACGCACAACGGGGTGGAGATCCGCCTCGTCCCGGCCGGCCATGTGCTGGGTTCAGCCCAGGCCGTGGTGCGCTGGAACGGCCTGACCATGGTGGTCAGCGGGGACTATAAGCGGCGGCGCGACCCGACCTGTCAGGGGTTCGAGCCGGTCCCCTGCGACGTCTTCATCACCGAAGCGACCTTCGGCCTGCCCGTCTTCCGCCATCCGGACGACGCCGGCGAGGTCGGCAAGGTGCTGGCCAGCCTCGTCCAGTTTCCCGGCCGGACCCACATGCTGGGCGCCTATGCCCTGGGCAAGGCGCAACGGGTGATCCGCCTGCTGCGCGAGGGCGGCTGGGAGCGGCCGATCTATGTCCACGGCGCCCTGGAGCGGTTAAACCGGCTCTACGAGGACCACGGCGTCGACCTTGGCCCCCTGGAACCGGCGACCATCGAAAAGGGCCGGGACTTTGCCGGCGAGATCGTCATCTGCCCGCCCTCGGCCCTGGCCGACCGCTGGAGCCGCCGGTTCGCCGACCCGGTCAGCGCCTTCTGCTCCGGCTGGATGAGCGTCCGCGCACGGGCCCGGCAGCGGGCGGTGGAACTGCCCCTGATCATCAGCGACCACGCCGACTGGGACGAGCTGACCGCCACCCTGACCGAGGTCTCGCCCGGCGAGGTGTGGATTACCCACGGGCGGGAGGAAGGCCTGCTGCGCTGGTGCGAACTGCGCGGACAGCCGGCGCGGGCCCTGGCGCTGGTCGGCTACGAGGAAGAGGAAACCTAACCGGCCGCCGCTGGGCGAACACCGGTGGGCCACATTTAGACCATCACGCCGACGTCACCATCCCTCACAGAACCGTGAGAATCGTGAGGGACATCGATGCGCGCCAAGTTCGTCGTCTGGGCGGCCATCCCGCTGCTGCTGGCCGCCTGCAACCAGGCCGTCGACGGCAATGCGGTCGGTGAAGCGGCTTCGCCGCAGCCCCAACAAGTGATGGCAGGCCGGGTGGACCAGCCTGGGGCGCCCAGCAAGGCCGGCGAACCCTCCAAGGCGGACCCGGCGCCGGCGCCGGCCGCCCCCATGCTGGCCTATGCCTACAGCTATCGCCTTGAACTGCCGGCCGACAAGGCGCGTGGGATGCTGAACGCCCATCAGCAAACCTGCGAGGCGGCGGGGCCGGGCCTGTGCCAGGTCGTCGCCTCGACCAGCAGCGCCGAGGGCCGCGACCAGGCGCGCGGCCGGCTGGAGATTCGCGCTCAGCCGGCCTGGCTGAAACGGTTCCGCGAACGGCTGGAGGGTGAGACCGTCGGGGCCGGCGGCAAGGTGCTGGAGAGCGGCCTGGAGACAGAGGATTTGACCCGGTCCATGGTCGACACCGAGGCGGCGCTGCGAGCCCAGACGGCGCTGCAGGACCGGCTCGAGCGGCTGCTGGCCGAACGGCCGGGAACCTTGGCCGACGCCCTGGCCATCGAGCAGGAACTGGCCCGGGTGCGCGGCACGATCGACGCCACCCGCTCGTCCCTGGAGGTCATGCGCGGCCGAGTGGCGACCTCGAAGCTGACCATCGACTATGTCTCGCGCGGGGTGGCCGCTCCGGACGATGTGGCCTCGCCCCTGGCGGGAGCCTTCGAAGGCTTCCTGGGCAATGTCTTGCTTGTCCTGGCCGGGCTGGTGACCATCCTCTCCTTCCTGCTGCCGCTCGGCCTGGTCGCCGCGCCGGTCGTCTGGTGGCTGATGCGCCGGTCGCGTCAGGCCAAGGCGGCCCGCGCCGCCAGGCCGCCGCCCCTCGACACCGGCGCCTGAGCATGGACGGCCCGGCCCCTTCCGTGATCTGATCGGGTCAACGGAGGGGGCTGTGGCCGAGCGCGAGCGGGACGACATCTATCGCAGGCTGGACTCGGGGTTGGTGGCCAAGACCGCCCACCGATTGTTCGAGCGCATCAGCGAGCGGTTCCCAGACTCCGGCCTGTCGCGGGTGGCGGCCGAACTGGCCCTGACCGCCGAGGATGCCGGCAAGCGGACCCGCGCCCTGACCCGGCCCTACTACGGTCTTCGCGCCCTGGTCTTCCTGATCATCTTCGGGGGCATAGCCGCCCAGGTCTGGGGCTTCACCCTCGTGGACTGGTCGGCGTTGAAGGACGCCGACGACCCGTTGGAATTCACCCCGGTGCTGGAATCGGCGCTGAACATCCTGCTGCTGGTGGCCGGCGGGGTGTGGTTCCTGCTGACCCTGGAGGAGCGGGTGCGGCGGGGCCGGGTGCAGGCCTGGCTGCACCAGCTGCGCGCCCTGGCCCATGTCATCGACATGCACCAGCTGACCAAGGACCCGACGGTGATCCTGACCCCACCGGAACAGCGCACCCGCGCCTCGCCGGAGCGGACGATGACCAAGTTCCAGCTGGTTCGCTACCTGGAATACTGCGCCGAGATGCTGGCCCTGACCGGCAAGCTGGCCGCGGTGATGGCCGGCGAGGCCGACGATCATGTGATCGTGGCCGCCGCCAGCGACGTGGAAAACCTTTGCACCGACCTGGGCCGCGAGGTCTGGCAGAAGATCATGATCCTTGAAGAACTGTTCGACCGCTCCACGACCGCGCCGAGGTGAGGCGCGGTCGGGGGGGCGTCACTACTTGGCGTCCGCCGACCCTTCTTCGCGGCTCTTCTCGCGGGGCTTCACGGTCGAGCGGATGACCATGATCTTGTTGAGCACATCAAACCAGAAGGGGGCGCCGAAGGAGATGGCGGCCGCGGTGATCAGCCAGCCGGTGATCATGCTGAGAATCTCGCCAAACCCGACGTAGCG
This sequence comes from Caulobacter sp. SLTY, assembly GCF_009905535.1. GTDB lineage: Bacteria > Pseudomonadota > Alphaproteobacteria > Caulobacterales > Caulobacteraceae > Caulobacter. The sequence goes on along the minus strand of NZ_JAAALA010000002.1, from coordinate 52,864 downwards.
CTGGATTTCGCAGCCGTTGCCGGCGGACTTCAGGCAGCTCTGCGGGGCCGGGAGCGGCACCTGAAGATCGTAGTTCCATAGGGTCACCACCGGCTGGCCGTCCGCCTTCCTCCAGACGTCGTATCGCCAACCGACCGGATAGCCCATCGACCCCAGATCCTTGCGCAGCTGGGTCAGGTCGGCGGCGGGCAGCGGCTTGTCGTCCCCGCTGATCTTCTCGGCATAGCCGACCGCCGCGGCGCGCAGGGCGTGGTCGTTGACCAGCCGGTCGGCCACTGTCAGGGCGTCGAGGTTGAAAAGCACCGCCGCCAGGACGCCGATGACCATCAGCCAGTATTGGGTGCGGCGCTTGTACCAGCCCGATACCCGATCCATCGTGCCGTTGAACCAGGTCTCCAGGTTCTTCTTCACCTGACCCAGATCATCCCCCGCGTGATCGATAGCCGACAGGACCGCCTGTTGCAGCCGGCGACTGGGCAGCTCGGCGGCGCGGGCGCGCAGCGTGGTCAGGGTGATCGGGGCGCTGTCGATCTTGCCTGTCGCATCGACCCCGCGCCCGACCAGGTCGATGATCGCCGTAGCGAACTGGCCGGCCGGGATATAGGTCGGCAGGCTGGCTCTTCCCTCTAGCGGCATTTCCAGGGCGCCGCCCCGGGTGACCAGCTTGGCCGGCTCATAGGCGCCGGCGAACAGGGAAAAGATGTTGGCATGCTCGAAGAAGGCCTTGGCGAACCCCTGGCCTTTCGGATCGTCGAGCAGTTCGCGAATGCCCCGCTCCAGGTCCAATGCCCGGGTCTTCAGCTTTGTCTCGATGATCTCCCGCACGGCGCTGGCGATCAGACTGGCGAGTAGGAAGAACAGGATGAGGCCTATGCCGACCTCCAGCACATCCGAATTGAACATGGATTCCACCCTGTGTTGTGAGCGAACAGTGTTCGCGTCTTAACAGGGTGAGTCCATCCCGGGGCGTGACGCCCGTCACGGCTGGATCAGGCCGCCGGCTTTTCCCGCCGCCGCAGCCGCGCCAGCCGCCGCAGCCGCCGCCAGAACCGCGTCTTCTCCGGCTCGGGATAGGGCTGCAGGTTCTTCAGGAATTCCTCGGCGCAGGCCCGCCAGCTGAACTTCTCGGCGAAGGTCCGCACCTCGGCTCGGTCCAGCTCAAGGCAGGCCAAGCAGGCCTCCTTCAGCCCGTCGGTCTTGCCGGGGGCCAGGGCGCCCGCGCCGGAGCCCGGGATGATGTCGATGGGCCCTGGCGCGCTGAAACCCACCACCGGGGTGCCGGTGGCCATGGCCTCCAGGATCACCAGGCCGAAGGTGTCGGTCAGCGAGGGGAAGACGAAGACATCGGCGCAGGCGAAATAGGCGGCCAGCTCCTCGCCGAACTTGGCGCCGGCGAAGACCACCTCGGGATACTTGGTGGCCAGTTCCTCGCGCTGCGGCCCATCGCCGACCACCACCTTTGTGCCGGGCAGGTCGAGGCAGGCGAAGGCCTCGATATTCTTCTCAACCGCCACCCGCCCGACGTTCAGGAAGATGGGCTTCGGCAGGTCCTTGAAGATGTCCTGCTCGCGCAGGCGCGGATGGAATAGTTCTGTGTCCACCCCCCGCGACCAGGGCGATATGTTGCGAAAGCCATGGGCCAACAGTTCGTCGCGCATGGTCGGCGTGGCCACCATCAGCCGGCCCGACGGCTTGTGGAACCACTTCATGTAGGCATAGCCCGCCGCCAGCGGCAGCGGCAGCCGGGCGCTGACGTATTCGGGGAACCGGGTGTGGTAGCTGGTGGTGAACGGCAGCTTCCATTCGAGGCACACCCGCCGGGCGGCCAGGCCCAGCGTGCCCTCGGTGGCGATGTGGATGGCTTCGGGCTCGAAGGCCTTGAACTTCTCCCGCACCGCCTCGTCCGCCCCGATGGCCAGGCGGATTTCCGAATAGGTGGGCAAGGGGATGGTCTTGAACTGGTCGGGGCTGATCACCTCGACCTCATGGCCCATGGCCTGAAGCTCGGCGATCGTCCGCGTCAGGGTGCGGACGACGCCGTTGACCTGGGGTTCCCAGGCGTCGGTGGCCAACAGAATTCGCATCAGGCGGCGGCAGGCTCCGGCAGGGATTCGATCTTCGCCCGCTCGATCATGGACCAGGACCGCTCCTTGGCCCAGTCGATGATGTGCAGGGTCCCGTCGAAATCCTCGGCGAGCGCGGTACAGCTTTCCACCCAGTCCCCATCGTTGATGTAGAGAATGTCCCCGATCATCCGCATCTCGGCCTTGTGGATATGGCCACAGATGACGCCGTCGGCGCCGCGCCTGCGGGCCTCCTCGGCAACGGCCTCTTCGAACCGCTCGATGAACTGCAGGGCGTTCTTCACCTTGACCTTCAGGAAAGCCGACAGGCTCCAGTAGCCCAGACCCATCCGGCGCCGGGCGCGGTTGAGCAGGGTGTTCAGCATCAGGAGCGTTCTATAGGACCAATCGCCGAGGAAGGCGAGCCAGCGGGCGTGTTGCACGACGCCATCGAACTCGTCCCCGTGCGTCACCAGGAATCGCCGCCCGTCGGCCGTCTCATGCAGGCAGTCGCGGGCCACCACCACCCCGCCGAAGTGCACGCCGCAGAAGTCGCGCCCGAACTCGTCGTGGTTGCCGGGGATGTAGGTGACCTGCGTCCCCTTGCGGGCCATCCGCAGGATCTTCTGGACCACGTCGTTATGGGCCTGGGGCCAGTACCAGCCGCCCTTCAGCTTCCAGCCATCGACGATGTCCCCGACCAGGAAGAGTTGGTCGCACTCCACATGGCGGATGAAGTCGAGCAGCAGTTCGGCCTGACAGCCGGCCGTGCCCAGGTGGACGTCGCTGATGAACAGGCTGCGATAGCGGCGAACCGGGGTCGGGCTGCTCATTTTTGATCCACTGCAATCCGCCTGAAATGCCCGGCCGGTAGGCTGATTTCGTGTCACTGCAATGAAACCGGTTGCAGTGGGATGATTGTGCATTGCGACATGAACAGCGGTTACCTAGATCGAGCGCATGGAAGTACTGCGTAAGGATCGGGACACGCCAAAGTCGCGTCGGACCCGGGCGCGAATTCTCGACGAGGCGGTGGCGGTGATCGCCGCCGGCGGCTACGCGGCTGCGACCAATGCCGCCGTGGCCGAGGCCGCCGGCATCACGCGCGGCGCCATGCTCTACCACTTCCCCACCCGCGAGGACCTGCTGGAGGCGGTGATCGAACACCTCCAGGCCGAGCGGGCCGAGCTGTTCCGTCGCGCGGCCGAGGACCTTCCGTCCGGCGCAGACGTAACCGAGCACGCCATCGACAGCTATTGGGAGCTGCTGCGCCACCCGGCCTTCACCGCCTTCATGGAGCTGGAGGCCGCGGCGCGGACGGATCCGACAGTCGCCGCCCTGATCGCTCCGGCCCGTGCCGAGTTCGACCGGGCTCAGATCGGCGATCATTTCCTGAAGATGCTCCACGCCGGCGCCGGCCCCCGCTTCCAGGCCAGCCGCGACCTTGCCCGCTTCATGCTCGAGGGCCTGGCCCGCGCCGACCTGAGCTATGATGGCGATGCGCGGATCGAACGCCTGCTGACGGTGATCAAACGCGCCACCCACATGCTCAACCGCAAAGGCGGCGTCACCGACCTCTGGCCTGAGTAGTCCTCGTCCTCCCCCGCAAGCGGGTGAGACATCCTACCCCGGCAACCGGATCGTCGCCTTCAGGCCGCCCAGCGTCGATCGCGCCAGGAACACCTCGCCCCCGTGGCTTCGCGCCACGTCGCGGACGATGGCCAAACCCAGGCCCACCCCCTTGCGGTTCTGGTTGCGCGACTCGTCCAGCCGGCTGAACGGCTTGAAGGCTTCCTCGTACCTGTCCTCGGCGATCCCGGGCCCGTCATCCTCGACCGCGATCTCCAGGCTGCCGGCCGGGGTGCGGGCGGCGGAAATCGCCACGGTCGTCCCATGGCCCGCGGCGTTCGAAACCAGGTTGTCCAGCGCCCGCTTAATCGCATTGGGTCGCACCTCGGCCATCAGGCCGGGCTCGACGGTCAAGGTCACCTTCGCCCCGCCGCGCGCCGCATCGTCCCGCGCCTGGGCCAGCAAAGCGGCCAGATCGGTGGGCTCGACCGCCTCGGTCCCCTCGCCTCGGGCGAAGTCGAGGTATTCGTCGATCATATGCTCCATTTCGGAAAGGTCGCGCTTGATCGCCTCGGTCTGGCTGGTCGGTTCGGCCAGGGCCATTTCCAGTTTCAGCCGGGTCAGCGGCGTGCGCAGGTCGTGACTGACGCTGGCCAGCAGCACGGTGCGCTGCTCCAGGTGGCGCTGGATGCGAGCCTTCATCGACAGGAAGGCCTGGGCGGCCTGGCGGACCTCCTTGGCGCCATAGGGCTTGAAGGGTTCGGGCCCCTCCACCCCCTTGCCGAACGCCTCGGCCGCCTCGGCCAGCCGCTCGATGGCGCGGACCTGATTGCGGATGAACAGGATGGCGATGGCGGTCAGCAGCAGGGTGGCGCTGCTCATCCAGATGATGAAGATCCAGCCCGAGGCCGCGAAGGCCCGCTCACGCGGCGCATAGATGCGCAGCACCCCGCCGCGCACCGGCGCCTCGATCTGGACCCAGCTGTTGTAGGACCGGTTGTTGAACCAGAAGGGCCGGTCCAGCCGCCGGTCCAGCGCCGCCTCCAGCGCCCGGTCCTCCGGGGCGAAGTAGGCCTGCTTGCGATTGGTCGACAGGGTTTCGCCCGGCTTGAAGGCGACTGAGAGCGACAGGTTCCTTTCGGCGCGGGCCGCCAGACGCGGCAGGTCGGCCGGGGCCCCCTCATAGGTCTCGGTAATCCAGGCCACGTCGCCGGCCAGACTGTCGGTCAGCCCTGAGGACACCGCCTGCCAGTGCAGGTCGAAAAAAATCCAGGTGATCAGCCCCTGCATGATCGCCACCGGCAGCACGATGATCAGCAGGGTGCGGGCGAACAGCGACTGCGGCAGCCACCGCTTGATGGCCCGCGGCACGAAGATGCGAAGGGCGCGGATTTTCATGCGGCCACATCCGCCGTTGGCAGGCCTAGGCGCCCCCCTCCCTGAGGGAGGGGGTAGGGGGAGGGTTTACGGAGGGTCGAAGGTTGGCGTTCGTAAACCCTCTCCCTCCCACGCTGCTTCGCGTCGCGGGCCCCTCCCTCTCCCTCGCGGGAGAGGGGAAAGTCGTGCTGCGTGGCCATCAATCGGGCGCCAGCAGGTAGCCCACGCCGCGCACCGTCTGCAGGTAGCGCGGCGTCTTGGGGTCATCCTCGATCTTGCGGCGCAGGCGGGTGACCTGCACGTCCACCGCCCGGCCGGCCGCGTCGGCGTCATCGCGGGCCAGGGTGTAGCGGTCGATCGGCGCATGCGGGGCCTTGGCCAGGGTGCGCAACAGGTCGACCTCGGCCTCGGTCAGCCGAACCGGGGCGCCGTCGCGGGTCAGTTCGCCCCGCACCGGGTCGAACTTGCAGCGGCCCAGCGACAGGGGCGCCTCGCCGCTGGCGCGAGGACCGGCGCGGCGCAGGATGGCCTCGATCCGCAGCATCAGCTCCTGCGGCTCGAACGGCTTGGCCAGATAGTCGTCGACCCCGGCGCTCAGCCCCTCGATGCGGTCGGCGGTCTCGCCCCGGGCGGTCAGCATCAGGATCGGCGCCTTGGCCGTGGGTCCGGGCGTGGCGCGCAGCCGGCGGGCGAAACTCATCCCGTCCTCGCCCGGCATCATCACGTCGAGAATCACCAGGTCGAAGTCGAGCGTGCCCAGCAGCCGCTCGGCGCCTTCCGCATTGGCCGCCGTGGTCACTCGAAAGCCGCCCCGGTTGAGGAACTGCTTGAGCAGGTCGCGGATGCGGTCATCGTCATCCACGACGAGGAGATGTCTGTCGCTCATGGCTCCTCCCGCCGCACGGTCAGGCGAGGCCCGGCCAGGGAGGCCAGAATGCGCCGCGCCGCGCCCACGCCGTCAAGGCCCCCGTCGCGATAGGCCATCGCCACCAGCCCCCGCAGCCGCTCGCCGACCCGGGCCTCGAAGGCCAATCCCTCGGCGGTCAGGCTGGCCGGGCGACGGCGGGTGTCGAGTTCGCCGGGCGTCTTTTCCACCAGGCCGAGCGCCTCCAGGTCCGCCAGGGTCTTGCTGGCCGCCTGTTTGGTCAGGCCGGTGAGCCGGGCCAGCTCCTTCACCCCCACGCCCGGCCGTCGCCGGACCAGGAAGGCCACTCGCCAATGGCCGCGTCCCAGCCCCTTGGCCTCCCCCTCCAGGGCTGCATCGACCGCGGTCCAGATGCCGGTCTGGGCCAGCAGCACCAGCTCCAGCCCCAGATCGAGTTCAGATTCGCTGAGGATCAGCCGGGGATCAGCGGGCGAATTCATGCTATGAGGCCCCGCGCTTTTCCTTGGACCCCTGGGCCAGGTCCGGGATAAGACGTTTCTGAACAGGAGAAAACAACCCTATGTCCCTGGTTCCCTTCGACGATCGTGACGGCGTCATTTGGTTTGACGGGCAATTCGTGCCCTGGCGCGACGCGAAGGTGCACGTACTGACCCATGGCCTTCATTACGCCTCCGCCGTGTTCGAAGGCGAGCGGATGTACAACGGGGAAATTTTCGAGCTCACGGCCCATACCGAGCGTCTGTTCAAGTCGGCCGAGATCCTGGATTTCAAAATCCCCTACACGGTGGCGGAGATCGACGCCGCCTGCAAGGAAACCTGCGCCCGCAACGGCCTGACCGACTGCTATCTGCGCCCCATCGCCTGGCGCGGCAGCGAGATGATCGGGGTTTCCGCCCAGCAGACCAAGATCCACGTGGCCATCGCCGTGTGGGACTGGCCCAGCTACTTCGACCCCGAGCAGAAGAAGAAGGGCATTCGCCTGGCGCACGCCCTCTATCGCCGGCCGGACCCGAAGACCGCCCCGACCGACGCCAAGGCCGCCGGCCTCTACATGATCTGCACCATCTCCAAGCACGCCGCCGAGCGCGACGGCTATGCGGACGCCCTGATGCAGGACTACCGGGGCTATATCGCCGAGGCGACCGGCGCCAACGTCTTCCTGGTGCGCGACGGGGTGATCCATACGCCCACCCCCGACTGCTTCCTGGACGGCATCACCCGTCGCACGGTGATGAAGCTGGCCCGGCAGCGCGGCTACCAGATCATCGAGCGGCACATCCCGTTCGAGGAGCTGGGCACGTTCAGCGAGCTGTTCATCACCGGCACCGCCGCCGAGGTGACCCCGGTGGCCGAGGTGGGCGAGTTCACCTTCACCCCGGGCACGATCTCGCTGACCCTGATGGACGACTACGCCCGCCTGGTGCGCGGCGAAGCCCTGGCGACCGCGGCGGCCTAGGTCGTGAAACTAGGGGAGGGATCGCCCAGCGCCCCTCCCCTACCCCAATCCACCCCCACACTCCGTCATCCTCGGCCTTGTGCCGAGGACCCACTGTTCAGCTCGCACGAGCCTGCGGGATTGCACGCGGGCCGGAGACGCACCCCGACCGTTCCATCACGCGGACCAATGGGTCCTCGGCACAAGGCCGAGGATGACGGGCTTTGGGGTTGTTCGCGTCTACACGCTCAACCGCGCTTCCAGCTCGCTCAGCCGCGTCCGCGTGCCCTGCAGATCCGCGCCGTAGCGCTGCGGGTCCTCCGCCGCCAGAGCGCCGGCGATCTCAGCGCTCTCGCGGTAGAGGTCCAGCGCCCTCACCCGGTGGCCGCGGTCCTCGCGGGCGTCGGCCAAGCGCTCCAGGGCGAGGCTGAGCGCCCGGCGGTCGAGACGACGCGCGCCATGGTCGGCGACCAGGCGGCGGCGCAGGGACACCGCCTCCTCATAGGCCCCCAGGGCGGCGTCCAGCCGGCCCTCGTCTGCGGCCATGTCGCCGACACTGACCAGGGCGCCGGCCAGGTCGGAGGCGCCGACCGGGTCGGCCGGTTCGATCTCGTGCAGCAGCCGGGCGTAGGACAGGGCCTGGCCATAAGCCTCGGAGGCGTCCTCGACCCGGCCCTGGCTGCGGCAGAAGTCACCCAGATCCTGTGCGGCGGCCATGCGGTCGCGGTGGGTGAGGGCCAGCTTGGGCAGGCGCTGGAGAATCTGGCCGGCTTCGCCCCACGCCTCGGCGCGGACCTTGCCGCGCAGCATCTCCCGCAGCTGGCCGAAGGTTTCCTGGGCCGGGCCGTCGGCCAGCGGCTTCTGGGCGACCGGCGCGACAGTGACGGGCGCGGGCGGAACCGGCGCGAGCGTCGGAGCCGGCGCGCCGGGCGCGAACACCAGCGGTTCGGCCGTAGCCGTCGCGGCGGTCGGGGTGACGATCGGCGTGGCGATCAACTGCAGCGGTCGCTCCGGCGCCGGGTTGGCGACCGGCTGCGGCGCGGGCGGGTCGTCGGCGAAGGTGATGGTCGCGGAGGGTCCAGATGCGGCCCGGCGGCGCGGCTTATCACGACCCGGCCAGAGGTTGACCACCACCGCCAGCCCGCCGAGCGCCAGGGCGCCCCAGCCGATCAGGGCGCGCAAGCCCTCGAACTGCGCCAGGTCGACGACCGGCAGGGCCGGCCCGATCTCGCCCAACGGGCGGACGATGATCCAGCCGGCGGCGGCGATCAGCAGCCCCAGCATCAGTCCGATCAATCGTGAAACCATGACCCAGCGCTCCCCGCTCCCCGTGAAGGGGTCCCGACGGGCGATCCGGACGGCGCCGGAAGGCCAACGTCAAAACCCCACAACTGTCGGGGGAACGGGGGCGTCAGGCAAGACCGTCCGACGGGCGCCGGACGGCCGATATGCCTTTAAAACAGCCAGCTCATGGGGCGAGGATAGGCTTCGTCCCGGCTCAGGTAGTAGAGGCCGACGCAGGTCCGGACGATGAACCAGATCCCCACGACGCTGACGATCACCCCGCCGACTATGATCATCGGAAGGCCGATCAGCACGATCAGCAGCGGGATGCCGAACAGGATCAGGGCGATCCCGATGACGAACCACCAGATGGTCAGCCAGAAGGTGCGGATCAGGAAGGTGTAGTGGGTTTCCATCCGCTCTCCCGCCGAGCCGCGCTGGGCATAGGCGACGATCAGGCCGATGAAGACGGTCAGCAGGACGCTGAACGCCCCGAACAGGTAAAGGCCGTAGATCACGGCCGGGACGACCCGATCTTCGTGCGGGCGCGCGACGGTGACGCTGTCGGTCATTGTGGTTCTTGTCCTTCCGGCGCCGGAATGGCGCATGAGCTGAATGTTGGGTGCGCGGACCCGTTCCGCAAATGAAAACCCTGTTAGCTCAGCAACCCCTTCGGGATCGCCAGCGGATCGAACCGCCCCGCGCCCCGGTCCAGCCAGGGCAAGAGGGCCAGGGCCAGGATGGCGACGAAGGCCATGTGGCTGGCCAGGGTCAGGCCAATGTCCAGCTGTCCCGCGGCCGCCGCGAACCCGCCCACCGCCAGCACCCCGCCGCCCAGCAAAGCGGCGGCCCCGACCACCGTCCCCTGGGTGGCCACGGCGGGCACGGTGAACCGGGCCGTGGGGCTGGCCTCCGCCACCTCACGGGCCAGGGCGGCGATGAAGGGGGCGTAGCTGTCCGGGGCCGGGCCGGGGCGCAGCGATAGGGCCTGGCCCGAATAGACGCCCAGGTTGCCACGCGGAAGGCCGAGAATGGCGCCCGCCGCAAGCCGGCCCCGCGCCGGGGTCAGGTGCAGGCGGCGAACGGTGGAAAGGTCGATGCGTCGGCTGCGGCGGCCCTGCTCCTCGACAAGCACGCCGGCCTCGAGCCGCCAGACGGTTGTCGGCTGGATCGGCCCCAGCTTCGCCGAATGGATCAACCCTGTTGTTTGTGGCCCGCTCAGCCGCGCACCACGGTGATCTCGACCCCCGCCCCGGCGGCGTGCGGGGCCAAGGCCTCGGGCTTCTCCACCCGGATGCGGGCTCGGGTGACCCGAGGATCGGTCATGCAGCGGCCGGCGAGGTGTTCGGCGAAGATTTCGACCAGCTCGATATGGCCTTCGGCGACCACGGCGCGCGCGGCCGCCACGATGGTCTCGTAGTTGACGGTGTCGGCCAGCCGGTCGGCGCCGGCCCAGGCGACGTCCAGCTCGACATCGACGATCAGCGGCTGGGTGCGGCCCCGCTCATGGGGATAGACCCCGACCTCGGCCTCGAGGCGCACCCCGTGGACGAAGATCTTGCTGACCACGACCTTTCCGGAAAGCGTGGCGGACGGTTCGGTCGGAATGCTGGCGGGCGTCAAGGCCATCACGGCCCCTCTAGTCAAGGAAATCGGGGGTGCGCCAGCCCAGGTGCTGGCCGCTGTCCACGGCGATCATCTGGCCGGTCACCGAGGGCGCGTCAATCAGATAGCGCAGGGCGGCGGCGATCTCGCCCGGATCGACGGCGCGGCCCAGCGGCGTGCCCTCGACCTCACGCTCGAACTCCCCCGGCGCCTGGTGGATCGACGCCAGGGTCGGCCCCGGCCCGATGCCGTTAACGCGGATATCGGGGGCGAAGGCCTGGGCCATGATTTGCGTAGCCCGCCAGAGGGCGGCCTTGCTGAGGCTGTAGCTGAAGAACTGCGGATTAGGCCGCAGGACCCGCTGGTCGAGGATGTTGACGATCAGGCTGCCGGCCGGGGCGCGGGCGGCGAAGGTTTGAGCCAGCAGCACGGGGGCGTTGAGGTTGACCGCCATATGGTCCGACAGGCTCGTGACCGTGGCGCTGTGAGCGGTGTCGTCCTCGAACAGGGAGGCGTTGTTGACCAGCAGGGTCAGGGGGCCGAGCCGCAACGCCGCTTCGATCAGGGCTTGCGGCGCGCCCGGTTCGGTCAGCTCGGCCGGCAGGATGACAGAGTTGGCCCCCCGCTCAGCGCACTCGCGGGCCAGGGCCTCCGCGTCCTTGGCCGCGGCGCGGTGGTGCAGGGCCAGGTCATAGCCGGCCTCGGCGGCGGCCAGGGACAGGGCGCGGCCTATACGCCGGGCCGCCCCGGTGACGAGCGCGACGCCCCGCACGGTCGGCTCAGTCGAAGCTGCCGAACTCGTAGAGGTTCAGGGCGCCGAGGACGGCGATGAACAGGACGATCACGCCAATGGCGATGTAGCCGGTCATGGAGAACTCCGAAGTCTGTTATGGCGGTCCTAGCCCCGCCAGACCGCCAGGGCAAGCCGGACCGCCAGAGCGCAATTGCGCGCGCCGGCCGCCTGCCTCAAGCTGCGCCGATGTCCTGGCGCCGCACGGTCGAGCCCTTCCTCCGCCCCTTCGTCTACGCCTGGTTCAAGCTGGCGCGTGGCTTGACCCTCGGCGTGCGCGGCGTAGTCACCGACGCCGAGGGCCGGGTGCTGCTGATCGAGCACACCTATGTCCACGGCTGGTACCTGCCCGGCGGCGGGGTGGAGAAGGGCGAGACGGCGATCACGGCCCTGAAGCGGGAACTGGTCGAGGAGGCGGGCGTCCGCCTCACCGGGCCGCCGAAACTGCTGTCGCTGCACTCCAACCACGCCCACCATCCCAACGACCACGTCCTGGTCTACCGCTGCCCCGACTGGGAACCCTGCCTGGCCACCAGCCGGGGCGAGGTCTCGCAGGTCGGCTGGTTCGCGCTGGACGCCCTGCCGGAGGGGCTCAAGCCCGGTCACCGCCGCCGCGTGGAAGAGGCCCTGCTGGACCGGCCGGTCGAAGACCTCTGGTGAACACTGCGCCCAGCGGGAATAGTGCCGCCGCCGCCGCCCGCAGAGGCGGACCACACAGGGAGCGCCGCATGGCCTGGATCGAGACCGCCGCCTTCAGCAGGATCGCCGAGGGCATCGACCGGCCCGAGGACGTGGTGGTCTCTCACGACGGCCGCATCTTCGCCTCCGACCACCAGTGCGCGGTCGCTGAGATCCACCCAGACGGGTCCTTCACCCGCCTGGGCCCCAAGGGGGGCGCCCCCAACGGCATCAACCTGGACGCCCAGGGCCGGGTGCTGATCGCCAACTTCGGCATCTATGACCGCGAGGACGGCCCGCTGCAGCGGTTCGACCCGGTCAGCGGCCTCCACGAAACCCTGCTCACCGAGGTCGAGGGCCGACGACTGACCAGCGCCAACTATCCGGTCGTCGACCGGGCGGGAAACATCTGGTGCGCCAACTCCACCCACGCTGAAACCTGGCCCCAGGCGCTGGACGGCCGCGCCGACGGCTTCCTGTTCGTACTGCGCCCGGACGGCTCGGCCAGCGTGGTCGCCGAGGGGCTGAAATTCCCCAACGGCCTGGCCCTGAGCGCCGACGACAGCACCCTCTACTGCGCCCAGACCAGCGCCGCCGACGTCATGGCTTTCGAGGTCCTGCCCGGCGGCTGGCTGGGCGAGGGCAAGCGCTACGGTCCCCAACTCGGCCGCCTGCTGGGCGCCGAGGCGGTGGTCGACGCCGCCGCCTCCAGCGGTCACGAGGACGATCTCGGCTATACCGACGGAGTGGGCATGGATGCCGACGGCAACCTCTGGGTCTGCCTGCCCGCCGCCAACAAGGTGGTGGCGATCACCACCTCCGGCGCGGTCGAAACCGTGTGCCACGACCCCTCCGGCCAGGTCATCAACCACCCCACCAACGTCACCTGGGGCGGCGCGGACCTGAAGGACCTCTACATCGGCTCGATCCGCGCCCCCTATGTGCTGAAGGCCCGCAGCCCGGTGGTCGGGATGGCGATGCTGCATCAAAGGTAGTCGGGATCGGCGCCGGTCGGCCGACCGCGCCTGCTTCGGCATTGCGCATCCTTTCAGCCGGAAAAGGGGTGGGCGATGCGATACCTTTGTCTTCTTGCACTGGTTCTGACCGCCGGTTGCGGCGAGACGGGCCTCTGCGTCAACACGGAAATCCGGCGTCTGGCGTCTCCGGACGGGCGGCTCGAGGCGGTTCTGTTCGAGCGAAACTGCGGCGCGACAACAGGCTTCAGCAGCCAGGTGTCCATTCTGGCCGCCGGCGCCGCGCTCGATCCCGTAGGCGGGAACGCTCTGGTCATTGACGCCGACCATGGCGCCGCGCCGACCGAAGCCTGGGGCGGGCCGGAGGTCGAGATGCGATGGATCGGACCGCGCACCCTCCGCCTGCGCCATCACCCCGCCGCAAGGGTCTTCCACGAGGGCGACCGGATCGCCGGCGTGGCCATCGTCCGCGACGCCTCACCACACCTAAACCGCTGATCTAACTCGGAAAGCGGCGTTAGGTCGCAACAATGTGGCCGGATGAGCGCCTCAATTTGGGGGTATTGGCCGCCTTGCATCATCCTTCCCCTCCCCCGAGAATTGGATTTCCAGTGCCGCGTAATATCTCGAAGGGCTGGCGCTCTGCGCCGGCCCAGGTGATCGGCCTTGCGCTGATTTTCAGCCCGGTGGCCGCGCTCGCCCTGGCCGGCGCCCCCACCGCCCTGGCCCGCCAGGACGGCGGGATCCTCGCCCCGGTCAAGCGACTGATGAAGAAGACCGCACCACAAGTCACCCAGCCCGCCATGAAGATCGTCTGGCGCGGTCTCGATATCGATGGAGACGGCGCCCCGGACTTCGCCAACCCCACCGGCATGGCCCCGCGCGGCCATGACGACTTCGGCGGCGGCGGCTTCGGCGCCTCGCGGGACGGCGGCGTTCGCCAGCACGAGGGGGTCGACTATGCGGCCACCGCCGGCCAGGCGGTGCTGAGTCCGATCAGCGGCTTCGTCACCAAGATCGGCCTCGCCTACGCCGGCGATGACTCCCTGCGGTTCGTGGAGATCAGCAACCCCGCACTCGGCTATGTCGCCCGCGCCTTCTACGTCGATCCGACGGTCACCGTCGGCCAGGCCCTGCGGCTGGGGGAACGCATCGGCACGGTGGTCAGCTTGCAGTCCCATTACCCCGGCATCACAGACCATGTGCACCTGGAAATCAGCCGCGACGGTCTCGGCCGCCTCAACGCCACGGATCTGATCCTGGCCCATCAGGTGCGGATCAAGCCCGCCAGGGGGTAGGAACTTCGGACCGATGCGGCGTATTGGGAAAGGATGCCCCCTCCCCACCACCGCGCCGGAGACCTGACCGAGGGTCCCATCGCGCGGACCCTGGCGGTTTTCGCCCTGCCGGTGCTGGGGACCAACGTCCTCCAGTCGCTCAGCGCCTCGATCAACGCCGTCTGGGTCGGGCGCTTCCTGGGGGAGGCGGCGCTGGCCGCGACCTCCAACGCCAACCTGGTGCTGTTCCTGCTGCTGGGCACAGTGTTCGGCATCGGCATGGCGGCCACCATCCTGGTCGGCCAGGCCTACGGGCGCGACGACGAGGTGCTGGCCCGGCGGGTGGTCGGGACCAGCCTGACCTTCTTCTTCGCCATCTCGGTGATCTTCGCCGTCGGCGGCTGGCTGGGGACCGACGCCATCCTCAGCCTGATGGGCACGCCGCACGACGCCCTGCCGTTGGCCGGGGCGTATCTGCGGGTCATCTTCCTGGCCCTGCCGCTGATGAACTTCTCGGCCCTGCTGATGACCATCCTGCGGGGGGCCGGCGACTCCACCACCCCCTTCCAGTTCATGGGCCTGTCGGTGGTGCTGGACCTGGCCTTCAACCCGGTGCTGATCCTGGGCCTTGGGCCCTTCCCGGAGATGGGTATCGCCGGCGCCGCCATGGCCACCCTGATCTCCCAGGCCATCGCGCTCGTCGCCCTCCTGATCCTGCTCTACGTCCGCAAGCACCCCCTGCGGCTGGTCGGCCCCGACCTCGCCTACCTCAAGCCCGATCCCGTCCTGCTGCGCACCCTGGTGGCCAAGGGCCTGCCGATGGGGCTGCAGATGATCGTCATCTCCGCCTCGGCGCTGGTGGTGATGAGCCTGGTCAACAGCTTCGGCTCGCGCACCGCCGCCGCCTACGGGGTGGCGGCCCAGCTGTGGACCTATGTGCAGATGCCGGCCCTGGCTATCGGGGCGGCGGTATCCTCGATGGCGGCCCAGAATGTCGGCGCCGGCCGCTGGGATCGGGTGGCCCGCGTCACCCGCGCCGGGATCGGCTTCAACCTGTTGCTGACCGGGACCATGGTGGCTGTGCTCTATGCGGTGGCCGGTCCGGCCATGAGCCTGTTCCTGCCGACCGACCCCCAGGCGGTGGCGATCGCCGTCCATATCAACGCCCTGGCGGTGTGGACCTTCATTCCCTTCGGCGTGACCATCGTGCTGTTCGCCACCGTGCGGGCGACGGGCGATGTCTGGCCGCCGCTGGTCATCCTGGCCCTGTCGATCATCCTCGTCCGCATCCCCTTCGCCTACCTGCTGGAGCCGGTCTGGGGGGCGGACGCGGTCTGGTGGAGCTTCGCCTTCGGGTCGGCGGTGGCCCTGGCCCTGTCGGCCGCCTACTACAAGGCCGGCCGCTGGAAACAGGCGCGGATGCTCGACGACCGCTCGCCCGGCGGCGAGGCGCCGGACACCGGCCATGGCCTGCCGCGCGAACGGGCCGTGGTGACCCGGACGGCTCTCAATCCCGTGGTTGGGGCGCCGGAATCGCCAACCGCACCCGCAAGCCCTCCGGGGCCCAGGTCTGGGTCAGACTCGCCGCCATCTGGCGGGCCAGCTGGGTCATCAGCCGCGAGCCGAACCCCGGCTGGCCCGGACCGCTGAGCGGCGGCCCGCCGGTCTCCATCCAGTCGAGGGTCAGGGCTCCGTCCGCGTCGACCGCCCAGCTGATCGCCACCCGGCCGTCCTGAGTCGACAGCGCCCCATACTTGCTGGCGTTGGTGGCCAGCTCATGGATCAGCATGCTGACCGGCTGGGTGTTCTGGGGGCGCAGATGCGCCGCCGGCCCGGCGATGCTGAACCGCTCGGGCGTGGTCAGCACGCTCATCGACTCCCCGACCAGCATGTCCAGCGGCGCCCCTTCCCAGCGCCGGTCGGCCAGCGCCCCCTGGGCCCTCGCCAGCGCCGCCACCCGGCCGAACACCGCCTCCTTGTAGCTCTCGATGTCCGGGGCGTCGGTCAGCCGCACGATGGCCTGCACCACGGCCAGGGCGTTGCGGCTGCGATGGTCCACCTCCCGCGCCAGCAGCTCCCGCGCCTCCTCCGCCCGCTTGCGCTCGGTGATGTCGTGCAGGGACACGCCGATGCCGCCGTCGGTCATCGGGGTGATGCGAATCTCCACCGTCCTGTCGGGGCGCCATCGTGAGGGGCTCTCGAACGCCGCCTTCTTGCGCTGGTCCATGGCCCGGCGGCAGACCATCTCGAACGGTGTGCCGACGCCTTGCGGGAACACCTCCCACATGTCCTTGCCCAGCACATCCCGCCGCGAGACCCCGAAATAGGCCTCCGCCGCGCCGTTGAAGATGACGTACTTCCAGTCCGGACTGACCGCGTAGAAGGCGTCGGAGATCGCCTCCAGCACCGCTTCCAGACGCGCATCGTTCGAGGGGTCGGACAGGGAGGTGCTCGCGCCAAAGGGGCCTGGCGACAACCTATCGGCACATCGCCTCCGGCGAAAGCGGCTACCCGACAATCGCCATCCGACATACCCTCCCGCCAAACCAATGCTCTGGGGAGGGCGAGCCATGAAACTGTTGGGCAGGATCCTGCTGGGCCTCGTCGCCCTCATCCTCGTGGTGGCCGTTGTCGGCTGGCTCAGCCTGCGGCGCGGCGAGATCCCCTGGGAGACGCTGGAAAAGAAGTACGCCAACGCCGAGAGCCAATGGGTCGATCTGCCCGGCGGCCACCGGGTCCACTACCGCGACCAGGGCAATCCGGACGGACCGGTGCTGGTGCTGGTCCACGGCTTCGCGGCCAACCTGGAGACCTGGGAGCCCTGGGTGGCGCGGCTGGGCAAAGACTATCGGATCGTCACCCTCGACCTGCCGGGTTTCGGCCTGACCCGATCGCCCAAGGGCTACCTGCTCACCGAAACCGCCTTCGACGACGCGGTCACCGGGGTCGCCGACCATCTGAAGCTTGGCAAGTTCACCCTGGCCGGCAACTCGATGGGCGGCGGCGTCGCCTGGCAGTACGCTCTCAACCACCCTGAGCGGCTCAATGGCCTGGTGCTGGTCAACGCCGCCGGCTGGCCTGCCGAGGGCGACCGCAAGGGCTCGCCCATCGCCTTCAAGATCCTCGCTAATCCGGTCGGTCGTTTCCTGTTGAAGGATATCGACACCACCTCGATCACCCGCCAGGGCCTGCGCTCGGCCTTCGAGCCGACCCCGGACATGGCCACCGACGCCATGGTCGCCCGCTATGTCGAGATGTCCCGCGCCCCCGGCCACAAGGAGATCATCATCGGCATGAACTCTGGCCCCGACCGCCGTCGCTACGCCACCAAGGCCGAGCTGTCCAAGATCACGGTCCCCACCCTGGTCCTCCACGGCGACACCGACCTGCTGATCCCCGTCGCCGCGGCCGGCAAGTTCGGCGAGGCCATCCCCGGATCGAAGGTCATCGTCTACGAAAAGGTCGGCCACGTTCCCATGGAACAGATCCCCGACCGCTCCGCCGCCGATCTGGACGCCTGGCTCAAGGCGCTGCCCGTGGCCAGGCCCTGACTATTTCAGGACGCCATCGAGGAATCCGACGGCGAGGTTGCCCCGCACCGCACGGTGTCGTCAACCGGGGAGATTTACAACTGTGGCCTCAACTGAAGGCCTTGCCGATGAACCGAATCGACTCGGCCAGCACCTTCTTGCGGTTGCTCTCCGACCAGCCGCTGTGGCCCTCGCCTTCCAGCTCGATCAGTTCGTAGAGCTTGCCGGCCTTCTTCAGGGTCTTGGCCATGGCCCGCGACTGTTCCGGCGACACGATGGTGTCGTCCGTGCCGGTGATCATCAGCACCGGAGCCTGGATCTCCTCGGCCCGCTGCCGTGGCGAGTGGGCGCGCAGCAGCGCCTGGTCGGTCTTGGGGTCGCCCATGCTGGACACCCAGTAGGCATAGGTCTCGGAGTCGGCCCCGTCCTCCTTGCGGGAGAAGGCCAGGGAGTCGATCAGGTCGAAATCCCCGGCGATGGCCACGGCGCAGCGGTAGAGCGCCGGCTGGCGCACCACCCCCATCATGGCCGCATAGCCGCCGTAGGAGGCGCCCATGATCGCCAGTCGCTTCGGGTCGGCGACGCCCGAAGCCACCACCTGCGCCACCGCATCCTCGACGTCCGCCTGCATCCGGTCGCCCCAGTTCCTGCGGCCGGCCTCCCCAAAGCTCTTTCCGTAGCCGCCCGAGCCCCGGAAGTTGGGCTGCAGCACCAGCCAGCCCTTGGCGCACAGCGCCTGGACCCAGACGTTGTAGTCGAAATAGTCGCGAACCTCCGGCCCGCCATGCGGCATCACCACCATCGGGGCCGGCCCGGTCGTATTGATCGGATGCGACAGGAAGGCGGTGATCTTCGCCCCGTCGCGGCAGGCGACCTGGAGCGTCTCCATCCGCGCCAGCCGCTCGGGCTTGAGGTGCTCATACTGGTCGCCCAGCACGTCCACGTGGCGGGTTTTGACGTTGTAGTAGACGAACTGCCCCGGCTGGCGCGGCCCGGTGACCTGGAACAGGAAGTGGCTGTGGTCGAGGCTGGCGTCGTAGAGGGCCAGGTTGCACTCGTCCTTGTAGAAGCGGTTCAGCGCCCGATAGTGGCGGGCCAGGTCCGGATCCTGGAAGCCGTACTCCTGGCGGTCCCGCTTGTAGGACACCCCGATCAGCCGATCGGCCTCGTCCATCGCCACGCCGGTGACGTCCGCGCCCTCGATGGCCTTGAACGGCTTGCCCATGGCCAGGGTGCGGATATCGAACAGCTTGATCGAGGAAAACTCCTCCTCCTCCGCCCGGTGCGAGACCAGCAGCACCCCCGGCTCCTGGGTTGAGCCGACCACGTCGATGTCGGTATAGCGCTGCATCTCGTTGCGCCGCGTCCTGCGGATCAGCTTCCAGTGCTCCTCGCCCGGCGCCCGGCCGTAGACGCTGAAGCTGGTGCCCCGGGTGTTGGAATCGAAGCGCAGCACCGGGGCGCCATCCTGGATGTACCAGCCGTCGGTCGCCCTCACGCCCAGCTCCGACAGCTGGGCCTCGCCGGTGATCACATTAACCCGGTAGAGGCCATAACACCCCCGACCCGACTCCCACTTCTGCATCAGAACGTAGTTGTCCTCCTTGGGCAGGCGGTCGACGAGGTTGCCGAGGTCGAATTCCCGCCTCACCGCCTTGGGCTGGTTGCCGAACAGCACCACCGGCGAGGCGCCGTCGACCCCGACCGACAGCACCCGCCGGACGGGCAGCGGATAGAAGTAGGAGCCCGACTGCAGGCCGTAGAGGTTGCCCTTCTGGTCATGCCGCATGACCACCCAGATCAACAGCCGCGCGTTGCTGGCCCATTCGACCTGTTCCACCTCGAATTCCCCGACCCGCACATAGGTCGGCTTGGCGGTCAGGTCGGCGGAGCGGTTGAGCAGAACGAAGGCGGTGTTCTTGCGGATCGTCTTCGGCTCGCCCCGGGCGGTGTTGGGGTTGGGAACCTGTTCATGCACCACCCGCAGGGAGGCGATCTGGGTCCCGTCCGGCGACAGGGCCACGTCCAGCAGGCCGGCCGGCTTGAACAGCTCGTCCAGTTCCGGCGGCTTGGCCGATGCGGACGGCGCGGCCGCCATGGGCTCGGCCGCCCTCACGCCCTCCAGGCTGAGAGGCGGAATAGCAAAGCCCGCGCCGAGGATCCCGGCCGCGAGCTGGCGGCGAGTGAGCTGCAAGGGGGCGCTCCCGATACCCTGGGAGCGAAGATTGCTGTTCTGTAATGTCCGCCGTCAAGCGCGGAGCGCGATCGGCGCTACAGCATCGACGGAATGACCCGATCCGGGGGCCGGTGGCCGTCCATGAAGGTCTTGATGTTGACGATCACCTTCTCGCCCATGTCGATCCGCCCCTCGACCGTGGCCGACCCCATGTGGGGCAGCAGCACGACGTTGGGCAGCTTCAGGAGCTTGGGATTGATCGCCGGCTCGTGCTCATAGACGTCCAGGCCGGCGCCGGCGATGTCACCGCGGGCCAGCATATTGGCCAGGGCGCCCTCATCGATCACCTCGCCCCGCGCCGTGTTGACCACGATGGCATGGCTCTGCAGCAGCTTCAGCCGGCGGGCCGACAGCAGATGATAGGTGGCCGGGGTGTGCGGGCAGTTGACCGAGATGACGTCCATCCGGGCCAGCATCTGGTCGAGGCTTTCCCAGTAGGTGGCCTCCAGCTCCTCGGCGATCCGGGGGCTGACGGGCTTGCGGTTATGATAATGGATCGACAGGCCGAAGGCCTTGGCGCGGCGGGCCAGGGCCTGGCCGATGCGGCCCATGCCGATGATCCCCAGCCGCTTGCCCCAGATCCGGCGGCCCAGCATCCAGGTCGGCGACCAGCCGTGGAAATCCCCCGACTGGACAACGTTGGCGCCCTCCACCACCCGGCGGCTGGCGGCCATGATCAGCCCCATGTTCAGGTCGGCCGTGTCCTCGGTCAGCACGCCGGGCGTGTTGGTCACGATGATGCCGCGCTGGTTGGCGGTGGCCACGTCGATGTTGTCCACGCCCGCGCCGAAATTGGCGATCAGCTTCATCCGCTCGCCGGCCCGCGACAGCAGGCGCGAATCCAGCCGGTCGGTGATGGTCGGCACCAGCACGTCGGCGCGGCCGAGCGCATCGAGCAGCTGTTCGCCGCCCATGGGCTTGTCATCGACGTTCAATTCGGTGTCGAACAGCTCCCGCATCCGGGTTTCCACCGGATCGGGCAGCTTGCGGGTGACAATGACTTTGAGTCTTTTGGCGGGCATGACGCTTTTGGAAGGCAAGGGGCGCCGCCCGGGCGGGCGTCGATTGACCCTTATCAAAGGGGGCCGGGAGGGCCAAGCGACTTGCGGACCATCGATTGCCGGAGAGACGCGATGCTGAAGCCGCGCGCAGCGGCCGTTCTGGCGGCCCTGGCCGCCCTGGCCCTGGCCCTGGCCGGCTGCGGCGAGGCCCAGGCGACCCGCTGCAAGACCAAGTCCGGTTTTCCGGTGCCCCGGTTCGTCTCCCTGAAGTCCGGAGAGGTCAACGCCCGCAATGGTCCCGGAGAAGATCACCGCATCCTGTGGACCTGGCGGGTGAAGAATCTGCCCCTGCTGGTGGTCGCCGAGAGCCGCGAATGGCGCAAGGTTCGCGACCCGCAGGGCGGGACCGCCTGGGTCAAGGCCCAGATGGTCGATACCGCCCGTTCGGTCATGCGGGTGAAACCGGGGGAGCTGCCGCTGCTGGCCGAGCCCAAGCCGGGGGCGAAGGTCGTGGCCTACCTGCGATCCGGCGCCGTGGCGCTGCAGCTCAAGAACGCCAAGGGCTGGAGCCGGCTGCAGGCCGGGGGCGAAAAGGGCTGGGCCCCCGAGGGCGAGGTCTGGGGCGGCGGGCCGGAACCCGGCTGCGAGGGCGTCAAGGTTCCGGCAGGTTGAGACGGGAAGGGCGCCGTGCTACCCCGCGCCCCCAACAGTCTGTTTTGAGGAACCGCCGCCACAGGCGCGGCTTTGGATGTTCATGACCCAGGACCGCAAGTCTTCCTTCGATTACGACGACCTGATCGCCTGCGGCCTCGGCGAGATGTTCGGTCCCGCCAACGCCCAGCTTCCGGCTCCCCCCATGCTGATGATGGACCGGATCAACCTGATCACCAACGAGGGCGGCCACTACGGCAAGGGCGAGATCGTCGCCGAGCTCGACATCAATCCGGACCTCTGGTTCTTCAAGTGCCACTTCATCGGCGACCCGGTGATGCCCGGTTGCCTGGGCCTGGACGCCATGTGGCAGCTGGTCGGCTTCTTCCTCGGCTGGTCGGGCGCCCCGGGCAAGGGCCGGGCGCTTGGCGTCGGCGAGGTGAAGTTCGCCGGCCAGGTGACCCCGAACATCCAGAAGGTGGTCTACCGCATCAACCTCAAGCGGGTGATCATGCGGAAACTGGTCATGGGGATCGCCGACGGGGTTCTGGAAGCCGACGGCAAGCCTATCTATGAGGCCAAGGACCTGCGCGTGGGGCTTTTCGACCCCGCGACCATGGTCTGACGCGTCCAAAACAGAAGAACGAACGTTCAGTCGTCTTAGGGAACTTAAGGAGCAGGCATGCGGCGTGTTGTCGTCACCGGCATCGGCATCGTTTCGTCGATCGGAAACAACGCCAACGAGGTGCTCGCCTCCCTGCGCGAGGCCAAACCCGGCACGACCTTTGCGTCGGACTATGCCGAGCTGGGCTTCCGCTGCCAGGTCAAGGCGGTGCCAGACATCGACTGGGAAGCCATGGTCGACCGTCGCGCCGCCCGGTTCCTGGCCGCCGGCACCGCCTATGGCCACATCGCCATGGAACAGGCGATCGCCGACGCCGGCCTGGAAGAGGGCGAGATCAGCCATGAGCGCACCGGCCTGATCGTCGGCTCGGGCGGCCCCTCGACCAAGGTCATCGTCGAGGCGGCGGCCATCACCCGCGAAAAAGGTCCCAAGCGCATCGGCCCCTTCGCCGTGCCCAAGGCAATGAGCAGCGGCCCCTCGGCCGTCCTCGCCACCTGGTTCAAGATTCGCGGCCTCAACTTCTCGATCAGCTCGGCCTGCGCCACCTCCACCCACTGCATCGGCTCGGCCTACGAGCAGATCGCCTTCGGCAAGCAGGACATCATCTTCGCCGGCGGTACGGAGGAGGAGGACTGGACCCTGTCCAACCTGTTCGACGCCATGGGCGCCATGTCCTCGAAGTTCAACGACACGCCGAAGACGGCGAGCCGCGCCTACGACAAGGACCGGGACGGGTTCGTCATCTCGGCCGGCGCCGGCATCCTGGTGCTCGAGGAATATGAGCGGGCCAAGGCTCGAGGCGCCAAGATCTATGGAGAGATCGTCGGCTATGCCGCCAACAGCGACGGCTTCGACATGGTTGCCCCCTCGGGCGAGGGCGCCGAGCGCTGCATGAAGCTGGCCCTGGAAACCGCCGGCAACCGCAAGATCGACTACCTCAACCCGCACGGCACTTCGACCCCGGTCGGCGACTCCAAGGAGACCACCGCGGTCCGCAACGTGTTCGGCAAGAACGCCCCGTTGATCAGCTCCACCAAGTCCCTGACCGGCCACAGCCTGGGCGCCGCCGGGGCGCAGGAGGCGATCTATTCGATCCTGATGCTGAACAACGGCTTCGCCGCCGAAAGCGCCAACATCGAAAACCTCGACCCGGAATTCGCCGACCTGCCGATCCTGACCGCGCGGTCGGACAAGCCGCTGGAAACGGTGATGAGCAACAGCTTCGGCTTCGGCGGCACCAACGGCTGCCTGATCATGAGCCGGGTGTAGGCGGCGGCTAGCTCATTGCTCTCCCCCATGAAATGGGGGAGTGGATTTGGCGAGCGCTGCAAGCGAGCCAAACCGAGGGGGTCCCCACCGCCGGTGGACCGTTAATACCTGACCGCCGGCGCTGCCCCGCCTCCTGGTCCGTCGCTCGCGCTCCGAACCGTCCTCCGCCCCCTCTCGGGGGCGGAGAGCGAACTGCATCAACTCCGCACTCCCTATCAGGACCGATATCGCGCTAGCCTCCGCTCATGCGCCTCGCTCCTGATCGTCGCACCCTGCTGCTTGGCCTCGGCGCCGCCGGCCTCGCGCCCCGCGTCCTTGCCCAGCCCCGCTTCGTCGTCCCGCCGCTGGCGCCGCTGCGCATGGAGGTCGACCGGATCACCAAGATCACCGTCTGTGTCCGGCCGTTCCGCGCCGCCGGCCCCCGCCTCGACGTCGAGCGCGTCGCCGGCAAGCGGGTGGTTCACAACTACGGCCACGGCGGCAGCGGCTGGTCCCTCTCCTGGGGCAGCGCCCAGATCGCCGCCGGCAAGGCCCTGGAAGGCGGGGTCAAAGAGGTGGCCGTCATCGGCTGCGGGGCCATCGGCCTGACCACCGCGCTCACCCTGCTGCGCGCCGGCGCCAAGGTGACCATCTACGCCAAGGACCGCGCGCCCTACACCCGCTCGGCCCGCGCCACCGGCACCTGGAGCCCAGACAGCCGCGTCGCCGACGCCGCCAAGGTGGATGCCGCCTTCCCCGCCCTCTACGAGCAGATGGCCCGCACCTCCTACGCCGCCTTCCAGACCCTGCTGGGACTGCCCGGCGAGCCGGTGGCCTGGACCGACCGATACACCCTGTTCGACGGACCGGACCCGGGGGTCACCTTCCCCCAGCGCCCGACCACCGTCCCCGACATCCGCTTCTTCGGCGTGCCCCTGCGCAATCTCGCCCCGCATTGGAACGACCTGGAGCCGTCGCAGCACCCCTTCCCCGTCGCCCGCGCCCGGCACGGAACCTCGATGCAGTTCAACGTCGCCGAATTGGCCCACCTGCTGACCAGCGACTTCCTGCTGGAGGGCGGCCGGATCGAGACCCGCACCTTCAACACCCCTGCCGATCTCGGCCGGCTGAAGGAAAGGGTGGTGGTCAACTGCACCGGCTACGGCGCCCGCGCCCTGTGGAGAGACGAGACCGTCATCCCCGTGCGCGGCCAGATCACCTGGCTCGCCCCCCAGCCGGAGGTCCGCTACGGGCTCTACTATCGGCATGTGAATGTCCTGCCCCGGCCGGACGGGATCGTCGTCCAGTACGGCGGCGACAGCGAAATGTGGGGCTATGGCTCCGAGGACGAGACGCCGGACCTGGCCGAGGCGGAAGCCTCCATCCGCACCATCGCCCCTCTTTTCGAGGCGCCCAAGGCCTAGCCTCCGGCGTTCAAGGCCCTATAACCCGCCGAAAGCTTCGAGGAGACGCGGCGCATGGCCGAAGACTACAGCTTCCCCAAGGGCGACCTGATGGCGGGCAAAAAGGCCCTGATCATGGGCGTGGCCAACCACAACTCCATCGCCTACGGGATCGCCTCCCAGCTGGCCGCCCAGGGCGCAAAGCTGGCCTTCGCCTACCTGCCGGATATGGAAAAGCGGGTCCGGCCCCTGGGCGAAGCCATCGGGGTGGAGGACTTCATCCCCTGCGAGGTCACCGACGACGCCTCGATGGACGCCGCCTTCACCGACCTGCAGAGCCGGTTCGGCGAACTGGACGTGCTGGTCCACTCCATCGCCTTCGCCAACAAGGACGAGCTGAAGGGCAGCTTCGTCGAGAACACCACGCGGGAAGGCTTCCTGACCGCGATGAACATCAGCGCCTTCTCCTTCGTCGACGCGGCCAACCGCGCCGCCAAGATGATGAAGCCGGGCGGCGCGATGGTCACCCTGACCTACCTGGGGTCCGAGCGGGTCATTCCCAACTACAACACCATGGGTGTCGCCAAGGCGGCCCTGGAAGCGGCCACCCGCTACATCGCCCGCGACCTCGGTCCCAAGGGCATCCGGGTCAACGCCATCAGCGCCGGGGCCATGCGCACCCTGAGCCTGGCCGGCATCAGCGGTGGCCGCGGCCTGCTCAGCCAGGGCCGGATGTTCAGCGCCCTGAAGGAAGACACCTCGATGGAGGGGGTCGCCGGCTGCGCGCTGTGGCTGCTGTCGGACCTGGGCCGCTCGACCACCGGCGAGGTCATCCACGTCGACGCCGGCTTCCACATGATCGGCCTGCCGGACGAGTTCGCGAACCAGGCGGGGTAGCTACCTGGGGACTGGTTGGCCGCTCTGCGGCCTACCTGTCCCCCGTCAGCGCCGGCGACCGGTTCCGGACTCGGTCGGAGGGCGCTTGCGCTCAAGGTCGGCGCAAGCCGGGGACGGGAACACGGCTTCGCCGCGATCCAGTCCCCCGTTAAACCGAATACGCTCGCATGAATATCCGCGCCGCCTCTGTCGCCAGCCGGTCGATCTCCGCCTCCGTCAGCCCGGTCGGCAACCGCAGCAACGCCTGGATCTGGCGGTTGGCCATTACCATGCCGCCGAAGAATTCGGCCGCCTGCATGGGGTCCTCGACCTTCATCCGCCCGGCGCGGGTTTCCAGCTCCAGATACTCAGCCAACTGGCCGCGGGAACGCATCGGGCCATTGGCATAGACCTCCCGCGCAAGTTCCGGCAGCTCGCCGGCGCTCTGGATGGTCAGCCGCATCAGGCTGTAGCCGCCCTTCTCGATGACCACGAGCAGGCTGCGCGCATAGGCGGCCAGGGTCTCTTCCGGATGCTCCTCGGCGCCGGGCGAGCGCAGGGGGGCGGTGATGCTGTCGACCCGCTTTTCGACCAGGGCCTGGATCAGCTCGGTCTTGCCGCCGTAGCGGTTGTAGATCGTCTGTTTCGACACCCCGGCGCGGCGGGCGATCTCCTCGATCGGGGCGGCCAGGCCGCGTTCGGCCAGCACCTCGGCGGCGGCGTCGAGGATGGCTTCGGTCTTGCTGCTGTCGATCTGGCCGACGAGACGGGGCATGTCAGTGGGCCTCCGCGAGGGCGGCGGGGTCCGGCGGCGCCTTGGCCGGCCGGGCCAGCAGGGCCAGGCAGGCGGCGATCCCGCCAGCAATGGCCAGCAGGGTGAAGCCGTCGCCGAAGGCCAGGATGGAGGCCTGCTGGTTGATGAAATACTGGAACGCCTTCATCGCCGCCCCGTCCGGGTCGGGGCTGCCGCCCATCGCCATCCGCTGGCTCAGCGCGGCGATCATCGCCTGGGCGTCGGGGGAGGAGACGCCGATCTTCGATGTCAGGTTGGAGAAGTGCACCGCCGTCTGGGTGGTCAGGGTTGTGGACAGGGCGGCCATGGCCATGGCCCCGGCCGTGTTGCGGGACAGGTTGATCAGGCCCGAGGCGTCCTTGACCATCGCCTGCGGCAGGGTGGACATGGTCATCTGGGTGGTCGCGATCATGGCGATCATCACCCCGCAGCCGCGGAAGGCCTGCAGCCAGGCGAACTCCCAGAAGCCCCATTCGCCGGTTATGTCGTGGCCCAGCCACATGCCCCAGGCGACCATGCAGAAGCCGATGAACATCGGGATGCGCGGATCGACGGTGCGCGCCACCTTGCCGACCAGCGGTCCGGTGATGAACATCGCCAGCCCGGAGACCAGCATCGTCGTGCCGATCTCCGCCGAATTGTAGCCGCGCACCCGCCCCAGGTAGAGCGGCATCAGGAAGGTGCCGCCATAGAGGGCGGCGCCCGACACCGTGGTCATGATGATGCCCAGGGTGAAGTTGCGGTCGCTGAAGGCTTTCAGCTGCACCAACGGCTTGTAGTAGGTCAGGCAGCGCCAGACGAAGATCGCGCCGGTGACCGCCGACAGCACGCTCAGCCAGAGGATGATGTCGTCGGCGAACCAATTATCCTTCGAGCCCTCCTCGACGACGTAGGTCAGGGTCATCAGGAAGACGGCCATGGCTGCCAGGGCCGTCCAGTCGAAGCCCTTGGACAGGCTGGGGTCGCCCTTGTCGAAATTGCCGTAGCGCCCGACCAGGAACAGCGACAGCAACCCCGGCCCGACGTTCATGAAGAACAGCCAGTGCCAGCTCAGCGCCTCGGTCAGGTGGCCGCCTATGGTCGGGCCGACGGTTGGGGCCAGGGTGACGATCATCCCCGTGGCGACATTGGCCATGATCCGCTTTTCGGGGGGAAAGGCGGTGAAGGCGATGGCGAAAACCGTCGGCACCATGGCCCCGCCGATGAACCCCTGCAGGGCCCGCGACACGATCATGAACTCGATGCTGGTCGACATCCCCGCGATGACGCTCATCACGATGAAGCCGGCGCAGCTGACCATGAACACCTTCTGGGTGCCCCACAGCCGGCTGAGGTAGGCCGACAGCGGGATCATCACCACCTCGGGGATCAGGTAGGCGGTCTGGATCCAGCTGACCTGATCGGCGCTGGCCCCGATGCCGGCCTGGATTTGCGGCAGGCTGGCGGCCACGATCTGGATGTCGAGGATGGCCATGAACTGGCCGATGGCCATGCCCCCGAAGCCGAGGAACAGCTTGGTCCAGTTGACCGCTGGCTGCTCGGCGGTGGAGGCCGGCCCCGTCAGGGCGGCGGCGGTCATTGCGGGGCCGAGGTCTCGGGCTTGGCGGCCAGCTGGGGCGTGGCCGCGCCGCTCTCGGCGAAGCTCTGGCCCGAGCGGACACGGACATCCACCTTGACCTCAAGCGACAGCCCGGGGCGCAGGGCGCCGGCCATCGGCTGGTCCTTGTCCACGACGATCCGCACCGGCACCCGCTGGGCGATCTTGGTGAAGTTGCCGACCGCGTTCTCGACCGGGATCAGGGCGAACTCGGCGCCGGTGGCCGGAGCGAAGCTGTCGATATGGCCCTTGATGGCCTGTTTTCCGAAGGCGTCGGCCTTGATCTCCACCGGCTGGCCGATGCGCAGGCGGGCCAGCTGCGTCTCCTTGAAATTGGCCAGCACATAGGTCTCGCCCAGCGGCACCACGACCATCATCGTCTGACCGGGCTGGACCAGCTGGCCGACCCGCACCGAGCGGGCCCCGACCACCCCGGCGACGGGGGCGCGGATCACCGTGCGCTCGAGATCGAGCCTGGCCTGCTGCACCTGGGCGCGGGCGGCCTGGACCTGGGCCACCTTCTGGGCGCGGGCGGAGCCCAGCGACTGGGCGGCGCGCTGTTCGGCGACCAGGGCGGCCTCGGCTGCCTCCACCGAGGCCTTGGACTGGGTCTCCCCGGCCTTGACCTGCTGCAGCTTCTGTTCGGAGACCCAGCCCTTCTCGGCCAGCTCGCCATAGCGCTTGGAATCGACCGCCTGGCGGCCGGCGTCGGCGCGGGCGCTCTGCACCCCGGCCGCCTTCTGGGCGATCATCGCCTGTTCGAGGATGGCCCGGTCATCCACCGCCTGGACGTCGGCCTCCAGCGCCTGCTGGTTGGCGATGGCCTGGTCGAGCCGGGCCTGGATGGTTGCCGGATCGATGCGAGCGATCACTTGGCCGGCCTCGACCCGCTGGTTGTCGGCGACCAGCACCTCCAGCACATAGCCGGAAACCTGCGGGCTGATCTGCACCGTGTCGGCCTGGACGAAGGCGTTGTCGGTGCCCTCGAAGCTCTGCTTGCCATGCCACCAGAAGACGCCGCCAACCAGGATGGCGACGCCGACCACCCCCGCGACAGCCATGGGAACGAGTTTCTGCCTGGAGATGGACGGCATGGAGGGAGAGCCCCGAGACGCGAATGACAAAATTGGACGGCGGCGTCCGAAAATGCCCTATCGCCGGGCCGAGCGCGTCGCAAGAGATAAATGGACGCACGGGTCCAGTTTTCAATCCACGCTCAGCGCTTTTCCGTTTGGCCGACTGCCGGTAGTGTCGCCGCATGGACCGGATATCCCCTTCCTCCCTGCGGCTTGTCGTTCTGGGTCTCGGCGCCTGCGCCGTGGTCGGCCTTTGGATGGGGCTCGACGGCTCCCTGCGGCGCGACGCCCCGGACTGGACCGGCGGCGGCCCGGCCCCGGTCGCCGCCACGTCTGGCCCGCCCGAGGCCAAGCCCTACGACCCCGATGCTGTGAAGCTGACCTCGCCCGCCCCGGCGCCCGCGCCCAAGGCCCAGGCCAAGACCGAGGAGCCGCCGAAAGCCGCGCCTGTCGAAACCGCCGACATCACCGAGCGCACGCCCGCGGCCCCCGCCGCCAAGCCGGCGACCCCGCCCGCCAAAGCCCCTGCGGCCAAGACCCCTGCGCCGAAAGCCGACCCGATCGGCGACCTGGTCCAGGAAAGGACCGCCCCGGCAGACCCTCAGCCCGAAGTGCCGTTCTAAGCAAAAGGGCGCCGCCCCTTCGGACGACGCCCTTTCAAACTCACGGTCTTTCGGCGATCACGCCGCCTTGACGCCCGCCTCGGCCAGCCAGTCGACGATCTTCTGCTTGGTCACCGCCCCGCGCATCATCGAGGCCATCTGGCCGCCGCGGAACAGCATCAGGGTGGGGATGCCGCGCACCGCGTAGCGCGAGGGGGCCATCGGGCTGTCCTCGACGTTGACCTTGGCGACCGTCACATGGTCGGCCAGCTCCTCGGCGATCTGGTCGAGAGCGGGGGCGATCTGCTTGCAGGGGCCGCACCATTCGGCCCAGAAATCCACCAGGACCGGCTTGTCGGCCTGCAGCACATCCTGTTCGAAGGTGTCGTCGGTGACCTTCACGGTGCTCATGGCATACTCCTTGTTTGAGCCCACCATGTAGGCGCCCCCCAAGTCCCGTCAACGGGCGCCGGGCAGTCCGGCCAGGGCTTCGAGCATCATCTTTTCTGGAACGGGCATCAGCTTAGGACCGTCCGTCCAGACCAGGGCCGCCTCGATCCGCCGGCCGGGAAACACCTCGCCCAGCACGGCCGCATAGATGGCCAGCTGGGCCACATAGGTCGGATCCGCCCCCTCGACCGAGGCCGGGGCGGGCCGGTTGGTCTTGTAGTCGACGACCAGCACCCGTTCCGGGGTCACCAGCAGCCGGTCGACCCGGCCGGAAATCGCCAGCCCGGCCGGCAGGCTGGCCGCCGAGCCGGCCAGCGCCACCTCGGCCCGCGAGCCCGGTCCGAACACCTCGGCGAAGTCCGGATGCTCGAGCACCCCTAGCGCCGCCGCCGCCATTTCGCCGCGCTGGGCGTCGGTCAGGTCCGGTTCGTGAGACAGCATACGCCGCGCCGTCTCCCGCCGGTCGGCGATGGAAACATCCGGCAACAACTGCAGGAGCCTGTGGATCAGGTCGCCGCGCCGGAACCGGTCCAGCCCCCCCTGCCGCGCCAGGGGCGACGGGGATGGCATGCGGCTGCGGCTGGCGGCCTGGGAGGGCGAGGACCAGGCGGTGGCCGGCGGCTCCACCGGCGCCGGCTCTCCCAGCCAGTCCGGCCCCGCGACCGCCGCCGGGGCCAGAGCCGCCGCCTCGCCCCGGAAGGGCGCCGGGGCCGTGCCGAACCGGCGGAAGAGGACGTCCCCGTCGGCCACGGTCTCGACCTTGCCGTCCGCCGCCAGCCGGTCGAAGGCCCCGGCCATAGCCCCGTACCAGCCCTCCGGGACCGTCCCCTCCTTCAGCCGCGCCGGCGCCCGGCCGCAGAGCACCAGCCGGTCGCGGGCCCGCGTCAGCCCGACATAGAGCAGCCGCCAGCTCTCGCCCTCGTCACGCAGCTTGCGCCTCTCGCGAGCCGCCGCGCTGTCCACGCAATCGTCGGCCTGGCGCGGCGCCCAGAGGAAGCCGTTCGGAAGGTCTCCAACCGGCCCGGTGTCCAGCAGGGCCGAGCCCCGCGCCCCGGTCTTCACCGTCGTCTCGGGCAGGAAGACGATCGGCGCCTCAAGCCCCTTGGCGCCGTGGGCGGTCATCACCCGCACCTCGCCGGCCCCGGCCTCCATCTCCCGTTTGACCGAAATCTCCAGCCCCTCGAAGGCGCCGGCCAGCCGCTCCAGGTCCAGCACCCCGCGCCCTTCGGCCTCCAGGGTGCGGGCGAGGAACTCGTCCATCACGTCCCCGGCCTCCGAGCCCAGCCGCTCCAGCATACGGGCGCGGGCCGTGCGGCCAGCCTCGTCGCGCAGGCCGAGCATCCGGCTGTAGAACTCGAACGGCGGCCGGCCCGGCGCCAAGGCCAGGGCCGTCTCCAGCCAGCCGCGCGCGGCGATCGCCGCCGGGTCCCAGGACGCCCGCAGGCGCGCCCACAGGCTTTCCTTCCGCCGCAGGGCCAGGCCGTAGAGGTCTTCGTCGTTCAGGCCGCAGAGCGGGCTCTTCAACAGCGCCGCCAGGTTCAGGTCGTCGGCGGGGAACTGGACGAACCGGGCCAGGGCCATCAGGTCATCGAAGGCGATGTGCTCCGACAGGGTCAGTCGGTCGGCGCCGGCCACCGGGACCTGGGCCCGGCGCAACTCGCGGATGATGTCCTCAAACAGCGCCCGCCGGCGGCGGACCAGCACGATGACGTCGCCGTAGCTGGCCGCGCGCGCCTGGCCGCCCTTGTCGTAGACCGTGTCCCCGCGCGTCACGAGCGCCTTGATCTCGCGGGCGATGCGGCGGGCCAGGCGGCGGTTGGCGCTCTCTTCCGACTCGATGTCGAGCGGGGCGCTCCAGGCTTCCCGCTCCTGGGCCGGGGTCTCGACCTCCAGCGGCCAGAGATCAACACAGCCGGGATGGCCCTCGCGGAAGGCGCGGTGGACCAGCCGGTCCTCGCCGGCCGGCGGCTTGACCCCGACCTGGGTGCGCGGGTCCTCGAACAGGCTGTCGACGAAAGCCAGCACTGTAGCCACCGAGCGGTACGAGGTATTCAGCGGAGCCCGAACCGCCCGCCGCTCGGCCGCCGTGATCAGCGCCAGGTAGCGGTCGGTCTCGGAGACCAGCCGGTCGGGGTCCGCCCCCTGGAAGCTGTAGATCGACTGTTTCTCGTCGCCGACCACGAACAGGCTGCGCGGCGGCCCACCGGCCGGGCGCACGGCCCCGGCGCCAGAGAAGAACTCCTGGGTCAGGGCCTCGGCGATGGCCCACTGTTCGGGCGCGGTGTCCTGCGCCTCGTCGATCAGGATGTGCTCCAGCCCGCCGTCCAGCTTGAACAGCACCCAGGCCGCGCCTTCCGAGGCCGCCACCAGGTCGCGGGCCTTGGCCACCAGGTCGGCGAAGTCGAGGACGCCCCGGTCCCGCTTGGCCGCCTCATAGGCCTGCGCGTACTGCTGGGCCAGGCAGAGCACCGCCAGGGTGTCCTGCGCCACCACCGCGCCGCGCATCCGCTCGCGGGCGATGGCCAGGCGATCCTGCTCTTCCAGCAGCCGTTCGCGCAGGTCCTCGCGGGCCCTCAGCCCACTGGTCTTGCCGACCCAGGCGGCGGGCGTCCCCGCCCCCCCCTGGGTGAACAGCGCCGCCAGCATCCGCGAAAGATCCGGCGCCTCCGCCACAGCGCCCAGCATCTGTTCCGCGCACTTCATGTCGGTCTTGCCGCCCTGGCCCAGCACCGCGGCCGCCGACCGCCAGAGGGCGACATCGGTCTCCATCCCGGCCCGCCGCGCGATGTCGTCGGGGCTGGCCGGCCCGTCCGGGAAGCCGACGCGCGCCCAGACATCGCGCTCTGCCCCCTCGTAGCCCCCGACCGCGGCCAGGTAGTCGCCGATCGCCCCCCGCCGCTCCTGCACCGTGCGGAACAGCCCCTCGAAACTGAGGTAGTCGAGGCCGATGGCCAGCCGCGCATAGGCCAAAGACACCGGCGTCCCATCCTCGCCTGCCGCCCCGGCCAGCCGCTCGCGGGCGTCCCGCGCCGCCAGGGCGGCGGCCGCGTCGTCCATCACCGTGAACCGGGGCGAGACCTCCGCCTCCATCGGGAAGCGCCGCAGCAGCTGTTCGCAGAAGGCGTGGATGGTCTGGATCTTCAAGCCGCCGGGCGTCTCCAGGGCGCGGGCGAACAGCCGCCGGGCGTCGGCCAGGTCGCGCCCATGCCCTTCGCCCAGCAGCCGGTCCAGCGCCGCCGACAGGGCCGCGTCCGGCGTCACCGCCCAGTCGC
The DNA here is from genome assembly GCF_009905535.1 of Caulobacter sp. SLTY. Classification (GTDB taxonomy): domain Bacteria; phylum Pseudomonadota; class Alphaproteobacteria; order Caulobacterales; family Caulobacteraceae; genus Caulobacter. Next base: position 19,566 of record NZ_JAAALA010000002.1, on the reverse strand, counting down.
CCAGGAGGCCGAACAGCCGCCCCTGCATCTCCGCCGCCGCCGCCTTGGTGTAGGTGACGCAGAGGATGGCCGAGGGCGCCGCCCCGGCCAGCAGCAGCCGCGCCACCCGGTCGATCAGGGTCTTGGTCTTGCCGGAACCGGCGTTGGCCGTGACGAAGGCGTTGATCTCCGGATCGGCGGCGAGCGCCTGGGCGGTGTCGAGCTGGAGGCTCATTCTCCCTCCTCCCCGTCCGCTCCGGTCGACCATTCCATGACCCGCGCCAGGTGGTCGTAGTCGCCGGCGTAGGTCTTCACGAACTGCGGCGCCGTGCGGCTGGCATAGGGCTGGTCGGGGTTCTGGTAGGCGGCCAGCAGCCGCATCGCCCCCTCCACCGCCGCATCGGCGGCCTCTTTGCTCTCGTCGCCGGCGGTCTTGCGCACCACCAGTTCCCCGGCCGGATCACGGCCAGTGATCCGCACATAGGCCAGGTCGCCGAACCCGCCCTTGAAGTTATCGAAGCCGCCGGCGGCCAGGATGGCGGCGGTCAGGGTCAGCTGCGGCGAGAAGCCGGTGTCGATCATCTTGGCCGTGGGGGCGGCGCCGGTCTTGTAGTCGAGGATGTGCCCCGTCCCGTCTGGGGCGATCTCGATGCGGTCCGCCTTGGCGGTCAGGGTATGAGGAACGCCGCCGGCGTTCAGGCTCATCTCGCCCGAGGCCTCGACATGCACCCTGGCCCCGCCGGCCCGCCGCCGGCGCTCGAAATCGGCGACCCAGGCGGCCGTCTCCCGCGCCAGCACCCGCTCGCGGGTCAGCGCAGCTTCCGACAACCCCAGCGCCTGCAGTTCGGCGATGTACCGCGCTTCGAAGACAGCCACCGGATCGGCTGGCTGCGCGGTGTTCCATTGCCGCGCCAAGGCCTCGAAGGCGGTGTGGATGGCCGTGCCCCGCGCCGTGTTCTCGACCAGCTGGTCGGGCCGCTCCATCGGGAACAGCTTGAGGATATCCCGCGCCCAGACGGCGTAGGGATCGCGGGTCAGGGTCTCCAACCGGGTCACCGCCAGCCGGGTCGGCCGGTCCTCGACCGGCGGCTTGGGCTCCGGCCGGCCGATCCAGCGGTCGCCATGGCCGACATCCAGGCTCCGCGCCCAATCCAGCAGGTCCGGCCGTCCCGGCAGCGCCTTACCCGCCCCCTTGGCCAGGGTGCGCAGCCGCCACAGCCAGCGGCTCTCGGTCGCCGGCGCCCCCTCGCGCCGGGCCGAGCTGACCAGCACCACCTCGGGCGCGCAGGCCGCCTGGGCGAAGTCATGGGCCGACAGGCCGATGCGTCGCTCTGGACTCGGAAGACCCAAGGTCTTGCGCATCGCCCGCGACAGGAAGGGATCGATTGGCGCGCCGCGCGGCCAGACCCCTTCTTCCAGACCGGCCAGCACCAGCCGGTCGGCGCGGGTCATCCGCGATTCCAGGGTTCCCATGATCAGCAGGCGCGGATGGGTCGCCTCCCCGCCGCGCACGCTCTCCGCCGAGACCATCCTGTGGATCAGGGTGCGGAAGCCGAGCGGATTCACCGGAACCAGCCGCCTACCCTCGGCGATCAGCCCGGCGAGGAGCCGCGACAGCGCCTCTCCCTCCGGCCCGGCCCACAGCTCGCCGCCCTCGCCCAGTCGCTCCAGGGCCGCCGCCAGACCGGCCGCCGCGGAGGCCGGATCGGCCTCTCCGTCCGCGAACGGGTCTGTCGCCAGGGCGATGACCTCGTCGAGCGCCTCCGACAGCGCCCGCGCGGCCGCCAGCGCCTCGGCCTCTTCCGGCCTGGCCCGCTTGGCGAGCCGCGCGATCACCGCTTCAGGTCCCAGCGGCCGGGGCCCCCGCAGCGCCCGCGCCTCCAGCAGTTCGGCGGCGGCGGCCAGCGCCTCCGGCGCCCGCCCCAGCCGGGCCAGCGGGCTCTTCAGCAACGACAGCCGCGCCACGGGGTCAGCCGGGTCGAGCACCAGTTCCGCCAGGGTGATCGCCAGGGCGCCGGCCGGTTTCAGCGCCAGACTGACCCCCGCCGTGCTGTCCGCCGTCACGCCCCAGCGGGCCAGCCGGGCTGAAACCCTCCGGGCCAGGGTCTGGTCGGGAGTGATCAGGGCGCAGGTCTTGCCCGGCGTCTCCAGGGTCTCGCGCAGCAGCAGGGCGCAGAGGCTGGCCGTCTCCTCCTCATGGGCGCCGGTCACCGCCGACAGTCCTTCCAGCCCCACCTCGAACGGATCGACTCCCGCCGCCGCGCCCTCAGCCCGCAGGTCGGCAATGACGTCCAGCCAGTCGGCGGTGGCCTCGGCCGGCCTCAGCGCTTCGTTGATCACCCGCCGCCGCCAGCGGCCCTTCATCTCGCCGGGCGTCACCTCCGTCCGCCAGGGCCTCACTGTCGCCCGCGGCACGCGGGCCAGTTCCAGCAGCCGCTTCATCGCCGCTTGCGGATGCTGGTCCTCGATCTCGGCCCAGGCCCGGTCGGCCAGGTCCTGGTCGAGGCCGGGCAGGATCACCGCCCCGCGCGGCAGGCCGGCGACCACCTCCAGCAGCCGCGCCGTCGCCGGTTGGGCGCCCGTCGAGCCGGCGGCGATGACCGGCCCCTGCGGCGGACGGTCGGTCCAGCTCTTCGTCAGGTGATCGAGCAGCCGCACCCGCCGTTCGGCCACATCCATCAGCCCAAGCGCCTTCAGCCGCTCCGGCCAGGCCTCGACCGCCACGCTCAGCACCGCCGCCGACACCTCCCAGTGCCGGGCCTGGTCCATCGCCACCAGCTCGCCGATCCGCTCGGAGACCGGCGCCTCCTCGATGGCCGCCGCGTCCATGAACTCGGCCAGGGCGTCGGCCAGGTCAAGGGCATGCAGGGTCCCGAGTTTTCCCTTCGACAGGCCATCGACCATCGCCGCCAGTTCGAACCGCCGCCGCATCGCGTCGATCGCCGGCGGCAGGTCCAGCCCCGCGTCCCCCGGCTCGAACGGCGGCTCGCCTTCGTCCAGGTCCCCCAGCGCCCGGATCTGCGGCAACAGCACGGCCCGGCCGCCGGCCGCCTTGAGGAAGGACTCGCCCAGCGCCCGCGCCGCCCGCCGGGTCGGCACCAGCAAGAGGGCGCCCGGCGTATCCTCCGGCCCAGGGAGGGAATCGATCAGCCCCGCCGCCAGGTCGTCGAGAAACGGCCGGTGGGCGGGGATCGAGAACCAGTTGGCGGAGGGCTCGGACATCGCGGTCAGTATGACACGTCGAATGAGTCGCTACCCGGCCAGCTTCGCCTCGGCGACGTCGCGGGCGACCGGGTCGCCGACGTGCATCCACAGGCCCGGAGGGCTGACCCCGTGCACCCGGCCCTGTTCGGCCAGGGCTTTCCACAGCGGCAGCAGGGAGAACGGCCCCTCCGGCCCGTCCGCCACCACGGAGGGCTTGGTGATGTGGACCCCGACATAGACGTAAGGCGCCGTCTCGCCCGGCGCCTTGAACCGCACCCGGCCATCGGCTTCGAGGAAGACGTCGCCCGTATCGTGGAAACCCATCGAGGTGGCGGTGGGGGCCAGCATCAGGCAGACGTCCATCCGCGCCGGATCCCAGGCCCGCGCCACCGCCTCCACCGCCGAAGCGTCGTCCTCGATCCACACCGAATCGATGTTGGCCACGAAGAAGGGGCCGTCGGGGAGCAGGGGCAGCGCCTGCTTGACCCCGCCGCCCGTCTCCAGGGCCTGCGGCCGTTCGTCGGAGATGACGATGCGCGGGGCGGCGGTCCGCCTGCCGACATGCGCCTCAACCAGGTCGGCGAAATAGTGGACGTTGACCACGGCCGTCTCGACCCCGGCGGCGGCCAGGCGGTCCAGCATATGGTCCATCAGGGCCTGGCCGCCGACCTCGACCAGGGCCTTGGGCCGGTCGTTGGTCAGGGGCCGCATCCGGGTGCCCAGGCCCGCGGCCAGCACCATGGCGGTATTCGGGGCTTTCATCGACGCGCCTCCGCCGGGACATGCCGGTCGAACCAGTCCCTCAGGGTCCCCAGCGCCGGGTCGGCCACGCAGCTTTCCAGATAGGCCCAGAGCCGGGGCAGGAAGCCCTCGTATTTCGGCTTGCCGTCGCGGACCACCAGCCGGGCGAAGATGCCGATGATACGGGCGACATTGAGCGCCCCCAGCGCATGGTAGTCGGCCAGGAACCGCTCCCGCTCCAGCCAGGGATGGGCGGCGAGATAACGATCCAGCGCGACCGCCTCCCGCTCCGGCGTCACCTGCCGGCGGGCGTCGTGGAGGAGCATGGAGAGATCCCAGACGCGGTGGGCCTTCACCGCGTCCTGGAAGTCGATCATCCCGACCCGCGCCGGACCGTCGCGCTCTGGCAGCCAGATCAGGTTCTCGGCGTGATAGTCGCGGTGGCAGAACACCTCGGCGCCGTCCTCGGCGGTGCGCAGGACCGGCGCCCAGGCGGCCTCCCACTCGGCGAGGGCGGCGGCGTCGAACGCCAGTTCGGTGCGAAGTTTCGGCAGCCATTCGACGAACAGCTCCGCCGCCGAGGTCAGGGCCAGGCCGTCGTAGGTCAGCAGGGGCCAGCGGGCGTCCTCGCCGCCCAGGACCGTCGGCGGCGGCGAGGCGTGGAGAACCGCCAGGGCGTCGACGGCAGCGTCGTAAAGCGCCGCCTCGTCCGCCCCATCGGCAATGGCGTTGGCGAACAGCCCATCGCCCAGGTCCTCCAGCACCGCCAGCCCGGCGCCGGCGTCGAACGCCACGATCCGGGGCGCGGAGAGGCCCAGCCCCGTCAGGTGCCGGGCGCAGGCGACAAAGGCGTCCACCCGGCCGGCCGCCAGCCGGTAGGCGGCGTTGAAGCCCAGCGCCCTCCGCTCCTCGACGGTGGCGTCCGGCGGGCAGGGGGCAGTTTCGGCCTTGGGCGGCTGGTCCATGAAGATCAGGCTGGGCCCGGTGATCGGGAACAGCCGCTCATAGGCGCGCGTGGAGGCATCGCCGGTCAGCGGCTGGCGCCGCGCCTGGCCCAGACCGTTGGCGGCCAGGAAATCCGCTTTCAGGGCGTCGCGATCAGAACTCAAGCGGTCGGTCCTTCCAGGCGCCGTGGGGGGTGAGGCGGGCGGTGCGGCCCTCTCCATCCATCCCGATCTCTATATCCAGTCTGTCGGGCGGAAGGCGACCCTCCAGCCGCTGCGGCCATTCGATCAGCGCCGCCCCGCCGTCCAGCGCCTCGTCCAGCCCGATCTCATAGGCTTCGTCCGGGTCGCTCAATCGGTAGAGGTCGAAATGGGCTAGGGGGAAGGCGGCAGTGTCGTAGAACTGGACAAGGGTGAAGGTCGGGCTCGGCACCTCCTCGTCCGGCGTGGTCAGCGCCCGCACCAGAGCCCGCGCCAGGGTCGACTTCCCCGCCCCCAGCGGTCCAGACAGGCAGATGGCCTCGCCGGGGCGGATCAGCGCCGCCAGGGATTGGCCGAGCGCCTGGGTGGCGGGCTCGTCGGGAAGGATCACCGAAGCGTTCAGAATACCGCCTCCGGATCGGTCGGCAGCACACGCTCGACGAAATGCTTCAGGGCGTCGCTCACGGTCTCGGCCTCGCCCGCCAGCCGGCCCGGAGGGATCACCCGGCCGAAGGTCAGGGAGAAGCGCCGGCCCTTCTTGTTGAGCAGCTCGTGAAACAGGGTGATGTCCCTCAGCTCGGGAGAGAAGCCGTTGAAGAAGTGGAAGAGGGTCGACCAGGGTCCGTCAACATGCACCGGAACCACCGGCGCCTGGTACTTCTGGGCCACCGAGATGGCGGTGGGCATCCAGGGCTTGTCGGTCAGGAAGCCCTGGGCGTCCCGCCGGGCCAGCACCCCGGCCGGGAAGATGGCCAGGCAGCGTTCGGCTTCCATGGCCTCGCGCGTCATCTGCAGCGTCAGGCGGGTGCGTTCGCGGGTCCGCTTGGCCTTGACCCATTCGACCGGAATGAGGGCCTCGTCGAAACGGGGGCAGACCCGGTGGGCGTCGGAGTTGGCGTAGAATAGCAGGTCCGGGCGCGGCCCTTTCAGCACGTCATACAGGGCGATGCCGTCGGCAATCCCGGTGGGGTGGTTGGCCACCACGATCAGTCGGCCCGACGTCGGCACATGCTCCAGCCCCCGCGCCGCCACGTCGAGCGCCAGCAGCGCGGAGATATGCTCCATCGCATCGGCCCCGCCCATCGGGGCGATGGCGTCGGCCATCGCCCGCGCCTGAGGATAGTGCAGCGCCCGGTACAGCGGCGGGCGCAACACCGGCCATGCCCAGGACGCCGCCAGCTTCGGCGCCCGCTCCTCAATCAGGATGTCGACGATGGGTTTGTCCACGAAGGGACTCTAGCCAGCGCCTTCTTATTTCACCAGGGCGTCGAACTCGTCGACCAGCCGCTCGATGCCGGCGCAGCCGGCCGCCCAGAAGCTCTTCTGGCGGGGATCCAGGCCGAACGGCTCAAGCGCCTCGACGTAGGTTCGGGTGCCGCCGGCGGCCAGCAGCCGCTCATAGACGGGCGCGAAGCCGGCTGGGTCCTCGCGGCGCTTTTCCATCAGCGCCCGGACCAGCAGGTCCCCGAAGGCGTAGGCGTAGACATAGAAGGGGGCGTGGGCGAAGTGGCTGACGTAGGCCCAGTAGTGTTCATAGCCCGGATTGAGCCGCACGGCGGGGCCGAGGCTGGCGCCCATCACCTCCAGCCAGATGCCGCCCAGCTCTTCGGGGCTCAGCTCGCCCTGCTGACGGGCGTCGTGGAAGCGGGTCTCGAACTGGTGAAAGGCGATCTGGCGGACCACGGTGTTGAGGCCATCCTCGATCCGGCCGGCCAGCAGGCCCAGCTTCTCCTCCGGCTTGGCCTCGGCCAGGAGCCGTTCGAACACCAGCCCCTCGCCGAAGATCGACGCCGTCTCGGCCAGGGTCAGCGGGGTGTCGGCCAAGAGGGTGCCGAGCGGGGAGGCCAGGGTCTGGTGCACCGCGTGGCCGAGCTCATGGGCCAGGGTCAGCACATCGCGCCGCTCGCCCATGTAGTTCATGAATACATAGGGGTGGCGACCGGCGGTGACCGGGTGGCTGTAGGCGCCCGACTGCTTGCCGGGGCGGGGCCGGGCGTCGATCCAGGGCCGGTCGAAAAACACCCGCGCGCCGTCGGCGAACTTGGGCGCCAGGGCGCTGAAGCTTTCCAGCACGATGCCGCGCGCTTCGGTCCAGTCATAGAGCCGGGGCTGGGCGGCGGTCAGGGGGGCGTTGCGATCCCAGTGGTCGAGGGTCTTCTTGCCCAGCACCCGCGCCTTCAGGGCGTAATAGCGGTGCGAGGTGGTCGCATAGGCGTCGGTGACCGCCTCGACCATGGCCGCGACGCTCTCGGCGTGGACCTCATTGCTCAGGTGGCGGCCGTGGGCCGGGCTCTCGTACTTGCGCCAGCGATCCTCGACCTGTTTTTCCAAGGCCATGGTGTTGAGGCACAGGGCCAGGGTCTCGCTCCGCTCGGCCAGGGCGTCGGCCAGGGCATTCGCCGCGGCCTTGCGCTTCTTCACCTCGGGGTCCGACAGGCGGTTCAGCGTCTCGGGCAGGGTCAGGTTTTCGCGGCCGATCCTGGCGCGCAGCTTGGCCAGGGTGTCGTCATAGAGACGGCTCCAGTTGGCCACCGCCGGCGAGCGGTCGAGCAGCAGGCTTTCCAGCTCCTGCGACAGTTCATGAGGCCGGCTGAGCCGCACCCGCCGCAGCCAGGGCGTCCAGCGGGCAGCCGCCGGATGGGCCTCAAGCGCGGCGGCGATCTCGCCGTCCTCCAGCTGGTTGAGCTCCAGGGTGAAGAACAGGCTCTTGGACGCGATCTCGGCGCTCTTCATCCGGAAGTCGGCCTCGAACTTGGCCCAGCGCGGGTCGTCCCGCGAGGTCGAGGCGGCCAGGGAGGCATAGGCCCCCACCGACCAAAGCCCGTCGGTCGCCTGTTCGTAGAGCACGATCCCCCGATCGATCAGCTCGCCCAGCTTCGCCGGCTCGGCGCGGGCGGCGATGAACTGGCCCTCCAGCGCCGCCAGGGCGTCGTTGGCGGCGCGGGCGGCGGCGATATCGGCCTCGATGCGCGGGTCGGCCCGGTCGGCATAGAGGTCGGAGAGGCTCCACTCGGGGAGGTCGGCGGTGATCTTGGAAAGCGCGGTCATGGCCGGCATGTAGGCCAGCGATGTGGCGAAGGGTAGGCCCTCAGATGAAGCCGCGCCGCTTCCACCAGGCCAGCACCAGCTCGGGCCAGGCCTCCACCGGCTTGTCCTTGGCGAACCGCAGGCCGAAGCCGTGGCCGCCTTCCTGGAAGACGTGCATCTCGGTCGGGACCTTTGCCGCCCGCAGGGCCGCCTCGAGCTGGAGGCTGTTCTCCACCGGCACGGATGTGTCGTCGGTCGCGTGAAGCAGGAAGGTGGCCGGAGCGTCGGCTCGGCCGCGAGTTTCCAGCGACCAGCGCGCCTCCAGGTCCGACGTGGGCGCAGCGCCCAGCAGCTGGGTGCGTGACCCGGCATGGGCCAGCGGCGGGCGCATGGTGACGACCGGATAGATCAGCGCCGAGATGTCCGGACGGGCCGACAGCTTGTCGACCGCGTCGACCGGCTCATAGGCCGGCTCGTCCCACATCAGGCTGAGCGAGCCGGCCACATGGCCGCCGGCCGAGAAGCCCATCACCCCGACCTTCGCCGGGTCCAGGCCGGAGCCCTTGCGCCCAGCCTCACGCCGCACCAGCCGCAGGGCCCGCTGGGCATCCTGCAGGGGCGTCATCGGCCCGGCCGCCCAGCCGTCGCCGGGGAGCCGGTAGCTCATCACATAGACCGTCAGCCCCTCGGCCGCGAAAAGGTTGGCGCATTCATAGCCCTCCTTGTCGCGGACCACCCATTTGTAGCCGCCGCCCGGGGCGATCAGCAGCGAGGCGCCGTTGGGGGCATCCGGCCGAAAGATCGTCAGGGTCGGGTTGCGCACGCCCTTGACGATGCGGTCGCGATAGATGGACGGCGGCGGAGATCGCTCGACCTCCTCCTCGGTGACGGTGACTCCCGCCCCGCCCGGAGGCCGGCCCGGCCACAGAGGCGTCGCCGACCCCATCCGGGGGATTGCGGAGCCCATGATCAAGGGGGTCGCGGCGGCGATCTGGACCAGGCGGCGGCGGCTCAGCATGGGGGCACTCTCGATGGGCTCAGAACGCGGTTAGGCGACGTTAAGTCCTGGCGCCGACTATGGGGAGCCATGAAGCTGTCGTCGCATCTTTTTGTCACCGCCAGCCCGCCCGGCCCCAGCCTGGCCGCGGACGAAGATGGCGTGGTGCCGACGATCAACGTGCCTCAGGTGCTGCTCAACATCCTGATCGCGCCCCTGGCCGGTCTCTGGCTGGTGACCCTGCCGTTCGGGGTGGTGTTCGCCGTGCTCGGCCATCCGATCCTGGGGGTCGGTTCCGTCCTGACCAATATGCTGGCCGACGCCCTGGCCCAGAGCTTCTACCGCCGCTGGGCGCCCGACGCCGCCGATGCGGACCCGGGGCCACTCGAGCGCGGGATCGCCGTGGTGGTGGCCCTTCGCGCCCTTGTGGCCATCATCTGGCCGGTCGCCGCCGTGCTGGTGCGTGGCGATCCGGCCGACCTGATGTTCTTCGGCGTCACCGCGGCCATGCTGATCAGCGTCGGGGTCGCCCAGGGCAGCCTGTCGCCGCGGCTATACTGGATGTCGGCCGGGCCGATCCTGGTCGGCATGGCGGTAGTCTCCATCGCCGCCTTCCCGGTCCAGGCGGCGGCCGGCCTGCTGGTGGCCATCGGCCTCCTGGCCACGCTGCTGTCGTTCATGAGCGGCGGGGTCGCCCGAATGCTGGGCGAATGGGCGGAGATGCGCGAGCGCAACAACCGGCTGATCGAGCGGCTGCGCGCCGAGCGCGCCGAGGCGGAGGCCGCCCGCGAGGAGGCCCGCCGCGCCACCCTGGCTAAGTCGAGCTTCCTGGCCACCATGAGCCACGAGATCCGCACCCCGATGAACGGGGTTCTGGGCATGGCCCAGCTGCTCAAGGCTTCGGCACGGGGACAGCAGAAGGGCCAGGTCGACACCCTGATCCAGAGCGGCGAATTCCTGATGTCGATCCTCAACGACATCCTCGACATCAGCCGCATCGACGCCGGCAAGATGAGTATCGTCGCCGCCCCGCAGGACCCGCGGGCCCTGGCCGAGGAGCTGGTTCGGTTCTGGGACCCGACCGCCCAGGCCAAGGGCCTGAGCCTGACCCTGGAGCTGGCCGATAACCTGCCGGCCCTGGTGATGATCGACGGCCGGCGGGTGCGTCAGGTGCTGTTCAACCTGATCGGCAATGCGCTCAAGTTCACCCCGGCCGGCGGGGTGACCCTGACCCTGGCCTGCGAGACGCAACCCTGCGGCCAGATCAGCGCACGGTTCAGCGTCCGCGACACCGGCGTCGGCATCGACCCGGCCGTGCTGCCGACCCTGTTCGACAGCTTCACCCAGGCCGACGAGTCCTCCGAGCGGGCCTTCGGCGGCGCGGGCCTGGGCCTGTCGATCTGCCGCCAGCTCAGCGAGTTGATGGACGGCCGCCTGTGGGCCGAGAGTACGCCGGGCGAAGGTTCGGTCTTCCACCTGGCCCTGACCGCGCCGGTCTGCGAGCCGTCCGCCGCCAACGACGAGGCCCCCGTCGCCCGGCCTGGCGAACTGGACGCGGCCCTGTCGATCCTGGCGGTGGACGACAACCCGGTGAACCTGCTGGTTCTCGAACAGATCCTCGCCGCCTTCGGCCACCGGATCAGCACCGCCGCCAGCGGTCCCGAAGCCCTGGCGGCCCTCGCCATCACCCCCTTCGACCTGGTGCTGATGGACGTCCAGATGCCCGGCATGACCGGCATTGAGGCGCTCAGCCAGCTGCGCCGCCGGCCCGGCCCCAACCGGGACGTCCCCGTCCTGGCCGTCACCGCAGACGTCCTGACCCACGATCGCCATGGCTTCATGGGTCTGGGTTTCGATGGCCAGGTCAGCAAGCCGGTGCAGGTTTCGGTGTTGATGGCCGAGATCGCGGGGTTGGCCGACCGCCAACCGGACCGCGCCGTGGTCGCCTGACGGCGGCCAAAATTAACCCCCGACTCAGGTCTCCTACACCCGACCTTTACCCACCTCTGTTTCAATACGGATCAACGAGCGGCGGCCCACGATGGCCGCACGCCGGTTCTGGTGGGATGACTTCAACATGACCAAGACGGTCCTGGTCGTCGATGACGACCCGACTCAACGGCGGCTGATCCAGGCGGTTCTGGAGCGCGAGGGTTTCGCCGTCGCCCAGGCCGAGAGCGGCGACGTGGCGATGAGCCATCTGCAGGCTGGAAAGCCCGCCGACGTGGTGCTGCTCGACCTGCAGATGCCCGGCCTGTCGGGCCATGACGCCCTGAAGGAGATGCGCGCCCGCAGCCTGATGCAGCCGGTGATCGTGCTGACCGCGTCCGGCGGCGTCGACACGGTGGTCAAGGCGATGCAGGCCGGCGCCTGCGACTTCTTCGTCAAGCCGGCCAGCCCTGAGCGCATCATCGCCTCCGTCCGCAACGCCCTGTCCCTCGGGGAACTGAAGGGCGAGGTCGAGCGGCTCAAGAAGCATTCGAACGGCAAGACCACCTTTGCCGACCTGATCGGCGAGAGCCCCCACATGCGGATCGTCAAGCGCATGGGCGAGCGGGCCGCCAAGTCCGGCATCCCGGTGCTGATCACCGGCGAGAGCGGCGTCGGCAAGGAGGTCATCGCCCGCGCCGTTCACGGCAGCAGCGACCGGGCGGGCAAGCCCTTCGTGGCGGTCAACTGCGGCGCCATTCCGGAGAACCTGGTCGAAAGCATCCTGTTCGGCCACGAGAAGGGCAGCTTCACCGGCGCGTCCGACAAGCACCTGGGCAAGTTCCAGGAGGCCAACGGCGGCACCCTGTTCCTCGACGAGGTCGGCGAGCTGCCCCTCGACGTCCAGGTCAAGCTGCTGCGCGCTCTGCAGGAGAGCGAAATCGATCCGATCGGCGCCAAGCGTTCGGTCAAGGTCGACGTCCGCATCGTCTCGGCCACCAACCGTGACCTGCAGGACGCCATCAAGGAAGGCCGCTTCCGCGAGGACCTCTATTATCGCCTGAACGTCTTCCCCATCGAGGCCCCGTCCCTGCGCGAACGGCGCGAGGACATTCCGGCCCTGGTCGAAGCCTTCATCAAGCGGTTCAATGTCGAGGAAGGCAAGCGGGTGGTCGGAGCGGCGCCGGAGACCCTGAACTTCCTCACCGCCTTCGACTGGCCCGGCAACGTTCGCCAGCTGGAGAACGCCGTCTACCGGGCCATCGTCCTGGCCGACGCCCCCTACCTGCAGCCGCATGACTTCCCGGCCATCAGCGGGGTCAAGGCCCCCCCGATGGAGGATGTTGTCCAACCCGTCGCCGGCCAGCTGCCCCAGGCCATCCCGACGGCTCAGCAGCTGCTGGCCGAGATGCCGGCCGATGCGCCCGTGCGCATCCTCGACGGCAAGGGCCATCTGCGCACCCTGGAAGACATCGAGCGCGACCTCATTCAGCACGCCATCGAGGTCTATGCCGGCCATATGTCGGAGGTCGCCCGGCGCCTGGGCATCGGCCGCTCGACCCTCTACCGCAAGGTCCGCGAGCAGGGGATCGACGTCGACTTGAAGGATGTCGGCTAAGCAAACCGGACAGCCCCCCAATTTGGGGAAGCCTTTCGAAGGGTGAGGGCTAGACTGGAAGCCTTTCATCCGGAGATCTGTTGTGGCCCGTCGCCTTCTGCTGTCCCTGACGCTCGCCTTCGGGCTTGCTCTCCCCGCCATGGCTCAGCCCGCCGGCGCGCCGGCATCGGTGAGGCACCCCAAGGGCTGGAGCGTCACCCTGCCGGCGGGAATGCGGGCCGCGCCCAATGCCGTCCAAGGGGACTTGATCACCCTGATGCTGGTTCGCGGAAACACAGCCGCCGGCGCCTGCTCCGTCACGGTCAACACCCAGCCGACGGCGCTTACGGCCACGGTCTGGGATCGCACCGCAAATAGCTTCCTGGCCAATGCGGAAGGCGAAGGACGGGAGGCGGCGACCCGCAGCGGCCACGCTTTCATCCGCCATCTGGGCTCGGCGCCGATCCGCAGCGCGGCGGGGTGGAGCGGGTTCAGCTTCTGGTACGAGCGCACCAACAAGACCAGCGGACAGCTGCAGAGCGCTTACCTCGCCAGCACCATGCTCAGCCCCACCCAACGTCTGTCGTTGGCCTGCAGCTCCACCGCCGGCCATCTCCTCGAGCCTGCCGACTATGTCCGGTTCAAGGCGCTGGCGACATCGGCGCGGGCGGACTGACCCCCCTTTCCTGAGGGCGCGAGCGGCCGCGCCAGGTCCTAGCCTGGGCTCCTCACATTGAGGGGTGCTGTCTCATGATCCTGCGTTTCGTCGCTGCGGCCGCCGCCGTCGCTGTCCTGGCCATCGCCGCGCCGGCCGCGGCCCAGACCAATTTCAGCCATCCGACCGGCGGCTGGACCGTGACGCTGCCGGCCAACATGGCCACTCACCCCCTGGGTGCGGTGAACGCCGACAAGGGCCAGTTCGTGGTTCGCCGCGGGACCACCGATGTCGGCATCTGCGTGGCCAGCGCCGCCACGCCCGGAACCGTGGTCACGCAGGACGTCTGGGCCCAGGTGGCCAAGACCTACAACGACGATCCGGCGGGCGAGGCCAAGGGCGCCGCCGAGCGGGCCGGCCACACCTTCCTGAAGTTCGGCGGGTCGCGCCCCTTCAGCTCGCGGGCCGGCTGGGCCGGCTACTTCTTTTGGTACGACCGCACCAACGGCGCGACCAAGAACAACCAGACGGCCATCAACGCCGCCTCGATGCTGAGCGCCAACCATCGCTTTGTGGCGGTCTGCACCTCCAGCGCCGGCTTCTTCTTCGACACGGCCGACCTGAACACCATCCACAGCTTCGTGGCTTCGGCGCGAGTTCCTTAGGGTTTCTTACGGGTCGGGAACCGCTTGCGCGGTTCCTCCCCTTTCGCCTTGGCGGCGATCTCCTTGAGTTTTCGGTTCTGCATGGCCGACAGAGCCTGGCCCGGCCCGCCCAGCTCCGGGTCGCCGAAGGCGCGGCCATAGGTCTTCACCCGGTCCTCGACCGAGCCCAGGAACTCGCCTTCCCAGTCGCTGAGCTTGACGCCGGCCTTGTCGGCCGCGCGCCTTGTCTTGCGCAACGCATTCAGCGCCGAGCGCTGCGCGGCCTTCTTGGCCAGCGCCTTGAAATCCGGAGGGTCCTTCCGTTTCAAAGACCCGCCACGGACTACAGCCCGCCGATCGCCGACAGGTAGAGGTCGATCAGCGCTTCCTCCTCGCTGAGCTTGGCCTTGTCCTGTTTGCGCATGCGCACGACCTTGCGCAGGATCTTGGTGTCGAAGCCGTTGCCCTTGGCCTCGGCGTAGACCTCCTTGAGGTCGGCCATGACGCCGGCCTTGTCCTCTTCCAGCCGCTCGATACGCTCGATGATGGTGCGCAGCTGGGTCTGGGCCGAGGCGTTGAGGACGTCGATAGTGGCTTGCTCGTCGGACATGACGCTGGAGGCTCTCACGGGATGGCGGAAACGGGAAGGGCGATGCTCTAGCCCTCCCGACCGGCGGCTACAACAGGCCGTGCGCTTTCAGGGTCGGGGTGAGCATCGCCGGGTCGGTGAAATGCAGGGTATGGAAGCCCAGCGCGTCGGCCGCCGCGATGTTGGCGGCGCTATCGTCCACGAACAGCAGCTGTTCGGGCTTAAGCCCGGACCGCGCGCAGGCCAGGCGATAGATGGCCGGGTCGGGCTTGATCAGCCCTTCGTCGCCCGAGACGACCACAGCTTTCAGATGGCGCACCGCCGGCGCCATCGGCTCGACCGTCGGCCAGACCGGGCCGGCCATGTTGGTCAGGCCGAACTGCGGCACGCCACGCGCCGCCAAGGCCTCCATGGCCTCATGGGTTTCCTCGATGCGGCCGCTGAACATTTCGTCCCAGCGGTCCCACCAAGCGCGGATTTCCGCCTCGTGCTCTGGAAACTGCTCAACCAGCCGGCGGGTGTTTTCCTCGGCCGGAATGCCCCGGTCGGTTTCCCCGTGCCAGGCCATAGTGCAGACATGCGAAAGGAACCGGTCGCAAGCGGCCGGTTCCTGGAAAATCTTCGCGTAGAGCGTTCGTGGATCCCAGCGAACGATCACATTGCCGACGTCCCAGAGGACACCGACGGGCCTAGTCATCAGCCCTGCTTCGCCTTGAAGCGCGGATCGGTCTTGTTGATCACGTAGAGCACGCCCTTGCGGCGCACCAGCTTGCAGTCGCGGTGGCGCGACTTGAGCGACTTGAGGGAGCTGCGAACCTTCATGGTCTCTACCGTGGCGTTGCGGGGAACCCGCGCACGCGAGGCCCTTATTCAAATTGAGCGCGCGGCTATAGGGGCGGACGGCCTGTGAGTCAATGTCTCCGGCGGGTCGCACGCTTGTGATTGAAGCCTTCATGCTTAGCCCGCTAGCTTCGCCGCCATGCATTACCGCGCCCTCATCATCCTGGCCCTCGCCGGCTGCGCCGATCCGCAGATCGAGCCGACCCTCAACGCCGCCTTGGGGACCGCCCAGCCGGCGCCGCCTCCGCCGGTCTACGCCGCCCCGACCCCGCCGCCGGTGGTCTCCGGCGATCCGGCTTTCGACGCCTGGCTGCAAAGCTTCCGGCCCAAGGCCATTGCCGCCGGCCTGGACCCGGCCTTCCTCGATCGCGAGCTGGCCGGGCTGACGCCCGACACCGGCGTGGTGACGTCGGATGGCCGGCAACCGGAATTCTCCAAGCCGGTGGGCGACTACGTAAAGGGGGTGGTCAGCGACCGGCGCATCCAGCAGGGCCGCCAGTACCGCACCTCGCTGCCCTACCTCGCCGGGTTGGAACAGACCTATGGCGTGCCGCGCGAGATCATCCTGGCCATCTGGGCCATGGAGAGCGATTTCGGCCGCATCCAGGGTGACAAGGACGTGGTCCGCTCGATGGCCACCCTGGCCGCCGACGGCCGCCGTCGCGCCTGGGCCGAGGCCGAGCTGATCAGCGCCCTGAAGATCATCGCCAGCGGCAAGCAGACCCGCGTGGGCCTGAAAGGCAGCTGGGCCGGAGCCATGGGCCAAACCCAGTTCCTGCCGGGCGTCTATCTCTCCACCGCCATCGACGCGGACGGTGATGGGCACCCCGACATCTGGGGCAGCACCCACGACGCCCTGGCCTCGACCGCCAACTACATGGCCAAGGCCGGCTGGCGGAAGGGCGAGAGCTGGTCGCGCGAGGTTCGGCTGCCGCCGGGCTTCGACTACAGCCTGTCGGAACAGGACCGCGAGCCGCTGTCCGTCTGGACCCAGCGGGGCGTTCGCCGGGCCGATGGCCTGCCCTGGAGCACGGCCGACCAGGCCAGCGCCGCCAGCCTGATCCTGCCGTCGGGCGCCAATGGTCCGGCCTTCCTGATCTTCCCGAACCACAGCGCCATCATGCGCTACAACAACTCCACGGCTTATGCGCTGGGCGTCGGCGGCCTGGCCCAACGGTTCCAGGGCGAGGACGGGGTGGTCACCCCCTGGCCGGCCGAGACGCCCCTGTCCCGCGCCGATCGCATCCTGGCCCAGGAAAGCCTGGTCAAGCTGGGCTACGACACCGGCGGGGTCGACGGCGCCATCGGCCCGAAGAGCCGCGTTGCCATCCGCGCCTGGCAGAAGGCCAGCGGCCTGCCGGCGGACGGCTACCTGACGCCCGCGCTGATCCAGCGACTGGCGGCGCAGGCGCGGGGGACTGGTTCGCCGTAGGCGTACCTGTCCCCGATCAGCGCCAGCCTTTCTGTAGCCCTTACTCCAGACGGTTTCCGCGACGGCTGGACCGCGCCTGTGATCCACCCGCTGCGCAGATCGGGGAGAGGTACGCCGCGAGCGGCGAACCGGTCCCCACGCTCGGCGCCCCTCTACCCCCCGCCCTCGTCGCGGCGGCCCATCAGGGCCTGAGCGGTTTCCTCGTCGTCGGGCGGGGTTTCGCCGGCGTCGCGCAGGATGGCGTTCTTGAAGGCGTAGATCAGCAGGGCCGAGCAGATCACCGCATTCAGCGCGAAGGGCGCGGCGTGCATCAGGCCGTAGAGGGCCACGAACAGCGGCGCCAGGATCACGTTCAGCCCGTTGACCGCCGCGATCGCCCCGGCGGCCCGCGCCTGTTCGCTCATCTTCACCGTCAGCGAGGCGCCGGCGGTGAACCCCGGCCGGGCGAACCCGTAGCCCAGCGAGGAGATGGCGAAGCCGGCCACCATGGTCATGTAGTCAGGCGCGAACACCGTCACGACGTTGCCCAGCGCCGCCAGGCCCACCCCCCAGCGCAGCAGGGCCCTCGGCCCCATCTGGAACACCCGGATCAGCCCCCACTGGGCCAGCAGGCCCGACAGCGCGCCTGCCCCCATGGCCACCGCCGTAGGCCCCAGCGCCGCCGTGGGCTCCACCTTAAGCTTGTCGATGATCATGAAGCCCAGCGTGTAGCCCTGGGCCGTCTGGCAGCAGGCGACCAGGAAGCCGTAGATCAGGAACGGCCGCAGCGGCAGGCGGAACAGACCGCTGATGAACCGCCAGATCAGGATTCCCCGCCCGCGGGCCTTGCGCCAGGCGGGCTTGCCCACCGCCTTGGGATAGGCCCGGGCCTTGACCGGCGGCGTCCACTCCTCGGGCAGCATCCGCCGCACCACGAGCAGCATACCGCCCGCCAGCAGGGCGAAGGCGAACATCGGCCCGGCCAGGGTGACGAACGGCACGATCAGCAGCGGCGCCAGGAAGGGTCCGACCACGGTGCCCAAGCCAAAGGCGCCGGCCAGGGCCGCCATCTGCTGGGTGCGGTCGGCTCGGGATGTCCGCTCAGCCAGATAGGCCTGGGTCGCGGGGTTGGAGGAGGAGCCGATCAGCCCGAACAGCGCCCGGCAGACAAGGAACAGCAGGAACACCGCCAGCGGCGGGATCAGGTGATACAGCCCCAGCGTCACCACGCAGGCGCAGAGGAGCATCGACACCGCGAACCCGGCCAGTCCCAGGATGATCAGCGGCTTGCGCCCCCGCCGGTCCGAAACCCGCGCCCAGATCGGGCTCATGATCGCCCACAGCAGGGCCGAGAGGCCGAACACCGCCGAGATCATCCAGTCGGCGATCCGCGTTTCCCGCGCGATCGCCGGCAGCACCGCCATCAGCCCGGTGTTGCCGATCGCCACCACGATCGACACGGCGAACAGGATGTAAAAGGAGCGCGGCTCCAGCGTCAGTTTCGGATCCTGATCCGGGCGGCGAGGCATCTGAACGCTGTTAAGGCGCGTCGGTTGGGTTCGCAATCCTCACGCCCCATTAAGCATTAACGGCCATCTTCGACCCGAGACTCTCATTCCTCGCGGCGACCCTTCATGTTCCAGATCATCGGCCTCGTGCTGCTCTTTGCGCTGGTGTTCGGCAGCTACATCATCAGTGGCGGCAACATGAACGTGATCATGCACGCGCTGCCGCACGAGATGATGGCCATCGGCGGGGCCGGCATCGCGGCCTTCCTGATCTCCAACTCGATGACCACCATCAAGGCCTCCGGCGGCGGGCTGGCAAAGGCCTTCGCGGGGCCGAAATGGAAGGCGAGCGACTACAAGGACCTGCTCAGCCTGCTGTTCCTGCTGACCAAGACGATGAAGTCCAAGGGCGTGATCGCCCTGGAAAGCCACATCGAAAAGCCGGGCGAGAGCGCCATCTTCAGCCGCTTTCCGAAGATCACCAAGGATCACTTCGCCGTCGACTTCATCTGCGACACCCTGCGGATGATGACCATGAACCTCGAAGACCCGCACCAGGTCGAGGACGCCATGGAAAAGCAGCTGGAGAAGCATCACCACGAGGCCCACGCCCCGGCCCACGCCCTGCAGAACCTGGCCGACGCCCTGCCCGCCCTGGGCATCGTCGCGGCCGTGCTGGGGGTCATCAAGACCATGGGCTCGATCACCGAGCCGCCGGAAGTGCTGGGCGGGATGATCGGCGGCGCCCTGGTCGGCACCTTCCTGGGGGTGTTCCTGGCCTACGGCATCGTCGGACCGCTGGCCGCCCGCCTGGGCGACGTGGTCAACGAGGAGGGGGCCTTCTACCGAATCATCCAGTCGGTGCTGGTGGCCCACCTGCACGGCAACGCCGCCCAGATCAGCGTTGAGATCGGCCGCGGCAGCGTGCCCAGCGGCGCCCAGCCCAGCTTCCTGGAACTGGAAGAGGCCCTGTCGGCAATTCCCGCCGAGGGCTGACGAAGCAAGGGGTTGCGCTCCAGTGTCGGCCACCGGACAGAATTCGTGATCACGTCCGCGTGAGAATCCGGCTTGCGCGCCGTGATCGCCGGTCCATAGTCCCCCCAGCGCCCATCAAGGGCGCGCCAACGAGAACCTCAAAGGGGACTACCAGGAATGCGTAAACTCCTCATCGTCAGCGCGGCCCTCGCCGCCCTGTCCGTCGCCGCCTGCGGCAAGCCGGCCGAGACGAAGACCGAAGAAACCACCACCACGGTGACCGAGCCGGCGGCTCCGATGGCTGAAACCCCCGCCCCCGCCCCGG
>NZ_JAAALA010000019.1 GCF_009905535.1 Caulobacter sp. SLTY | reverse complement strand
ATATGGGGTGGATGGCGGGGATGGGGGTTGGGGCTCGGGCTCGGGTTGGCGTAGCGCGGGGACCGCAACCTCAATGACTTCCTGGCTCCACATCCACCAGGGCTCCGCCCCCCTGATCGTGTCCATCCCGCACGCCGGAACCACCATCCCCCCTGAGATCGCCGAGCACCTCGTCTCGCATGACCTGGCCACCCATGACGCCGACTGGTTCATCCCGCAGCTTTTCGGGTTCGCCGCCGAGATTGGGGCTAGTGTCGTGCGGACCGACATCTCGCGGACGGCCATCGATGTGAACCGCGATCCGTCGGGTCAGAGCCTTTATCCGGGCCAGGCGACCACGGGCCTCTGCCCGACCGAGACGTTCGACGATGTGCCGCTCTATCTGGAGGGCCACGCCCCGCGGCAGGCGGAGATCTTCCGGCGGCGGGTCAGCTATTTCGCGCCCTATCACGACGCCCTGGAGGGGGAGATCGACCGGCTGCGGCTGATCCATCCCAAGGTGGTGCTGTTCGACGCCCATTCGATCCGCAGCAACGTGGCGCGCCTGTTCGAGGGCGAGCTTCCGGCGTTGAACCTGGGGACCAACAGCGGGGCCAGCGCCGGCGTCGAACCGACCAGCATCGCCGAGCGGCATATGGCGGCGTCCGGCTTCAGCCATGTCACCAACGGCCGTTTCAAGGGCGGCTGGATCACCCGCCACTACGGCAACCCGGAGGGCGGGGTGCATGCCTTGCAGCTGGAGATCGCCCAGCGGGCCTATATGGACGAGCCCGCCGGCCTCGACATCCCGACCTGGAAGCCCGACCGCGCCGCCGCCCTGCAGGCGGTGCTCAAGGGGCTGCTGACTGACCTGATCGACTGGACGAAAGCCCAATGACCCGCCTCGACAACACCCGCCTGATCCGCAGCCCGCGCGGCCTTGAGCTGTCGGCCAAGTCCTGGCTGACCGAGGCGCCGATGCGGATGCTGATGAACAACCTCGATCCGGAGGTGGCCGAGCGGCCGGAGGAGCTGGTGGTCTATGGCGGCATCGGCCGGGCGGCGCGGGACTGGGAGAGCTTCGACCGAATCGTGGCGACCCTTAAGCGGCTGGAGGCCGACGAGACCCTGCTGGTGCAGTCGGGCAAGCCCGTGGGGGTGTTTCGCACCCATGCGGACGCGCCGCGCGTGCTGCTGGCCAACTCCAACCTCGTTCCCCACTGGGCCCACTGGGACCATTTCCACGAGCTCGATCGCAAGGGGCTGATGATGTACGGCCAGATGACGGCCGGCTCCTGGATCTACATCGGCAGCCAGGGCATCGTTCAGGGCACCTATGAGACCTTCGTGGAGGCGGGGCGCCAGCACTACGGCGGCGACCTGTCGGGCCGGTGGATCCTGACCGCGGGACTGGGCGGCATGGGCGGGGCCCAGCCGCTGGCGGCTGTGATGGCGGGGGCGAGCTGCCTGGCCATCGAATGCCGCGAGAGCCGGATCGAGATGCGGCTGAAGACTGGCTACCTGGACGTCAAGGCGGCCAACCTCGATGAGGCGCTGACCATCATCGAGCGGGCCTGCGCCGAGAAGAAGGCGGTCAGCGTCGGGGTGGTGGGCAACGCCGCCGAGATGCTGCCGGAGATGGTGCGGCGCGGCGTACGGCCGGATCTGGTGACCGACCAGACCAGCGCTCATGACCCGGTCAATGGGTATCTGCCGGCCGGGTGGACGGTAATGGAATGGGACGAGCGCCGCGAGCGCGACCCCAAGGCGGTGGAGCAGGCGGCGCGGCGTTCGATGGCGCGGCATGTCGAGGCGATGCTGGAGTTCCACAAGGCCGGGGTGCCAACCGTCGACTACGGCAACAACATCCGCCAGGTGGCCAAGGAAGAGGGGGTGGCCGACGCCTTCGCCTTTCCGGGGTTCGTGCCGGCCTATATCCGGCCGCTGTTCTGCCGGGGCGTGGGGCCGTTCCGCTGGGCGGCGCTGAGCGGCGATCCGGAGGATATCCGGCGGACGGATGCGAAGGTGAAAGAGCTGCTGCCGGACAACAAGCACCTGCACCGCTGGCTCGACATGGCCGGGGAGAAGATCCAGTTCCAGGGGCTGCCGGCGCGGATCTGCTGGGTGGGACTGGGGGATCGCGACAAGCTGGGCCTGGCGTTCAACGAGATGGTGGCGCGGGGCGAGATCGGGCCGGTGGTGATCGGGCGCGATCACCTGGACAGCGGGTCGGTGGCCAGCCCGAACCGCGAGACCGAGAGCATGAAGGACGGGTCGGACGCGGTGTCGGACTGGCCGCTGCTGAATGCGCTGTTGAACACCGCCAGCGGGGCGACCTGGGTGTCGCTGCATCATGGCGGCGGGGTGGGGATGGGGTTCTCGCAGCATAGCGGGATGGTAATCGTGTGTGACGGCACGGAGGACGCGGCGCGGCGGATCGCCCGGGTGCTGTGGAACGACCCGGCGACGGGGGTGATGCGGCACGCCGATGCGGGGTACGACGAGGCGATCGACTGGGCGCGGGAGAAGGGGCTGGACCTGCCGTCGTTGGGGTAGGGGCAGGCGTTCGCTCTCCCCCATGAAATGGGGGAGTGGATTTGGCGAGCGCTGCATGCGAGCCAAACCGAGGGGGTTCCCACCAGCGGTGAAGGGCTAACCCCCGATCGCCGGCGCTGCCCCGCCTCCTGGTCCGTCGCTCACGCTCCGAACCGTCCTCCGCCCCCTCTCGGGGGCGGAGAGCGAGACTCAAACAACCGTTTGAAATCTGGGGCGACCCTCCCTAAGGTCACCCCAAACAAAGGGAGAGCGTCATGGGTCGTCTGTCGGGCAAGGTCGCCATCGTTACCGGGGCTGCGAGCGGGATCGGGCGGGCCAGCGCCAAGCTGTTCGCCGCCGAGGGCGCCAGTGTGGTCGCGTTTGACCGCGCCGAGGCGGTCAACGAGACGGTCGCCGAGATCGTCGCGGCCGGCGGCAAGGCCATCGCGGTGACCGGCGACGCGGGGTCCGAGGCGGAGGTCAGCGCTCTCGTCGACAAGGCGGTGGAGACCTATGGCGGGCTGGACATCGCCTTCGCCAACGCCGGCGTCTCCGGCGGGTGGATCACCCTGCCGGAGTTGACCGAGGCCAGCTTCATGGATCTGCTGCGGATCAACGTCGTTGGACCGGCCATGATGATCAAGCATGCCAGCCGGGTGATGGCGCCCAAGGGCAAGGGGTCCATCATCTGCACCGCGTCGGTCGCGGCGTTGCGGTCGGGGGCGGGCGGCACGCCCTACAGCGCCTCCAAGGCCGGAGTGATCTCGATGGTTCAGACCACGGCCCAGCAGCTGGGCGGCACCGGCATCCGGGTCAACGCCATCTGTCCGGGCCTGATCGAGACGGGGATGACCAAGCCGATCTTCGACGGCGCCCGCGCCAAGGGCAGCGAAGGCAAGATTGGTCAGCTGAACCCGCTGCGCCGGGCCGGGCAGCCGGTGGAAATCGCCCAGATGGCACTGTTCCTGGCGTCGGACGACGCGTCCTACGTCAACGGCCAGGCGATGGTGGTCGATGGCGGGCTGTCGAGCAGCCACCCCGTGGCGCGGCCGGGCTCGCTGAGCTAGGGCCCCGCTACCCCTCCAGCAGCCCCACCACCACCTCGGGGTGGGTCAGGTAGACCAGGAAGCCCGCGTCCGTCAGCCGGTGGACGTGGGTGCCCGGCAGGGCGCTGCGCCACAGCTGTTCGTCCAGGGGCCAGCCGAGGCCATCGCAGAGCAGCAGCGTCCACCGCTCTCCGCCGATAGCCGGCGGCAAGGTCCAGCCATGAGCGTAGACGGCCATCTCCGCGGCCCAGCCGACGCTGGTGCGGGCCGACATGCCCTGGGCGTCGCGCAGGATACGGGCCATCACCGCCGGATCCTCGATGGCGGCGCGGTCGGCCGGGGCGGACTCGAGCGAGCGGCGGATGGAGCGGGCCAGCAGGTCGCTGCGGGTCTGGCGACGCAGCATCTCGCCGAAGGTCGCGATCAGCTCCGGATGCTTGAGCATGGTTCGCGAGACCGAGCCGATCAGGGAGGTGTGGGTTCGTTCGACGCTGGCGGGTGGGCGGGGATTGACCAGCATGCCGTGACCCACGAGGTCGCCATGCAGGGCGGCGAAGGCCAGGCCGGCGGCGGTGCTGCCATCGCGGATCATCACGTCGGTCTTGCGCAGCTTGAGGGCTGTAAGGACGGCGGCGAGGTCCGAGGCGGCGGTGGCCAGCTGTAGCTCCGGCGCGGCAGCGGTGTCGGTCAGGCCGAACCCCGGCCGTTGGACCGCGATGGGCCGATAGCCGGCCCGGTGCAGCCGGGCCACGAACTCCAGCGGCAGGATGCGGCCGGTGGAATAGCCGTGGAAGACGGTGACCGGACGCCCGCCCTTGGGTCCGTAGTCGGTGAAGGCCACGCGGCGACCCGCCTCGGCGGTGATCAGCCGCACCCGGCCCTCGGGATCGACGGGCTCGACCACGGTCTCCGACGCCTGGGTCAGGGCGGTCAGGGCCCCGGCCTCGACGGTTAGGCGGACCAGGTCCTTGGCCTTGTTGACCCCGGTCTTGGCGAACACCGCCTTCAGCTGGCCGCGGACGGTCGCCTCCTTGACGTTCAGGGCCGCGGCCACCTCCTTGGCGGTCAGGCCCTCGGCGAAGCGGGCGGCGGCCTTGGCCTCGGCCGGGGTGGCGCCGAAGATGGCGCGGAGCACGGCCTCCACGTCCCCGGCCGGGGCGGCCATGCCGCTCATCAGATCCATCATCCGACGGACCAGGTCAGGGCTGCGTTTCGCGCCGGCCTTGCGCATCGCCTTCTTCAAGGCCTCGCGCGCCGTCTCACGGCCGACACCGATGCGTTCGGAGGCCTCGTTCAGGTTGGAAGCGTCCAGCAGCGCCTCGGCCAGCCGGGCCTCCAGCGGAGTGAAGCCGAAGGCCTGGGCGGCGCGCACGGCTAGGTCGCTAACCCGCGAGGGCGCAAAGCCGAGCAGGGCCACCCGCCGGCCGGGCAGTTTGAGCTGGCCCCGGCTGGCCTCGGACAGGGGCCAGCGCAGGGCGTGGGTCTCCGTGGCCGCGCAGGCGGCGATCACCCCGCCGTCGGCCGTCTCGATCAGGCCGGACACCTGGCCCTGCTTCTGGGCCAGGCGGATCAGGCGGCGGAAGGCGGGCGAGTCCAGCGGGTTGCCGAACCAGCGCAGGAACTGCGGATCGGCCTGGGCCAGCAGGCCGGAGGGCGAGATGACGGCGGCGCCGACCGAACCCTCCGGCGCCACGGCGGCGAGGCCGGCGGAGGCGTCCAGCATGGCGGCCTCCGCCAGTACCTCGGCCAGGGCGGTGGGGTCGCGGGCGGCTGTGGCCTCGAGTGTCGCCCAGCCGTCCAGCACCGCGTCGGCGGGGCGGCCGCCGGCCAGCTGGCCGCGCAAGGCTTCGAGAAGGGTCGGAGCGCCAGTCACATCGGCCTGCATCGGCGCGGATTCCATCGCGGTCAAGGCCGCACCCTGGCTGTACGCGCCGGCCGGCCGCATAGATTTTCTGGCTGGCGACTTGGGTCAAACAATCGTTTAAATCTGCCCACCTTTTCACCGGAGAGCCGCCTTGAGCCTCGATGCCCTGTTCCGACCCCTGCAGATCGGGTCGATGTCGCTGAAGAACCGCATCGCCATGGCGCCGATGACCCGCAGCTTCTCGCCGGGTGGGGTGACGACCAAAGAGGTGACCGACTACTACCGCCGCCGGGCCGAGAACGGGGTCGGGCTGATCATCTCCGAGGGGACCGGGGTGGCGCGGCCGGCGTCGCTGAACGACCCCAACGTGCCGCGTTTCCACGGCGAGGCCGAGCTGGCCGGCTGGAAGGACGTCATCGAGGCGGTGCACGCGGCCGGCGGGGCGATGGCGCCGCAGCTGTGGCATGTGGGCGCCGTGCGGACACGCGATCCGGTCTGGACCCCGCCCGGGCCCTACGATAGCCCCTCGGGCTTCTCCAGCCCCGGCAAGCAGTTCGGCGAGGCGATGAGCGACGAGGAGGTCGCCGACGCGGTGCAGGCCTTCGGCAAGGCGGCGGGGGCGGCCAAGGCGCTGGGCTTCGACGCGGTCGAGCTCCATGGGGCGCACGGCTATCTGATCGACCAGTTCTTCTGGGATGGGGTCAATCTGCGGACGGACCGCTGGGGCGGCTCGACCCTGCCCGAGCGGGGGCGGTTCGCGGCCGAGATCCTGAAAGCGGTGCGGCGCGAGGTGGGCGAAGGCTATCCGGTGATCATCCGGCTGTCGCAGTGGAAGCAGCAGGACTTCACGGTGAAGCTGGCCCAGACGCCGGGCGAGATGGAGGCCTGGCTGTCGCCGCTGGCCGATGCCGGCGCGGACGTCTTCCACTGCAGCCAGCGGCGGTTTTGGGAGCCGGAGTTCGACGGCAGCGACCTGAACTTCGCCGGCTGGGCCAAGAAGCTGACTGGCAAGCCGACCATCACCGTCGGCTCGGTGGGGCTGAGCGGCGAGTTCATCGCGGCCTACGGCGGCGAAGCCAGCCAGCCGGCCAGCCTGGACGGGCTGATCGAGCGGCTGGAGCGGGACGAGTTCGACATGGTCGCCGTCGGCCGCGCCCTGCTGCAGGACCCCGAATGGGTGACCAAGGTCCGCGAAGGCCGGACCGACGAGCTGAAGAGCTTCGAACGGTCGGCGATGGGGGTGCTTTACTAGGCTTCGCTCTCCGCCCCCGAGAGGGGGCGGAGGACGGTTCGGAGCGTGAGCGACGGACCAGGAGGCGGGGCAGCGCCGGCGGTGGGGGAGTTTCCTCCTGAACCGGCGGTGGGGACCCCCTCGGTTTGGCTCGCTTGCAGCGCTCGCCAAATCCACTCCCCCATTTCATGGGGGAGAGCGAAAGTTAGCTGAGTTCCGCGCTAGGCGTTGAAGTTCAGCTTCAGGCCCGGTCGCGGCCAGGTCGCCTTGTAGAGCTTGCCGGTGCCCGAGGCGGTGATCCAGGCGGTGCGCATGTCCGGGCCACCGAAGCAGATGTTGGTCACCAGCAGGTCGGGGAAGGGGTAGTGCTCGGTCGTACCGTCCGGGTCGAAGGCGGTGATGCCGCCGTTGATGATGGTCGCCACGCAGACCTTGCCGTCGGCCTCGACCGCCAGGCTGTCGAGCAGCTGGTAGCCCGGCAGGTTGCAGACCACCCGGCCCGGCTGGAACGGTGGCGGGTCGGCCAGCTCGCCCGGCGCCTTGACGTCGAAGGCCCAGAGGCGACCGAGCATGGTGTCGGCCATGTAGACAACCTTCTCATCCGGCGAGAGGCCGACGCCGTTGGGGCTGACCATGTGGTCCTTGTGGCGGACGATTTTGGAGCCGTCCGGCAGGGCGTAGTAGAGGCCGCCGAACTTCTTGCCTTCAGGGGTGGAGCAGCCGTGGTCGCTGAACCACATGCCGCCCTGCTTGTCGAAGACCAGGTCGTTGGGGCCGACCAGACGCTTGCCGTCGCAGGCCTCATAGACGGTCTCGACCTTGCCGGTGGCGATATCGACCCGCTGGATCGAGCCGCCGACGTGGCTGGGCGGAGTGGGGCCGGGGATGGTCAGGCCGCCGGCGTCCAGCCACTCGAAGCTGCCGCCGTTATTGGTGACGTAGATCTTGCCGTCCGGGCCGATGGCCGCGCCGTTGGGGCCGCCGCCGGTCTCGGCCACCACGGACTTGGTCCCGTCGGGGGCGATGCGGGTGAGACGCTGGCCCTTGATCTCGGTGAGGATCACCGAGCCGTCGTTCATGGCGATGGGGCCTTCTGGGAAAAGCAGTCCCTCGGCGACCAGTTGGATGTCCACGGCGGCGTCTCCCTTATGTTTGTTGGGAGGGATAGAACCGCCTGCCGCCGCGTCAGCGCAAGCGGCTATCGGCGCTCCAGGATGCGGAAGGTGAAGGCGTGGTCGTCCTTCTCGCCGGCCGGATGGGCCTCGCGGTGGACCTCGGTCCAGGCGGCCTCGTCGAAGGGCGGGAAGTGGGCGTCGCCCTCCGGGGCGGTCTCGACCTCGGTCAGATAGAGCCGGCGGGCCTTTGGCAAGGCCATGGCGAACAGCGCCGTGCCGCCGATGACGCAGACCTCTCCGGCGCCGTCCTCCTCGGCCTGTTCGCGGGCGGTCTGCAGGGCCTCGGAGAAGTCCTCGAAGGCCAGGGCGCCTCGGGCCTCGAAGCTGCCGTCGCGGGTCAGTACGATGTTCATCCGGCCGGGCAGGGGTTTGACCGGCAGACTATCCCAGGTCTTGCGGCCCATGATCATCGGCTTGCCCATGGTGTTGGACTTGAACCAGGCCAGGTCCGAACGCAGCCGCCAGGGCAGGACGCCATCTCGGCCGATCACTCCGTTACGGGCGCGGGCGACGACGAGGGCGAGGGGGATGGTCATGGGGCGGAAGCTACTCCGCGTCGGCAGGCAAGCGCCAGAGCGCCTTGACGGAGGTCAGGTCTGGCGGTCCCGTCGCCGGCGCCTTGTTCCGAATGTGGGATCGATGGAGACGGCTACCGCCAGATCACCGAGACGCTGGTGGTGGGCTTGCCGTTGTTTGGTCGATCGGTGATCACCAGAACGATCAGGCCCTGGCCCTTGCTGTTGGCCCAGCCCTCCATCTGGCCGCCGCCCGCGATCGGCCCGGCCGCCAGGACCGGCAGGCTGTAGTCCTGGGCGCGGGAGGCGAGGGCGGCCTTCAGCTGCGTCTTGTCGGCGAAGCCGGGGGAGGCGGTGATTTCACACATCTGCACGGGTCCGCCGAGGTTGCTCGTACCCATGCTGGCGGCGACCAGCGCGCCGCCCACTGGCTTCACCCGCCCGCCGCTGGAGGTGCTGTCATAGCCCAGGCCGTCCAGGCCGGATCCGAAGGTCGCCTGCCCCTTGAACACCTTGATGCAGAGGTCAGCCGTCGAGACCATGATGTTGGTCACGGCATAGCTGGATTGGGCGGAGGCGGGCGCCGCCACAAGGACGGCGGCTGCGAGGACGGCGAAGTATCTGGTCATGCCGTGAGCCTAGGAGAGGCCCAGGCCGGCGGCATGCCCAAAAAGCGGGGGAGGTGGACCCGGTCGATCAGACCGCGATCGGCGCCTTGATCGACGGGTGGGCCTGGTAGCCCTCGACCACGAAATCGGCCAGTTCGAAGCCGAACAGGTCGGTCTTGTCAGCGATGGTCATGGTGGGGAAGGGATGGGGCTCGCGCCGCAGCTGTTCCTTCGCCTGGTCCAGGTGGTTCAGGTAGAGGTGGGCGTCGCCGAAGGTGTGGACGAACTCGCCGGGCTCAAGGCCGGTGACCTTGGCGACCATCATGGTCAGCAGGGCGTAGCTGGCGATGTTGAACGGCACGCCCAGAAAGACGTCGGCGCTGCGCTGGTAGAGCTGGCAGCTCAGCTTGCCGTCGGCCACGAAGAACTGGAACAGGCAGTGGCAGGGCGGCAGGGCCATGTCCTCGACATCGGCCGGGTTCCAGGCGCTGACGATGTGGCGGCGGCTGTTGGGCTTGCTGCGGATCGCCTCGACCACCGCGGCGATCTGGTCGATCACCCGGCCGTCCGGCGCGGTCCAGGACCGCCACTGCTTGCCATAGACTGGACCCAGATCCCCCTCGGCGTTGGCCCATTCGTCCCAGATGCTGACGCCGTGGTCCTTGAGGTAGCGAATGTTGGTCTCGCCGCGCAGGAACCACAGCAATTCGACGATGATCGACCGCAGGTGCAGCTTCTTGGTGGTCAGCAGGGGGAAGCCCTGGGCCAAGTCGAAGCGGATCTGCCGGCCGAAGACGCCAAGCGTGCCGGTGCCGGTGCGGTCGCCACGCTGCACGCCGTTGGTCATGATGTCGGCCAGCAGGCCGAGGTACTGGCGCTCGGGATGGGCCGCGTCGACGGGCGGCGGAGCGGTCACGGTCGGCAGGGGGACGGGCGCGGTCATGGCCTGCGAGGGTCGCTGCGAATCATCTCGCTGGAAAGTCGCGACGCCGTGATTGTCCACAGACGTTTGGCCGCGGCTTGCCCAATTCCCCGGGCCGGGTGACGATGATCGCTCAAGGGGAGGACGGTCATGCTAACATCTTTAGTCCTGACGCTTGCGTTGTTCGCCAGCGAGCCGGCCACGACGGAGGCGCCCGCCAAGTCGGCCGCTGAGCGCGACAAGGAAACCGTCTGCGTCGATGTCGTGCCGACCGGCAGCAACATCAGCCAGCGCGTCTGCAAGACCCGCAAGGCCTGGCGAAAGCTGGAGGAAACCCAGCGACGCAAGGCCCAAAGTTCCCTGGACCCCTCCAACCAGGTGCGGTCGAAGGAATAGATCCAGGCTAGAGCAGCCAGCCCGCCGTATCGCCGGTGACGTCTCCGTTGATCCGCATCCGGTAGTCGGCGTTCCGGTCGCCATCGACGTCCAGCGCGAGGGTCGTGACACCGCCGCTGAAGATGAGGACCAGCTGACCGGCATTGCCGTTGAAGGCGCTCACGATGCTGAAGCCGTCGTTGGCCCCGCCGGTGGCGGAGATGGCGTCGATGTCTGAAAGGTCGATGCGGTCCTGGCCGATCACGTAGTCGCTGACGTTGTCGGTTTCGATAACCCGGCCGCCGGGGTTGGAGCTGGTGAATACCGACTCCTGGCGGACCATGAACGTGTCAGCGCCGCCGCCGCCGGTCAGGGTGTCGGCGCCCAGGCCACCGATCAGGGTGTCATTGCCCAGCCCCCCGTTGAGGATATCGACGCCGTCGGCCCCGTCGAGGATGTTGGCCCCGGCGTTGCCGGTGATCTGGTTGGCCAGGGCATTGCCGGTCCCGTCCAGATCGCTCCCGCCTTCCAGGATCAGCCGCTCGAGGTTGGCGCCCAGGGTCCAGGTGACCGAGGCCCGGACGATATCGTTGCCCTCCGCGGCCAACTCGACCAGCGCGTCGGAAGCGTCATCGACCAAATAGGTATCGTCGCCCGTCCCGCCGGAGAGCGCGTCGTTGCCGGCCCCGCCGCGCAGCACATCGTTATCGGCCCCGCCGAACAGCTGGTCGTCCCCATCACCGCCCTGCAGCTGGTCTGCGCCCGCCTCGCCATAGAGGATGTCGGTCCCTGTCCCGCCATCGAGGTTGTCGACCCCGGCGCCGCCATAGAGGGTGTCACTGTCCGCTCCACCCTGCAGGATGTCGTTGGCGTCCCCGCCGTAGAGCTCGTCGTTGCCATCTCCGCCCAGCAGCTGGTCGGCGCCGTCTTCGCCGCCCAGCGCGTCCAGGCCGGCGGCGCCGCGGATGATGTCGTTCCCGCCCCCGCCGGACAGGGTGTTGTCGCCGCTGTTGCCGTCGATCTGGTTGTTCAGGCCGTTGCCCGTGCCGTTGATGTTGTCCGTCCCGGTCAGCTGAAGGTTCTCGACCTCGGCCGCCAGGGTGAAGGTGACGCTGGCCCGGACCCGTTCTGTCCCTTGGCCGGTGAGCTCGGTGATCGTGTCGCCGATGTCGTCCACCACATAGGTGTCGTTGCCGGTTCCGCCGGCCATCTCGTCGGCCCCGCCGCCGCCGTCCAGCAGGTCGTTGCCGGCGCCGCCGATCAGCTCATCGGAGCCCAGACTCGCGAACAGCTGGTCGGCGCCATCCAGGCCCTCCAGCAGGTCGTCCCCGGTCCCGCCGGTCAGACCGTCGTCAAAGGCGGTGCCGGCCATGGTCGTTCCGCCGTTCGCGCCGGTTCGGAACGCCCGGCCCCAGACGACGAAGACCACGCCCTGTTGGGGCCCGTAGGCGCCCTGGTGCGGCAGGCCGTAGATGAGGTCGCTCAGGCCGTCGCCGTTAAGGTCCATGGTGGTCACCGCCGGCCAGGCGCCGGGCGAACCGCCGTCGACGATCTCGAAGCCGGCGCCGCCGGCCAGGGTCTCGCTGGCTGAGAAGCCGGTGGAGCGCCCGAACAGCACGTTGACCTCGCTGTCGTGCACGCCGTTCCAACCGAGCGCGATCAGGTCCGCCAGGCCGTCGCCATTGATATCGCCCGCCGTGACCCTGAAGCCCAAAGCCCTGCCGCCGTCGCCCGCCAGCCGGAAGCCGTTTGTCCCGTCCAGGGCGGAGAGGTTGATGTCAGCGTCGAAACCGCCCGCCTGGCCGAAAATCACGAAGACCTGCCCGTGGCCGGGGTAGCCCGCAAAGCGGTGGTCGCTGACGATCAGGTCGTCGAAGCCATCGCCGTTGATGTCGCCCGCCAGCTCTACGTCCTGACCGGCCCGAACGATCGAACCGCCGCCCCGGATGGTGAACCCGTTGGGCCCGTCGAGGTCGGCTGTGTCGAGGCTGGCGTCGAAACCGGAGGCCTTGCCGTAGATGACATAGGCCTCGCCGCCATAGGGTGCGCCGGCATAGGGCGCGCCGAAGATGACGTCGTCGAACCCATCACCGTTGACATCCCCGGCCCGGGCGACCGAGGTCCCCGCGAAGGCGCCGCCGGTCACCATGAAGCCGTTGGTCCCATCCAGGTTCGAGAGGTCGATGGAAGGTGGCAGACTGGCGCCCCCGAACACCACGAAGGCGGCATTGTAGTTGGCGACCCCGACGATCATGTCGTCGAAGCCATCGTTGTTGACGTCCCCGGCTGACGATAGCGCCACAGCGCTCGACCAGTTGGGCGTGAGGCCCGTAAGAACAATGCCGCCGGTGACGGGCTGGCCCAGGCTCACGTTCACCTGGGCGCCGAAGCCCGACCCCTTTCCGTAGAGGACCGTCACTGTTCCGGACGCTGAGTTTGTGGCGACCATCAGGTCGTCGAAGCCGTCGTTGTTGATGTCGCCCGCGGAGGCCACCGCATGGCCGAACTTGTAGTCGTATGACCCCTGGATCATGAAGCCGTCGGTACCATTCGGCGCGGTCAGCACCCGGGCGTTGGTCGCGAAGGCGGGGCCGCCGAACAGCACATAGGCCCGGCCGTAGCCTTGGCCGTTGGCGGTTGCGGAGCCGACAATCAGGTCCTGATAGCCATCGCCGTTGATGTCGCCCGCCGCCAGGGCGCCGCCGAACGAGACGTTGTGCGTCGGACCGAAGACGTAGGTGACGTTGTTCGGGTTATGGGCGAACAGGGTGAAGTCGATGAAGGGCATGGCGCGCGTCCGGGCGTTGAATCCCAGAGGGCGTAGCCAAGCGGCGTAACGCCGTGCAGTGTACAAAATCTGCAAACTCGCGGAGGCGGTCGGCGTGGGGCAGGCGTTGACCGGCAGTGTGGCGATGGACCTTGAAGATCCGGCAGAGGCGGCCTGGCGGTTCGTCGGCGGCGAGGCCTATCGCGCCTATATCGCCCACCCGGACTATGGCGACTGCGCCCGCCTGACCCTCGGCAACTGGGCCCTGAAGATCCGCAAGCATGCCAGGATCGAACGCGCTCTGCACGACCTCACCCACTGGCTGGCCGCCGAGGCGGCGGTGGCCCTGTCGGCCGAGCCGGAGGGACTGACGGCCCAGACCCTGGAAAAGCTGCTGCTCGAGCTCAGGGTCGCCAGTCGGGGGCGGGGCGGGCTGTTGCTGGCCTATCTGCAGTACCGCAGGCTGATCGAACCGGAGGAGGGCGGCAAAGGCCGGTATCGCCGGTATCGGCCAACCGCCGAGCTGGCCGACTTCATGAAGTTGCGGTTCCGGCGGGACATGGAGGTGATCACCGCCCTGGACCCGGCGATCGGCGCGGCGCTGGCGCGGTGGGACGAGCCTGGCCTGTTCGACCGGGCGATGGCGGCGGGACGGCCGCTGGCGGTCTGTTCGGTTCGCTACAAGCGGCCGCGCGAAGACACCCTGGAGCCGATCATCGAGCGCAAGCACGGCCTGACCATCCTGGGCCAGATCCTGCTCAGCGAGGACGACGGCAGCGATTTTCCGCGCCGGGACCCCGTCCGGCTAAACGTGGTCGATATCGCCCGGCGGAGCGGGGCCGAGCGCCACCAGGTGATGCACGTCCTGAAGGTGGCCCGCCAGCGCGGCTTCCTGCTCGACAAGGCCGACGGATCGGTGACCTTCGCGCCGGGCCTGATCGAGCGGATCGAGCGGACGCTGGGCATATACTGGCGTTCGCTGGCCTGGCGAGCGCGGGCGGCGATGGAGGGGTAGCTAGCCCGCGAACCCGCCCTCGTCGAGGAAGGCCTGTTCCTCGGGCGTCGTCTCCCGCCCCAGCGCCTTGTTGCGGTGGGGGAAGCGGCCGAACCGCTGAATGATGTCGCGGTGGATGATGGCGTAGCGGACCGTCTCCTGGTCGTCGGTCTCGTCGGCCAGGCCCTGGCAGAGAGCGACGGACAGCTCCTGATCGGCCGGGTCCTCGCTGTGCTCGAAGGGCAGGTAGAAGAAGGGGCGCAGCTCCGGCGCGACCTGCTGGTCGAAGCCGCGCGACATGGCGTGGCGGGCGATGGTGCGGGCCTTGGGGTCGGTGGCGTAGCTGTGGGCGCTGCCCCGGAACAGGTTGCGCGGGAACTGATCGAGCAGGATCAGCAGGGCCAGGCAGCCGTCGGCGCTCTCCATCCAGTGGTCGTATTCGCCCCGGGCGGCGGCGAAGTGGACGGGTTCGAACTTCAGGCGAATGGCGTCGTCGAAGCGGCCGTCCTTGGCGAACCACTTCTTGCGGCCGGCGGCCGTCCAGAAGGTCAGGACATCGTTGGGATGGGCAGGCATGGTGGGAAGCTGGCGGAGGCTGGCTTTTCGTTCAAGTGCCGTTCAGGTTGGTAAAGGCAACTTCGGAGTCCGATGGGACCCCCTGCGGCCGCCTCGAACAGGCAGGCCTGGAGACGAGAATGAAAAAGGTGATCGTGGCCGGTGCGACGCTGGCGCTGTTGCTGGGGACCAGCATGCTGGTCAGCCCGGCCGCGGCGCAGCCGCGCGAGGGCCGTGGCGGGCGAGGGCCGGACGCCCAGACCCAACAGGACAATGCCCCCAAGGCTCAGCCGCGTGGTGAGCGTGGTGGCGATCGTGGCGGCCAACGCGGCCCGCGTCAGCCGCAGCAAGGCCAGCCGCAGCAAGGCCAGCAACCGGGGCAGCCGCCGCAGGCGCAGGGCGGTCCGCCCCAGCGGCCCCAGGCAGGCGGTCCGCGCGGTGGTGGCCAGCAGGGCGGCTACGGCCGTCGTGGTGATGGCCGTCCCGGCCAGAGCGGCTTCGACCGGGGTCAGCCCGGTGGCGGCGGCAATAACTGGGACCGCAATAACGACGGCCGTCCTGACGGTCGTCCCGGTCAAGGCGGTGGCCGTCCCGATGGGCGTCCGGGTCAGGGCGGCGGTGGCCGTGACTGGGACCGCAACAATGACGGGCGTCCCGATGGGCGTCCGGGTCAGGGCGGCGGTGGCCGCGACTGGGACCGCAACAATGATGGGCGTCCCGATGGCCGTCCCGGTCAAGGCGGCGGTCGCGACTGGGACCGCAACAATGACGGGCGTCCCGATGGCCGTCCCGGCCAGGGTGGCGGTCGCGACTGGGACCGCAACAATGACGGACGTCCTGACGGTCGTCCGGGCCAGGGCGGTCGCGACCGCTGGGATGGCCGGCGTCCGGGCGAGGGCCGCGGGGCCCGCGACCGCGACCGTGGCCGCCATTGGTACGACGCCCGCAACTGGCGGCGCAGCTATCAGTCACAGCGGCGCTACCGGATCGGCGTCTATATTCGTCCCCCTGGCTGGTACAGCTACAACTGGGGCTACGGCGACTACCTGCCGGGCGGTTGGTACTCGAGCCGCTATTACCTGAACTGGTGGAGCTATGGCCTGCCCAACCCGCCGATCGGCACCGAGTGGGTCCGGGTGGGCGGCGACGCCTATCTCGTGGACATCTGGACCGGCCGCGTTCTGACTGTCTACTACGACCTGTTCTGGTAAGGGCTTCAGCCCGACGAGACGATGAGGCCCCGGAGGTGACTCCGGGGCCTTTTTCGTATGTGCTGTCGCCATGCGTGTGATCCTCGCAGTCGTCCTCGCCTTCCTTCCTGCTGCTCAGACGCCGGTTCTGGCGCGGGCGAGCGAAGCCGTCGGGTCAGACTGCGTCTTCATGCCCGAGTCCGACCTCACCGGGTTTAACGAAGGACCGGAGGTTATGGCGCAGGCCGAGCGGGAAGGCTTGGCGCGTGCCCGGCGTCTGGGCGTCGGGTTGAAGCCGCCCAGGGGCTATACTGCCGGGCGGGTGCTCGTCTCTGGGACCCGGTACGTCAAGGGCGGGCCTGACATCTTCGTCGCACTCCGGGCGCCGGACGGCGGCTGGTTCATACGTGCGCGCATGCAGGCGCTGGACCTACGGCGCGGACGGCCGTTGAGCGCAAGCGAGGCGCGCAAGCTGGAGACCGCGCTGGCGGATCGCTGTCTGGCCGAGGAGCCGACGCGGGCGCCCCGCACTCGGCCCAGCCGCAATCCGGGGGAACTCATCGTTTGCGCGGACGGCCAGGACAGCTTTATCGAGGTCGACATCCAGGGCGGGCTTCGCCGCAAGTTCTTCCATGAGTGCACGCCAAGCGGCGCCGCCACGCGGTTGAAGGAGGCCCTGACGACCATCGCGGTGGGGGTGCGCCCTTGACGCCCGCGCAAAATTCCGCTCGATAGCCGGGCTTTGCTGCACCGCCGTTGCGCGGGTGCGGCGTAAAACGCCAGTCTGGAGAATAAATCATGCGCGTCTACTACGACCGCGACGCCGATCTCGCCCGCATCCTGGAGCGGAAGATCGCCGTTGTAGGCTATGGCAGCCAGGGTCGGGCGCATGCGCTTAATCTCAAGGACAGCGGCGCCAACGACGTGGTGGTCGCGCTCCGCCCCGGTTCGGCCACGGCCAAGAAGGTCGAGGCCGACGGGCTGAAGGTGATGACCGTCGCCGATGCGGCCAAATGGGCCGACGTGCTGATGATCCTGGCCCCCGACGAGCTGCAGCGCGGCATCTACAACGAAGAGATCGCGCCCAACATCCGCGACGGCGCGGCGCTGCTGTTCGCCCACGGCCTGAACGTCCACTTCGGGCTGATCGAGCCGAAGGACACCGTCGACGTGCTGATGGTTGCGCCCAAGGGCCCCGGCCACACCGTGCGCTCGGAGTATGAAAAGGGGGGCGGCGTGCCCTGCCTGATCGCCGTGCACCACAACGCCACCGGCAACGCCCATGACCTGGGCTTGGCCTATGCCAGCGCCATCGGCGGCGGCCGCTCCGGCATCATCGAGACCAACTTCCGCGAGGAATGCGAGACCGACCTGTTCGGCGAGCAGGCCGTGCTGTGCGGCGGCCTGGTGGAACTGATCCGCGCTGGGTTCGAGACCCTGGTCGAGGCCGGCTATGCGCCGGAGATGGCCTATTTCGAATGCCTGCACGAGGTGAAGCTGATCGTCGACCTGATCTATGAAGGCGGCATCGCCAACATGAACTACTCGATCAGCAACACGGCCGAGTACGGCGAGTACGTCACCGGCCCACGTATCGTGACCGCCGACACCAAGGCGGAGATGAAGCGGGTGCTGGAGGACATCCAGTCAGGCCGCTTCGTGCGCGACTTCATGGCTGAGAACGCCGTGGGCCAGCCCAGCTTCAAGGCCACCCGCCGCCGCAACGCCGAGCATCCGATCGAGGAAGTGGGCGAGCGGCTCCGTGGCATGATGCCGTGGATTACAAAGAATAAACTGGTTGATCGGGCCCGGAACTGATCCATATGCATCACGCCTACTCCTTTTGCGAAGGAGTAGGCGTGATTGCAGGGGATTGTCGTGAAGTTCCAAATGTTTCTGGCCGCCGGGCTGATGGTGGCTTCGATCTGTGGTCCAGCCGCCGCGCAGCTCAATGGCAATGCGACCGAGGTGTCGCCCGTCGAGATCGTCAACGACAACACTGTCATCCTGCGGATCGACGTCAGCGGCGACATGGGTCCGCGAACGGTGGTGAAGGGCGATGTTCCCGGCATCAACTGCGGGCCGGATCGCTACAAGTACACTGAAGGCGAGAACCGCCAGTGCTGGGTGTGGGTGCGGCGCGGCAAGCCGATCAACCTGTCGGCTCTGGGCATGCAGGGCGCGTATGGCGCCGGCTGGACGGTGAAGTGGGACGGCTGCGAGGTCCGCGAGGGCGGGGCCGGCTGCTACATCGCCCCGCCGGACAAGGAAACCCATGTGCGGGTGCAGTTCAGCGGCACGCCGCAATAAACCACCCTGTAAGGTGGGACCATGACCAAGGTCTCCACCCAGGCCCTGCCGTCGGGCGCCCTGATCCAGGGCTACCGCGAGGCGGGCGCCTATACGGACTGCTTCGTCACCGTGGTGGCTGGGCGCGTTTCGCACGCCCGGTTCGTGGAGGCCTTCTACACCTCGCGCTGGTTCAAACTGGAGCGGCTGGTGCTGGCCCTTGTGGTCGCCAAGCCGTCCACAGATGCGGATGCGCGTCGTCTGGCCGTCGGGCAATCGGACGCCTTCGCGGCCTGGACGGTGGAGGCGCGGGCGCCGGACCAGCTGCTGGTCTGCGACTTCCAGTCCGCCACCCGGTCCTGGCTGATGGTGGCGGCGGGGGAGGGGGCCACAACCCTCTATTTCGGCTCGGTTGTCGCCCCGCGCGGGGGCGCCCGGTCGGCGGCCCTGATGCTCGGATCGCTCGGCTGGCTGCACCGGATCTACGCCCGGATCCTGCTGCGATCGGCGGTCGCGCGGCTGGCGGCTCTTCCGCCGGAGCCTTCGGGCGCCTAGCTTGGGCCATGCGCCGTATTCAATCGCTCTACCTCGCCGGGCCCGACCTCTGGTACCCGGACGCCGACGCCCATCTGGAGCGCCAGCGGCTGGTGGCCGGGGCGGCGGGGTTCACGGTGCTGGAGCCGACGACCCTGCCGGCCGAGGTGCGGGACGCCGGCGAGTTGGCGGCGCGGGCGATGTATGCCGAGCGAATCTCGCGCCTGCGCCGGGCCGATGCGGGCATCGTCAACCTGACGCCGTTCCGGGGGCCGGCGGCCGATGCGGCGACCACCTTCGAGATGGGCTTCCTGGCAGGTCTGGGAAAGCCGTTGGTCGGCTGGATTAATCTCGGCGACGAGCTGGAGGCGGAGTACCGCGAGCGGGTCGAGGCCTGGATGGGCGCCCGACCCGACGACGCCGGCGTCTGGCGCGACGGCGAGGACTGCGAAATCGAGGACCTGGGCCTGCCGGAGGCCACCATGCTGTGGGCCGAACTGCGGCGGCTGTTCGTGATCGTCACGGACGATCCGCTGCATGATCTGACTGGTTTCGAGATGTGCCTTGATGCGCTGCGCATCTACGCGGACTAATGCCAGCCGAGCGGCGCCTCGCCGCGTAGGATCGCCTCGACCGGCTCGGTGTGCTTGCCGCCGTCGCGCGGGTGCAGCACCAGCGGGGGCAGCAGGACCAGGGGCGCCTTACCGGTCTTGATCGCCCGCACCATCACCCGCTTGGCCGGCTCGTCGGCGAACGGCTGGACCGGGCGGATGCGGAAGGAGCCGGCCTTGGGCGCCAGCAGCGTCAGAATATCGGCCAGGCGGTCGGCGCGGTGGATGAGGGTTATCGTCCCGCCTTCACGCACCGCCTTCAGCAGGAAGCCAGTCCAGGCGGCGAGGCCCGCGTCGGCCATCCAGGCGCCGGACTTGGCGGGGGCGGGCGCGCGCAGGGCGGCCGGGTCGTCGAAGAAGGGCGGGTTGCTGAAGGCGTGGTCGAAGGAGGGCAGGCCGAGGGCGCGGAAGCCGGCTTCGACCTCGCCTTCGAGAATTTTGACGCGGTCGGCCAAGCCGTTATCGGCGGCGTTCGTCCGGGCCAGGGCGGCCATCGCCGGGTCACGTTCGAGGCCGGTGAACTGCACTTCGGGCCGCCGCCAGGCCGCCGCCATGAGGGCGCCGCCGACCCCGCAGCCAGCCTCCAGCACCCGCTCGCCCGGCCCTGCGTCGCAGGCGGCCGCCAGGAGGGCGGCGTCGAGACCAGCCCGATAGCCCCGCGCCGGCTGGGCTATGGCGATGCGTCCGTTCAACAAACGGTCCCGCGTAACGTCCATTCCGTCCATCGACGCCTTGTGCTTGCCCTTGGCCTGACCTATCCCGACCCTATGTTAGCCGCAACGGCGAGGCGCCGGGGCGGAGTATCGAGGAGTCGCAGGTTTTGGACGCCGTGAACGCCGCCGTGGCCCGCAAGCCCGCCTCGGTCGACCTGTTGGTCGATCTGGGGACGGCGGACATGGAAGGCGTCAACGCCCTCATCTCCGCGCGCATGCAGAGTCCGGTGGCGGTTATCCCGGCGCTGGCGGATCATCTGATCAACGCCGGCGGGAAGCGGCTGCGGCCGCTGCTCACCGTGGCCTCCGCGCGGCTGGCCGGGGCCACAAACGACGCCTGCCTGAAGCTGGCCGCCTCGGTCGAGTTCATCCACACGGCCACCCTTCTGCACGATGACGTCATCGACTCCTCGCAGTTGCGCCGGGGCAAGGTGGCGGCGCACCTGATCTGGGGCGCGCCGTCGAGCGTTTTGGTCGGCGACTATCTCTTCGCCCGCGCTTTCGAGCTGATGGTCGAGGCCGGGTCGCTGCGCGCCCTCGACATCCTGGCCAAGGCCGCGGGTGTGATCAGCGAAGGGGAAGTGCTGCAACTTACCCGCGCACACGATCTTAACCTCTCCAAGGACATCTATCTGGAGATCATCCGCGCCAAGACGGCCGAGCTGTTCGCGGCGGCCGCCGAGGCGGGGGCGGTCAGCGCCGGAGCCTCGGAGGAGCAGCAGCGCGCCATGCGCACCTACGGCATGAACCTAGGCCTGGCCTTCCAGCTGTCCGACGACGCCCTAGACTACGGCGGCGCCACCGAGGACCTGGGCAAGAACGCCGGCGACGACTTCCGGGAAGGCAAGGCCACCTTGCCGCTGCTGCTGGCCATCGCGGCCACCGGCGCGCAGGAAGCGGCCTTCTGGGAGCGCACCATCGGGCGGCGCGAGCAGGACGAGAGCGACTTCCTGCGGGCCCGCGAGCTGATCCGGCTGACGGGCGCGGGCGAGGCCACGCTGGACCTGGCGGCCGAGTTCGCCGAGGAGGCCAAGGCGGCCCTGGGCGTCATGCCGACCGGCGACTGGCGTCGGGCGCTGGAAGAGTTGGCCGATTTCGCGGTCACCCGGAGCGCTTAGAGCGTGGGCGCCGCTCAGTCCCTGGTCGGCCCATCGCCCCTGTCCCTGTTGGTTCACGCCATCGAGCAGCTCAGCAGCGCCAGAACCATCGAGCAGATCGCCGAGGTGGTGCGCACCAGCGCCCGGCTGATGTCCGGCGCCGATGGCGTAACCTTCGTGCTGCGCGATGGCCAGTTCTGCCACTACCTGGACGAGGATGCGGTCGGGCCGCTGTGGAAGGGCCGGCGGTTTCCGCTGGAGACCTGCATCAGCGGCTGGTCGATGATGCACCGGCAGACGGTGGTCATCCCGGAAATTCGCGATGACGCGCGCGTTCCGCAGGACGCCTACAGCCCCACCTTCGTCCGCAGCCTGGTGATGACCCCGGTCAGGCCGGCCGATCCGCTGGCCGCGATCGGAGCCTATTGGGACCACCCGCGCCAGCCGACGGACGAGGAGGTCGAGGCGCTGTCGATGATGGCCCGGGCCACCGCGACGGCGATCGAAAACGTCCAGCTGCTGTCCAGCCTGGAGCAGTCGCTGGCCCGGCGCGAGGCGCTGATCCGGGAGCTGGACCACAGGGTCAAGAACACCCTGGCCGCCACCCTGTCGATCGCCAACCAGACCCTGCCGACCGCGACCTCGGCGGCGGCCTTCGTCGAAAGCTTCAACGGCCGGCTCATGGCGCTGTCGCGGGCGCACGAGATTCTCGCCCATCGCGACTGGGCGGGGGCGACGCTCAGCGAATGCCTGGACCGCGTGATCCGCTCGGCGCCGGAGCTGGACCAGGGCCGGCTGCGGCTGAACGCCGATTGCGGGGTGATCGCCAACGAGACGGCGGTCAGCCTGATCCTGGCGCTGCATGAACTGCTCGACAACGCCCGCCGGCATGGGGCCCTGAGTGCGCCGTTCGGGACGGTCGATCTGGAACTGGCTTTTGCGGACGACCGCTTTCGGATGACCTGGACCGAACGCGGCGGGCCGATCGTCTCGGCCCCCGCGCGCCGGGGCTTCGGGTTGCGGCTGGCCGAGATGGGCCTCGCGCGAGACTTGGGCGGCAAGGCCGAGGTCCGGTTCGGCAGTGAGGGAATGGTCTACGCCCTGG
Source organism: Caulobacter sp. SLTY (assembly GCF_009905535.1). GTDB lineage: Bacteria > Pseudomonadota > Alphaproteobacteria > Caulobacterales > Caulobacteraceae > Caulobacter. Next base: position 65,989 of record NZ_JAAALA010000019.1, on the reverse strand, counting down.
AGGCGCCGGTCAGCGTGCGGATCATGCCCATCGCGAAGGGAGCGACGGCGGCGTGAGCGAGCGGGTCCTGGTGATCAAGCTCTCGGCGCTCGGCGATTTCATCCAGGCCACCGGCCCGATGAAGGCGATCCGGGCCGCCCACCCGAATGCGCGACTTACCCTGCTGACCACCCCACCGTTCGAGGCCATGGCCCGGGCAACGGGATGGTTCGATGAGATCTGGACTGACGGCCGCCCGTCCTGGAGCAATCTGGCCGGCGTGGCCCGCCTGATCGGGCGGATGCGCCGCGCCCGGTTCGACCGCGTCTACGACCTCCAGACCCAGGGTCGGACCGTCCGCTATTTCCAGCTGCTCTGGCCCCCTCGCCCGCCCTGGTCCGGCAACGCCCCCGGCGCGGCGTTCGAATACAGCGGCCCCGACCGCGACCGCCTGCACGTCCAAGACAGCCAGCGCGAACAGCTGCGGCGGGCGGGCATCGCGGTCGTGCCGCCGCCCGACATCGCCTGGCTTACCGGTCAGGCCGAGCATCGTCCATCTGAACCCTTTGCCCTGCTGATCCCCGGCGGCGCCCCGCACCGCCCGGCCAAGCGCTGGCCCGCCGACCGCTACGGCGCCCTCGCGAAGGCGCTGGCAGGGCAGGGGATCACCCCCGTTGTGCTCGGCCACGGCCCCGACGAGCAGGCCCTGGCCGACACCATCCGCGGGATCGAGCCCTCGTCCGTGTTGCTGGTCGGCCAGACCAGCTTCGGCGACATCGCCGACCTCGCCCGCCGCGCCGCCCTCACCATCGGCAACGACACCGGCCCCGCCCACATCGCCATTGCCGCCGGCTCCCCTGGCGTGGTGCTATTCTCAGCGGAGAGCAACCCGGCCCTCAGCGCACCCCGGCCGGTGCGGGAGGGGCAGGCTGTGGAGATCCTGCGGGAGACGGACTTGGCGGATATGTCGGTTGAGGCAGTCCTGGAGAGCGTTGAGCGGCTCGGAGTAAGGCGGGTTTAGCCCCGCATCTTGTGTGTATGCCCCGTCACCTCGACCGGTGAAAATCCCATCGCTTCCCAGAAGAGCGGCGCCGCCTCGCCGGCGCGGGCGTTGGCCGTCAGCAGGCGGGCGGCCTGCAATCCCTGCTGGATCATCGCTCCGGCCAGCGCCTGGCCCACGCCCTGGCGACGGAAGGCCGGTGCGACATAGAGGCGGCGCATACGCATGGCGGGTTCGGCCAGGTCGGACTGCGGTGTGACCCCACCGATGCCGGCCAGCTCGCCGTCGATGTAGGCGGCGAAGAGCGCACCGGGGTCGTCGAATCGTTGAGTCCCCGCCCGCCACTGGTCGGCGAGGAGCGCCATGTTGCGCACTCCCTCCTCGGCGGCATGGGCGGCGAGCAGGGGAAAGGCGTCGGGCAGGGTGTCCACGACCCGGACCAGGACGAGGCTCATGGATCGACGCCCAGCCATTCCAGGCCGCCCGGCAGGTCGGCGGCGGCGAAGTCGACCTGCAGCACGCGTCGGCGAACCGGCGCCGCCGAGCGGTCGGAGGCGTGCAGGATCGGGGTGCTGTAGGCCCAGACGTCCCCCGGCTCGGCGAGGCAGGTCAGGATGGGGTGCGCCATGGCGATGCGGGCGGCTTCGGAGGCGGCGATCTGGCCGAGGCGGTGCGAGCCGGGGGCGACTTTCAACGGCGCGTTGTCAGTCCCGCAAGGATCGAGATGCAGGCGCAGGGTGACCATGCTGTCCAGGACCGGCATGGGTGGCGCGACGTGGGCCAGACCATGTTTGATCGTCCAGGGACCAAAGCCCTCGACCTCGCGCCGGGTCCGCACAGCGATGGTGCGGTCCTGATGCCAGCCCAGAGCCCAGTTCCGATCCGCGGTCTTGTCGAACAGCATGGCCCGCACCGGGAAGGCCGGCTCGCCCATCAACGGGCCTGCGATGGCGGTCAGTGGCGCCAGCCGGGCGGCCAGCCCTGGAAGCAGGAGCCGTCGCCCTGGTCCGTCCGTTGCAAGACCGGCCAGATCGGCCAGCGCCGCGGCCGTCACCGCTCCGCGGAACGGCAAAACGCCGTCGCGGTCCCAGGCGAGCCCCTCGCGCATCTCGACAACTGTCCCGATATGCATCACCTCAAGGATAAGCCCGCTGGAGACCCCACGCCATGATCCGCCTGATCCTCAACATTCTGTGGTTCATCCTGGGCGGCTGGCTGTCGGGCCTGTTGTGGCTGTTGGGCGGGGCAATCCTGGCGATCACCATCGTCGGGCTGCCCTATACCTTCGCTGCCTGGCGGATCGCGGCCTTCTCATTCTGGCCGTTCGGCAGGGACGTGGTCAGCCGTGAAAGTCTTGGCCAGGCGGACGTCGGCACGGGGCCGCTAGGCTTCGTGCTGAACATCATCTGGTTCATCTTCGCGGGCTGGTACATCGCGCTCAGCCACCTGCTGATCGCCGTGGCCGAGTTCGTCACGATCATCGGCATCCCCTTCGCCCTGAAGGACCTGCAGCTGGCCAGGCTGGCGCTGGCGCCCGTCGGGATGACGGTGGTCGAGAAGCCCAACTAGTCCCGCTTCGGCGCCTCTATCCAGTAGCGAGGGTAGTCGACGACGCGTCCATCAGCCGGGGCTGATCATCTTCTCGGGCCGCACCGCCTCGTCGAACTCCGCGTCGGTCAGGTAGCCGCCGCCGACGGCTTCCTCGCGCAGGGTGGTGCCGTTCTTGTGGGCGGTCTTGGCGATCTTCGCGCAGGCGTCGTAGCCGAGCTTGGTGTTCAGGGCGGTGACCAGCATCAGGCTGTTGTTCAGGCCGCGGGCGATGTTGTCCTCGCGAGGCTCGATGCCGACCACGCAGTTGTCGGTGAAGCTGATCGCCGCGTCGGCCAGCAGGCGCACCGATTGGAGGAAGTTGTAGGCCATCACCGGGTTGAAGACGTTGAGCTCGAAGTGGCCGCTGGCGCCGGCGAAGGTCAGCGTCGACTGGTTGCCGAACACCTGGGCGCAGACCATGGTCAGCGCTTCGCACTGGGTCGGGTTGACCTTGCCGGGCATGATCGAGCTGCCGGGCTCGTTCTCCGGCAGCGCCAGTTCGCCGAGGCCCGACCGCGGGCCAGAGCCCAGGAAGCGGATGTCGTTGGCGATCTTGAACAGGCTGGCGGCGACCGTGTTGATGGCGCCGTGGGTGAAGACCATGGCGTCGTGGGCGGCCAGGGCCTCGAACTTGTTGGGGGCGGTGGTGAACGGCAGGCCGGTGATGCCGGCGATGCGCTCGGCGACACCTTCCGCAAACCCGATGGGGGCGTTCAGGCCGGTGCCGACGGCGGTGCCGCCCTGGGCCAGTTCCATCAGCTTGGGCAGGGTCAGCTCGATCCGCTCGATGCCGTTGGCCAGCTGCTGGGCATAACCGCCGAATTCCTGGCCGAGGGTCAGGGGGGTGGCGTCCTGGGTGTGGGTGCGGCCGATCTTGATGATGTGGGCCCAGGCCTTGGCCTTGGCGTCGAGCGCGGCGTGCAGGTGCTTGAGGGCAGGCAGCAGGTCGTGGACCACCTGCTCGGCGGCGGCGATGTGCATGGCCGTCGGATAGGTGTCGTTCGACGACTGGCTCATGTTGACATGGTCGTTGGGATGGACCGGCTTCTTGCTGCCCATCTCGCCGCCCAGCATCTCGATGGCGCGGTTGGAGATCACCTCGTTGGCGTTCATGTTCGACTGGGTGCCCGACCCCGTCTGCCAGACGACCAGCGGGAAGTGATCGTTGAGCTTGCCTTCGATGACCTCGTTGGCGGCCGCGACGATGGTCTTGGCCAGATCGCCGTCGAGCCGGCCCAGCGCCGCGTTGGTCTCGGCGGCGGCCCGCTTGACGATGCCCAGCGCCCGGACGACCGAGGCCGGCTGCTTCTCCCAGCCGATCTTGAAGTTGCCGATCGACCGCTGCGACTGCGCCCCCCAGTATTTGGAGGCATCGACCTCGATGGGGCCGAAGGTGTCGGTCTCGGTGCGGGTGGTCATCGGCGGGTCCCTGAAACAAACGTTGGCAGGGGTTTAGCGCCGGGACGCGAGACTGCAAGACCGGGCGCGGCTAGAAGGCCTCATGACCGACGACTGGACCCATCACGGCAAGGTTCGCGCCCGCGAGATCGGCGGGGTGCTGGAGATCGTGGTCGATGGGCTGACGACCCAGGCGCGGTACTACAAGCCGCTGATCTATGAGTTCTTCCGCAAGAGCTGGCGCGGGTCGCGGCCGGCCTGGGGGGAATTCGGGGTCGAAATCTGGATGGACTACACGGGCGACCCGCCGTGGATGGATCTCGACAACCTGGCCAAGGCGTTGCTGGACGCCATCAAGGGCTATGCCTTTCACGACGATGCGCAGGTCGCCCGGTTGCTGGTCGAGCGGCGGCAGGGCGAGCGGGAGCGGATCACCATCCGCGTCACCAAGCTGGGTTAGCCGTGGGCGCGGGGCGCCGGCTTTTCCAGGGAGAGGCCGATCAGGGCCAGGTAGCCGACCACCAGGAAGGCGGCGTAGCGCCCTTGGCTGACTGCTTCCAGTTCAGGAAACAGGGTGTCCAGATTGAACACCGCCAGCAGGCCGCCGATCAGGCCCGGCAGGAAGAAGGCCAGGGCCGGGAAGAAGCGCTTGCGGCGCGAGGTTCGGCGAAGCCGGGCGGTGAAGCAGAAGGCGACCAGCATGGCCCCGGTCGCCATTGCGGCGTTCAGCACATAGAACCAGAAGCTGCTTTCCAAGATGCCGCCCCCGAAGGCGCCGTAGAAAGCCGTAACCGCCAACCAAGTGATCGCGCCGGCGATCCCGTAGGCGAAAGCGTCCCCTTTTGACACGACACAACCCCTTACCCACTGGCGATAAGGGTTGCGTTGCCAGGGCCGTGCCGACAAGGGGCCGTGCGGCAAATCTTTGTGAATTGTTAAGGATAGCGGCGCTTTGCCGCTATCCAGGCAGGATCAGTTCGCCCAGGGGAAGATGGCGCCCCAGAAGGCCAGCACGATCGAGAACAGCAGGAACACCCCGGCGGTGAAGGTGAACCGCAGCTTGCGGCCCTGGGTGAAGCTGTCCACGCGGCGTCCGCCTTGCCAGACGAAGGGCGTCAAACCCACCACCAGCACGCTCAGGAGGGCGGCGACGAAGCCGCAGGCCGAGGCGGTGAGCAGCAACGGGCCGGGCCAGTCGTAGAAAATGGCCGCGATGTCGCCGGTCTTGCCGAACCAAAGGCCGAAGGCGGCCAGCATGATCAGCCAGAGCACCGCCTGGATGGTCTGGATGAGGCTGGCGCGGGCCTGGATCGTGGTCTGGCGCAGGTTGAGCCGCAGCCGCACCAGCGCCCCGCCGACGGTGATCAGCGAGGCCAGGCCGGCCAGCAGTACCGCCCATATCAGCCACGCCGTGCCTCCGAAGAAGCCCAGCCGCTTGGAATAAGTCGATGCGGCGCTGTCGTACCAGCCGACCGCGCGACCGTTCTCCATGCGGAACGCGATCACCCGGCTGTCGGCGACTGACTGGAACCGGCCTTCGCGATCAAGTGGCGTCCAGACCGAGACGTCGCCGAAGTCCCTGATCACCAGCTGACCGCCGCCATCGACCGAGACGGTCGTGCGGGCGTTGAACAGGCCGATGAACTTTTCCATGCCGTGGAAGGCGCGGCGTGAGGACAGGTACTGGCCCGCGAAGGCGCTCTGGTTGTCCTTCAGCCATTGCGAGGGCGCGACGGCGCGTTGTCCATCACCGCCGACGTAGAAGCGCTGGATGATCCGGCCCGGCAGGCTGCTGGTCAGGGCGCCGCCCGCCTCGGTGTTGACGCCTACGAACACACCCAGGCCTAGCTCCGGCACAATGGTCATGTTGGAGCGGAAAGACAGGGTCGCCCCGTTGTGGCCGTAGCCGGTGCGGCCGCCAGGCAGCTTGAATTCCATGAAGCCATGGGCGAATCCGCCTGAGCCAGGCAGTGCGCGGTCCTGGACCGTGCGGAAGCCCGTGGATGTCTGGGGCTTGAAGATGGTCGCGCCATCCAGGGCGCCGCCGTTCAGCAGCATGACCATGTAGCGGGCCATGTCGGCCGCGGTCGAGGAGCCGCCGCCCGCCGGCGCCACGTGGCTGCTGAACTCGTAGGGTCGCTTGACGAACCGCGTACCGGACCAGCGATAGCCCTCGGCCAGGTTGGCGGCCAGGTTGGCGGGCATCGGCGCGGGCAGGCCGTCGCGGGCCGGGTAGGGGTCGCGGAAGGTGGTGCTGGCCATACCCAGTGGACCCGTGATCTCCTGCTCGATCATCTGCTCGTAGGTCTTGCCAGACAGCCGCGCCGCGGCGGCGCCGGCCAGGTTTGACCCGTAGTTGGAATAGGCGGGGGTGGTTCCAGGCTCCCAGATCCGCCGTGGCCGTTCCTGGCGCAGGTAGAGCAGCTGCGGCCGAACCCGGTCGGCGTCTTTCTCGAACAACTGGCCGAGCGCCCGATCCTCGAAACCCGGACGATGGTTCAGCAGATCGATGACCCGGACCTCCCGTGCGAAGCCCTGGTCATGCACCCGCACGCTTTCCGGCAGGTAGAGGTTGATCGGGTCGGTCAGCCGCAGGCGGCCTGCCTCGACCTGGCGCATCACCGCGATCCAGGTGAAGGTCTTGGAGATGGAGGCCAGCCGGAACAGGCTGCGGTCCGGATCGACCCGGCGGGCGGGCGACAGCCGGTCGAAGCCGTAGCCCTTCTTGAGCACGACTTGGCCATTCTGGACGACCGAGACGGTGACGCCGGCAATCTTGCGGCCGGCCATGGCTTCGCCGACCACGCCATCGACGTAGGCCTCGAGTTGAACGGGATCGAGCGGCGTCACCGGGGCGACCACGGTAGGGGTCGGGACGACCGGCGCGGCGGGCGCAGCGACCGGACGCGGAGCAGCCGAGCGGGTCCTTGCCGGCGGCGTTTTCGGAGTGGCTGCCGGCCCGGCGTAGGGAATCGGGGCCGGGGGCAGGGGAGCGGGCGCCTCTTGCGAGAAGCTGGTCATCGGACCGGCCCCGACGACCAGCGAAAGCACAGCCGCCAGGCCGCCCTTGAGGAGCGATTTCAGCCTCAACCCAAACTCTCCCTCACCCATCCTGGCTGCGACGGGCCCTTAGGGAGAGGCCTATCCGCCCTTGCGGAAGGCGTAAAGCGGGAGCAGCGGTTTGATGCCGTCGCCGATCCAGATTTGCGGTTCGGAGGGCGGCGACATGCCGGTTTCCCGCTCCATGCGCGAGACACAGCCGCTGACGGCGGTGGCCAGGACGGCGAAGTCGCGCGCCTTCTGGGCCTCCTCCAGGAAGCACTGGTCGAAGTAGGGATAGACACTGCTTTCACCGCAGCCGAAGGAGCTGCGGTCCTTGCGGGCTGCAGTCATCACCAGCCTGTCGCCCTTCTGCAGGTGGGGCACGTTGACGCCCGAGAAGCAGGTCGAGACCACCACGATGGTCGGGCGGTTCGGGCAGGCGCTGTCGACGATCTCGGCCATCACCACCGGAAAGATGATCTGCTGGTCCTGTTCCCTCTCGGCGTTGAGGAAAGCGCCGTATTTGGCCCCGTGAGAGGTGAAGTAGAACAGGCAGCCGCCCTTGGCCTTGCCGGCGAGGTCCTTGAGGCCGTTCTGGACCCCGAACAGGGTGCTGCGGCCGGGCTTGGTGTCCTGGTAAAGCTGCGGCCGCACCGAATAGGTGCGGATGTTGGCGGGCGAGAAGCCCATCCGGTCGACAAGGGTCTTGGCGATGTCCCGCCGCGCATTGTCGAAGGTCTCGGTCGGTCCCCCACGGGCGCCGACGAAGTCGCCGGCCACGACCACCGCCGCCCAGTCGGAAAAGCCCTTGGGCGCCGCCGGCGCCGCGCCGGCCAGGGCCAGGGCTACGACCCCGGCGATGGTTGCGATGGTGCGCTTCATCAACTCGCCCCTATTTCCTGAAGCTTTTGAACGGTGTCGGCATGGCCGTGGCGGTCGCCTTGGCCAGCAGACGGTTCTGGTCATCGTATAATTCGCCTTCCAGGAAGGCGATGGTCTTGCCCCAGCGTACCACTTTGCCAACGCCGCGCAGAGGGCCGGGCATGGCGGGCCGGAGGAAGCTGGTCTTCATTTCCAGCGTGGGCATGACGCAGGTCATGCCGGAAGCGACCAGCCCGGCGACCGACATGCATTCGTCGAGCATGGCGCAGACATAGCCGCCCTGAACCTGGCCCATCGGGTTGGCCAACAGGTCGGCGCGGGCCTCGAACGAAATATCGACCCGCTGTTCAGCCTGGCTCACCGCCTCGACTCGGAAGCCGAGAGTCCGGGAGCCGCTGGGCAGCGACTTGGCGCTGTGGAATCGCTGAAGGATCGCCTCGTCGCTGAGCGTTTCAGCCATGTCCGAGGCGATTTCGCTCATTTCTTGCGGAACTGGTCCAGCGAAACGACCTTGGGCTCCTCACCGCCCTCGGCGGCCGGCGCGGCCTCTTCGGCCTCGTCCTCGGCCAGGGTGTAAACTTCCGGCGCCTCGAACTGCAGGCCGAACTGGACGTAGGGGTCGAAGAACCGCACCACCGCCGCATAGGGAATCGACAGCCGCTTGGGCTGGCCGCCAAACTTCAGGGTGACGGTGAAAAAGGTCTCGCCCGGCGCCAGGTCCCAGTACTGGTGCTGCAGGATGATGGTCATCTCGTCAGGGTACTTGCTCAGCACCTCCGGCGGGCCGGACACACCCGGCGCCTGGGTCTTGAAGGTGATGTAAAAGTGGTGATCGCCCGGCAGGCCGCCGGGCGCCGCGGCCCGCTTCAGCGCCGCCTTGACCACCCCGCGCAGAGCGTCCTGGGCCATGGCCTCATAGTGCATCAAGTCCTGGGGGGGCTTGTCCTGAGCCATAAGCTGCACACGTTCCTGCGTCTTGAAGCCGCAACCTAGCCGGTCGCGTGGCGGTCGCAAAGACGCTCATTCAGGGGGCGAGGGGCGAAAGGCTATTTCTCGTCACCGGCGGGGCTCGGCTGTTCGCGCGAGACGGTGGCCACCCGCAGGGCGTTGGTCGATCCGGGGGTGTTGAAGGGCACGCCGGCGGTGACCACGATCTCGTCACCCCAGGTGGCGAAGCCTTCGCGGCGGGCGGTCTGCAGGGCGCTCGACACGGCGGCGGTCATGGTGTCGTGCGGCGGAATCTGAACGGGATGGACGCCCCAGACAAGCGCGAGGCGGCGCGCGGTCTCGATGATCGGGGTCAGGCCAAGGATCGGCGCGGTCGGCCGCTGGCGGGCGATGCGAAGGGCGGTGGAGCCGCCATGGGTGAAGGCGCAGATCACTTTGGCGCCGCTGCTGTCGGCTACCGCCCGGGCGGCGGCGGCGATCGCGCCGGCCGAGTTGGTCTCCGGGGCCAGCGGGCGGTCGTCGATCACCCGGCGCCATTCCTCGTCCCGCTCGGTGCGGGTCAGGATGCGGTCCATCATGTCGACGGCTTCAAGCGGGTACTGCCCCGCCGCCGTCTCCGCCGACAGCATCACCGCGTCCGCCCCCTCGAACAGCGCCCCAGCAACGTCGCTGGCCTCGGCGCGGGTCGGGGTAGGGGAGCTGATCATGCTCTCCATCATCTGGGTGGCCACAATCACGGGCTTTCCCAGTTCGCGGGCCTTGCGGACGATGCGACGCTGGGCCAGCGGCACCTCCTCGGGCGGCAGCTCGACCCCCAGGTCGCCGCGGGCCACCATCACCGCATCGCTGAGCGCGACGATCTCGTCCAGGTTCACCAGCGCCTGCGGCTTTTCCAGCTTGGTGAGGATCCATCCCCGGCCGCCGACCAACTCACGGGCCTCGACCACGTCCTCTGGCCGCTGGACGAACGACAGGCCGACATAATCGACCCCGGCTTCCAGGGCGAAGGCCAGGTCCTCACGGTCTTTCTTGGTCAGGGCCGGAATCGGCAGCATCACGTCAGGCACATTGACGCCCTTGCGGTCGCTCAGGCGCCCGGCGACCAGCACCGTGGTCTCCAGGTGATCCTCACGCACATGATCGACGCGGAGTTTGAGTTTCCCGTCGTCGATCAGCAGGTTCATCCCCGGCGTCGCGGCGTTGATGATCTCCGGGTGCGGCAGCTGCACTCGGCGCACATCGCCAGGCGTCGGCGACAGGTCGAGCCGGAACGCCTGGCCCTTCTGCAGGGTCACGTGGCCGCCGCTGAACCGGCCGATTCTCAGCTTCGGCCCCTGGACGTCGGCCAGCACCCCGATCGGATGTCCGGTCTTCTTCTCCAGCGCCCGGATCCAGGCCAGGTTCTGGGCGTGGGCGGCATGGTCGCCATGGCTGAAGTTCAGCCGGAACACATCGGCCCCGCCCTTGTGCAGCGTCTCGATCATCTCAGCCGAAGCCGAGGCCGGCCCAAGCGTAGCGACGACCTTGGCGCGACGGCGGCGCAGGATGTGGTGACGACCGGGCATTGAGGCTCCCAAGCGCGAGCCGGTTGGGAGGTCTTGCGCGCCTCTCCGCCGGCTTCACGGAATTCCGTTGCTGCGGGCTTTTCGCCCGTCTGTCAGAGCGTCCGGAACTGGCCTGTATCGCCGGGCAGGTCAACGCTCACGGCGGTCACGGGCGGGTTACCGGCCACGGATCCGTGATGTACCGCCGGTCGGGGCAGACGTGGCCCCTAGACTTGAAAGGTGGGGAGATTCTGTTGCCAGGCTCCCCCCGGGCCCCGCCTGAAGGTGCTAAACCCGCAGGGCTTTAAGGCGAATTCGCCGGCACCGCATTACGCGGCGACAGCAAACTCTTCAGCGAAGTTATCGTTCGCAGTTAGTTAAAGACCCGAAACGGTGGGTCAAGCCGAGAGAAAGCAATCACCTTTACACGTCTGTCGATGCTGATCGGCCCCGCGCTTCCCGTGATAACTCGGGAGAGATTGGTGGAGCCGCCGGGAATCGCACCCGGGTCCAGTCCGCTTATTACGTGCGCGTTTATCTCCATAGTCCGAGCAAGCCCGAACACCTTCAATATAGGCGCTCGGGCCGCCGAACGAAAGGGGCGTTATCGGACGGTGAGTTCACCCTCGTCCATCTTGTCCCAATAGCGGATCTTGTCGGCGTGGACCTTGATCAGGGTCAGGCCGGCGGTGTCGATGCCGTCCTCGAACCAGGCGTCGAGATCCTTGGTCCAATGGTCCTTGAAGGCGGCCTTGTCCTGGATCAGTTCGGCCGTGCCATCGACCGAGGCCCAGAAACCGTGCTTGCCGGTGAAGCCCAGGTTGACGTTCGGGTCGGCCTTGATCTGAGCGACCACACGCTTCTCATCGGTGGTGAAGAAGTAGGAGTCGCCGTCATAGTCCACGTCGCCATTGTTGCTCATCGGCCGGGCGTCCAGGTCGCCGCCGGGCTTCTTGGTCGTCAGGATGGCGATGTCGATGTGCTTGAATTTCTTGGCGATGTCCTTGAGGTCGAGGTCGCTCATGGTGGTCTCCGGAGTTGGGGGTCGGCAAGCACAACGCCCGTCCCCGCAACCGGCTCCCTACATGGCGTCTGGGCCGCGCTCGATAGACAGAACCCCAGTGCGAGACAGCTCGACCAGGCCCAGCGGCCGCATCAGCTCGACGAAGCTGTCGATCTTGCCCGGCGCCCCGGTGATCTCGAAGACGAAGCTCTCCGACGTGGTGTCGATCACCTTGGCACGGAAGATTTCCGACACCCGCAGCGCCTCGACCCGGTCGGCCCCGGCGCCCTTTACCTTGACCAGCGCCAGCTCGCGCTCGACCCCGTTGGGATCACGGGTGACGTCCTGAACGCGGCGGACGCTGACTACCTTCTCGAGCTGCGCCTCGATCTGCTCGAGCACATGGTGGGCGCCGCGGGTGACGATGGTGATCCGGCTGGTGTGGGCCTTGCGGTCGGTCTCGGCGACGGTGAGGCTGTCGATGTTGTAGCCCCGCGCGGCGAACAGCCCGACGACGCGGTGCAGCACACCGGCTTCGTTATCGACCAGCAGGGCGAAGGTGGCGAGCTGTTCAACCTCGGTCTCGTGGGCAAGGTCGTAGGCGGAGGCGGGTTGGGCGGGAAGACTCATCAGACCAGCCTACGCCCGGCCTCGTCGATCACCGAGCCCAGATCGTCCAGTTCCTCGGGCAGGATCATCTCGTTGTGCGCCTTGCCGGAGGGGATCATCGGCAGGCAGTTCTCCGCCTTCTCCACGCGGCAGTCGAAGATCACCGGGCCGGGGTGGTCGATCATCTCAAGGATGGCGGCGTCCAGCGCGGCCGGGTCGGCGCAGCGGATGCCCTTGGCGCCATAGGCCTCGGCCAGCTTCACGAAGTCGGGCAGGCTGGAGGAGTAGCTGTGGCTGTAGCGCTGGCCATGCAGCAGCTCCTGCCACTGGCGGACCATGCCCATCCATTCGTTGTTGAGGATGAAGATCTTCACCGGCAGGTCGTACTGCACCGCCGTCGACAGCTCTTGGATGCACATCTGGATGCTGGCTTCGCCGGCGATATCGATGACCAGGCTGTCGGGGTGGGCCAGCTGCACCCCGACGGCGGCGGGCAGGCCGTAGCCCATGGTGCCGAGGCCCCCGGAGGTCATCCAGCGGTTGGGCTCCTGGAAGCGATAGAACTGGGCGGCCCACATCTGGTGCTGGCCGACTTCGGTGGTGATGTAGGTGTCACGGTCCTTGGTCAGCGCATACAGCCGCTCGATGGCGTACTGCGGCTTGATGGTCGTTTCGCTCTTGCCGTAGCGCAGGCATTGCACCGCGCGCCAGCCGTCGATCTGCCGCCACCACTCGCCCAGCGCCTCGCGGTTGGGCTTGTGGCCGGCGGCTTTCCAGGCGGTGACCAGGTCGCTCAGCACGCTGCCGGCGTCGCCGACGATGCCGACATCGACGCGGACGTTCTTGTTGATCGAACTGGCGTCGATATCGATGTGGATCTTCTTCGAGCCCGGCGAGAAGGCGTCCAGCCGCCCGGTGACCCGGTCATCGAACCGCGCCCCGACGCAGATCATCACGTCGCAGTCATGCATGGCGTTGTTGGCCTCGAACGTGCCGTGCATGCCCAGCATGCCCAGCCAGGCCGGATCGGCCGCCGGGAAGGCGCCCAGCCCCATCAGGGTGGAGGTCACCGGTGCCCCGGTCAGGGCCGCCAGCTCGCGCAGGGCGGCGGCGGCTTCGGGGCCGGCGTTGATCACCCCGCCGCCGGTGTAGAAGATCGGCCGCTGGGCGCCGGCGATCAGCTTGGCCGCCTCGGTGATGCGGGCCGGATCGCCCTTGGTCCGGGGGCTGTAGCCATGGCCGAAAGTCACCTCGTCGGGACCCTGGTAGGCCCCGCGGGAGAACTGCACGTCCTTGGGGATGTCGATCAGCACCGGCCCCGGCCGGCCGCTGGTGGCGATGTGGAAGGCCTCGTGCAGGATGCGCGGCAGGTCGCGGACGTCCTTCACCAGGTAGTTGTGCTTGGTGCAGGCGCGGGTGATGCCGACCGTGTCGGCCTCCTGGAAGGCGTCGGTGCCGATCAGGTGAGTCGGGACCTGGCCGGTCAGCACGACCATGGGGATCGAGTCCATCAGCGCATCGACAATGCCAGTGATGGCGTTGGTCGCCCCCGGCCCGCTGGTCACCAGCACGACGCCCGGCTTGCCGGTCGAGCGAGCGTAACCCTCGGCGGCGTGGGCGGCGCCCTGTTCGTGGCGCACCAGGATGTGGCGCAGCCGGTCGCCGTGGGTTTCGTTGTCCTGGAACAGGGCATCATAGATCGGCAGCACCGCCCCGCCCGGATAGCCGAACAGCACCTCAACCCCCTGATCGATCAGGGCGCGGACCACCATCTCGGCGCCGGTCAGGGTGTCCAGTTGGACGGCGGGCGCCTCGCTGGCGGGGGTTTGGGCGGTTTGCTGTTCGGTCATCTGTCGGTCTCGGGAGGCAGGGGTCGTTCGGGCAACAAAAAAGGCCCGCGGGGGGCCTTTGGCGCATGCGGCCTTGAGCGGCGTGCTGGGGACACGCCACGCGAGGCCGCTAGGTAAGTACAAGTCTCACGTTGCGCACGAAGTTTGCTCCAAATCCACGATTTTCTTCATGCCACGCGCGCAAAGCCGGGTCAAGTCAGGGATTTGCGCAAGTTTGTTCCAATTGTAACCACTGCGCCTCGGGCTCGACCGCGTTGATGCGCGACCAGTTGGCCATCTGGTTACGCAGCCAGGTCAGCTGTCGCTTAGCGTACCGGCGCGTCTCCCGTCGGGCGTCGTCCAACGCTTTGTCGAGGGGCATTTCACCGGCCAGGTGGGAGGCGAACTCCCTCACCCCCACCGCCTTCATCACCGGCAGGCGCGGATCCAGCGCCCGCGCTGTCAGCTTCCGGACCTCGTCCAAAGCACCAGCCTGCAGCATCCCGGCCAGCCGCGCGTCGCAGCGGGCATAAACGGCCTCGCGCGGCGGCTCCAGCGCCAGGCCGCGCCAGTCGCCCGGCGCCAGCAGACCCTGGGTCTCGGCTTGCCAGTCGCTCAGCGGCTTGCCTGTGGCGGCCAGCACCTCAAGCGCCCTGGTCAGCCGGAGTCGGTCGCCCGGCGCGATTCGCGCCTCCGCTGCCGGGTCGGCCATCCGCAGCCGGTCGCGCGCCGCCGCCTCGCCCTCCGCCTCGAACCGCGCCTCCTCGGCCTCCCGCACCGCCGCCGGAACTGGAGGCACCTCGGCCAGACCCTGGGTCAGGGCCTTGAAATAGAGCCCCGTCCCGCCAACCAGAATGGCCGGTCGGCCCCGGCCATTGATCGCCTCGATCAGCTCGCTCCCCGCCCGCAACCAGCGCCCGACACTCCAACCTTCGGCGCCATCGACGGTCCCGAACAGATGATGCGGCGCCTGCGCCTCCTCCTCCGGCGAGGGCCTCGCGCTCAGGGTGCGCAGGTCTGCGTAAAGCTGCAGGGCGTCGGCGTTGACGATCTCCCCACCGATTTCTCGGGCCAGGCGCAGGGCCAGGGCGGACTTGCCGCTTGCGGTGGGTCCGGCGATCAGCCAGATGCGGGGCTCCATGCGCCTATCCATCACCCTGGTCAGCCCCGATCCGCAAGCCGTCTCGGTGGCTTCCGTCCTCGTTCGTCGCAAGACCGGCGCCCAAGCCGAGGGCGAACTCGGCCCCGGCGCCCTCGACCTGAGCGTCGAGGGTGCGCTGTCCGACCTCCGCGGCGAGGTCGATCGGCTGGTCGCCGACCTGCCCGTCGACCACTGCGTCCAGCCGGCGGAGGGTCGGGCAAAGCGTCTGCTCATCGCCGACATGGACTCGACCATCATCGGCTGCGAATGCCTGGATGAACTGGCCGACTTCGCCGGCGTGAAGGCGCAGGTGTCCGAAATCACCGAGCGGGCCATGCGCGGCGAGCTGGCCTTCGAGGGCGCCCTGCGTGAGCGGGTGGCCATGCTGAAGGGGCTGGACCTGGCGGCCCTGCAGCGCTGCTACGACGAGCGGGTGCGGCTCAATCCCGGCGCCCACGCCCTTGTCCGCACCATGGCCGCCCACGGCGCTCGCTGCCTGCTGGTCTCGGGCGGCTTCACCTTTTTCACCCAGCGCGTAGCCGCCGCCGCCGGGTTCCATGAAGACCGGGCCAACACCCTGCTTGAAGATGGTGCGGCGTTGACCGGCCTGGTCGGCGAGCCGATCCTGGGCCGCGAGGCCAAGCTGGCGTCGCTGCGGGGCGAGGCGGTGGCCCTGGGCCTCAACCTCAGCCAGACACTGGCGGTCGGCGACGGGGCCAACGACCTGGCGATGATCGAGGCGGCCGGCCTTGGGGTGGCCTACCGCGCAAAGCCGGTCGTGGCCGCCCAGGCGCATGCGCGGGTCGATCACGCCGATCTCACCGCGCTGCTCTACTTCCAGGGCTACCGGGCCGAGGCCTTCGCCGCCGACTGACTACTGGGCGTTGGGGCCGCGACCGAAGTACTTGAAGAAGTCGCTGTCGGGCGACAGCACCAGGGTGGCGTCGCCCTGGCCCATGCTGGTCTCATAGGCGCGCATTGAACGGTAGAAGGCGGCGAAGTTCGCGTCCTTGCCGAAGCTGTCGGCGAACAGCTTGGCCCGTTCGGCGTCGCCCTCACCTCGGATGCGCTCGGCGTCGCCCGTCGCCTGGGCGACGATCTCGCGGCGGCGCTGTTCGCCCTCGGCGCGGATGCGGGTGGCTTCCTGCTGGCGGGCGGTCTGCATCCGCTCGTAGACGGCTTCCTGGTTGGCCACCGGCAGGTCGGCGCGCTTGATCCGCACGTCGATGATCTCGATGCCCAGGCGCGAACTGTTGGCCTGAGAGATCAGGTTGGCTTGGATGATCTTCATCAACTCCGAGCGGCGTGACGAGATGATGTCCTCCGAATTGGCCGTGCCCAACGCCTGGCGCAGGGCGGCGTTGAGGCGCTGTTCCAGTCGGCTGCGGGCCGTCTCGGCGTTCCCCAGGGCGGTGAAGTAGCGGTAGGGATCGCGGATCCGGTATCGGATGAAGGCGTCGACCATCAGCCGTTCCTGGTTGCCGGCGATGATCTCTTCCTGGTTCGACTCCAGCATCTGGTTTCGCTTGTCGAAGACCACGATGCTTTCGGTGAACGGCCACTTGGCCTGCAGGCCAGGGCCAGGGTTGGCCGGCGAGTTAACCACCCGCACCACCTTACCCAGCTGGATAACGACCGCCTGCTGGGTCTGGTCGAGCACATAGAAGGTCTGGCTGGCCACCAGCAGCAGCGCGCCGACGGCAATGGCGCCAAGGGTCAGGGTATTGCGGTTCATTGGGCGGCTCCCGGCGCGCGCGGCGCTGCCGTCGTCGGGGTCGGATTTCGTGGCTTGAAGGCGTCGGGCGACAGAACGATGGGCGCGGTCACCCCCTTGCCGTCGATGATCACCTTGTTGGACTTGGCCAGAACCCGTTCCATGGTTTCGATGTACAGCCGCTCGCGGGTCACGCCCGGGGCCAGCCGGTACTGCTCATAGATCTGGTTGAAGCGCTCGGCCTCGCCTCGCGCCTCATTGACCACCTGGGCCTTGTAGCCGAGGGCCTCCTGGCGGATTTTCGCCGCCTGGCCGCCGGCCTCGTTGATCCGGGCTTGGAAGTTCTGACCGGCCGTGGCCACGTCCTGGAAGGCGGCGATGACCTGTTGCGGCGGCTGGGCGTCGCGGATCTGCACGCTGTCGATGATCACCCCGGCGTCATAGTCATCGAGGATGCGCTGCATCAGCGACTGGGCGTCGGCTTGGACCTTGCCGCGACCGGTGGAGATGATCGGGTCCAGCTGGCTGCGGCCGACCACTTCGCGCATGGCGCTCTCGGCCACCGCCTTCACGGTGTCGCGGGTGTTGTCGATGTTGAACAGGAACTTGCGCGGGTCGGATACGCGCCAGTTCACCGCGAAGGCCAGGTCGACGATGTTCTCGTCGCCCGTCAGCATCAGGCTTTCGGCGGGCACCGAACCGGCCTTCTGACCGCCGACGGTGGTCTCGTTGATGGTGGTGATATCGACCAGCTGCGACCGCTCGAAGATCGGCAGGTGATAGCCGATGCCGGGGCCGTAGCTGCGCGTGTAGGCGCCGAAGGTGGTGACCACGGCCTCCTGCTTGGCGCTGACAATGATGATCCCGGAGAAGAAGTAGAGGGCCACCAGGGCGCCGCCGACGAGCGGAGCGTAGCGCCGGATGGCCTCTTCCTGGCCGCCGGGCTGGCCGCCGCCGCCACCCAGCAGGCCGCGCAGGCGGGCGGTCCAGCGCTCGATCACCTCATTGAGGTCGACGCCTTCGCCGTTCGACTGGGGGCGGCGAGCACGGTTTCACGGTCGAGGGCGGGCGCATCGGTCATTCGGTTCAGCTTGCGTTGACGACTGTGCCGCCTCATATCCGCTTCTACAGCCCGGTTATCAACCGGCCCGCCCTCAAGTGACGGAACATCACCTAGTCCATGCCCTGGAACGACAACGCCAACCCCGGACCCTGGGGTTCGCCGCCGCCGCGCCCTCCTACGCCGCCGTCCGTGAGGCGGCCGAAAAAGTTCTGGCGGGCCTGCCGGGCGTGACCCGCGCCCAGGTGGTGCTGACCGCCGAGGCCCCGCCCGCCGGCGCTCGGCCCCGCAAGACCGCCCGCCTCAGCCCCGATCACGCTGCCGAGCCCAAGGCGTCCGAGGCCGCGCGGCCGGACCATGTGAAGCGGGTCATCGCCGTGGCCAGCGGCAAGGGCGGGGTGGGCAAGTCCACCGTCTCGGTCAACCTGGCCTGCGCCCTCGCCAGGCTGGGATTGAAGGTCGGGCTGCTCGACGCGGATGTCTATGGCCCCTCGGCGCCGAAGATGATGGGCATCGCCGACGAGCCCAGCTTCGTCGATGGCAAGCTGGAGCCCCTGTTCGCCCACGGGGTGAAGCTGATGAGCATCGGCTTCATGGTTGCCGAGGGCTCACCCATGATCTGGCGCGGCCCGATGGCCTCCAGCGCCGTGCGCCAGATGGTGCAGGACGTTCGCTGGGGCACCGCCGAGGCGCCCCTCGACCTGCTGATCGTCGACCTGCCTCCCGGCACCGGCGACATCCACCTGACCCTGGTTCAGAAGCTCGGCATCGACGGCGTGGTGCTGGTCTCCACGCCCCAGGAAATCGCCCTGATCGACGCCCGCCGCGCCGCCGCGATGTTCGCCAAGACCGGCACGCCGATCTTGGGCGTGATCGAGAACATGGCCTGGTTTGAAGGGCCCGACGGCGCCCGCCTGCCCATCTTCGGCCAAGGCGGGGCGGCGGCGGAGGCGGAGCGCCTCTCCGTTCCCCTCCTGGCCGAGGTGCCGCTGGAAATCCCCCTGCGAGAGGCCGGCGACGCAGGGACGCCGCTGACCGCCGCCGGCTCACAAAGCCCGGCCGCAAGGGCCTTCGAACAGGCCGCGCGGGCTCTTGTCTAAGCCTCGGCGAACCATGGTATAAAACGGCGTCGGCTCCTGAGAGAGTCGGTCATCGGGGGTACTGCCATGCGTTCCAGGTCTGTCCTGGCGCCCGCCACCCTATCGCCCTCAGCCAGATGCGGAGGGTGAGCCACCCACATTGCCAAACCTCGTGGCGGCCCGCGTGCAGTCCTTCCGGTCGCCCCGCAATCAAGAACACGGGAAACGTCTATGAACAGGACAGCCATCAGCCTCGCCCTCTGCCTGGGCCTCGTCGCCGCCGCCGGCTCCGCCCAGGCCTGCACCCTCGACACCGCCAAGAACAAGCCCACCGTTCGCAAGGACGGCGCGCCCTACGCCGGAGCCCAGGGCAAGCCCTGGTACGCCCAAGGCCGCCCGGTCACGATCGACGGGGCCAGCTACAAGCGGCAGGGGAGCCCCCGAGTGTTCGGTGAGTTCGACCTTTCCTTCCTAGAAAAGGCCGGTGAGTTCGAGGGCGTGCTGGTGTTCAAGGACACCGACCAGGAAGGCACCATCTTCGTCCCGGTCGACGCCAAGGCCTGCACCTTCCAGGCCTACCAGAAGGCGGACTAGGCGGCTGCCAGCGTCGCCTTCTCCGGCTTGCTGGACGCCAGCTTGAACACATCCCAATAGCCCGGCGCGGTCAGCATGCCGGGCATCACGCCCTTCTGCTTGAGCAGGCGATGGGCCCTGGGCAGGTTGTAGCAGGGCACATGCATGAACATGTGGTGCTCACAGTGGTAGTTTACATAGTAGGGGGCCAGCAGGGCTCGCTCGATCAAGTTGGCCTTGGTCGTGCGGGCATGGCGCAGCGGGTCGGGCTCGTCCTTGGCGATGCAGGCGTGCTCGGCGATGTTGCGCAGGCGGGTGACCAGGGGCAGCCAGGTGGCCTGGGGCAGCAGCCACAGCACCGGCCAAGCCCACCAGAAGCCGAATGGCGCGGTGACCGCGACGGTCGCGATCATGCCGATGAAGAACCGGCGCCGGCTGACCACGGCCTTCCTGAGGATCGGCCACAGGGGCTGGTCCGGCTTGCGTTCACGCAGGGTCTTCACCAGCCCGGCCCAGCGCTGCTTGTAGTAGGTCTGGCCGGTCAGGTCGCGGACCACCTTGCGCCACAGGGACTTGCGGGTGATCGGGAAGGGGGCGGAGAGGGCCAGGTCCGGGTCCTCGCCCTGCTGGGCGAATTTGTGGTGGCCCAGGTGGTAGGTGCGATAGGCGACCAGCCCGCCGGGGGTCAGATAGTCGCCCAGGAAATCGTTGACCTTCAGGTCGGGGTGCAGGGCGCCGTGGGCGGCGTCGTGCATCAGGATCGCCAGCCCCAGCTGCCGCGCCCCGATGATCATCACCGCCAGGGGAATGGTGATCGGCCATACGAGCGCCATCGCCCCGGCCGCGAAGATGACCAGCCAGGCGTGGGCGACCAGGGCCGGCCCCTTCCAGCGTGACTTCTCCGACAACGGCGCCCATTCTTCGGTCGTGAAATAGGTCTTGGCGGCGACTCGGGCGGCGGCGGCCATCAGGCGGCTCCCTTGATGGGGCTAAGGCGGAGCAGGGCGATCATCTCTTCCACGGCCTGCGGGACCGTTGCCTCGGTGGCGCCCTCGCGCAGGGCCACGCCCAGGGCCAGGGTCCAGAAGCGGCGGGCGGTCACCGCCGGGTCCTCCGGGCCGGTCCAGCCGCGCCGGCGGCGGGTCTCGGCGTAGGCGCGGTCGCCCTCGCCGTGCAGCCGCTCGAACGTACGCTCGATAAGGGGGCTGAGGTCCTGCCGGCGGCGGGTCAGCGAAAGGGCTTCCACGAATAGCGCCAAGCCGGGTGATCCGACCACCGCTTCAACCAGCCGGCGGTTGTAGTCCGACCCGGTGGCCGCCTGCGCCGCGGACGCCTCGGCCCGGCTGGCGACGTACAGCACCTCGCGGCAGGCGGCCTCGACGAACAGCGCCTCCTTGGTGCGGAAGTAGTAGGTCACCTGGCTGGGATAGGCCCCGGCCGCTGTGGCGATCTCCGCCACCGACACCGCCGTCTGGCCGCGCGCCTTGAACAGCTCCACCGCCGCGTCCAGCAGGCGCGACCGCATCCGCTTGCCCGGCTCACGGACAGCGCGCACCTCGGCCAAGGGCGTCACCTTCGACATGCACTATTTGTATGCCATACAATAAACCTGTCAATGCCGCGCAAAAGCAAAGGGCCGGACGTTTCCGCCCGGCCCTCGCCGTGTCTCGCGATGAAGCGGGGTTTAGCCGCCGGCCATCTTGCGGAAGAACTTCTGGCCCTGTTCGCCGCCGGCGAAATAGGCCTTCTGGCCTTCCTCACCAGTGATCTTGTCCCAGTTGTCGCGGACCTCCTCCACCGACAGGCCGCCCTCGCCGAGGTAGACGCCCTCGGTCTCGATGATCCGCGACAGGGCGAAGACGCCCGCGCCGGCGGTCAGGATGGCGCCCGTGGGGGCTTCGTCCGAGGCCAGGTAGACCACGCCCGGGGTCACGTATTCCGGCGCCAGCTTGGCCAGCACTTCCGGCGGCATCAGGCCTTCGGTCATCCGGGTGGCGGCCACCGGGCTGATGGCGTTGATGTGGATGTTGTTCTTCTGGCCCTCGAGCTTGATGGTGTTCATGAAGCCGATGATGCCGAGCTTGGCCGCGCCATAGTTGGACTGGCCGAAGTTGCCGTACAGGCCGGACGAGGAGGTGGTGACCACGATCCGCCCGTAGTTCTGCTCCTTCATGATCTCCCAGACGGCCTTGGTCGGCTTGACCGTGCCCAGCAGGTGAACGTTCAGAACGAACTCGAAGTCCTCGATGGACATCTTGGAGAAGGACTTGTCGCGCAGCACACCGGCGTTGGCGATCAGGATGTCGATGCGGCCCCAGGCGTCCATCGCCTGCTTGACCATCAGGGCCACGCCCGCGTCGTCGGTGACGCTGCTGCCGTTGGCGATGGCTTCACCGCCGAGCGCCTTGATCTCTTCGACCACCTTGGTCGCGGCGTCGGAACCGCCGCCCGAGCCGTCCATCGACCCGCCCAGGTCGTTGACCAGCACCTTGGCGCCGCGACGGGCCAGTTCCAGCGCGTGCTGGCGGCCCAGGCCCCCACCGGCGCCCGTGACGATCGCGACTTTGCCGTCGAAGCGGATGTCGGCCATGAATTCATTCCCCTTGCGCTGGGCTGTCATCGCGCCCGTTTGAAGATCGGGCGGGTTTGTGCGGCGCAATACGGGGGTGCGTCAAGCGTGACGCGAAGATAAGCGTAAACCTGCTGGGAGAACCGGGCCGGCGGCACGCCGGCCCGGTCCTGGCCACAAGCTTACTGGTCTAGGTCAGGCGACCTCGATCTCGCCGTTCAGCGACTTGGCGAGGTCGAGCAGCCGGCGGCGCGGACGCTCGCCCAGCTGGTAGTAGGCGCGGATCAGGTCCAGCGTCTCCTTTCGCGCGAACATCTCGCCGCCGCCCTCGCCGTCATTGGCGGCGACCTGCGGACGGTCGGTCTCGGAGAGGCCATCGTAGAAGTAGCCGACCGGAACCTCGAGGGCTTCGGACAGCTGCCACAGCCGGGCGGCGGAGATGCGGTTGGCGCCGCATTCGTACTTCTGAATCTGCTGGAAGCGAACGCCGACGGAACCGGCCAGCTGCTGCTGGGTCAGGCCGAGAAGGCGACGGCGGCGGCGCAGGCGCCGGCCGAGGTGAACGTCGATGTCATTGCCCATGGGCTTCTTGCCCCCTGTTGGTTGAAAGCCTGTGGCCGTCCCAAAACGAAACGGTCGAGCCTTCACTCCGCATGTCGCGTGCCAAGCGAGATTCGGTGCGACATTGCGCGCCCGGGGCGTGTCACATAGTTAGCCAGCATGGGTGACAAACGTATCTCATGGGGTCAGGACCTCGCCTGGCGCGCCGAGGCGGTGGCCTATGACGTCTTCACCTTCCTGATGCGGCTGATGCCGACCGACTTCGCGTCCGATGTCGGCGGGGCTCTGTTCCGGCTGCTGGGCCCGCTGACCAAGACCCATAAACTGGCCTGGCAGAACCTGATCCTGGCCTTTCCGGAAAAAGACGAGGCCTGGCGCCGACAGATCCTCAAGGAACAGTGGGACAGCAACGGCCGCACTGTCTTCGAATTTCCGCAGATGGACCGCATTCGCCCGTCCACGGGTCGGGTTGAGCTGGTCAACGCCGAGCGGATGGAGGAAATCCGCACCGGCGGAAAGCCGGTGGTGTTCGTGTCGGGCCACTTGTCCAACTGGGAGGTGATGCCCGCCGCGATCGTCGACAGCGGGGTGGTCTGCCAGATGACCTATCGCGCCGCGAACAACCCCTATGTCGACAAACGCATCCGCGACAGCCGCGCCCGCTACGGCGTGCAGCTGTTCGCCCCAAAGGGCGGGGATGGGGCTCGCGAGCTGCTCGAGGGGATGAAGAAAGGCGAGTCGGTCGCCTTGATGAACGACCAGAAGTTCAACCGGGGCGGTGTTTCCGTCCCCTTCTTCGGTCGCCAGGTGATGGCCGCGCCAGGTCCCAGCCGTCTGGCGCTGCGCTTCGGAACGGTGCTGCAGCCAATGAGTGTCCAGCGGCTGAAGGGCGCCCGCTTCCGCGCGGTGGTCCACGACCCCATCGCCATCCCGGATACCGGCGACAAGTCCGCCGACATCGCGGCTGGGGTCGCCGCCATCACCCGCTTCGTCGAGGAGCGGGTGCGCGAGCGGCCGGGCGAATGGTTCTGGGTCCACCGCCGCTGGCCCAAGGAGGCCTACGAGGAACTGGCGGCGAAGGGTCTGGGCTAAATCACCAGTGCCCGCTTCTGCTCGATCACATCGTCGATCCCCCGCCGGATCGGACCGAAGTAGTCGGCGGTTCTCACGAAATCTCGGGGCCGCATGATCACCGCCTCGAGGCGGGCCATGATCGCCCGCGCGGTCAGCGGCTTGGCGATCATCTCGGTCACCCCGGCGTCGCGCGCTTCGAACACGCGGCTGCGGTCGGCGAACCCGGTCATCATGATGATTGGCAGGAAGGGGTTGGCGCTGTCGGGCGAGTTACGGACCAGGCGGGTGAACTGCGCCCCGTCCAGCGGCTCCATCTGGAAATCGATGATGGCAACGTCGGCCGGCCAGCTGCGCAGGGCCTGCAGACCGTCGGCCCCATCCTGGGCCTCACGAAGCTGGCTGACGCCCACGCCCTTCAGGATCGTCCCGACGATGGAGCGCATATGTGGATTGTCATCCACCAGGAGAACGCGAAGCGACTCCAGCCCAAATGCCATACGACGACCCCCAGGAACCCGATGAATATGACGGATCGTCATTTTTGCACGTAATGCGTGTGCCGCGACCCTTTGTCGCTTAATTAAGGCTGGATTCGTTACCGGAACGTTTAGCATGACGCTGCGGAAATCGTCGTTTTAGAACGCCACTGGTGTCAGGCTGGCGCCGTCACTCCGACCATCAGCATGGGGTCCAGATGCCGGGCCCGCCAGGTCATACGCCAGCAAAGGTGCGGACCGGTCGCGCGGCCGGTGGCCCCCACCTCGCCGATCTTCTGGCCCCGCTCGACCCGGTCTCCGGTCGCGACCAGCAAGCGCGACTGGTGCAGGTAGATGCTGACCAGGCCCTGGCCGTGGTCGATCATGGTCAGCCCGCCTTCGAAATGCATCCCGCTGGCCGCCATGCTGACCACCCCGCCGGCCGGGGCAAGGATGGCCGTGCCCTTCGGCGCGGCCAGGTCGGTGCCGTAATGGGGCCGCTTGGGCTCGCCGTTAAGGATCCGCTGGCCGCCGAACCGGCCCGTCCGCCGCCAGCTGCCCTCGGGCAACGGCGTAGCGAAGCCGCCCCGGAAGTCCTCGGTGTCGACCCGGCTGGCCAGAGCGGCGACCTTCAGCTCGTTCTGCTGGCGGATCCTGGCCAGCAGGGCCGGATCGTCCGGGCTGACCTGGCTCTGGGGCAGGCCGTCGATACGCTGCACGTCGAACTCGCCGGGGATGACGTTGAGCAGATGACTCGCCGCCCCGCCGGCCGTGGAGACCCGCAGGGTCTGACTGGGCGGCGCATCCCGGTCGAAGCCGATCACGAACAGCCCGCTACCCGAAGCTCGGCCGATGGCCTCGTCGTCGAGCCAGATGTCGGCACGCGGCGCGGTGCGCCCGAATACGAACCCGCCCTGCCGCTGAACCCCACTCAGCCGCAAGGATGGCGGCGCGGCGAGCGTCGGCCCCGCGAGACCCGCGGTCGCGACGCCCAGCAGGACACCCCGCCGGTTCAGGGGTTCAGGTCCTTCCACCGCTTCAGCGCCTCGGCCGGCCCGGCATAGGCTTCCTGATGCTCCGGGCTCCAGTAGCGCAGCGCTTCCAGCGGAATCTTCACCCCGCTGACCGCGCAGATCACATGCTGGCCATGCTTGAGGACGGCGAATTCCCCGTCGCCGTAGTGAAGGTGCGCGAGCTCACGGCCCATGTCGCGGTCGAAGGCGTTCATGGCAGGCAATGTAGCGCCTGGCGGGGCGGGGGCCAACCTCACACCCCTCAGAACAGATCACCCTGTTGCGAGGACGGGGTTGCGGCCTTCTTCGCCACCGGCTTGGGCGCCGCCCGTCCAGTCTCGCCGTCGATCACCGCCTGGCGGGTGACGTCCTCGAACATCAGGCCGACGGTTTCTCCGGCCTCAAGGCCCACCCCATGCCGCACGATCGAGCCGTCCGGGCGGGTGACCAGGGCGAACCCCATGCGCAGGGGCCGCTTGGGATCGAGCGACAGGCGCAGCTTGTTCAGGCTTTCGAGACGGCGGGCGCTGTCCTGGATGGCCTTGCCCATGCTGTTCTTCAGCCGGCGCTCGGCGTCCAGCGACACCAGCCGCTGGCCCCGGTCGCTCACCGCCTTGCGCAGGCAGCTTCCCATCCGACGCGCGGCATCCTCCAGCCGCCGGGTCAGCTCGGTGGTGTCCGACGCCCGCTTCATCGCCGCATCCAGCCGGCGGCCGAGGGTCTCGAGCGACTGGCGACCCAGATCGGCGCGCCGTTGCAGCAGCGTCGGGCGCAGGGGCGAGGCGGTTTCCGCCAGTTGGCGGGCGTGGAGGTCCAGATTGCGCCGCAGGCCGGCGGCGAGATGACTGGCGGCATAGTCGAGCCGCTGGCCGGCGGCGGCGGTCAGGTCGGCGGGGCGGGGGAGGCCCCGGGCCGACGCGGCCAGCCGGGTGCGACGGTCCTCGATCAGCCGGCCGCTGCACCGGACCAGCCGCTGGTCCAGCCCGGCCAGCGCCGCGCGCAGTTCGGCCAGCACCGGGGTGGCCATCTCGGCCGCGGCGGTCGGGGTCGGCGCCCGGCGATCGGAGACGAAGTCGATCAGGGTCGTGTCGGTCTCGTGCCCGACGGCGCTGATCAGGGGGATGGTCCCGGCCGCCACCGTGCGGGCCAGGGTCTCGTCGTTGAACGGCCAGAGGTCCTCCACCGAACCGCCGCCCCGGGCGACGATCAAAACGTCAGGCCGCGGAATGGCCCCGCCGGCCTCCAGGGCGTTGAAAGCCTTGATCGCGGCCGCCACCTGACCCGCTGCCGCATCACCCTGCACAACCACCGGCCAGACCACGACCCGGCAGGGCCAGCGGTCGCGGATGCGGTGCAGGATGTCGCGGATCACCGCCCCGGTTGGGCTGGTGATCACCCCGACCACGGCCGGCATGGCGGGGATCGGTCGCTTGCGTTCGGGCCGGAACAGGCCCTCGTCGGCGAGCTTGGCCTTCAGCCGTTCGAGTTGGGCCAGCAGGGCGCCGATGCCGGCGGCTTCCATGGTCTCGATGACGATCTGGTATCGGCTGCCGGCCGGAAAGGTCGTGATCCGGCCGGTAACAATCACCTCCATCCCCTGCTCGGGCCGGATGGAGAGGTTCTTGACGCTGCCCTTCCAGACAACGCCGTCGAGGGCGGCTTTATCGTCCTTGAGGGTCAGATAGACGTGGCCGCTGGAATGGTGGGTGACCTTGGAGAGCTCCCCGCGCAGGCGGACGAAGCCGTAGGCGTCCTCTAGGGTGCGCTTGAGGGCGAAAGCCAGTTCCGAGACGGAATAGGCCTGTGCGTTGGTGGTGGGGGCGTCGGTCACGCCTGGGAGCCTAGCGCGCCGACCGAGTCGCTGGAAACCGTTGCCGGTCGATCTAGGTCTATCAGCATGAAAGCCGCAGCCCTCTCCCTCGCCGCCCTGCTGATGCTGGGCTCCGCCGCCCAAGCCCAAGGTGATCCCGTGGCCGGAACATGGAAGCTGAAAGGCAAGGTGCAGAGTTTCGGCTTCACCCTCACCTGCCGCTTCACCCGGTCCGGCGACAGCCTGGGCGGGACCTGTTTCGACGGCGGGACCAACAAGCCTCACCCGATCAAGTCCGGCAAGATCACCGGCGACCGTGTGGTCTGGACCTATGGGTCGGACTTCATGGGTCAGAAGTTCGACGTGACCTACTCGGGAACGGTAAGGGGCGCGACGATGTCGGGCGGCGTCGACGCCGCCGGCCGCAAGGGCGAGTTCTCCGGAGCGCGTTGACTCCGCTGAACGAAAAAGGGCGGGGACCCGTGGCCCCCGCCCCTTGCTCCCCCGAGATCGGAACGGAAGCTTAGATGTAGCGCCGCAGCGAGCGGGCCAGTTCGTTCGGCCCGGCCTTCTTCTTGCCGGTCTGGGCCGGCTGGTAGGCCACCCGGGCGTGCTCGACGCAGTAGGGGCTCTCGCTCGCCCGGCGGCCGCAGAAGGTGAATTCGTCGCTGGAGGGATCGCCGATCGGCCACTTGCACATGTGGGCGCCCAGGGTCAGCACGGTGGCCGTGCCGGGCTCCTCGACCCGCAGCGCGGGGACGGGCGGAGGCGTCGGGGCGGCGGAGGGCGCGGCGGCGACCGGCTCGGCCAGGCGGCGCGGGATCGACGGCGCGGCCGGAACCGGGCGGGTCGGGCGCGGGGCCTTGAACACCGGGCGAGCGGGCTGGCTCGGCGCGGCGCGGCCGGAGAGGCCCAGGCGGTGGACCTTGCCGATCACGGCGTTTCGGGTCACCCCGCCCAGCTGTTTGGCGATCTGACTGGCTGACAGCCCGTCCAGCCACAGCTTCTTGAGAACATCCACGCGTTCGTCGGTCCAGCCCATAAGCAACCCCTTGGTCTGAGGCGGGGCGAATCCGCCCCACACGGATCAACCCCATATCTTGTGTTGGTGTGGCGGTTTCGACCGGCCCACTACCAGATATCGTAAACCTTTTGTTAAGGCATACAATGGGTGGCGGTGATTCCATCCACAGGATCAAGATATTGAATCGGTGTTCGCGGAACGGTCATGCGCCCGGTGTCTTGCGGAACGGCCCCGGCGCGCGCACCTAGGGGCCATGAAGGACACCGTCACCGCTCCCACGCCGCCGGCGCCGCGCGACTACGCAGGCTTCAACTGGACGGGCTTCTACACCCTGTACCTCAAGGAGGTGCGGCGGTTCTGGAAGGTGGGGATGCAGACGGTGGCGGCCCCGGTGGTGACCAGCCTGCTCTACATGATGGTGTTCGTGGTCGCCGTGCGCGGCGCCGCCCCACCGATCCACGGGGTGGCCTTCGCAACCTTCGTCGCGCCGGGCCTGATCATGATGACCATCCTCAACAACGCCTTCGCCAACAGCAGCTCCAGCCTGTTGCAGGCCAAGATGATGGGGCTGACGCCGGACTTCATGACCCCGCCGCTGTCGCCGCTGGAACAGGTGGCGGCGTTCAGCCTGGGCGCCGCGACGCGGGGTGTGGTGGTCGGGTTCGTGACCGCCTTGGTGGTGGCGTTCCTGCCCAACACCCACATGACCTTCGCCCAGCCCTGGGCGATCGTCTTCTACGGGGTCGGCGCCTCGCTGATCCTGGGCTTCGTTGGCATCCTGACCGGGCTGTGGTCGGAGAAGTTCGACCACCTGGCGGCGATCACCAACTTCCTGATCATGCCGATGACCTTCCTGTCCGGCACCTTCTACCTGGTCGACAAGCTGCCAGAGCCGTTCCGCACGGCCAGCCATTTCAACCCCTTCTTCTATCTGATCGATGGCTTCCGCTACGGCTTCATCGGTCACGCCGACGGCAGCCTGCTGGCCGGGGTGCTCATGACCGCGGGGCTGGTCGTGGTGCTGGCGGTGACCTGCTGGCTGCTGTTCCGGGCCGGCTGGCGGTTGAAGACCTGATCCGCGCCGCGTAAGCCTGTCCTCCTCGAAACGGGGGAGGCCTTCATGCGTCGATTGGCAGCTGTTCTGGCCGGGGTCATCGCCCTGGTCGCGGGTCCGGCCAGCGCCGGCACGATCGAGGATGTGGCGACCTTCATCCAGCCAGACCAACCCGGGCGGCTCAAGGCGCTCGAAGCTCTGCTCAAGCGCGAGGGCCTGTCCTACGAGATCCAGACCTTCGACGGCGGGGCCAAGGGCAAGCCGGCGAAAGGCTACAACGTCGTGGTCACCATCGGCTCAGGCGACAAGGACATCCTCCTGACCGCCCACTACGATGCGGTGTTCCTCAAGGACGGCAAGATGGTCGAAGGGGTGGTGGACAACGCCGCCTCGGTGGTCGGCATCATCCAGGCGGCCAAGGTCCTTAAAGGCCAGAAGCTGAAGCATCGCCTGCGGGTCATCTTCTTCGACCAGGAGGAACTGGGCCTGATCGGCGCCAAGGCCTATGCCGCCGGGCCGGACGCCGGCCGTGTGGCGGCGGTGATCAACTTCGACGTCAACGCCTTCGGCAACACCCCCTTCTTCTCCGAGCCGAAGGATCCGGCCCTGTCGGCCGCCGTGCGCAGGGCCTGCGCGGCGGCGAAGACCGACTGCGTCAGCTTTCCGGTCTACCCGCCGAGCGACTATCTGGCCTTCCGGGCCAAGGGCATTCCCGAGACCTCCTTCAGCATCATGGGCCAGAAGGACGTTCACCAGCTGTGGCTGTTCATGAACGCTGGCAAGGACTCCGGCCTCGCCGAGGGGTTCGTTCCCGGCGTGCTGGCGCAGATCCACACCGACAAGGACACCCTGTCAGCGGTTGACCCCAAGACGGTCGAGTTGGCCGGGCGTCTGGCGGTTCAGCTGGTGACGGCGGTCGACGCGGCGGAATAGCCCCGAAATCATTGACATTTCGGCGGTCCGCCGCGACAACGCAAAGCCTTCCGGTCCCGCCGCGAATCCCGCTGCGGGGCCTTCACTTTTGGGAGGCAACCTTGTCCAGCCCGACGTCCGTCACGCCCGTCAACGACCACATCATGGGCGTCTACAACCGCGCCCCGCTGGCCGTCGCGCGAGGCGAGGGCGTCCGACTTTGGGACGAGGACGGGCGAGAGTACCTCGACTGCGTGGCGGGCATCGCCACCAACGGTCTGGGCCACTGCCATCCCACACTGGTCGCGGCGCTGAAGGAGCAGGGCGAGAAGCTCTGGCACACCTCCAACATCTTCCGCATCCCCGGCCAGGAAAAGCTGGCCGAGCGACTGTGCGCCGAGACCTTCGCCGACGTGGTGTTCTTCACCAACAGCGGCACCGAGGCCATCGAGTGCGCCCTGAAGACCGCGCGCAAGTACCACACGGCCAACGGCAACCCCGAGCGTGTGGTCATCTGGGGCTTCGATGGAAGCTTCCACGGCCGCTCCTATGCCGCCATCAACGCGGCCGGTAACCCCAGCTACGTCGAGGGCTTCGGTCCCCGGCTCGAGAATTACAAACAGCTGACCTGGGGCGACCACGAGGCAATCAAGGCGGCCATCGCCGACCCCACTACGGCGGCGATCATCGTCGAGCCGGTGCAGGGCGAGGGCGGTGCGCGCGCCATGCCGGAAGTCTGCCTGCGTGGCCTGCGGGCCCTGACCCGCGAGCATGGCGTGCTGGTCATCTTCGACGAGGTCCAGTGCGGCATGGGCCGCACCGGCAAGCTGTTCGCCCACGAATGGGCCGAGGACGCCGCGCCGGACATCATGTGCGTGGCCAAGGCGCTCGGCGGCGGCTTCCCCGTCGGGGCCTGCCTGGCCTCGGCGGAAGCCGCCAAGGGCATGACCGTGGGCGTTCATGGGTCCACTTTCGGCGGCAACCCGCTGGCCATGGCGGTGGGGCTGGCGGCGTTCAATGAGATCGCCAAGCCCGAGACCCTGGAGCATGTGCGCGAGGTGGCCGGCTATTTCGTCCAGCAGCTGTCAGGCCTGCTCGACCGCTATCCGGACGTGATCAGCGAGATCCGCGGCAAGGGCCTGCTGATCGGCCTCAAGCTGATCCCCAACAACCGCGAGTTCATGGGCATCGCGCGCGACCAGGGCCTGCTGGTGGCCGGCGGCGGGGACAACCTGGTGCGGCTGCTGCCCTCGCTGCTGATCACCCAGGAAGAGGCGCGCGAGGCCGTCCAGAAGCTGGAAAAGGCCTGCGAGGCCGTCCGGGCGAAGGCGGCGGCATGAGCCAGTTGCGCCACTTTATCGATCTCTGGAAGCTTGAGCCGGAGGTCCTGCGGACCATCCTCGACGACGCGCATACCCGCAAGGCCAGCCGCAAGGGCTGGACCACTGGCATGGTCGACCACGACGCGCCGGGCAAGGGCCGTCGCCTGGCGATGATCTTCGAGAAGCACTCGACCCGCACCCGCTTCAGCTTCGACGCGGGCATGACCCAGCTCGGCGGCTCGACCCTGATCTCAACCGCCTCGGATATGCAGCTGGGACGCGGGGAGACGATCGAGGATACCGCCCGGGTGCTGTCGCGCATGGTGGACGCGGTGATGATCCGCGCCAACAACCACGAGGACGTCCAGCGCTTTGCCCAGTACAGCAGCGTGCCGGTGGTCAACGGCCTGACCGACAAGAGCCACCCCTGCCAGATCATGGCCGACCTTCTGACCTTCGAGGAACACCTCGGCCGAGTTGAGGGCCAGACCATCGCCTGGATCGGGGACGGCAATAACGTCTGCTCGACCTTCATCCAGGCGGCGGCCAAGTTCCGGTTCAAGCTGCAGATCGCCTGTCCGCCGCAGTATCATCCCGACATCCACGACCTGGCGCGTGGGGCGGAATGGGTGACCATGACCGACGATCCGGTCGCGGCGGTGGCCGGCGCCCAGTGCGTCGTCTCCGATACCTGGGTATCGATGGGCGACACCGACGGGGAAGCCCGCCTTGACGCCTTCGAAGCCTATCAGGTCGATGACGCCCTGATGGACAAGGCGGCGCCGGGGGCGAAGTTCATGCACTGCCTGCCCGCCCACCGGGGCGAGGAAGTCACCGACGAGGTGCTGGATGGACCCCGCTCCCTGGTCTGGGATGAGGCGGAAAACCGGATCCACGCTCAGAAGTCCATCCTGGCCTGGTGTTTCGGCGCCATCGGCTAGAACGAAGAAAGGGGCGGCTCCGGAAGGAGCCGCCCCAGTCATTTCGGGAGATTAAGCTTACTGCGGCACGGGCTCGGGCACGGGGGCCGGGACCGGAGCCGGTTCAGGGGTGACGATCGGCGGGGCCGCCGGGGTCGCCGGAGTCAGGGTCACCGTAGCCGGGGCGCCGAGGGTCGGCGCCGGCGGGGCAACGGGCTCAGCCGGGGTCGCGGCCGGGGCGCTCCGGACCGGAGCCGTGCGGCGGGCCGGGGCGCTGGCGGTGCGGCGCGCCGGCGGCGGGGCCGCTTCGGGCGTCGGGGTGCTGGCGACCGGCGGGGCCGGGATCGGTTCGGCCGGGACGATCGGCGCGGGTGTCGGCGCCGGAACCGGGGTGGGCGTCGCCGCCGGCGGCGTGGTCAGCAACGCCGACTCGGCTGGGGTGCGGTCCATGGTCGTCACGAAGGCGATGCCGGCCACGGCCAGGGCTGCCACGGCGATACCGGCGCCGATCATCAGCGGCTTGCGCGACGAGGTCGAACGGGCCGTGCGGCGCTCGCCGGCCGGAGCGCCGAACATCGGCTTCGCGGCGAAGGAAGAGGCGTCGGCGGTCGCGGCGGCAGCCATCGCCGGACCAGGCTGGACGGGCGCGGCGGTGCGGGTCACCGGCTTCTGGGGAGTGCGGGCAGGGACCGGAGCGGTTTCCGGGCCACCAAACAAGCCGCGAGCGGTCTCACGATAAATGGCCATGACAGCCTCCTCTGTTCTTATCGGTCGGAAGTGGAAACGGCGTTCACCCTGGCCGGTTCCATCGCTTATTTTTAGCGCAGGGCGCCGGGCGCCACCGAAACTTTGGATTTCCCTTGCCTTACAGGCAGTTGCTTAATGCACTCGCCTCGACTGCTAAAGTCGACCTGCGCCGACCTTGCGCAGGACCGACTTTATTCTGCTCGCCTCTCGCCACGTTTCGGCCGCACCCTCGCCGGGCGGATGCGAAAAAACTCGCCTGTCAGGTGAGGCGTCGGCGCCACGTTCACACCGCCTCAAGGGCTTTGGGCCAAGCTCGCCTTGACCGGACCTCGGGGCGCCGGGCATTGCTGTCATGCATATCGGAGGGGCCAGGCGATGAAGCTGCAGGCGCGGCTGAAGCGGGATTGGAAGTTCTTCCAGGGACTTCGTCGGACCCTCAAATGGGTCAAGCCCATCGCGCCCGAGTCGCCCAACCTGATCTGCGACGACCTCGAAAAGGCGGTCGACGCCCATCGCGACCGGCCGGCGATCACCTTCGAGGGCCGCACCGTCACCTATGGCGAACTGGACCAGATCGCCAACCGCTACGCCCACTGGGCCAAAGGCCAGGGGATCATGCGCGGCCAGACGGTGGCGCTGTTCATGCCCAACCGGCTGGAATACCTGGCCATATGGTATGGCCTGACCAAGGTTGGGGTTGCTACCGCCCTGATCAACAACAATCTGACCGGCCCGGCGCTGGCCCATTGCCTGAACATCTCCGGCGCCATGCACTGTCTGGTGGATGCCGAAACCTCGCCGATGTTCGAGGCGGTGAAGGACCAGCTTGGTCGGCATATGAACCAGTGGACCCTGGGGCCGGTGGTGGGTGAGCGGCGCGACCTGGTCACGGCGCTGAAGAGCTGCAGCCAGCTTCGCCCCGACCGCCAGAGCGCGCGGGGCGACCTGCGGGCCAAGGATACGGCGCTCTACATCTACACCAGCGGCACCACCGGCCTGCCCAAGGCGGCGCGCATCAACCACATGCGGGCCCAACTCTACATGCGGGGGTTCGCCGGGGCGACCGGTGCGGTGAAGACCGACCGCATCTACCAGACCCTGCCGCTTTACCACGCCACCGGGGGCATGTGCGCCATGGGGGCGGCGCTGCTGACCGGCGGCTCGATCGTGCTGAAGCGCAAGTTCTCGGCCACCCATTTCTGGAGCGATATCGCGGCCGAGGGCTGCACCATGTTCGTCTATATCGGTGAGCTATGCCGATACCTGGTCAACGCGCCGCCGCATCCAGAGGAGCGGTCTCACAAGTTGCGGCTGGCCTTTGGCAATGGCCTGCGGGGCGATGTCTGGGCCGAGATGGTCGAGCGGTTCGCCATTCCCGATGTGCTGGAGTTCTACGGCGCGACCGAGGGCAATGTGTCGACCTTCAACTGGGACGGCACGGTGGGGGCCATCGGGCGAATCCCCAACTGGCTGAAGAAGAAGGTCAACGCCCGCATCGTCCAGTTCGACGTAGAGACCGAACAGCCGATCCGCGGACCGAACGGCCTGTGCATCGAGTGCGGCGCCGGCCAGGTCGGCGAATGTATCGGCAAGATCGACGCCAGCGACGTGCGCACCAGCTTCACCGGCTATGCCGACAAGGCGGCGACCGAGAAGAAGATCCTCCGCGACGTCTTTGAGAAAGGCGACGCCTGGTTCCGCACCGGCGACCTGATGCGCCGGGACGAGGATGGATACATCTATTTCGTCGACCGCATCGGCGACACCTTCCGTTGGAAGGGAGAGAACGTCTCCACCGCCGAGGTCGCCGAGCAGTTGGCCCAGGCGCCGGGGGTGCTGGAAGCCAACGTCTATGGCGTCGAGGTGCCGGGCCAGGACGGCCGCGCGGGCATGGCAGCCCTGACCGTGGACGACAGCTTCGATCCGGAAGTGCTCTACGCGAGGATCGAGGCGGATATGCCCAGCTACGCGCAACCGCTGTTCCTGCGGTTGCAGCGTCAGATCGAGACCACGGGCACGTTCAAGTATCGCAAGGTGGACCTCGTCGAGGACGGCTTCGACCCGACGCGGACCAAGGACCCGATCTATTTCAAGAACCCGCTGAAAAAGGCCTATGTGAAGCTGACCAAGGCCAGCTTCACCAAGCTCCAGGAGGGCGGGTTCAAGCTGTAGGGCTTACCCCGGAAAGACCAGGTACCCCGTCTTCGGGAAGTGGACATGGACCTTGCCGACGGCCGGGTCTTCGCGGGCGATGACCGTGCGGTCCAGGGCGGCGGCGACCAGGGTTCCGCGCACCGGGTCGCGGCCATAGTCATCAGCCATGACGGTGACCTCGGCGCCCGGCGAGAGCAGTTGGGGATTGGCCGCGTCGTGCGGCGGAGGCTCGCCGGGCTCGGCGGCCTTGGCGATGGCCAGGGCCTCGGGGCCTGAGAGCGTCTTGAAATCGCCGTGGCCGATGGCGGCGACCCGCGCGCGCCAGTCGGCCAGACCGGGCATGCCGTCAGTCAGGCGGTCGAGCATGGCCGGCAGGTTCCGACCGAGGAACCAGACATTCATGTACGCAGCGATGTCGGCGAGGCCAGGCGCCTGGCCGGAGAGCCAGGGGGCGGTGGCCAGCTGGCCCTCGATCCAGGCGGCCTGGGCGCGCCACTGGCTGGACAGGGGTGCGGCGGCGGCCTTCATCGCGGCGACGTCGAACGGGCGGCCGGAGAGGGCCTCACGGTCCTTGATGAAGTCGGCGGGGACGTGTTCGCCAAGCTCGCCGAAGATGATCGGCACGGTGGTCTGGAAGAACTGGCGGTCGGCCCAGAGGTTGATCGCCCAGTCGAGGCCGGTGGCGGCGGGCGGCTCGGGGTAGCGGGCCTCGAGCTCGGCGAGGATGACCTGGGTGTCGCAGTAGACGTCGGCGCCGATCTGCATCGAGGGGGTGCGGCGGTAGCCGCCGGTCAGCGGGACATAGTCGGGCTTGGGCATCAGGGAGGGGATCTCTACCGACTGCCAGGCGATGGATTTCAGACCAAAGAGGAGGCGGACCTTCTCCGAGAAGGGGGAGGCGTCGAAGTGATGCAGGATGGGGGTCATGCGGGCGGTTCCTCGTTCTTTTGACGCATCCTAGGCGGACGGACGGCGGGTCAAGCAAAGCCTTTTCGCGCCCCTCCGATGTCATCCTTCGGCCGTGCGGAGCCCGGACCGGAGGACCCACCCGTCGGCTTGGCGCATGGCGGCTGCAGAGGACGAGCGGCCGTCGATGACGCCTGTGGGCTCCAAGCGGTTCCGCCCTCGCCGTGGGTCCTCCGGTCCGCCCTGCGGGCGGCCGAAGGATGACATCCGTGGGGGGCGGTCTAACGCCTCGGCGGGCGGAGGTTCATGGTGACCGCGATCACGTCGCCGGCGGTGATGTTGGCTTGGCGGCGGACGGCGTCCTTCAGCGGGAGGAGGTAGGCGTCGTCCTTGGGGAACAGGGAGGTGGTGAAGACGGTGTCGCCGATGGTGGCCTCGACCGGGATGACGCCCCAGCCGTAGGAGACGGCGCGGGCGGCCTGGCGGATGGTGTCGGACTGGGGCGTCGGGATGGGGGCGAAGAAGAAGGGTGAGGGGCCGCGCCAAGTGATGATGCGGGACTCGAAGGCGAAGCGGATGGCGAGGGCGTCTTCGAGGGTCACGGGGGTCAGTGTTGCGTGGGGTTTGACGGGGGGCAACGGGCGGCTCGCAGCGCCTCATTAGAAAGCACTTTACAATGCAAAGTGAATCGGGTATCCACGCCTCAACGAGAGACCTTTTGGGCCAGGGAGCCTGACGTCATGACCAAGGAACAGCTTCAGTCGGTGCGGGACGACATCGCCTTTATGCGGGCGCTCGCCGAGGAGGGCAGCCAGGTTCCGATGCTGGGCGGCGGGATCAGCGCCGCGGCCGGGCTGATCTTCGGGCTCGCGTCGGTGATCCATTGGCTGATCCAGTCCGAGATCCTGCGGGTCAGCCCCTGGTTCCTGATGGGAACCTGGGTCGGCGCCGGGGTCATCTTCGGCATCCTCTGCACGCTGCTGGTCCGGCGGACGCGGACCCAGGCGGGCGCCAACTCGGTGGTGAACAAGGCGACCGGGTCGGCCTGGTCGGCGGTCGGGTTCGCGATCTTCACCGTCTTCCTGGGGATGCTGGCCATCGGCTACACGACCAAGAACTCCGGGGTCTTCTACATCTTCCCGGTGATGATCCTGGCGCTGTACGGCGCCGCCTGGACGGTGGCGGCCGACCTCACCGGCAAGGGCTGGATCCGGCTGGTGGCGCTGGGCTCGTTCGCCGGGGCGGTGCTCATGGGGCTTCTTACCAGTCACCCGATGCAGATGCTGGCCTATGCCGCGGCGCTGATCCTGCTGGCCTTCGTGCCGGGGGTGATCCTGATGCGGCAGGAGCCGGCGGAAACAATCTGAGCGAACCCTGAACAGGCTTGAGGAGTCCGCGTGATGGACGACTTCGATATCGAGAAGATCGACGAGGTGATCCACGGCCGTATCCGGTTGGGCATCATGGCCTTCCTGTCGGGGGCGGACTCGGCGGACTTCAACGGGCTGAAGGCCCGGCTGGGAGCGACCGACGGCAACCTGTCGGCCCACCTGCGGAAGCTGGAGGACGCGGGGTATGTGGCGATCGACAAGAGCTTCGTCGATCGCAAGCCGCTCACCAAGGTGAGCCTGACCGAGGCCGGGCGGAAGGCGTTCACGGCGTATCTGGATGCGATGAAGCGGCTGGTGGAGGGGATGGGGTGAAGTCTCGGTCCTGCTCCCGGCAAGCGGGAGAAGGAAAAAGAAAAAGCCGGCCCGTTGCGGGGCCGGCTTTCGCTTTTGGAGCTGGCGCCCAGCGCTACCGCACCGGCTTGCCGTCCGCGTCGACCACGATGACCGGGCCATAGTCCAAGGCCTTGAGGTCCTTTTCGATCTTGGCGCGGTCGCCGACCACGATCCAGGTGATCTGGTCGGGTTTGATCACCTTCTTGGCGGCGGCGTTGACGCCGGCTACGTCGACGGCCTTCAGGCCGGGGGCGTAGCCGTCCCAGAAGTCGGCCGGGCGCTCCAGGGTGTAGAGGCTGGACAGCGAGCCCAGGACCGCGCCGCCGGTTTCCCATTGACCGGGCAGGGACTGGGTCATGTCCTGCTGGGCCTTGGCCAGCTCCTCGGCGGTGATCGGGTTCTTGCCGACCACGCCGTCCAGCTCCTTCTTGAACTCGACCATGGATTCCTTGGTCTTGTCCGTCTGGACCCCGGCGGTGGCCACGAAAGCGCGGGGGCCGATGGCGCCGTTCATGAAGCTGCCGGCGCCGTAGGACCAGTGCTTGTCCTCGCGCAGGTTCATGTTCAGGCGGCTGACGAAGGCCCCGCCGAACACATTGTTCATCAGCTCGACGGCCCGCTCGTCGCTTTCGTCCCGCGGGGCGGCCGGGATGGCGGCCATGATGGTGGTCTGCTGGGCGCCGGGCTTGTCGACCAGATAGATGGCGCGCGGGGCTGAGGCGAAGGGCGGCACCTGGGCGCGGGTCGCCGCGGTGGGCGACTTCCAGCCGCCGAAGCGGGCCTCCAGCTTTGCGGTCAGTTCCGGCAGGGTGATGTCGCCGACGGCCACGATCATGGCCCCGTTCGGGTTCAGCTGGCGCTGGTGGAAGGCGACCAGGTCTTCACGGGTGACGCTGTTGATCGTCTGTTCGGTGACCAGGATCCCGTTGGGGTGGGTCTCGCCGAAGACCTTGTTTTGCAGCACCCGCGAGGCGATGGCGCCTGGCTGTTGCTTGGCCCGCTGCAGGGCGGCGACCTCCAGCTTGCGCAGGCGGTCCAGCTCGGCCTCGGGGAAGGTCGGCCGCAGGACCACGTCGGCCATCAGGTCGAGCGAGGGATCCAGGTTGGTCTTCAGCGACGACAGCCCGACCGACGAGAACAGCGGACCGGCACCGGTCGACAGCGTGGCGCCCAGTTCGGACTGCTGGCGGCTGATGGTCAGGGCGTCGCGCTTGCCGGCGCCCTCGTCCAGCATGCCCATGGCCAGGCCGGCGACCGAGCGGTCCTCGGCCGGCTGGCCGACGAAACCGGTCGGGAAGATCATCTGCAGCTCGACCACCGGCACGGCGGTGCGGCGGGCCAGCATCACCTTCATGCTGTTCGACAGGGTCGCGGTCTCGTACTTGTCGAAGGCCGGGGCGGCGATGGCGCCGACCGGCGGGGCGGGCTCACGCTTGCCTTCCGGCAGGGCGGCCTCCTGGAACGGGTAGGGCGTCAGGTCGAGGGTGAAGTCGCCGTCGGTCAGCCAGGTGTTGGCGGCCTTCTTCAGGTCGGCCGGGGTGGCGGTCTTCCAGCGCTCGAGGGTGATCTTGTAGGCGTCCGGGCTGCCGCGGAACACCTGGCTCTCGGCCAGGATGTCCGACTTGCCGCCGAAGCCGCCGATGCGCTCGGCGCCGCGGACGAAGGCGGCCGAACGGTCGACCTTGATCTTGTTCAGCTCGGCCTGGGTGGGGCCCTCGCGCAGCAGCTTTGCGAGCTCTTCCTCGACGACCTCTTCGATCTTGGAGAGCGGCACGCCCGGCTTGGCGGTGACCTGGATATGGAAGGTCGAGCCGATCTCGCCTTCCGCCAGGAAGGAGCCGACGCCAGTGGCGATCTGGTCTTCATAGACCAGGCGCTTGTAGAGGCGGGCGGTCTTGTCCGAGGACAGGACGTCGCTCAGCAGGGACAGATAGTCGGCATCCGCGCTGCCGCCTTCCGGCACGTTCCAGACGCGGTACCAACGGGCCTGGGCGACGCGGTCCTGGACCTCGGCGCGCTGGCTGCCGGTGCGCTTGGCGACCCAGACCTTCTGCTTGGCCACCGGCGGGCCGGCGGGGATTTTGCCGAAGTACTTTTCCGCCTTGGCCTTGGCTTCGGCCGGGGTGATGTCGCCGGCCAGGACCAGGGTGGCGTTGGCCGGGCCGTAGTAGGTCTTGAACCAGTCCTTGACGTCCTGCAGGGAGGCGGCGTCGAGGTCGGCCATCTCGCCGATGACGGTGTGGCCGTAGGGGTGGTCAGCGTCGTAGGTGCTGGCCGTGATGATGTCCCAGGCGATGCTGTAGGGCTGGTTCTGGCCCTGGCGCTTTTCGTTCTGGACGACGCCGCGCTGTTCATCCAGCCGGGCCTGGTCGATGGCGCCGACCAGCCAGCCCATCCGGTCGCTTTCCAGCCACAGCACCTGGTCCAGGGCGGCGGTAGGCACGTTCTGGAAGTAGTTGGTGCGGTCGGTGTTGGTGGTTCCGTTCATGTCGGTGGCGCCGAGCTTTTCCAGCGCCTTGAACCAGTCGGTGTTGGCGTTTTCGGAGCCGTTGAACATCAGGTGTTCGAACAGGTGGGCGAAGCCGGTCTTGCCCTTGGGCTCGTTCTTGGAGCCGACGTGGTACCAGATGTTGACCGCCACGATGGGGGCCTTGTGGTCCTCGTGAACGATCACCGTCAGGCCGTTGGACAGGGTGAACTTGGTGTAGGGGATGTCGATGCTGGGCAGGGCCGGAGCCGGCGCCGCGGCGGCCGCTTTCGGCTTGGCTTGAGCGAGGGCGACGGCGGGCATGGCGAGGATGGCCGCGACGGCGGTCGCCGCGAGCAGGCGTTTGGCGAGATGCATGGAAGTCCCCAGAAGCGGCGCGAGGAGGCCTCCCCTCGCGAGATGGCGCAACCTACTTCGAGAGAGAAGGGGCGTGGATTAAGGTTTTGTCATGGAGTGGGTGGATCAGGCGGGAGCGCCCGCCCCCATCGGCCGCATCCCGAGGTCGGCCAACAGCAGAGAGTCCTTGTCGGCGCCCGGCAGCGGGGTGGTCAGCAGCTTGCCGCCGATGAAGATGGAATTGGCGCCGGCGAGGAAGCAGAGGGCCTGGATCTCACGGCTCATGGTCTCGCGGCCGGCGGCGATGCGGACCATCGACTTGGGGCAGACCAGGCGGGCGACCGCGATGGTGCGGACGAATTCCAGCCCGTCGATCTCGCCCTCGACCTTGATCTTGTCGCCCAGCGGCGTGCCGGCGATCGGCACCAGGGCGTTGACCGGCAGGCTCTCGGGATGCACCGGCAAGATGGCCAGCTGATGCAGCAGGCCGGCGCGATCGACGCGGGTCTCGCCCATGCCGACAATGCCGCCGCAGCAGGTGGACATGCCGGCGTCGCGGACGTGTTCGAGGGTGTCGAGGCGGTCCTGGTAGGTGCGGGTGGTGACGACCTCGCCATAGTACTCGGGCGAGGTGTCGAGGTTGTGGTTGTAGTAGTCGAGGCCGGCGGCCTTGAGGGCCACGGCCTGGTCGGCGGTGAGCATGCCCAGCGTGGCGCAGGTCTCCAGGCCCAGCGCCTTCACCCCGCCGATCATCGCCGCGACCTTGGGCAGGTCGCGGTCCTTCAGGTCGCGCCAGGCGGCGCCCATGCAGAAGCGTTGCGCCCCGCCGGCCTGGGCCTCGCGGGCGGCGGCGATCACGGTGTCGGCGTCCATCAGCTTGCTGGCCTGCAGGCCGGTCTTGAAGCTGGCCGACTGGCTGCAGTAGCCGCAGTTCTCGGCGCAGCCGCCGGTCTTGACGCTGAGGAGCTGGGAGAGCTGCAACTCGGTGGGGTCGAACCAGCGGCGGTGGACCTGGGCAGCCTGGAACACCAGCTCGGTGAACGGCAGGTCGAAGAGGGCCTCGATCTCGTCCCTGGTCCAGTCGTGGCGCGGCAGGGCGGGGTCGGCGAACTGGACGGGGGCGTTCATGTGGGCCTCATGTGGCGTCTTGGCGGGGCGGTTGTAGGGGCGAGCGGCGTTCAGGGAAAGCCTCTGCCCCTCAGTGAGCTCAGCCCTTGTAGATCCGCCCGCCGCGCATCACGAAGCCGACGCTTTTCAGCACCCGCACGTCGGTCAACGGGTCGCCCGAGACCGCGATGATGTCGGCCTGCTTGCCGGGCTCCAGGCTGCCGACCTCTCCCGAGAGGCCGAGCAGGTCCGCCGCATTCACCGTGGCAGCCTGGATGGCCTGCATGGGGGTCAGGCCATACCTGACCAGCAGTTCGAACTCGTCGGCGTTGCGGCCGTGCTTGGAGACTCCGGCGTCGGTCCCGAAGGCGATCTTCACGCCGCGTGGGACGCACTTCTGAAGGCTTTCGCCGGTGATCTTGATGCGCCAGTCGATCTTGGCCCGGACCGAGGGCGGATAGGCGTTGGGATCCTTGGCGATGCGCTCCAGGTAGCCGTTCACCGTCGAGAGGGTGGGGACGTAGTAGGCGCCGGTCTTGAGGAACAGGCGGATGGTTTCCTCGTCCATGATGGTGCCGTGCTCGATGCTATCGGCGCCGTAGGTGAGGGCCAGCTTGATGCCGTCGGCGCCGTGGGCGTGGACGGCGACCTTCTTGCCGTAGAGGTGGGCGGTCTCGATCAGGGCTTTGGCCTCGTCGTCGAACATCTGCTTGCCGACGCCGGCGCCGATGATGCTGTTCACCCCGCCGGTGGTGGCGATCTTGATCACGTCGGCGCCGCGGGAGATCTGCAGGCGGACGGCCTGGCGGCAGCTTTCGGGGCCGTCGCAGACGTTGCTGGTGGAGACCACCTCGCGGAACTGCTCGTTCAGGCCCAGGCGTTGGTCCATGTGACCGGAGCTGGTGGAGATCGAACTGGCGGCGTCGAGGATCCGGGGGCCATCGACCCAGCCCTTGGCGATGGCGTCGCGCAGGGCCAGGGTGACCCCGTCGCCGCTGCCCAGGTTGCGCACGGTGGTGAAGCCCGCCTGCAGCGTCTTCTTCGCGTTCATCTGGGCTTCGTAGGCGTGGGCGGGAACCGACTCGCTGACCCCCGCGACAAAGCCTTCGACACCGGCGCGGTCGCTGTCGAGGTGGACGTGGCTGTCGATCAGGCCGGGGAGGACGAACTTGTCCTTCAGGTCGACGATCTTGGCGCCGGGGATATCGACGAAGCCGTCGCGAATGGCTTCGATCTTGCCGTTGCGGATGACGATGGAGGCGTTCTTGCGCGGCGCCGTGCCCGGGCGGTCGAGCAGGGTTCCGGCGTGGACCACGGTGACGTCACCGGCTTCGGTTTGGGCGATGGCGGAACCGGCCAGGACGGCGGCGGCCGCAACCGCGGTGAGGGTGGCGAACTTTCGGAACATGCGAACTCCCCAGCAAGGTGACGGGAGCCTACGGGCCTCGCCGGCATCCGTCATCCTCGCTGTCCGGGATGACGGGGATTTAAGAAGGCGGGAGGGCGAAGCATTGCTAGGAAGGCGGCATGACCCGCGTTCTTTCACTGCTGGCCCTGCTGCTCGTCCTGCCGTTGATGGGCGCCGCCGCCCCGTCGGTGATCGCCTACGACCTTGCCCCCGTGATGCGCGACGGCGAGCTGACGGCGGTAGCCGTAACCCTGCGGTTCCGGGCGGAGGATGAGGGAGAAACCGAACTGGTGCTGCCCGACAGCTGGGGCGGCAAGGACAGGCTGTATCAGCATCTGGAGGGCATGACCGTCGAGGGCGGAACTCTGAGCCAAACGGGGCCGGCGCGGCGGCTGGTGCGGCATGCGCCGGGGGCGGCGGTGGTGGTTCGCTATCGGGTGGTCAACGCCTATGCCGGCGAGCCGAACGCGGAGAATGACAATCCCTATCGGCCGGTGGTGCGGCCAAGGTGGTTCCATCTGCTCGGCAACGCCTGGGTGGTGCAGCCGGTCCTGAAGACGCGACAGGCGGCGCGGGTGACCTGGACCGGCTGGCCAGCCGACTGGACCATCGCCTCTGACCTGCAGCACGCGGGCGCCGGTACTCTGGACATCGGCGGGGTGATCGAGAGCGTGGCCCT
The DNA here is from genome assembly GCF_009905535.1 of Caulobacter sp. SLTY. Taxonomy (GTDB): domain Bacteria; phylum Pseudomonadota; class Alphaproteobacteria; order Caulobacterales; family Caulobacteraceae; genus Caulobacter. The sequence goes on along the minus strand of NZ_JAAALA010000019.1, from coordinate 22,314 downwards.
GGGCGGGCCGGATGTGCGGGTGGCGACGCGGCGGATTCCGGGCGGGACGTTGCGGGTGGCGATGCGCGGGGAATGGCCGTTCAAGCAGGGCGATTTCGCGGGGGATGTGGCCAAGGTGATCACGGCCCAGCGCGACTTCTTCGACGACGTGGAGGGGCCGTTCCTGGTCACCCTGATCCCCGTCGAGGCGCCCGAGGGCTGGCGGTCGGTGGGCGGCACCGGGCGGAGCGATGCGTTTGCGCTGTTCTCGACGCGGGGCGATGTCGAGGACGATATCGGCGGCATCCTGGGCCATGAGCATGTGCACAGCTGGATCCCCGGACAGCTGGCGCGGATGCCGGACAATGAGGCGTTGGACTACTGGTTCGGCGAGGGGTTCACTGACTTTTACGCCTGGCGGACCCAGCTGCGCGGCGGGGTTTGGACGCTGGATCAGTATCTGGCGGCCCTGAACGAGGCGTTCCGCGAGTATGACACCTCGGCGGCCCGGACCTGGGACAATGTGCGGGTGGCGGAGGGCTACTGGACCAATCGCGACGCCCAGCGGATTCCCTATCGGCGCGGCGCCTTCCTGGCCCTGCGTTGGGACGAGGCGCTGCGGCGCGGCAGCGGCGGCATGGTCGACCTCGACAATGTGGTGCTGGGCATGCGCAATCAGGTGCGCAATGCGCGGACGCCCGACGACATCCCCGGCGTGCGGTCCGGACTGACGGCCATGATGGTCTCAAAAGGGCTGGACCCGACGGCGGACATCGCCCGCTATGTCGACGCTGGCGAGGTCATCCCGTTGGATGGGGACTGGTTCGGCGGCTGCCTTGTCATCGAGACCGCCAGGGTGGCGGTGTTCGAGCGGGGCTGGGACCCTGCCAACACCAAGGAGGGCGTGCTGAACGGCGTCGATCCGGCTAGCCCAGCCTATGCCGCCGGCCTGCGCGACGGGATGAAGATCGTGCGCCGCGAGGGCGGCGTCATCGGTGATTCCCGGGTGAAGTATGTGCTGCGGGTCAAGGACGGGGAGACCGAGCGGGTGATCCGCTTCTATCCGGCCGGCAAGGCGCGGTTCGACCTTCGCACGGCGCGATTGGCGAGCGGGCTCGACCGGGCGGGGAAGGAACGATGCCGGAAAGCCATCGCCGGCATATAAGGATATCTTTATATCCTTATTGCTCCCGGAGGGCTTGGCGGCTATAGAGGCGCCAATCTTTCAATCCGCAAGGAGCCTTCCGTGGCTGACTACATCGTGCGCGACATCTCGCTGGCCGACTTCGGCCGCAAGGAAATCGCCATCGCCGAAACCGAAATGCCGGGGCTGATGGCCGTGCGCGAGGAGTTCGGCAAGGATCAGCCGCTGAAGGGCGCCCGCATCGCCGGGTCCCTGCACATGACCATCCAGACGGCGGTGCTGATCGAGACCCTGCAAGCTCTCGGGGCGGAAGTCCGCTGGGCCAGCTGCAACATCTTCTCCACCCAGGACCACGCCGCCGCGGCCATCGCCGCCACCGGCACCCCGGTGTTCGCGGTCAAGGGCGAGACCCTGGTCGAGTACTGGGACTACGCCCACAAGATCTTCGAGTGGCATGACGGCGGCTACCCGAACCTGATCCTCGATGACGGCGGGGACGCCACCCTGCTCTGCGTGCTGGGCCCCAAGGCGGAGAAGGATCCGTCGGTGCTGAACAACCCGCAGAACGAGGAAGAAGAAGCCCTGTTCGCGGTGATGAAGCGCTACCTGGCCGAGAAGCCCGGCTTCTACAGCGCCATCCGCGACAGCGTCACCGGCGTGTCGGAAGAGACCACCACGGGGGTTCACCGCCTCTACCAGATGGCCGCCGCCGGCGACCTGCCGTTCCCGGCCATCAACGTCAACGACAGCGTCACCAAGTCGAAGTTCGACAACCTGTACGGCTGCCGCGAAAGCCTGGTCGACGCCATCCGCCGTGGCACCGACGTGATGCTGTCGGGCAAGGTGGCGGTGGTCTGCGGCTACGGCGACGTGGGCAAGGGCTCAGCCGCCTCGCTGCGCCAGGGCGGCGCCCGCGTGATCGTCACTGAGATCGACCCGATCTGCGCCCTGCAGGCGGCGATGGAAGGCTATGAAGTCCAGACCCTGGACGACAGCGCCGGCCGCGCCGACATCTTCGTCACCGCGACGGGGAACAAGGACGTGATCACCGTCGACCACATGCGGGCGATGAAGAACAACGCCATCGTCTGCAACATCGGCCACTTCGACTCGGAAATTCAGGTCGCCGGCCTGAAGAACTTCAAGTGGGACGAGATCAAGCCGCAGGTCCACCACGTGGAATTCCCGGACGGCAAGAAGATCATCCTGCTGTCGGAAGGCCGTCTGGTGAACCTGGGCAACGCCACGGGCCACCCGTCCTTCGTGATGAGCGCCAGCTTCACCAACCAGACCCTGGCCCAGATCGAGCTGTGGACCAATCGGTCCAAGTACGAGAACAGCGTCTACACCCTGCCCAAGCACCTGGATGAGAAGGTGGCCATGCTCCACCTGGAAAAGCTGGGCGCCAAGCTGACCACCCTGCGCAAGGATCAGGCCGACTACATCGGCGTGCCCGAGCAAGGCCCGTTCAAGCCGGACCACTACCGCTACTAAGATTTCGCGAATCGCGAGACCGGAAGGGCGGAGGCGCAGGCCTCCGCCCTTTTTCTTTGTGTGGACTGTGGACCCTACCCCGCTTTTGGGCATGGCGCGGCGAACGCTGCTCGGCTAATCCCATCCCCCATGCCCATGGCGCTTCTCCTTTCCAGCCACGTTGCCGGCAGCCGCGTGGGCGGCTCGGCCCAGGCGTTGGCGCTCGCCCAGTTCAAGATCGACCCTGTGGCCGTGCCCACCGTGCTCTACGGCCGGCATCCCGGCTGGGGCGCGCCCGGCGGAGCCCAGGTGCCGATCGAGGCGTTCGAGGGGATGTTGGACGGGATCGAGGCCAACGGGCTGTTCGGCCTGACCGACCTGGTGATCACCGGCTACTTCGCCTCCGTCGAACAGGTGCGCGCGGCCGGGCGCGCCATCGAGGCGGTGCGCGGCGCGCCGCGCGAGGGGGCCTTCGCGCGCAAGCCCTACATCGTAGTCGATCCGGTGATGGGGGATGCGGGCAAGGGGCTTTATGTCGATCCGGGCGTGGCCCAGGCGATTGCGGAGGTGCTGGTTCCACTGGCCGACCTGATCACCCCCAACGCCTGGGAGCTTCAGCGGCTCAGCGGCACGGAGGTGCGCGATCCGGCCTCCGCGGTGCGGGCCGCACGGCTGATGGGCCGTCCGGCGCTGGTGTCCTCGGTGCATCGGGGCGGCGAGATCGGGGTGGTTTACGCCGACAAGCGCGAGGCCTGGCTGGCGGCGCACCTGAAGGCCGACAATGTGCCCAGCGGCACCGGGGATCTGCTGGCGGCGCTGTTCGCGGCGGCCATGCTGGAGGGGCAGACGCCATCCTACGGCCTGGCGCGGGCGGTCGGCGGTCTGGCCGAAACGGTGGCGGCGGCCGGCATCTGGCAGTCGCCGGAACTGCCGATCGTGGCGGTCGGGGCGAAGATCAAGAACGCCAGTCCGACGGTGCGTATGGAGCGGCTGGCATGACCGACATCGGCGGCTTCTGCAGTCCGCGGTTCTCGGGCGTCTTCGACGCCTTCGAGGCCAATTTCGAGGAGAACCTGGAGCTCGGGGCTCGCTTCTCCCTCGTTGTCGACGGCGAGCTGGTCGTCGATCTGTGGGGCGGCTGGGCGGATCGCAAACAGACTACGCCCTTCGACGACCGCACCCTGACCATGATCTACTCCACCACCAAGGCGGTGGCGGCGACCATGATCGCCCGGCTCGTGGAACAGGGGAAGCTGGCCTACGATCAGCCGGTCGCCAGCCTATGGCCGGAATTCGCCCAGAACGGCAAACAGGCGATCACCGTCGAACAGGTGCTGTCGCACCAGTCCGGCCTGCCGGGTTTCACGGCGGAGATGGATCCCGCCCTCTGGTTCGACCTGCAGGCCATTGCCGCGAAGCTGGCGGCGCTGGCGCCGATGTGGCCGCCTGGCTCGGCCAGCGGCTACCACGCCCTGACCGTGGGCTATCTGACCGGCGAGATCTTCCGCCGCGCGGATGGCCGCACGATGGGCCAGGCGCTGAAGGCCGACATCTGCCACCCGGCCGGGCTGGACCTGTGGATCGGCCTGCCGGACAGCGAGCACGGCCGGGTCGCGGAGCTGAAGCCGCCGACCGCCCTGCCGGTGTTCGGCGAGATCACCGATCCCAAACGGGCCGCCTTCCTGTCCCCCTGGGCGGCGCCGAACGGCCGGGGCCCAGAGTGGCGCCGGCTGGAGGTCCCCTCCGCCAACGGGCATGCCACTGCGGAAGCCTTGGCGCGGTTCATGGGCGCTCTGGCCGGGGACGGGTCGATCGGCGGGGTGCAGGTTCTCTCGCCGGCGGTGCGCGACCTGGCCTCGGCCGAGCGTATTCGCGGGCAGGACCTGGTGCTGCCCTACGAGCTGTCCTGGGCGGCGGGCTTCATGCGGGCGGCGCCGAACCATTTCTTCGGCCCGGGCGAGCGGACCATCGGCCACAGCGGCTGGGGCGGCAGCTGCGCCTTCGCCGATCCCGACGCGCGGGTCGGCGGCGCCTATGTGATGAACCGCCAGGACGTGCACCTGATCGGCGATCCGCGCAGCCGCCGGCTGATCTCGGCGGCCTACGAGGCCCTCTGATCAGGCGGTGGCGAGGACGCCGGCGATCTGTTCCTCGACGACGGTGAACTTCGACCGTTCGCGCAACTCCGCCAGCGGGGCGGCCAGGCCGTTGACCAGGTAGGTCATGCCCCTGCCGGTGGTCGGCTGGACCCATAGGCCGGAGACCAGGCCATAGGCGTCACCCGCATGCCCGATCCAGCCGGCGCACCCGGGGAACAAGCTGTCGCCTCCGCTGTCGGTGAGGATCTGGCAGCCCAGGCCATAGGCCAGGATCATTCCGCCATAGGCCTCGCCGTTCGGCCGCGCGGGCGTGTAGGTCCAGATCGGCTGGGCCATCAGGGCGACGGTTTCGGACTTGAGGATGCGGACGGTGTCGACCTGGCCGCCGCCGGCCAGCAGGCGGGCGAAGACCTCCAGATCGCGGGCGCTGGCGCGCAGGCCGCCCTGGGGGGAGAAGACGAAGCCGTTGCCGCCGTCATACTCGTCCGGGGCCAGCCGCAGGGTCTCGCCCTCCGGCGACCGGGTGACCAGGATTTCCGGGGCGGCTGGGACGGCCGCGTCGAACTGCGGCAGCCAGGGACCCTTGGCGTCCCAGGGGCCATCCTCGTCGGGCGCCTTGCGATAGAGGGCGGCGGCGTAGTTGCGCAGGCGCTGGGGAACGCCGGACCAGTTGTAGCCGCACTCCAGGCCCAGCGGCTTGAACACCCGGCGGGCCATGAACAGGTCGAACCGCTCGCCGGTCATCCGCTCGATCAGCTCGGCAATGACCGCGAAGTTGACGTTGGCATAGGCGAACCACTCACCCGGTCGCTCGCTCGCCGGGCCGAACCAGGCGCCGTTGTCCCATTGTTTGCCCCCGGGGGTCAGGGCGTCGGCCAGCTTGCGGCCGAGGCCGACGGGATAGCTGGGGCCATCGCGCAGGCCGCTGGTGTGGCTGAGCAGCATGCGCGGGGTGATCGGGACATCGGGGAACAGCGGGTGGCGCAGGGGGAAGCGGAGCAGTTCGGAGACGTCTTCGTCCAGGCCGACACGGCCCTGTTCCTGCAGGCTCATGAAGCCGATCGCGGCCACCAGCTTGGAGATGGAGGCGATGCGCATCGGCGAGTCGAGGCGCATGATCCGGCCGGTCGGCCCGGCGATGGCGTAGCCTCCGGCCTTGGCGAAGGTCGCGGTCTCGTCCGGGCGGCGGAAGGCGATGGTCGCATAGCCGGGGACCGCGCGTTTGGGCTCGCCCGTGCCGGTCTGCAGGCGGGAGAAGGGGTCGTCCTGGGCGAAAGCTGGAGCGGCAGCGAGGGCGACGCCGCTTGCCATCAGGGTCCGTCTGGAAATCACGCTCAGGGCCTCCGGTGAGAGATCAGCATACACAGGTCCTCGCCGCAGGGGACTGTGAACACCCAAGGGTCCCAAATCCGTCATCCCGGAAGTCCGCGAAGCGGGCTATCCGGGACCCAGGGGTGCATGATCTCGCTATCGAACACAGCTTTCCGGCCGGTGCGCTGCAGCCCCTGGGTCCCGGATAAGCGCTACGCGCTTTCCGGGATGACGGGAATGTTGGGCCGAGGAATCTATTGGGCAGGCGCCACCACAGTCCTGCGGGACGCCTGCCACGCCCCCCAGGCGAACACCGCCACACCGGCCCAGATGAAGGCGAAGCTCAGCGCCCGCATCGGGGTGAAGGCCTCGCCGAGCGCCAGGCCGACCATGAACTGCAACGTCGGGGCGACGAACTGCAGGAAGCCCAGCGCGGTCAGCGACAGGCGGCGGGCCGACCAGGCGAACAGGGCCAGGGGCGCCACGGTGGCGGGACCGGCGGCGAGCAGCAGCAGGGCGAGGGCCGGGCCGTCCAGGAAATGGCCCTGGCCGCTCGACTGCAGCCACAGCACGTAGGCCAGGCCCGGCAGGGCAAGGTAGGCGCATTCGAAGAACAGCCCGGTCTGGGCGTCGGCCTTCACCTGTTTGCGGATTACGCCATAGGCGCAGAAGCTGACCGCCAGGCCGAGCGAGATCAGCGGCAGGTGGCCCAGCGCCACGGTCTGGACCGCCACCCCGATGGCAGCCAGGGCGATGGCGATCTTGCCGGTCAGCGGCATCCGCTCGCGGAAGAACAGCGCCCCGACCGCCATGTTGAGCAGCGGGTTGATGTAGTAGCCGAGGCTGGCCTCGATCACCCGCCCGCTGTTCACGGCGACCACATAGATGGTCCAGTTGATCAGGATGGCCAAAGTGGAGAGGGCGAGCAGGCCCAGCGTGCGCGGCTCGGTCAGCACCCGCCGGACCTCCGGCCCCTGGCGCGACAGCCAGACCAGGGCGGCGGCGAAGAAGACGCTCCACAGAGTGCGGTGGGCGATCATCTCGCCGTTGCTGACGCCCAGCCCGCTCAGCAGGTGGAAGTAGAGGGGCAGGAATCCCCAGATGCCGTAGGCCCCGAGCCCCGCGAACAGGGCGGACCGGCCTTCCTTGGACTCAGGCAAGACACACACTCCGAAAGGTAAGAGGCCCGGACCTTGTGGGTCCGGGCCTCTCGATACGCTCCGCTTGTTGCGGGGCTATTCGATCAGGCCAGGGCCCTTTGCTTGATCAGGCCGCGGTCGTGCAGCAGCTGGGCGATCTGGACGGCGTTGAGGGCGGCGCCCTTTCGCAGGTTGTCGGAAACCACCCAGATCGACAGGCCGTGCTCGACGGTCGGGTCGTTGCGGATGCGGCTGACGTAGACGGGGAACTCGCCCTGGACTTCCTTGGCGGTGACGTAGCCGCCGTCCTCGCGCTTATCCACGACCATCACGCCGGGCGCCTCGCGCAGGATCTCGCGGGCCTCATCGTCGTCCAGCGCGCTCTCGAACTCGATGTTCACCGCCTCGCTGTGGCCGACGAAGACCGGCACGCGCACGCAGGTGACCGAGACCTTGATGTTGGGATCGAGGATCTTGTGGGTCTCGTCCCGCATCTTGCGCTCTTCCTTGGTGTCGCCGGAGCCGTCGTCGAGGAAGACGTCGCACTGGGGGATCACATTGAAGGCGATCTGCTTGTGGTAGACCTTTGGGGCCGGCGCGCCGAGGACGAAGACCCCCTTGGTCTGCTCCCACAGCTCGTCCATCGCCTCCTTGCCGGTGCCGGACACCGACTGGAAGGTGGAGACCACGATCCGCTTCACCTTGGCCGCGTCATGCAGCGGCTTCAGCGCCACCAGCAGGCCGGCGGTGGTGCAGTTGGGGTTGGCGATGATGTTCTTCTTCCGGAAGCCCTCGACCGCGTCGGGGTTCACCTCCGGGATGACCAGCGGCACGTCCGGGTCCATCCGGAAGTGGCTGGAGTTGTCGATCACGATGGGACCGGCGCGGCCGATCTTCTCGCCCCAGGCCTTGGATACCGACCCGCCGGCGCTCATCAGCACCAGGTCGACGGTGGAGAAGTCGAACTGCTCCAGGTCTTTGCATTTCAGGGTCTGGTTGATGAATGAGACTTCCATGCCGACCGACTTGCGGCTGGCGATGGCGTGAATCTCATCGACCGGAAATTCCAGTTCCTCGAGGATGTTGAACATCTCGCGGCCCACGTTGCCCGTGGCGCCGACGACGGCCACTCTGTAGCCCATCGGTAGTCTCCTAAAGTGCGCGAGCGCGGCAGGCGGAAGTGCACGCGGTTCCGCCGCCCGACGCGCTCACAACGATACATTTCGATCCTCTTGGCTTGCCAAGAGGATCAAGGCGCGGAGCGATACGCCCCCGCCCGGTCGCAAGCAAGGCAAGGAAACCTCTAGACCCTTTAAGGCCCCCTTTTGGACGGTATGGCCCGTCGAAAAGGTCTGTAGGTCTCTTGCTCCTGATGGAGTGGCAGATATGGCGACCGTGTTCCTGACCTACAAGCTGAAACCCGGAACTGCACCGGAAGACTACGAGGCCTGGATACGGTCGGTCGACTATCCGGGGATGCGGGGCCTGACCCGAGTCAGCAGCTTCGTGACCCACCGGGTCACCGGCCTGCTGATGGGGGAGGGAACGCCCAGCGTCGACTACATCGAGGTGTTCGACATTCCCGACCTGGCGGGTTTCGTCGGCGAGGATATGCCGGGCGCGGTGGTTCAGAAGATCATGGGCGAATTCATGGGCTTTGTGGACAATCCGGAATTCATCGTGGCGGAGCCGGTCTAGGCCGCCGGAGGAAGTCCACGAAGGCCCGCAGCGGGCCCGGCGCCAACCTTCGGCTGGGGTAGTATAGGCTTGGCCCTGGAAAGGTCTGGGACCAGTCGGCCATCACCTCCACCAGCCGGCCGTCGGCCAGCTCGCGTTCAACCAGACCGGAGAAGGTGAACATCAGGCCGACGCCGTCCACGGCGGCGCGGCCCAGGGCCTCCAAGGCGTTGGTGACCAGCGGGGTGCGGGGCGGGGTGGCGCGGATGATCTGGCCGTCTTTCTCGAATTCCCAGGGGGTCATGGAGCCGCTGGGGAAGCGGTGGCGGACGGCGACGTGGTGGGCCAGGTCGGCGGGGTGGGCCGGCGTTCCGTAGCGGGCAAGGTAAGAGGGCGCGGCGACCAGGGCGAAGCGCATCGGCGGGCCCAGCGGGATGGCGATCATGTCCTGGTCGAGGGCCTCCTCGAACCGCGCGCCGGCGTCGAAGCCGGCGGCGAAGATGTCCACGAAACTGTCGTCCACCACGATTTCCACCGTCACGCCGGGGTGCTCGGCCATGAAGGGCGCGAGGAGGGGCGGGAGGAGCAGGCGGGCGACGATGCCCGAGACATTGAGGCGGAGGGTCCCCAGCGGGGTGTCACGGAAGGCGTTGACCGCCTCCAGGGCGATGGCCACCCCGCCGAGCGCCGGTTCGAGCCGTTCGAGCAGCCGGGCGCCGGCCTCGGTCAGGGTGACGCTGCGGGTGGTGCGGTTGAGCAGGCGGACGCCGAGGCGGTCCTCCAGCCGGCGCACGGCCTGGCTGAGGGAGGAGGCGGAGACGTTGCGGGCCGACGCGGCGGAGCGGTAGCCGCGCGCGCGGGCGACGGCGGTGAAGGCGTCGAGGTCGGCTAGGTCCGGCTGGATCATTGTTCGAATTTCCGCACAGGTCGTCTCGAATGCAGCGGATTATCGCACAGCGGCATCAGGCGCATAACCCGCCTCGCAGCCGCAAGGAGATCGCCATGCAGACCCGTCAGTTGGGGGCCACCGGCCCGACCGTTTCCCAGTTCGGCCTCGGCGCCATGGGGATGAGCGACATGTACGGCCCCGCCGACCGGGACGAGAGCCTGGCCACCGTCCACACTGCGCTCGAGGCCGGCGTCACCCTGATCGATACCGGCGACTTCTACGGCAGCGGCCACAACGAGATGCTGCTGGCCGAGGCGCTGAAGGGGGTGGCGCGCGACCGCTATCAGCTGAGCGTCAAGTTCGGCGGCCTGCGCGGCCCGGACGGCGGGTTCGTCGGCTACGACAACCGGCCCAATTCGATGAAGAACTTCCTGGCCATGACGCTGAAGCGGCTGCAGGTCGACCATATCGACGTCTACCGGCCCTCGCGGCTGGATCCCCAGGTCCCGATCGAGGACACCATCGGGGCGATCGGCGAGATGGTCCAGGCTGGCTATGTCCGCCACATTGGCCTGTCGGAGGTCGGCGCCGAGACGATCCGCAAGGCGGCGGCTGTGCATCCGATCTGCGACCTGCAGATCGAGTATTCGCTGATCAGCCGGGGTATCGAGGCGGCGATCCTGCCGACCTGCCGCGAACTGGGGATCGCGATCACCGCCTATGGCGTGCTGGCGCGGGGGCTGATCAGCGGCCACTGGAGCAAGGACCGAACGGCGGCGGGGCGCGACATCCGTGGCTTCAACCCGCGCTATCAAGGCGACAATATCGACCACAACCTGGCCCTGGTGGAGGCGCTGCGGGCGGTGGCGGAGACCAAGGGCGTGACCGTCGCCCAGCTGGTCATCGCCTGGGTGGCCGCGCAGGGCGAGGACATCTTCCCCCTGATCGGCGCGCGGCGGCGCGAGCGGCTGGGCGAGGCGCTAGGCGCGCTGGACGTCACCCTGACGCGGGCGGACCTGGCGGCCATCGAGGCGGCGGCGCCGAATGGGGCGGCCCGTGGCGACCGTTATCCGACCGCGATGATGCAGCACTTGGACAGCGAGCGGTAGCTTACCCGCGTGGTTATGGCGGGCTCTGTCCGGGGCTGGCATGCTGGCGCCAGAGGAGACCCGCCATGACCTTCGACGCCGCCGCCCTGCCATTCGCCAAGCTGATGGGCGTGGAGTTCGTTGAGGCGACCAAGGAGAAGGTCGTCGGCCGCCTGCTGGTCCGCGACGACCTCTGCACCGCCGGCGCCATCCTGCACGGCGGGGCCGTGATGGCCTTCGCCGACAGCCTGGGGGCCGTGGGAGCGTTCCTGAACCTGAGCGCCGGCCAGCACACCACCACGCTGGAGAGCAAGACCAACTTCCTGGGCGCCGCCAAGGCCGGGACGACGGTGATCGGGACCGCCACCCCGCTGCACATCGGCGGCCGGACCAGCGTCTGGCAGACGCGGATCGAGCGCGAGGACGGCAAGCTGGTCGGGCTGGTGACCCAGACGCAGATGGTGCTCGGCTAGACTAGGGCGCCCTTGTACAGCTTCAACAGTTCCGCCCAGGCGCGCTCGGCTTCGGCCTCGTTGTAGGCGGCCGAGCCCGGCACGCACCAACCGTGATTGGCCTTGTAGACCTCGACGATGGCCGGATTGCCGGTCTTGTCGAAGGCGTCCTTGAGGATGGTCTTGCTCTCCGGCTGCTTGGCATCGTCATCCTGGGCGACGCCGAAGACCATCTTGGCCTTGATCTTCGGCGCCAGCAGGTGGGGGCTGTCGGGCTTGTCGGTGGTCAGGCCGCCGCCGTGCCAGCTGGCCCCGGCGCCCACGCGGTCCGGCCGGATGGCGGCGGCCCGCATGACGATCGCGCCGCCCATGCAATAGCCGGTGAAGCCCATCTTGGCCTTGGACACATGGTGGTTCTTGGCCAGCCAATCGACGAAGGCGGCGGTGTCGGTGTCGATGGTCGCGTTGGTCAGCTTGGACCGAAGTGCGAACACCGCCGCCCGGTCTTCCTGGTTGGCGAAGTCGAAGGTCTCGGACACCACCGGCGCCTTCTTCTCGCGGTAGTAGGGGTTGATGACCAGCACGCTGTAGCCGGCCGTCGCCAGCCGCCGGCCCATGCGGCGGAAGGCCGGGCGCAGGCCGACCACGTCGGGGATCATCACCACGCCCGGCTTGGCGCCCTTGCCGTGGAAGAAGGCGGCGTCGCAGGTCCCGTCGGGCGTGGGGACGTTGACGTCCATCTCCATGATCCCGTCCTCGGCCAGGGCCGGCGCGGCGACCGCCGAACCCACCGCAAGGGAGGCCAGGCCGAAGCCTCGGCGGGAAATTTTTGGATCGTGGGCGATGCCGGGAGGCATGTCGTCGTCTCGGGCCATGGGGTGCTCCTGATGTCGGGTCATACTGACCGGCTGCGATGTGGACTTCATCCAAAGATGGCGTGATGGCGAAGCATTGCCAGCCGGCAGGCGGCGAGCGATGGTTTTGCCGAGGGCCTGTCGATGCTGACCTACAAGGAAAAAAGGGCACCGCCCGTGCTTCGCGGGGTGGTCAGCCACTTCGCCGAACGCCGAGGCGACCTGACCGGCCGGCCCCTGTCTCTCGCGCTTCCCGGGCGGCCTGACCAGTTCCTGGAAATCTACCTGGCTGAACCCTATCGCCCGCGCATCGATGGCGGCCCGCCCAGCCCCGCCCCGGAATTGGTGGTCGTCGGGCCGCAGAGCTATCGCCGGGTGGAATTGGACATGGTCGGGGAGGTGCTCGCCTTTCACATTCATTTCGCCCCGACCGGCTTCCATCGATTGTTTGGGCCTTCGATGCGCGAGCTTGCCGATCAGGCCTTCGATGCGATGGACGTGGTCGGCCGACGGGCCGCCCCGCTGAGAGAAGCGATCCGGCGGGCGGTCGGCTTCGACGAAAGGGTCCTGGTGGCGGCGGCGTGGGTCCATGGGATGCTGGAAGGCGCGCGTGGGGAGTCGGAGGTGGACCGCGCGGCCCGGCTGCTGGCGCGTGTGGGCGGCGCCATGCGGGTCGAAGACATGGCCATCCGCAGCGGCCTTGGCGTGCGCCAGTTCAATCGGCGCTTCACCGACTCCGTGGGTTTGCCGCCGAAACTCTACGCGCGCACGCTGCGGTTCAACCGGGTGCTTGATCAGAGAGCGATGCGGCCGGGCGAGAGCTGGACGCGCCTTATCCAGGAGGCCGGCTATTTCGACGACGCCCATTTCGCCCGCGACTGCCGCGCCTTCGGCGGGGCGTCGCCCGGCGCACTCGCCGCCCAGGCCGTCCTGGGGTGACCGATTTTTACAATTGGGGTCCTCACAGGTCCGGCAAACTTCCCGGAGACGTTGGGAGAACTGTGACGTGCAGAGGCGAGCGGTGCTGGCAGGGATGGGAGCGATGATCACGGCAGGCAGTGTCGAAGCGGCCGATGACCGGCTTGCACGAGGGGTTCGGGCCTTTCTGCAGGCGCATGAGGACGCCTGGAACGCCGCCGACGCCAAGGCGATGTTCGACTGGGCGACAGCGGATGTTCACTGGGTCAATGTGGTCGGCATGCACTGGCGCGGCCGTGCCGAGGTCGAGGCGGCGCACCGGGTCTACTTCGACATCATGTTCAAAGGTGTTCCCCTGAAGCTGGTTGAGGTCGAACGCCTGACGCCGCTGGCGCCGGAAGTTGCCGTCTGCGTGGCCTGCTGGCGCGTGGGCGCCTATCGGACCCCCGGCGGTCAGTTGCGGCCGGAGGCCCTCAACCGCATGAGCTTTACGCTCGTGGGCCCTCCCGAAGCCCTGCGCATGGCGCATGTCGCCAATATCGAGGTGGTGGCCGAGGCCCAGGTCCATGACCCCCTTCGGGGACGCAGGGGTTAGGCGCGGTCGCTGAACCACCGCAGGCGATAGGCATTCATCGCCGCCACACCCAGGTGGTCGAGCAGGCGGAAGTTGACGAAGGCGCCGATGGGGGCGCCGACCACGGGGATCAGCTGGGCCAGCTTCGCCAGGTCGATATAGTCCCGGTATTGCTGCTGGAAGGTGCGCCAGTCGAAGTCGCGGGGGGAGGCCGGGCGGGCCTCGGCGGTCTGGGCCCAGGTTTCCAGGGTGCGATAGACGGCCTGGCGATGGTCGCCGCTGGAGAAGGCCAGCTGGAAGATCGACAGGATGTAGAGCCGCTCGTCCCAGGTCTCGCCATCGTGACCGTAGAGGGCGGCGATCTCGAACAGCAGCTTGATCTTGAAGCCGATCAGCACCGGGAAATCCGCCGCGGCCAGCAGGAAGCCGCCCGCGCCGGCCACCCCGCCCTCGGCGGCGGCCATGGTGCGGTAGGCGGCGATGCGCTGCTTGACCAGGCTCTCGCGGGCGCCGAGCGAGGCGTTGACCAGAGGCTGGGCGGTGGTCAGGTCGGAGCCGGTCAGAATGGTGCGGGTCAGGCCCTCGATCACCTTGGTGACGGCGGCGTGGATCCCCTCCGGGATCAGGTTGTTGACCGTCTGCTGCATGTTCCGCGCGGCGCGGTCCATGGGGCCGGGAGGCTTGAGCACCTTCTCGCGCCAGGCCGCCAGTTCGGCCTGGGCGGTCTCTTCGTGGGCGTCGAGGCGAGCCATCAGGCCTTTAACGCGCTCAGCACCGCATCGCCCATTTCGACCGTGGTGAGCCGGCCGCCAAGGTCGCGGGTGCGGGCGCCGGCCGCCAAGGCGGCTTCAACCGCGCCGAACAGGCGGTCGGCCTCGGCGGCGCGGTTCAGGCTCCAGCGCAGGGCCATCTCGAAGGACAGGATGGCCGCCAGTGGGTTGGCGACGCCCTGGCCGGCGATGTCGGGGGCCGAGCCGTGGATCGGCTCATAGAGGCCGGGACGGCCGGGCTCGCCCAATGCCGCGCTGGGCAGCATGCCGAGCGAGCCGGTCAGCTGGGCGGCGGCGTCGGAGAGGATGTCGCCGAACAGGTTGTCGGTCAGCAGGACGTCGAACTGGGTGGGCGCGCGGACCAGTTGCATGGCGGCGTTGTCGGCCAGGATGTGTTCCAACTCGACGTCGGGGTAGTCGCGCTGGTGCAGACTTGTGACCACTTGCCGCCAAAGCAGGCCCGATTCCATGACGTTGGACTTCTCGGCGCTGTGCACCTTGTTGCGCCGACCGCGGGCCAGCTCGAAGGCGACGCGGGACACCCTCTCGATCTCGCTGGTCGTATAGACCTGGGTGTCGACGCCGCGCTGCTGGCCGTCGGGCAGGGTCTCGATGAAGCGGGGCTGGCCGAAGTAGACCCCGCCGGTCAGCTCGCGGACGATCATGATGTCGAGGCCGGCGACCAGCTCGCGCTTGAGGCTGGAGGCGTCGGCCAGGGCGTCGAAGCAGAGGGCCGGGCGCAGGTTGGCGAACACCTGCATTTCCTGGCGCAGGCGCAGAAGGCCGGCCTCGGGCCGCTTGTCGCGCGGCGCGCCGGCCCATTGCGGCCCGCCAACCGCGCCCATCAGCACCGCGTCGGCGGCGAGGGCGGCGGCGACCGCCTCGTCGGTGATCGGAACCCCGTGGCGCTCGAAGGAGCAGCCGCCGAAGTCGCGCTCGTCGATCCGGATGTCAGGGGCCAGGGCGGCGGCCACGCGGCGGACCTGGGCGCAGACTTCGGGGCCGATGCCATCGCCTGGGAGGAGGAGCAGGGTGGTCAAAACGCTTCGCCTTCGGAAGAGTCGTAGAGCTTGATGTCGCGCTCGCGAATCTGGCCGGCCAGGGCCGTGCGCCAGGTCGCCATGTGGGCGGTCTTGAAGTGGGCCTCCAGCGCGGCGCGGTCGGTCCACAACTCGGAGACGCGGACCAGGCCCGGCTCCAGCAGGTCCAGCGCATAGGCATAGGTCAGGCAGCCGTCCTCGGCGCGGCTGGCGGCCATCATCGCTTCCATGGCCGGGCGCAGGCGTTCGATGGCGTCCGGATCGACCCGGACGGTTCCCATGACGATGACCATCAGGCTTCCATCCAGGGCGTGGCCAGGGCGCGCCGGCTCTCGTAGAGATCGATGTCGGGTGCGTGCTGCAGGGTCTCGCCGATGGCGTCCAGGCCCTTGAGCAGCTTGGCCTTGCGGTCCGGGTCGATGTCGAAACGGTATCTGGCGCCCGACGGGGCGGTGACCGTCTGGCTCTCCAGGTCGACGGTGAAGACGTGGTTGCCGCCCTTGGCCTCGTCCATCAGGGCCTCGACCTCCTCCGGCTTGAGGATGACCGGCAGGAGGCCGTTGTTGAGGCAGTTGTTCTTGAAGATGTCGGCGAAGCTGGTGGAGATCACGCAATCGATGCCGAAGTCCATCAGGGCCCAGGGCGCATGCTCGCGACTGGAGCCGCAGCCGAAGTTGTCCCCGGCGATCAGGATGTTGGTCCCCCGGTACTCCGGCCGGTTGAGCACGAAGTCCGGCCGCTCGCCGCCCTGGTCGTCGAACCGCAGGGCGAAGAACAGGCCCTTGCTCAGCCCCTCGCGCTCCACCGTCTTGAGGAACTGGGCCGGGATGATCTGGTCGGTGTCGATGTTGGCGAGGCCTAGCGGAGCGGCGCGGCCGTCGAGGCGGGTGAAGGCTTTCATCCGGTTCGTCCGAGGATAAGCGTGGGAACGCCCTCCGGGGCGTCCTTGACGGTGAAGACGCGGGTGCCGGGCTTGCGGCCATCGCGGATGTCGGAGACGGCGAAGGACTGGCCGATGCGGGCGTGGGCGGCGTCGATGTCGGGTACGCGCCAGGAGAGGCCCCAGAGGCTGTCGGGGTCGTCGCCGGGCTCCTGCTTCAGCTGCTGGGCCACCTCGACAATCAGGTCTCCGCACTGGAAGAACATCAGCCGCGTGCCCCAGTCGGGGTTGCTGCGATCGAGCTTGAACGGCAGGCCAAGCCGCGCGCCATAGAAGGCGGCGGCACGGTCGGGGTTGCGGGTGGAGACCACCACATGGTCCAGGCCGCTGACCGCGCCGGCCTCATCGCCGACCGCGGGGGAGGCGGGCCAGGCGGGCGTCTCCCCGACCAGGAAGGTGGTGACCCCGTTGGCGCCGTCCGTGACGATGGCCGTCGGCCAGGTGCGGGTCTGGCCGTCCTCGGTCTTGGTGCGCACCGGCATCGGGTCCATCGAGGCGACGGAAAGGCGGGACAGCCGCTTGCGGTCGCCCTCCATGTCGTCGGTGGCAAAGGCAAGGGCCCAGAGACCGCCGGCGCCGGCGAACATCGGGTTGCCCTCGCCGGGCTGGATGACGTCCAGCGCGGTGTTGCCAAGCTGGTACCAGACATGCCGCGTCCCGCCGCCGGACCCGCGCCAGTCGGCCTCGCGGCCGAGCAGGCGGGTGAGGCCGTCCAGGGCCGCATCGAGGTTCTTCACCACCAGGGCGATGTGGTCGAGGGCGGTGATCATGGCTCCAGGAACGTCCGCACGTCGACGATGTGGCCGGCGATCGCCGCCGCCGCGGCCATTGCCGGGCTCATCAGGTGGGTGCGGCCGCCACGGCCCTGGCGGCCTTCGAAGTTGCGGTTGGAGGTGGAGGCGCAGCGCTGGCCGGGGGTCAGCTTGTCGGGGTTCATGCCCAGGCACATCGAACATCCCGGCTCACGCCATTCGAAGCCGGCGGCTTTCAGGATGGCGTCCAGGCCCTCTTCCTCGGCCTGCGCCGCGACCAGGCCCGAGCCCGGCACGATCATGGCGCGGACGTGCGGAGCGACCATGCGGCCGTGCAGGAAGGCGTCCTGCGCCACCTTGGCGGCGGCGCGCAGGTCCTCGATGCGGCTGTTGGTGCAGCTGCCGATGAAGACCACATCGATCTTCGCCTCGGTGATCGGCTGACCGGCCGTCAGCCCCATGTACTCCAGGGCGCGCTCGGCCGAGGCCCGCTTGTCGGCGGTCTCGAAGCTGGCGGGGTCCGGGACATGGCCGGTGACCGGCAGGGTGTCTTCCGGGCTGGTGCCCCAGGTGACGGTGGGGACGATGTCGGCGGCGTCGAGGCGGACCTCACGGTCGAACACCGCGTCGGGGTCGGTGAAGAAGGTGCGCCAGTAGCTCATCGCCATGTCCCAGGCGGCGCCCTTCGGCGCGGCCGGGCGGCCCATCATGTAGTCGAAGGTGGTCTGGTCCGGGGCGATCAGGCCGGCGCGGGCGCCGCCTTCGATGGTCAGGTTGCAGAGGGTCATCCGGCCCTCCATCGACAGCGCCCGCACGGCCTCGCCGGCGAACTCGATCACCGAACCGGTGCCGCCCGCCGTGCCGATCCTGCCGATGATGGCCAGGGCCATGTCCTTGGCGGTGACGCCGGGACCAAGCTCGCCGTCCACCGTGACGCGCATGTTCATCGACTTGGCCTGGCGCAGCGTCTGGGTGGCCAGGACGTGTTCGACCTCGCTGGTGCCTATCCCTTGCGCAAGCGCGCCGAACGCGCCGTGGGTGGAGGTGTGAGAATCGCCGCAGACGACGGTCATGCCAGGCTGGGTCCGCCCCTGCTCGGGGCCGACCACATGGACGATACCGTTGCGGATGTCGCCCATCGGGAAGTATTCGATTCCGTTGTCGGCGACGTTGCGGCCCAGGGTCTGCAGCTGCAGCCGCGCCTCCGGGTCCTCGACCGCGTCGACGCCCAGCGCCTGCCCGATGGTCGGGGTGTTGTGGTCGGCAACCGCGAGCGTGCGGTCGGGCCGGCGCACCTTGCGGCCCGCGGCCCGGAGGCCCGCGAAGGCCTGGGGCGTGGTCACCTCGTGGATCAGGTGCAGGTCGATGTAGAGAACTGTCTCGCCGCCATCCTGAGCGACGGCGTGCGCGTCCCAGATCTTGTCGTAGAGTGTCTTGCCGGCCATGCAGGCGGTTTAGGACGGGCGAGGGCGCGCCGTCCAGAGCGGCGCAACAAAAGTGCGCGGGATCAGACGCGGCGGCCGGTCGCGGGCAAGGACTTGCCCCGACTTATCCCACCACACCGTCATCCTCGGGCTTGTCCCGAGGACCCATCGTTCAGCCACCGCGAACCCTTGCCATGGAGGCGCGGGCGCGCCTCCACCCATTGCATTGTGCGAGCGGACAAATGGGTCCTCGGGACAAGCCCGAGGATGACGGGGCGGGAAACAACAGGTGACAGCCTGCCCGAACCGTGGAGACTGCGCGCCCTTAAACCTCGAGAGGGACGCCCAAGTGACCCAACTGCTCATCAACCGTCGCCTGGCGCTGGCCGGGCTGGTTCTCGCGGGGCCGCTGGCCCAGGTCTCCCTTGGTGGAATCGCCTTCGCTCAGGGAAGCGAGGACGCCAGGTTCACCGCCTTCCTCGACGCGGCGTTCGACCAGGCGATCGCCTTGAGCCCCGAAACGATGACCTCGCTGGGCATGAAGACCGACTACGGCAAGCTGGACGACTACACCGACGCGGGGGCGGACAAAGGGTTGGCGCTGTCGGAGACGCAGCTGGCGGCCATGAAGGCGCAGTTCTCCTACGACAAGCTGGGGTCCCAGTCGCAGATCAGCTGGCGGCTGTTCGAGCAGTCCGTGGCGGTGGCCAAGGAGGGCGTGCGCTGGCGGGACCACGGCTATCAGGCCACGGTCAACGGCAGCCACGCCGGGGAAATCCCGGTCTTCCTGATCAACCAGCATCGCGTCGATGGGGTCGGCGACGCCGAGGCCTACATCAGCCGGCTGAAGGACACCAAGCGGGTGATGATCGAGGTGTCCGCCTCGATCGAGAAGTCGGCGTCCAAGGGGATCGTGGCTCCGGCCTTCACCTTTCCGCCGGTCGAGAAGGACGCCCGAAACGTGCTGGCCGGGGCGCCGTTCACCGACGGAGAGGACGTGGCGGTCTGGGCCGACTTCAAGGCCAAGGTCGGCAAGCTGACCGCGTCGCAGGCCGACAAGGATCGGCTGCTGGCGGAGGGCAGGGCGGCGCTGACCGGGCCGTTCAAGGAAGGCTACGAGCACTTCCTGGCCACCCAGAAGAAGGTCCAGGCCCAGGCCAAGGGCAACAACGGCGCCTGGGCGCTGCCCGACGGGGAGGCCTATTACGCCTACCGGCTGAAGGTCTCGACCACCACCGACATGACCGCCGAGCAGATCCACCAGCTGGGGCTGGCTAACCTCAAGCGGGTGCAGGGGGAGATGCGGGCCATCATGGCCAAGGTCGGGTTCAAGGGCTCGCTGCAGGATTTCTTCAAGGCCATCAAGACCGACGCGAAATACCAGTACCCCAACACCGATGCCGGCAAGCAGCAGTACCTGGCCGACGCCAAGGGCTACATCGCCCAGGTGATGGCCAAGGCGCCGGAGTATTTCATGCGTCTGCCCAAGGCGCCGCTGGAGGTGCGGGCGGTCGAGGAATGGCGCCAGGAGACGGCGAGCGTGGCCTTCTACAACCGGCCGACGCCGGACGGGTCTCGCCCCGGCATCTACTACGTCAACCTGGCCGACATGACCCAGGTGCTGAAGCCCCAGGCCGAGGGCATCGCCTATCACGAGGGCGCGCCGGGGCACCATTTCCAGATCGCCCTGGCCCAGGAACTCCAGGGGCTGCCGAAGTTTCGCAGGTTCGGCGGCTATGGCGCCTACATCGAGGGGTGGGGGCTGTATTCGGAGCGGCTGGGCAAGGAGATGGGATTTTATACCGACCCGTATTCCGACTTCGGCCGGCTGTCGCTGGAGGCCTGGCGCGCGGTGCGCCTGGTCACCGACACCGGTCTGCACGCCAAGAAGTGGACCCGCGAGCAGAGCATCGCTTTCTTCCAGGAAAACTCGCTGCTCAGCGAGCGCGACATCGTCAAGGAAATCGAGCGCTACATCTGCTGGCCCGGCCAGGCGACCAGCTACATGGTCGGCCAGCAGAAGATCCTGATGCTGCGCCAGAAGGCCAAGGCAGCCCTGGGTGGGAAGTACGATATCCGGGCGTTCCACGACGCGGTGCTGAAGGACGGCGCCCTGCCGCTGGACGTGCTGGAGCAGCAGGTGGACGCCTATATCGCTGGGGCGAAGTAAGGAAGCGAGACGCTCCTCCCCCATCGGGGGAGGTGGCCGCGAAGCGGCTGACAGCTCCTCCGAGGAGGCAGGACTATCGCATATGGCGGCAAGCTACCTTCAAACCCTCTCCCGCGAGGGAGAGGGAGGGGCCCGCGCTGCGAAAGCAGCGTGGGAGGGAGAGGGTTTACGCTGCTTGCCCTATTCCCACCGTCCCTACACC
The DNA here is from genome assembly GCF_009905535.1 of Caulobacter sp. SLTY. GTDB lineage: Bacteria > Pseudomonadota > Alphaproteobacteria > Caulobacterales > Caulobacteraceae > Caulobacter. The sequence continues at coordinate 1,419 of NZ_JAAALA010000019.1, read as the reverse complement.
CTCTTCCTCCCACCGCTTCGCGGCGGGCCCCTCCTTCCCCCTTAGGGAGAAGGGAAAGAAACCTAGAACCGACGGCCATATGCGATTGCCCTGCCCGAGGGGGGAGCAACTGAGAATGAAAAAGGCCCCGCCGTTTCCAGCGGGGCCTTTCCAATTCCAGCCTGAAACGGCGGCTTATTCGCCGGCGTCGGCGGTTTCCTTCTTGGCGCCCATGGCGCGTTCGGCGATCCGGGCCGACTTACCGCGACGGTCGCGCAGGTAGTAGAGCTTGGCGCGACGGACGACGCCGCGACGCTTCACTTCGATGCTTTCGATGTTCGGCGAGAAGATCGGGAATACCCGCTCCACGCCTTCGCCGAAGCTGATCTTGCGGACGGTGAAGCTCTCGTGGATCCCGGCGCCTTGGCGGCCGATGCAGACGCCTTCGTAGGCCTGTACGCGCTCACGGTCGCCTTCCTTGATGCGGACGTTCACTCGCAGGGTGTCGCCGGCCTGGAAGTCAGGGGTCTTGCGCTGGGCGGCGAGACGCTCGGCCTCTTCCTTCTCCAGCTGCTTGATGATGTTGGCAGCCATAGTCTCTACTCCAATTTTAGGGCTTACCCTTTGCGGGCGCCGTTTGCCTGTAAGTTGGCGAGGTGGGCCGCCCAGAGATCGGGCCGCCGCTCGCGGGTCGTCAGTTCACGTTGCTCCTGCCGCCAGGCCGCGACCCGCTTGTGGTCGCCGCTCAGCAGCACCTCGGGGATGTCCAGCCCTTCGAACGTCCGCGGTCTGGTGAACTGCGGATGCTCGAGGAGCCCGTCCTCGAAGCTTTCTTCCTTGAGGCTGTCCGCCTGCCCGAGCACCCCCGGAACAAGACGAACGCAGGCCTCGATCGCCACCATTGCCGCCGCCTCGCCACCGGCCAGGACCGCGTCTCCGACGGAGACCTCCTCGAACCCCCGGGCGTCGAGCACCCGCTGGTCCACCCCCTCGAACCGGCCGCAGAGGACGATGATCCCCGGCGCCTCGGCCCACTTCGAAACTCGCGCCTGGGTCAGGGGCCTGCCCCGGGCGCTCATGCACAAAAGCGGCCGTCCCGCGAGGTCGACACTGTCGAGCGCCGCCGCGATCACGTCCGCCTTCATCACCTGTCCAGGACCGCCACCCGCGGGGGTGTCGTCGAGGAAGCCGCGCTTATCCTTGGAAAAGGTCCGAATGTCCACTGTTTCAAGGCGCCACAGGTCCTGTTCCCGCCAGGCCGTGCCGATCAGGCTGACACCCAGCGGGCCGGGGAAGGCCTCGGGGAACATGGTCAGGACGGTGGCGGTGAAGGGCATGGGGCGGGGGCTATAGCCCAAAGCCCCTGAAGAGTCGAAGGCGAGCCTAGTTCGGCGCCAGCTCGATGTTGAACTTTTCCGCGAAGTCCGGGTGGGGCGGGGT